>NZ_JBFTJC010000007.1:0-341668 GCF_056395225.1 Cupriavidus sp. 10L45
GTCGGGTCGGAGGCCGCTCGCCCGGCTCCGGCCCCGCGCCAGCCGCGCCGCGCCGCCGCCCCGGCGGCCCCCGCATCGACCGACGGCGCTGCCGCCGGCGAGCCATACACGATCCAGCGCGGCGACACGCTGTCCAGCATTGCCGGCGATGCCGCGCAGGGCCAGGACGTGTCGCTCGAGCAGATGCTGCTCGCGCTGTATCGGAATAATCCGAATGCATTCATCGGCGGCAACATCAACCGGATCAAGTCCGGCGCGGTGTTGAAGGTGCCGAGCGCCCAGCAGGCGCAGTCCGTGAGCCCGCGCGAAGCTCGCCGCGAGGTCGTGGCGCGCACGCAGGGCTTCGACAGCTACCGCAGCCGTCTGGCCGCCGCCGCTGCCGCGAAGTCCGTGGAAGCGGGCTCGGGGCGTGAGCAGTCCGGCAACGTGACGGCGCGCGTGCAGGACACCACGGTGCCCGCCGCCGGTCCGCGCGACGAACTGAAGCTGAGCAAGGCAGACCGCGCCGCGCAGGCCAAGGCGCAAGCCCAGGCCGAAGCCGAAGTGGCCTCGCAGCGCAAGCTGAAGGACGCCGAGTCGAAGCTGGCCCAGCTCGAGAAGAACGTCACGGACATGCAGCGCCTGATGGAGCTGAAGAATGCCGAGATCGCCAAGCTGAACCAGGCCAAGGCGGCTCCGGCCCAGGCTGCTGCGCCGGCCACGCCGGCGGCCAGCACCGCGCCGACCGTGGTGCCCGCCGAGCCGGCCAAGCCCGCTGACACGGCGACTGCCGCGACGAGCACGGCCACGCCGACGCCGGCTCCGGCCGCCACGGCAGCTGCACCGGCCTCCGCAGCCGATGCCGCCGCGCCGGCCGCAGCCGCTGTGGCTGCAACGGCCGCCGCTTCGGCGCCGCAGGCAGACGCCGCCGCACCCGCCCCGGCCGCCGCCGCTTCCGCCCCTGTGGCCGTGAAGAAGCCCGCGCCGCGCGTGCAGCCCGCACCGGTACCGGAACCCTCGTTCCTGGACGAACTGCTGGGCAACCCGATGCTGCTGCCGGGCGCCGGCCTGCTGGTCGCGCTGCTGGGCGGCTATGCCGTCTATCGTCGCCGCCAGAAGCAGAAGACCGCTGACAACGGCGGCTTCGGCGACAGCATCCTGTCGCAGGAAAGCACGGTGATGGCCGGTGGCCATTCGCTGTTCGGCACCGCCGGCGGCCAGAGCGTGGATACCTCGCAGCACAGCGTGTTCGGCGCCGATTTCCGGATCGGCAACAACTCGCCGGAAGCTACCGAGGTGGACCCGATCGCCGAGGCGGAGGTGTATATTGCCTACGGGCGCGACGTGCAGGCCGAAGAAATCCTGCGCGAAGCGCTGCAACAGAGCCCGGAGCGTCAGGCCATTCGCCTGAAGCTGCTGGAGATTTACAACACTCGCCAGGATGTGGAAGGTTTCCGAGTGATTGCAGAAGAAATGTTCGCCCAGACGGGCGGGCAAGGCGCGGACTGGCTGCAGGCCGCCGAAATGGGTCGCAAGCTGGACCCGAGCAATGCCTTGTATTTGTCGGTAGCGCCGGACGCCACGGCCGAAGTGGATACCACCACGCCGGTCGCGGACCAATGGCGCACGCAGGACCCCGCGCACAACCTCGAGCAACCGCCGCGCGAGCCCGCCATGGCGGATCTGGCGCTGCCGCTCGACGCCTTCCCGGCGCCCGCGCCGGGGGAGCCCATCGTGGCACCGGAGTCGGCCTCGCTGGTATTCGGTAACGAATTCCAAGCGGAACCGGTGGCACGTCTGGATGACGTACTCGACGAAAGCCACGACACCGGCCTCGACATGCCGGCTGACCTGGAAAGCCGCCACCTGGCCGWGGTGCCGGCGCTCGATACCCCGACGCGTTCGCGTCCGCTGGAGTTCGACATGTCGGGCATCTCGCTCGACCTGAACCCCGGCAGCGCCGGCAAGTCGGCGGGCAACGACCCGCTGGCCGACTCGGTGCCGCTCCCGGCGCCGACGATGCTGCAGAACGGCCGTCTGGCCGAGCCGATCGACCTGAGCCGCGTGACGTCCGAGGGCGGTGGTGACACCACCCACGGCGTGTCCGCCAGCACCCTGTCCGCCAACGGCATGGACGGCGGCCGCGACATGCAGATCAAGCTCGACCTGGCCCGTGCCTACATCGAGATCGGCGACAAGGAAGGGGCCCGCGAACTACTCCAGGAAGTGGTGGATCAGTCGCAAGACCCGCTCCAGGCCGAAGCGCGCACGCTGCTGCGCGAGGTGGCCTGACCGGTAGCGGTCACGCGTCGGAAAACGGCCTGCAAAGGCCGGTATGATGGAGGGCTTGCACGGCGCCACGCCGTTGCGGCCCGAAGCGATGCGCCGGAAGCGTCCCTTCCGGCGCATTTTCTTTTGGGATCCATGAATCGCATCGCCATCGGGCTTCAGTACGACGGGTCGGCCTTCTCGGGCTGGCAGGCGCAACCGCACCGCAATACCGTGCAGAACCATCTGGAAGACGCCATCGAGCGTTTTGCCGGGACTCGCCTGCTGACCACGGTGGCGGGGCGTACCGATGCCGGCGTGCATGCGCTCGGGCAGGTGATTCATCTCGATACCGAACTCTCGCGCGACAAGTTTTCCTGGGTGCGCGGCATCAACGCCTTCCTGCCGCCGTCGGTCGCCCTGCAATGGGCCGAGCCGGTGGACGAGGGCTTCCACGCGCGCTTCCTGGCGTTCGAGCGCAAGTATTACTACGCGCTCTACACCGGCCCGCACCGCGTGCCAATGCTGCATGGCCGCGCCGGCTACCTGATGCTCCCGCCGGGCCAGCAGCTCGACGTGGACGCCATGCGCGCCGCCGCGAGCTGCCTGCTGGGCGAGCACGATTTCTCGGCCTTCCGCGCCGCCGAATGCCAGGCCAAGTCGCCCATCAAGACGATGTACGACGTGACCCTGAAGGCCGACGGCAACTGGGTCTTCCTGCGCTTCCGCGCCAGCGCCTTCCTGCACCACATGGTGCGCAACCTGATGGGTTCCCTCGTAGCGGTAGGGCGGGGCCGCTATCCGGTGAGCTGGATGGCCGAAGTGCTGGCCGGCCGCGACCGCCGCCTGGCTGCGCCCACCTTCATGCCCGATGGCCTCTACCTGGCCGGCGTGAAGTATCCTGAGCCGTACCGGCTGCCCGCCGCGGACCCGTCCGCGAGCTTTTTCCACGGAGTCTTTACCGATGACGGCGCCTGATTTCAGCCAGATGCCCGGCCGCACCCGCGTCAAGATCTGCGGCCTGACCCGCGAGGACGACGTACGCGCCGCCGTGGATGCCGGCGCCGACGCCATCGGCCTGGTCTGCTACGCCGGCAGCCCGCGCTATGTGGACGTGGCGCGCGCGGCGGCACTGGCCGAGCGAGTCGCGCCGTTCGTCTCGGTGGTTGGCCTGTTCGTCAATGCCGATGCCGAGGAAGTGGCCCACGTGGCGCAGCGGGTGCCGTTGACGCTACTTCAGTTCCACGGTGACGAGACCCCCGAGCAGTGCGCGGAGATCGCCCGGCGCTGCCGGCTGCCCTTCATGCGTGCGGCCCGTGTTCGTCCGGGGCTCGATTTGGTAGAATTCGCCGATCAATACCGTGACGCCGCCGGCCTGTTGCTCGATGCCTTCGTGGAAGGCTATGGCGGTGGCGGCCACGTCTTCGACTGGACCCTGATTCCCGGCCAATGGCTTCCGACCGATCCGGCGCTGGTTTCCACCTCGCAGCCGGCACCCTCCGTGCCCCCCAAGGGCAGCCCGAACGCAAACGGCGCTCCTCGCATCGTTTTGAGTGGTGGGTTGAACGCGCAAAACGTCGCTGGCGCGATTGAGCGCGTGCGCCCCTATGCCGTGGATGTGAGCAGCGGCGTGGAGGCGTCGAAGGGCGTGAAGGACCACGCCCGCATTGCCGCGTTCGTGCGTGCCGTGCGCATGGCGGAAGCAGGGTGACCCGGGGCCTCCCGGACCCGTTCCCGCCGCCTGCCGGCCGCATCCCCGAATTTCAGCGCCCCTGCCCGAACCGGGCCGGTGCGCCATCCTGAGAGCCTGGACATGTACGACTTGCCCGATTTCCGTGGCCATTTCGGCCCCTATGGCGGCACCTTCGTTTCCGAAACGCTGGTTCACGCGCTGGACGAGCTGCGCGAAGCCTATGCGCAATCCCAGAACGATCCCGCGTTCGACGCCGAATACCGGCGCGAGCTGAAGCACTTCGTCGGCCGCCCGTCGCCGATCTACCATGCGCAGCGCTGGAGCGAGACGCTCGGCGGGGCCCAGATCTTCCTCAAGCGCGAAGACCTGAACCACACCGGCGCGCACAAGATCAACAATGTGATTGGTCAGGCGATTCTGGCCCGCAAGATGGGCAAGAAGCGCGTGATTGCCGAAACCGGCGCCGGCATGCACGGCGTGGCCACGGCGACGATCGCCGCGCGCTTCGGCATGGAATGCGTGGTCTACATGGGGGCCGAGGACGTGCAGCGTCAGGCCGCCAACGTCTACCGCATGAAGCTGCTCGGTGCCACCGTCGTGCCCGTGGAGTCCGGCTCGCGCACGCTCAAGGACGCGCTCAATGAAGCGATGCGCGACTGGGTGACCAACGTGGAATCCACGTTCTACATCATCGGTACCGTGGCGGGCCCGCACCCGTACCCGATGATGGTGCGTGACTTCCAGTGCGTGATCGGCGAGGAAGCCAAGGTGCAGATGCCCGAGTTGGCCGGCCGCCAGCCAGACGCGGTCATCGCGTGCGTGGGAGGTGGCTCCAATGCGATGGGCATCTTCTATCCGTATATCGACTATCCCGATGTGCAGCTGATCGGCGTGGAAGCCGCCGGCGACGGCCTGGAGACGGGCCGCCACGCGGCGTCGCTGACCGGCGGCTCGCCGGGCGTGCTGCACGGCAACCGCACCTACCTGCTGCAGGACGCCAACGGCCAGATCATCGAGACCCATTCGGTCTCGGCCGGCCTGGACTACCCGGGCGTGGGTCCCGAGCACGCGTGGCTCAAGGACATCGGCCGCGCGCAGTACGTGCCGATTACCGACGACGAGGCGCTCAAGGCCTTCCATGACTGCTGCCGCATCGAGGGCATCATCCCGGCGCTG
This sequence comes from Cupriavidus sp. 10L45, assembly GCF_056395225.1. Lineage (NCBI taxonomy): Bacteria > Pseudomonadati > Pseudomonadota > Betaproteobacteria > Burkholderiales > Burkholderiaceae > Cupriavidus > Cupriavidus sp. 10L45. The sequence goes on from NZ_JBFTJC010000007.1 coordinate 5,117, forward strand.
GAGTCGAGCCATGCCATCGCCTACGCCTGCAAGCTGGCGCCGACGCTGCCGAAGGACAAGCTACTGCTGGTGAACCTCTCCGGACGGGGCGACAAGGACATGCACACCGTGGCCGAACGTGCGGGGCTGAAGCTCTGATGCAAGTGCTGCCTCCCGAATCCGACCTGCTGGACTCCTCCGCGTTGCGGCTCTATCAGGAAGACGTGCTGGAAGGGATCTCCAAGATCCCCGACGGCTCCATCGATCTCGTCGTGGCTGACCCGCCCTATGGGCTGGGCAAGGACTACGGCAACGATTCCGACCGCCTCTCGGGCCAAGCCTACCTGGAATGGTCCGAGCGGTGGATGGACGCCATCGTGCCGAAAATCGCGCCGCGCGGCTCGCTCTACCTGTTCTGCACGTGGCAGTACTCGCCCGAGCTGTTCGTGATGCTCAAGCAACGGTTGACCATGATCAACGAGATCATCTGGGACCGCCGCGTGCCGAGCATGGGAGGCACCACGCGCAAGTATTCGTCGGTGCATGACAACATCGGCTTCTTCGCCCGCCAGCGCGACTACTACTTCGACCTCGACCCGGTACGGATTCCGTACGACGCCGAGACCAAGAAGGCGCGCAGCCGGCCGCGCTTCGAGGGCAAGAAGTGGCTCGAGGTGGGATACAACCCGAAGGACCTGTGGAGCGTGTCCCGCATCCATCGCCAGGACCCCGAGCGCGCCGACCATCCGACCCAGAAGCCGCTCGAGATCGTGGAGCGGATGGTGCTGGCGAGCTGCCCGCCGGGCGGGCTCGTGCTCGATCCGTTCACGGGCAGCGGCACCACCGCCGTGGCCTGCGTGCGCCATGGCCGGCGCTTCGTCGGCTATGAGATGAATCCTGAGTACGCGCAACTGGTGCGCCAGCGGGTGGAGGCGGCGATCCCCCTGGTCACGCCCGCCGTGCCGGATCCGGTTCAACCCGCAGTACCCGCCGCCAATGACGATGCCGCGGAAGCCGATGCCGCCGTCCAACGCCTTATCTAATTCCTGACATGTCCCGCATCCAGAAGACTTTCGCGGCCTTGGCCGCGCAGCAGAAGAAGGGCCTGATTCCGTTCATCACCGCCGGGGATCCGGCGCCCGGCCTGACCGTGGACCTGATGCACGCGTTGGTGGCCGGTGGCGCCGATGTGATCGAACTCGGCGTGCCGTTCTCGGACCCGATGGCCGACGGCCCGGTGATCCAGCGCGCATCCGAGCGGGCGCTCGCGCAGGGCGTGACGCTGACGCAGGTGCTCGCCTGGGTCGCAGAATTCCGAAAAACCGACGCCAGCACGCCCGTCGTGCTGATGGGCTACGCCAACCCGATCGAGCGGATGGGCGACGAGGCCTTCGCCAAGGCCGCCCGCGCGGCTGGCGTGGACGGCGTGCTCGTGGTCGACTATCCGCCCGAGGAGTGCGAGGCGTTTGCCGCCCTGATGCGCGCCAATGAGATGGATCCCATCTTCCTGCTCGCCCCGACCTCCACCGATGCGCGCATCGAGGCGGTGGCGAAGGTCGCCAGCGGCTATCTTTATTACGTGTCGCTGAAGGGCGTGACCGGCTCGGCCACGATCGACCTGGAAAGCGTGGCGAGCCGCCTGCCACTGATCAAGCGCCACGCCAACCTGCCGGTGGGCGTGGGCTTCGGCATCCGCGATGCCCAGACCGCGCGCGCCATCGGCAGCGTGGCGGACGCCGTGGTGATCGGCAGCCGTCTGGTGCAACTGCTGGAAGACGCCCCGCGCGACCAGGCAGTGACCGCGCTGCGCGACTTCATCGCCGAAATCCGCGAGGCCCTGGACGCCTGAGCCGCGGCAAAACGTGACGCCATGCCGACATCGACATGGCTTGATTGTGATCGATGTATCACAATCGATGCGATTTGCTTCGGCCAGACCGGCCCGGCATGGTAAATTCGCGGCCTGATTCCCTGCCGTCTCACCGTCAGCGCCTGCGCATGCAGGCTGGCGCGCGGGCGGCGGCTATCCGTAAGGAGCTTTCATGAGCTGGTTGGATAAACTCCTGCCTCCCAAGATTCAACAGACCGACCCCTCCACCCGCAAGGGCATTCCGGAAGGGCTGTGGGTCAAGTGCCCGGCGTGCGAGTCCACGCTGTACCGGACCGACGTCGAGGCCAATCTGCACGTCTGCCCGAAGTGCGACCACCATATGCGCATCCGCTCGCGCGAGCGGCTGGACGCGCTGCTGGACGCCGAAGGCCGCTATGAAATCGGCCAGGAAATCGTGCCGGTGGACGCGCTGAAGTTCAAGGACACCAAGAAGTACCCGGACCGCATCAAGGCCGCCATGGAAGAGACTGGCGAGACCGATGCGATGGTCGTCATCGGCGGTGCCATCCACACCATTCCGGTGGTGGTGAGCTGCTTCGAGTTCGAGTTCATGGGCGGTTCGATGGGCTCCGTGGTGGGCGAGCGCTTCGCGCGCGGCGCGCAGGCGGCGCTCGAGCAGAAGGTGCCGTTTATCTGCATTACCGCCACGGGCGGCGCGCGCATGCAGGAAAGCCTGCTGTCGCTGATGCAGATGGCCAAGACCACGGCCATGCTGAACCAGCTGGCCAACGCCAAGCTGCCGTTCATCAGCGTGCTGACGGACCCGACCATGGGCGGCGTCTCGGCCAGCTTCGCCTTCCTGGGCGACGTGGTGATTGCCGAACCCAAGGCGCTGATCGGCTTTGCCGGCCCGCGCGTGATCGAGCAGACCGTGCGCGAGAAGCTGCCGGAAGGCTTCCAGCGTGCCGAGTTCCTGCTGCAGAAGGGCGCGATCGACATGATCGTCGACCGTCGCAAGCTGCGCGCCGAGCTGGCGCAACTGCTGGCGCTGCTGCAGAAGCAACCGGCGGACGCGGTAGCCTGACGCGATTCGTGTGAATGCAGGACAATGGCGCGGGTGCCCCCACCCGCGCCATTTTGTTTTTCCAGTTTTGAATCTGGTTTTCCCATGCCCATCTTCCACAATCTCCCCGACTGGCTGACCCATCTGGAAAGCGCCCACCCCGTGGGCATCGACATGGGCCTGACCCGCATCACGCGCGTCAAGGAAGCGCTGGGCCTGCGCATCGACGCGGTGGTCTTCACCGTGGGCGGCACCAACGGCAAGGGTTCGACGTGCGCGATGCTCGAGTGCATCCTGCTCGAGGCCGGCTACAAGGTCGGCATGCATACCTCGCCGCACCTGATCACGTTCAACGAGCGCGCGCGCATCAACGGGGAGATGGCCACGGACGCGCAGCTGCTGCCGCACTTCGAAGCCGTCGAGCGCGCCCGCACGAGCTTTGCCGATCCGGTCAGCCTGACCTATTTCGAATTCACCACGCTGGCCATCATCCACGCCTTCGCGGCGGCCGGGCTCGACGCCATCATCCTCGAAGTGGGCCTCGGCGGACGGCTGGACGCGGTGAATGTGATCGATACGGACTGCGCGGTCATCACCAGCGTGGACATCGACCATACCCAGTACCTCGGCGACACGCGCGAGAAAATCGGCTTCGAGAAGGCGGGCATCTTCCGCCCGAACGTGCCGGCGATCTGCGGCGACCCGATGCCGCCGAAATCGCTGATCGACCATGCGGAAGCCATCGGCGCGGAATTGTGGCTCGTGGGCCGCGATTTCCACCATCAGGCGGCCAAGGGGCAGGAACGGCAGCAATGGGACTGGATTGGTCCGGACCGCAAGCTGAACGGCCTGGGCTACCCGGCGCTGCGCGGCGCCAACCAACTGCTGAACTCCTCGGCGGCGCTCGCGGCGCTGCAGGCCATGCGTCCGCGCCTGCCGGTGAGCGCGCAGGAGGTGCGTAACGGGCTCGCCTTCGTCGAATTGCCGGGCCGGTTCCAGGTGATGCCGGGCCGTCCGGCGGTGATTCTCGATGTGGCGCACAATCCACATGCAGCCGCCACGCTGGGTCAGAACCTCGAGAACATGGGCTTCTTTCGCTACACCTACGCGGTGTTCGGGGCGATGGCAGACAAGGACATTGCCGGCGTACTAAGCCACGTGGCGGACAAGGTGGACCACTGGTGCTTCTGCGACCTGCCCACCGACCGCGCCGCCAGCGCGGCGGACCTGCGCGAGCAGCTTGAGGCAGGCGGCTTCCGCGAGGGCCCGGACAATACGGCCGCGTGCTTCTCCAGTCCGGAATTGGCGTATCGCGATGCCATCGAGAGAGCGACCGAGAATGATAGAATCCTGGTCTTCGGGTCGTTCTATACGGTGGCCGGCGTGCTCGCGTATCGCGCCACGCAGGCGAATTGATCGCCGCCGGAATGACATCGCACCGAATCACTCTCTAGGCATCGGCATCCATGGGCCTGCTTTCGCTGTTCTCGTCCCGCAAGGGCTCTGATCCGGCACCGGAGCGCGGTCGTCGTACGCGCGCGGATGTGGGCGCTGGCGTCGGCGCGTCGCGCCGGTTGAACGAGGAATACGCCGACGACACCCTCGACCCCGACTTCCCGCAGAAGCAACGCGCGCGGCGCCGCCTGATTGGCGCCGTGGTACTGCTCGTGGCGGCGGTCATCGTGCTGCCTATCGTCTTCGAACACAAGCCCCGTCCGGTATCGGAGGACGTGGCGGTCAAGGTAGCCAACGGGCAGGGCGCTACGCAGAAGCCGAAGGTGGAGGCGCGCAAGGCCGATCCGCTGCCACCCACGCCGTCCGCCACGCGCAATGACGCCGCGCTGGACGCCGGCGAGGAACTCGTCAGCGCGCCAGCCGCGGCCGACAAGCCGCGTGCCGATGCCAAGCCAGAAGCCAGGCCCGATACCAAGGTCGCCGAGACCAAGCCCGCCGACAAGCCGGCTGACAAGGCCACCGGCAGCGGCAAGTTCATGATCCTGATTGGCGCGTTCTCGTCCGAAGAGCGTGCGAAGAACTGGCTGGCCAAGCTCAAGGCGAGCAAGGTGCCGGCCTATGTGGAGAAAAAGACGCTTGCCGACGGCGAGCGGATCCTGCTGCGCGCCGGCCCGTTCACCGATCGTGACGCCGCCGATGCGGCCGACAAGAAGGTCAAGGCCGTGGGCCTGACCTCCAAGGTGGTGGAACTGTAAATCGCCCCCATCTGACGGGTCATCTGCCAGGAACAAGCGCCAGACGCATGGCTTTTACTTTTTTCGATTACGGCGTTGCCTTCATCCTCGTGGCCTCGGGCCTGATCGGCATCCTGCGCGGGCTGGTCCGCGAGGTGCTGGCCCTGGTGGGCTGGGTGGTGGCCTTCCTGCTGGCCTACCACTTCGGCGCGATGGCAGCCCAGTGGATGCCGGAAACGCTGCCCGGCGGGCAGCTCACGCGCAGTGCGCTGGGCTTCCTCGCAGTGTTTCTGGGTACCTGGATCGTGTCGGCACTGGCCGGCGCCATCCTCGGCCAGTTGCTGGAAACCACGGGCCTGAAGCCCGCGGATCGCGGCCTGGGGCTGGTATTCGGCCTCGCGCGCGGCGTGCTGATCGTGATGCTGGTCGTGGTGCTGGCCGGGCTCACCAAGCTGCCGGAAGAACAATTCTGGCGCGACGCGGTGTCGCGCCCCTATGTGATGCAGGCCATGGACGAGTTGCGGCAATGGCTGCCGCCGGACCTGGCCAAGTATGTAAAGACCTGAAGTCAACGCGGGTCCCGACGCCTCCTACCGGATTGCAGCCGGGACCGCGCCCCTGAATCAAAGTTGCCTTTCCTGGGAGTGCGGCATGTGCGGTATCGTCGGCGTGGTTTCCACCAGCCCTGTCAACCAATTGATCTATGACAGCCTGCTGCTGTTGCAACACCGCGGACAGGATGCAGCTGGCATCGCCACGGCCAACGGCAGCACCTTCCACATGCACAAGGCCAACGGCCTCGTGCGCGATGTGTTCCGCACCCGCAACATGCGCGGCCTGCCGGGCACGTCCGGCATCGGCCAGGTGCGCTACCCGACGGCCGGCTCCGCCTCGAGCGAGGAAGAAGCCCAGCCGTTCTACGTGAGCGCGCCGTACGGCATCATCCTGGCCCACAACGGCAACCTGACCAACTCGGAACAGCTGCGCGAGGAGATGTTCCGCCGCGACCGTCGCCACATCAACACGCATTCGGACACCGAAGTGCTGCTGAACGTGCTGGCCGACGAACTCCAGCGCGGCAGCGACGGCCTGTCCCTGGACCCCGAGGCGATCTTCAAGGCCGTCTCCGGCATGCATCGCCGCGTGAAGGGTGCCTATGCGATTACCGCCCAGATCGCCGGCTACGGCCTGCTGGCTGTGCGCGACCCGTTCGGCATCCGCCCGCTCTGCATCGGCAGCGTCGACACCCCGACGGGCAAGGAATACCTGATCGCGTCGGAATCCGTGGCGCTGGAAGGCATGGGTTATCGCATGGAGCGCGACGTGGCGCCCGGTGAGGCCATCTTCATCGACATGGACGGCAAGTTCTACAGCAAGCAGTGCGCCGAGAACCCGGTGCTGACGCCCTGTATCTTCGAGTACGTGTACCTGGCCCGCCCGGATTCGTGCATCGATGGCGTGCCCGTCTACGACGCGCGCCTGCGCATGGGTGACTACCTGGCCGAGAAGATCCGCCGCGAAGTGTCCTCCGGCGACATCGACGTGGTCATGCCGATTCCCGACTCGAGCCGCCCGGCCGCCATGCAGGTGGCCAACTCGCTCGGCGTGGATTACCGCGAGGGCTTCTTCAAGAACCGCTACGTTGGCCGCACCTTCATCATGCCGGGCCAGGCCGTGCGCAAGAAGTCGGTACGCCAGAAGCTCAACGCCATGGGCGTGGAGTTCAAGGGCAAGAACGTGCTGATCGTCGACGATTCCATCGTGCGCGGCACCACCTCGCTCGAAATCGTCCAGATGGCCCGCGACGCTGGCGCCAACAAGGTGATCTTCGCCTCGGCCGCGCCGCCGGTGAAGTACCCGAACGTGTACGGCATCGACATGCCCACGCGCAGCGAACTGGTGGCCCACGGCCGCACCGACGAGGAAGTGGCGCAGATGATCGGCGCCGACAAGCTCGTGTACCAGGACGTGGAAGCGATGAAGCAGGCCGTGCGCGACATCAATCCGGCGCTGCGCGACTTCGACGCCTCGTGCTTCGATGGCCGCTACATCACCGGCGATATCGACGAGGAATACCTGGTGCGCCTGGAGACGGCGCGCAGCCAGGCTGACCGCGACGGCACCAATGCCGACACGGAGCGCTCGCAACTGCATCTGCAGCGCTCGGGCAACCACGATTAATCCGATCAGAAGACAGCCAGCAGCATGAGCGAACCGTTCCAACCAGAGTCCCTCGGCATCGATACCCTCGGCGTGCGCGCCGGCACGCTGCGCAGCAGCGAGTTCATGGAGCACTCCGAGGCGATGTACCTGACCTCGAGCTTCTGCTTCCACAGCGCCGCAGAGGCGGCCGAGCGGTTTGCCAACTCGGAAGAGGGCTACACGTACTCGCGCTTCACCAACCCCACGGTGTCGATGTTCCAGTCGCGGCTGGCGGCGCTGGAGGGCGGCGAGGCGTGCATGGCCACGGCATCGGGCATGAGCGCGATCCTCTCCGTGGCGCTGGCGTCGCTGCAATCGGGTGACCATCTGGTCAGCTCGCGGTCGATCTTCGGCTCGACCATGACGCTGTTCAACACGATCCTGGCCAAGTTCGGCGTGGAGACGACCTACGTGGACACGGGCGACCTGTCCGCGTGGCGCGCCGCCGTGCGCCCGAATACGAAGCTGTTCTTCCTGGAAACGCCGTCGAATCCGCTGACCGAGGTCTCGGACATCGCGGCGATTGCCGACATCGCCCACAATGCGGGCGCGCTGTTCGTGGTAGACAACTGCTTCTGCTCGCCGGCGCTGCAGCAGCCGATCAAGTTCGGCGCGGACGTGGTGGTGCACTCGGCCACCAAGCACATCGACGGCCAGGGGCGGGTGCTGGGCGGCGCGGTGGTCGGCAAGCACGACTACATCATGGGCAAGCTCTTCCCGTTCGTGCGCACGGCCGGCCCGACGCTGTCCGCGTTCAATGCGTGGGTGATGCTCAAGGGCATGGAGACGCTGGCCATCCGCATGGAGCGGCATTCGCAGAGCGCGTTGGCGGTGGCCGAGTTCCTGGAGTCGCACCCGGCCGTGGCCAAGGTGTACCACCCGGCGCTGAAGTCCCACCCGCAGTACGACATCGCCATGCGCCAGCAGAGCGGCGGCGGGGCGATCGTCTCGTTCGAGCTGAAGGGCGCCACGCCCGAGCAGCAGCGCGCCAATGCCTGGCGAGTGATCGACAGCACGAAGGTGTGCTCGATCACGGGCAACCTCGGCGACACGCGCACGACCATCACGCATCCGTACACCACCACGCACGGCCGCGTGGCGCCGGAAGCGAAGGCGGCGGCGGGCATCACCGAAGGGCTGATCCGCTTGTCCGTGGGACTGGAATCGGTGGTCGACCTGAAGGCCGACCTGCTGCGCGGGCTCGGCCAGTAAGCCAGTAAGTCGTATCGTTTTAACCCCTCTCCCGGTGCCGGGAGAGGGCGTACCCCTCAGCGCAGCATCCTGCGCCGCAGCAGCACCAGCGCCACCAGCAGCGCGGCCACGGCGTACACCGCCAGCACGGCCAGGTGCAATCCCCCATGTTCCACCGGACGACCCAGCATCAGGGGGCGAATCAGCGCCACCGCGTGGGCCAGCGGCAAGACCTGCGTCGCGGCCTGGGCGCCGGCCGGCAATTGCTCCAACGGGAAGAACACGCCCGAGAGCAGCAGCATCGGCGTCATCACCAGCGTCTGGTAGAACATGAAGAAGTCGTAGCTCGGCGCCAGTGCCGTGACGATCATCGCCAGACTCGCGAAGGCGATGCCCGCCAGCACGATCACCGGCAGCGCCGCCAGCGCGCCCGGGAACTGCGCGTAGCCGAGCGCGCCCGCCACCAGCATGATCGCCACGCCGGACAGCACGGCCTTGCTGGCCGCCCAGAGGATCTCGCCCAGCACCACGTCGCCCAACGTCAGCGGGGCATGCATGATGGCCTCCCACGTGCGCTGCACGTGCATGCGGGAGAACGCGGAATACATCGACTCGAAGCTCGCCGACATCATCACGCTTGACGCCGTGGTGCCCGCCGCCAGGAAGGCGATATACGACACCCCGTGCACCTCCCCGACCAGCAGGCCCAGCCCCAGGCCGAGGCCGAACAGGTAGATCATCGGGTCGGCCAGGTTGCCGATCATCGACGGAATGGCGAGCTTCTTCCACACCATGTAGTTGCGATACCAGACCATCATCCAGTTGCGCGCATTGCGTGGCAGCAGCGGTTGGGGATAGTGCTGGCGGGGTGGCGGCGCGGGGCGTGGCACGGTGGCCGCCACGTCGGGCGTGCGGGGGTCCTGTTCGCTCATTTCAGTCTCTCATGTCGCGGCCGGTCAGCTTGAGGAACACGTCCTCAAGGTTGGCCGGCCGGTGCAGGTAGCGCACGCTGCCATTCCCGTGCAGCGCGGCCAGCAGTGGGCCCGGTTCGCGCACGTAGCAGAACAGCGTCTCGCCCCGCATCTCCGTCCGTTCGGCTAGCGGCGTCACGCGTTGGCGCAGCGGCTCCAGTTCGTCGCCGTAGACCTCCACCACATCGCAGCCGATTTCCCGGTCGATCAGTTCGTGGGGCTTGCCTTCGGCAATCTTGCGGCCACCGTCGATCACGCAAAGGTGATTGCAAAGGCGCTCGGCCTCTTCCATGAAGTGCGTGGTCAGCAGGATGGTCTTGCCCGCCGCGATCAGCGACTTCAATCGCTCCCAGATCAGGTGGCGCGCCTGCGGGTCCAGGCCGGTGGTGGGCTCATCCATGACCAGCAGGTCCGGATCGTTGATCAGTGCCCGCGCCACGGTCAGGCGGCGGCGCATGCCGCCGGAGAGGTCGCGTACCTGCGCGTCGGCCCGGTTCTCCAGCCGCGCGAACTCCAGCAGCATCGGCACGCGCCGTGCAATCTCGGCCGATGACAGGCCGAAATAGCGCCCGAAGATGCGCAGGTTCTCGATCACGGAAAAATCCGGGTCGAGGTTGTCGAACTGCGGCACCACCCCCACGCGCATGCGCGCCTGTGGCGCCCGCTGCGGAATCGGCTCCCCGCACAGCATGAGCGTGCCGGAGGCCGGCGTGGTGAGGCCCAGCAGCATGCGCAGCGTGGTGGTCTTGCCGGCGCCATTGGGGCCGAGCAGGCCGAAACACTGGCCGCGCTGGACTTCGAGGTCGAGGTTGTCGACGACGACCGTGTCGCCATACAGCTTGCGCACGTTGCGCATCTGCAGGATGGGAGGGGTAGCAGCAGTCAAGGCGAAGGCCCGGTGAGTGCGATCCCGCCATTATGCCGGTTTGCGGGTATCGTTCCGGAGTGCGGGGCCAATCCTCCGCGATGACAGGGGAGACAAGATGAGTGTGGAAGAAGTGCTGGCCCAGTGGCAGGCCGACGAGGAGCGTGTTCGGGCACAACTGGCACCGGTGGGGCTGATTACGCGCGACCAGCTGCGCGCGCGCTCCGGGGCGGAGTTTTTCGACGATATCCTGTCTGGCAAGCTGCCGGGCATCCCCATCGGCAATCTGGTCGGCTTTGTGCCGGTGGCGTTCGAGGCGGGCCGCGTGGTGTTCCAGGGCACGCCGGGGCCGGAGCACTACAATCCACTCGGCACCGTGCATGGCGGCTACGCGGCCACGCTGCTCGATTCCTGCGTGGGATGTGCCGTACACAGCATGTTGCCGGCCGGGAAGGGCTATACGACGCTGGAACTCAAGGTGAACTACGTGCGCCCGCTGACCAGCAGCACCGGCCCCGTGCGCGCGGAGGGCAACGTCGTGAGCCTGACCAACCAGATCGGCATTGCCGAAGGGCGGCTCACGGACGCGCAGGGCAAGCTCTACGCCTACGCCACCACCACGTGCCTGGTATTTCCGCTGCCGGTCTGAGCGGGGCGCGACGCAGATCCAACAACAAGGAGAACATCATGACGTTTGAACACTGGCTGGCGTTCGCGCTGACGAGCCTGGTGCTGCTGGTTATTCCGGGGCCGACGATCTTGCTTGTGATTGGCGATGCACTCGCCCACCGAGGCCGCAGCGCGTTTGCCACGGTGGCCGGGGTAGCGGCGGGGGATCTGACGGCTTTCACCCTGTCGATGGCCGGACTGGGCGCGGTGCTGGCGGCTTCGGCCACGCTGTTCACGGCGCTGAAGTGGGCCGGGGCGGCCTATCTGGTCTATCTGGGTGTGCAGGCGTTGCGCTCGGCCAGCCGTGCCAGCGCGCTCGACGTGCCGGCGCAGGCAGGCAGCGCGGGGCAGCGTTTCGCCAAGGCGTGGCTGGTGACGGCGCTGAACCCGAAGAGCATCGTGTTTTTCGTGGCATTCGTGCCGCAGTTCCTGGACGCGCATCAGGCGTTCTGGCCGCAGGCTGCGGTGCTGATCCCGACCTTCGTGGTGCTGGCCAGCGCCAACGCCATGGTCTACGCGCTGCTGGCGCGCTCCCTGGCCACCCGACTGACCACGCGCCGTGCGCAGGCCAATGTGCAACGTGCCGGCGGCATCACCCTGATCGGGGCCGGCGCGCTGATCGCCACGCGCACTTGATGGGTTGAATTGGGACGAAAAAAAACCGCCAGCATGCTGGCGGTTTTTTATGCAATGCGCGAATCAGTAGAGCTTCTTCGGCAGCATTTGCATGCGCAGACGCTTACGCAGACGCGACTCGGCAGCCTTCTTCTTGCGCTTGCGCTCGGTCGTCGGCTTTTCGTAGGCGGTACGGCTCTTCAGTTCCACGATCAGGCCAGTCTGCAGAATGGCGCGACGGAAACGACGCATTGCAACTTCAACGGGTTCACCCGGCTTCAGAACGATCTTAGTCAACTCAGTCCTTTGAGGGAATGCCGCGGGGCGGCGGGTTCATACGAGGGGGAAACGTCGTCGCTGTGGGGCTCCGGAGCCTTCTGCGACGGTGGTATTGCACGCTGCGGCGAATGCCGAGGTGCGCCCCCGTCGAACCTGCAAGCTTGGACCGGGGTCCGGACTGCCAGTGTCAGGGGTGAAGGGCCAAATTTTCCTACGTAGTAAAAAACTTGGCGAGATACCTGTTTCCTTGGATATTGCGCAAATGATACGCCGGTAAGCTTTTACAGGTATACGAGCCCGGAGTCAAGATCAAGGCGCGCACGGGCCGCATATCCGCGAAAAATGCGTGGAAAAGTGCCCGATAGGACGTGCGAATGTGGGATGGATGGCGCCGATGGAGGGGCCCCGGCCACCTCCAGTCCACCCGCCGCGAGGGGGCAGGCGAAGGCTGCCGCTGTGCTTTCATGGATTCTCGCTAACCACAACAAGACGAGGAGAAGGGCCATGATTCGCAAGTTGCTGCGTCAGAGCGCATGCGCGCTGGGCATACTCGGGTGCCTGTTCACGGTGTCCAGCCCGGCACATGCCGGCTACACCACGACCAAGTATCCGATTGTCCTGATCCACGGCTGGGGCGGCTGGGACAGCCTCGCCGGCTTCTACAGCTACTTCTACGGCATTCCGCTGGCGCTGGAGGCCGATGGCGCCGACGTGTATGTCTTGCAGGTGTCGGCGGTCAACAGCACCGAGACGCGCGGCGAGCAGGCGCTCGAGCAGATCCAGCAGATCCTGGCCGCGACGGGCGCCGAGAAGGTCAACCTGATCGGCCACAGCCATGGCGGGCCGACCTCCCGCTATGTGGCCGGCGTGCGCCCCGATCTGGTGGCGTCGGTCACGGCGGTCGGCGCGCCGAACTGGGGGGTGCCGTTCGCCGACGCCGCCAATGGCCTCGGCAATTTCAGCCAGTCCGTGGTGAACAGCGTCACGACGGCTGTCGGCACCTTGATCGACCTGCTGTCGGGTGGCGGCCAGCCACAGAGTTCGGCAGCGGCGCTGGCCTCCCTGTCGACGCCCGGCATGAGCGCGCTCAACGCCCAGTTCCCGGGTGGGCTTCCCAGCACATACTGCGGCACCGGCGCGCCCGTCGCCAACGGGGTGCGCTACTACTCGTGGGGTGGGGACCGCGTGGTGACCAACGGCGCGGATGCCAGCGACGCCGCACTGATCGCCCTCAACGCGGCGAACACCGAGACGAGTGACGGCGCGATCCCGACCTGCAGCATGCACCTCGGCCAGTTCATCAAGGCCTATCACCTCAACCACCTCGACGAGATCAACCAGTTGGCAGGGCTGAGCAACGTGTTCGAGACCAATCCGATCACCATCTATCGCCAGCACGCCAACCGGCTGCAGCAAGCAGGGCTGTAATCGGTATGGGCATCCGTACGCGCGCTATGACTGGGGCCGTCGTTGCGGTGGTGGCCGTGGTGGCGATCCGGTCGCTGCCAGGCGACCCGGCATCGCCGCCCGCCACACCCGTTGCGACGACGGATGCCGCCGTGCCCCCAGCGATGGGGCAGGTGGCATCGGACGATGACGCGACGGCTGCTTCCTTGCCGATTCCGTCCCACCTGCGGGGCGTGGCAGTCGACGGTGGGGTCGACCTCGATCGCAACGGCAGTCTGATCTTCAATCGCAAGCTCAAGAACCTGTTTCACCACATGATCGGCATGGCCGAGGGGGATCCCGCGCGGCTGTCTGGCGTGCGGGAGAGCCTCCGGACGTGGCTGCTGGAGCAGGCCACGCCAGCAACCGCGCGAGACGAAGTCATGGCGGCGTTCGATCGCTATATGACCTATCTCGAGGCGGCGTCCCACGTGCAACTACCGTCGCAATCGCCCGGCGATCTTGAACGCGTCTATCAGACCCTCGCCTTGTTGCGCCGTCAGCATCTGGGTCAAGTGATGGCCGAGGGCTTCTTCGCCGAGCAGGAATCGCTGGATCGCTATACCGTCGAGCAGCGCCGGGTCCTGGCGGATGACACGCTGAGCCCGGATGAGCGCAAGCAGCGTCTCGATGCGCTGGCGCAGCAGTTACCCGAGTCGCTGTCCCGGCCTTTGGCACAAACGCGCAAGATTTCGCAGCTGGCGCAGGACACCGAGTCACTGCGCGCAAGCGGTGCCAGCCAGGAGGCGATCGACCGCCTGCGAACCGAGCGCTTCGGCCCCGAGGCCGCCGAGCGATTCCGCGCGCTCGACCAGCAGCAGGCCCACTGGAAGCAACGTCTGGTGAGCTATCAGGCAGAGCGGGATGCGATACGCGCGGACAGCAGTCTCGCGCCGGAGGCCCAGGCGCGCGCGATCGATGAACTCGTCGCCAGGCGCTTCAGCGGCACCGAGGTCGTGCGGGTCCGGGGTTTGGGAAACTACTGAGAGGGGAGGGTGCTGCGAAGGGCAAGCAGAAAACAAAAAAGCCAGCAGGCGCTAACCTGCTGGCTTCTGTATTTCTTGGCTCCCCGACCTGGGCTCGAACCAGGGACCTACGGATTAACAGTCCGGCGCTCTACCAACTGAGCTATCGGGGAACAGCTGAGAAGGAAATTATAACCAGCCTCTCTTCGTTTCGTCAACAACTTTTCAACGTTTTATTATCCATCGAAAGCTGCTGCAAAAACTCTGGTTCGCCTCGAAACCGGCCTGCAGCGGGCGTTTCCGCCGATTGCTGCGTATCGTGTTCGACAGCGAGGCCGCATTATAGCGAGCTTTTCGATTTGTGCAAACAAAAAAACCGCCCGAGGGCGGTCTTTCTGCATCGGCACTCGACAAGCTTAGTCGAACACCGGCGATTCCACGCCGAGGATCTTGTGCAGCTTCGGCGAAGTCGTCGTGTACTGCATGTGGATCTTCTTCTCGGGGAAGATGTACGGGGCGGCGCCGAACGCGGCCAGCGCGCACTCGTGGAAGCCCGACAGAATCAGCTTCTTCTTGCCCGGGTAAGTGTTGATGTCGCCCACGGCGAAGATGCCCGGGATGTTCGTCTGGAACTTCTCGGTATCCACCTTGATCTGCTTGCGCTCGAGCTCGAGGCCCCACTCGGCGATCGGGCCGAGCTTCGGCGACAGGCCGAAGAACACCAGCAGGTCGTCCAGCGGCAGGCGGCGGGTGACGCCATCGGCACCCGTGACCTTGATTTCGGTCATCAGGCCGTCGCGTTCCTCGTAGCCGCTGATCTGGCCCACCAGGAATTGCATCTCCATCTGTTCGCACAGTTCCTTCATCTTGGCGACCGATGCCGGCGCGGCGCGGAAGCCGTCGCGGCGGTGGATCATCACCACCGATTCAGCCTTGCCAACCAGGTCCAGCGTCCAGTCCAGCGCGGAATCGCCGCCGCCCACGATGACCAGGTTCCGGCCGTGGAAGCGGCTCGGATCCTTCACGCGGTAGAACAGCTGCTTGCCGTCGAACTTGTCGATGCCTTCCACCTTCACGGTACGCGGCTGGAACGAACCCACGCCGGCGGCGATGAAGATGGTCTTGGTGATGAAGCGCGTGCCGGTCGAGGTCTCGACGAAGAAACGGCCGTCCTCGCGGCGCTCCACGACGGCGACTTCCTGGCCCAGGTGGAACGTGGGCTCGAACGGCTCGATCTGCTTGAGCAGGTTGTCGGTCAGCTCCTGGCCCGTGCAGATGGGCACGGCCGGGATGTCATAGATGGGCTTGTCCGGGTACAGCTCCACGCACTGGCCGCCCACTACCTTGAGCGAGTCGATCACGTGCGCCTTGATTTCGAGCAGACCCAGTTCGAAGACCTGGAACAGGCCAACGGGGCCGGCGCCAACGATCAGCGCGTCGATTTCCAGCGGCTGGCCGCCGGGATTGCCGCCGGCCTGCTGGGTCGCGTCGGCCACGGGATTTGGAATGCTCAAGTCCATATTCGTCCTGATACGTTTGTGGGCACGCTGTGCCCGGTATTGCGGAAAGCGCGTGGGGCGGCTTTCTTGTTGTGGTGTTGCCGGGCTCAGCGCTGCAGGTATTGCAGCTTGTCGGTGGCGTCCTTCCATTCCTCGGCCTCGGCCAGCGGGGCCTTGGTCTTGGTGATGGACGGCCACGAACGGGCCAGTTCGGCGTTCAGATCGATGAAATTCTGCTGATCGCCGGGGACGTCTTCCTCGGCATAGATCGCGTTGACCGGGCACTCGGCCACACACACGGCGCAGTCGATGCATTCGTCAGGGTCGATGGCCAGGAAGTTCGGGCCTTCGCGGAAACAATCGACCGGACACACATCAACGCAGTCGGTGTAGCGGCAACGGATGCAGGATTCGGTGACAACGTGAGTCATTTCGGTTCCAAAAAGCGGATCGGTCTTCGATGGGAAACAGTTCAGGCCACTTGTGATGCCGCCGCGCCCGGCCGCCGGACACGCGCGCACGCGCATGTCAATCGGTGGAAGTCGGGGCGCACGGGGGCCGTGGCCTTTCAAAGACCGATATTGTATCCGAGCCTTCCCGCAAGGATAGCGAGTCTATATAGCCGGGTCAGATAGTTTTCTTATTTCTTTATGTGCTTTTGGGCGCGAACCGGCCAAAAATGGCCCAGAATCGGCCTCGCAACCGCCTGTTGCGCCACGAAAGGCCCGCAACGGACTAGTATTCCCCTGTGTGGCCCGGGGGCTTTCGGGTCATTTTTTCGCCTTCTAGCTCGATTTTCGGGACGCGCCATGCCGATTTCGTACCGCCTGACCTGCCTGCTGATCGCCATTTCGCTGGCGCCGGCCGCCGGCGCGCAGCCGATGGGCGGAGGCGGCGGGAATATGGCCGACAGCGTTGTCTCGCGGCTCGTGGCATGGCGGGCGCGCACCGACCAGCCCGTGGCGCTGGCCGCGCTGACCGCCTTCGACTGGGACAGTTTCAGCGTGGTGCGGGCCCCGGCCGGCGACAGCATGGCCAACTGCAGCCGCGAGGGCCTGGTGCCGTGCGGGCCGGAATTGCATCCGCCGCCGGGCACGCAGGTGCAGGTGCTGCGGTTCGACCGGGCCGGCCAGCAGGTCTATCAGGAGCGGATCATGGTGCCATTGGGCAATTTTGCCGATCCGCTGCCCTCCGCGGTCACCCGCGCGCGGGCCACGCTGGTCACCTGCGCCGATGGCGGCGGCGCGCCGCTCTGGTGCCTGCAGTCGGGCGCGCAGCCGGGGGTGTCGACGGGCACGCAGCCGGGCCTGCGCTGGCTCGATGGCAGCTAGTCCATCCCGGGGCCTTCCCTGGCCATTCGGCCAGTTTCGGTTAGCATGTGGACCTCGTCCCCGGCATGCCGTTTGCGCCACGCTATGATCATCCGCTCCCTGCTAGACACCGACCTGTACAAGTTCACGATGATGCAGGTGGTGCTGCACCGCTTCCCGCAGGCCCAGGTCGAGTACCGGTTCAAATGCCGCAACGCGGGCGTCGACCTGACCCCGTATATCGACGAAATTCGCGCCGAAGTGGCCAGCCTCTGCCAGCTCCGCTTCACCGAGGAAGAGCTCGACTACCTGCGCAGCATGCGCTTCATCAAGAGCGATTTCGTCGATTTCCTGGCCCTGTTCCACCTGAGCGAGAAGCACGTCGCGATCACGGCGTCCGAGAAGGGCGGCGGCGAAATCGACATCACGATCCGCGGCCCGTGGCTGCACACGATCCTGTTCGAGGTGCCGTTGCTGGCCATCGTCAACGAGGTCTATTTCCGCCGTACCCAACCGGAGCCGGATCTGGCCGAGGGTCGTCGGCGCCTGGAGACCAAGCTCGCGCTGCTGAAGGCGGCACCGTACGCCGACTGCGTGATTGCGGACTACGGCACCCGCCGGCGTTTCTCGGGCGGCTGGCAGGAAGAGGTGCTGCTGACCTCGCGCGGCGTCCTTGGCGCGCAGCTCGCCGGTACCAGCAACGTCCACTTCGCGCGGCTGCACAATATGACCCCGCTCGGCACCATGGCCCACGAGTACCTGCAGGCCTGCCAGGCGCTCGGCCCGCGCCTGCGCGACTCGCAGGTCTACGCGCTCGACCACTGGGCGCAGGAGTATCGCGGCGACCTGGGCATCGCCTTGTCCGATACCTATGGATTCGATGCCTTCCTGCGCGATTTCGATCTCTTCTTCTGCAAACTGTTCGATGGCGTGCGGCACGATTCGGGCGATCCGCTCGAGTGGGGCGAGCGCATGCTCGCGCATTACGCCTCCCACCGCGTCGATCCGCGCAGCAAGACGCTGATCTTCAGCGATGCGCTGAACATCCCCAAGGTCATCGAGCTGTACGAGCGCTTCCGCGGCCGCTGCAAGCTGGCGTTCGGCGTGGGCACCAACCTGACCAACGACCTCGGCTACACGCCGCTCCAGATCGTCATCAAGATGGTGCGATGCAACGGCCAGCCCGTGGCGAAGCTCTCGGACACGCCCGAGAAGACCATGTGCGACGACCCCGGCTACCTGGCCTACCTGCGCCAGGTGTTCGCGATTCAGCCCCCGGCTTAACAACATTCACGCCCGGCGGCGCCCGCGTGCCGGCGCGGCCTTCTATAATCGGCCAGCCCCAGGAACCAACCCCTTACGCCATGGAAACCAACGCCGCCCGTGACCGCATCTTCGCCCGCATCCGCGCCGCCCAGGGCAGGGGGGCGAAGGTGACCACCGGCGAGCGCGAGGCCGTGGACGACTATCTCGCACGCCATCCGCAGGGCCCACAGCCGGACATCGCCGCCGATCGCATCGAGGCGTTCAGCCTGCAGGCGCAGAAGATGGCGTCCACCGTGGAGCGCGTGGCCACGCTGGCCGACGTGCCGGGCGCCGTCTCGCGCTATCTGGATGGCCTGGGCCTCGTGCGCCGCGCCGTGGCGTGGGACAGCCTGGGCGACCTGCCGTGGCAGGCGCAGGGGCTGGACGTGGCATGCCGGCCGCCGGCGCGCGATCCGCAGGTCGATCATGATCATGGCGACCTCGTCGGCATCACCGGCTGCTTCGTGGCGATTGCCGAGACCGGCTCGCTGATGCTGCTGTCGGGGCCGCAGACCTTCGCCTCGGCCGCGCTGCTGCCCGAGACCCATATCGCCGTAGTGCCGATTTCGCGCATCGTGGCGAACCTCGAGGAAGCCTTCGCGCGCATGCGTGCCGAGCATGGCCAGCTGCCGCGCGCCACCAATGTCATCAGCGGCCCGTCACGCACGGGCGACATCGAGCAGACCATCGTCCTCGGCGCCCATGGCCCGTACCGCGTGCACGTGATCCTCGTCGACCAGGACTGAGGGACAGCGCAGGTCCAATCCGAGGGCCGCCGGGCGTCACATTCCGGGTAATTCCAGCAGCATTTTCAGACCAGTCTCAAAGGGGTTTGCTTTACACTGGCCGCTTTCGAGACAAGGAGAACCTGCCCGATGATGCGACGCGCACGACGTGCCCTGGCACCGTGGCCCACCGCGATGCTTGCGGTCATCGCCCTGTTTCCGTCCATGGCCGGTGCCGCCGAGATCGATGGCGCCACGCTGTCGCCGCTCTGGGGCGTGCCGTTCGCCGGCGTTCTGCTGTCCATCGCGCTGTTCCCGCTGCTGGCCCCGCACTTCTGGCACCACCATTACGGCAAGGTGGCCGCGGCCTGGGGCGCGCTGTTCCTGGTGCCGTTCGCCATGCAGTTCGGCGTCCATGCCGCCGTGGCCAACACTGTGCACGCGCTGCTAGGCGAGTACATCCCGTTCATCGTGCTGCTGGGGTCGCTGTATGTGGTGGCCGGCGGCATCTGCGTGCGTGGCAACCTGCACGGCACGCCCCGGCTGAACACCGGCATCCTCGCGCTCGGGACCGTGCTGGCCAGCCTGATGGGCACCACCGGTGCGGCCATGCTGCTGATCCGGCCGCTGCTGCGCGCCAACGACAACCGCCGCCATGTGGCACACGTGGTGGTGTTCTTCATCTTCCTGGTGGCCAACGCGGGCGGTTCGCTGACGCCGCTCGGGGATCCGCCGCTGTTCCTGGGCTTCCTGAAGGGCGTCGAGTTCACATGGACGCTGCGCAACATCTTCCCCGAGACGGTGTTCCTGTGCGTGGCGCTGCTGGCGCTGTTCTATGTGGTCGACCGCCACTACTTCCTGAACAAGGAAGAGGAACTGCCGCGGGCGCAGGACCCCACGCCGGATTCCACGCGCCTTCAGATCGACGGCAAGATCAACTTCCTGCTGCTGGTGGGCGTGCTGGCACTGGTGCTGATGAGCGGGCTGTGGAAGCCGGGCATCGTGTTCGACGTGATGGGCACCGAGGTCACGCTGCCGGCGCTGATCCGTGATGTGCTGTTGGTGGGGATTACCATCGTGTCGCTGGTCGCCACGCCGCATAGCGCGCGCAGCGGCAACGAGTTCAACTGGGAGCCGATCCTCGAAGTCGGCAAGCTGTTCGCGGGCATCTTCCTGACGATCATCCCGGTCATCGCGATGCTCAAGGCCGGCACCGACGGCGCGTTCGCGGCGGTGATCCACGCGGTTAGCGATTCCTCCGGCCAGCCCATCGACAGCATGTACTTCTGGGCGACCGGTATCCTGTCCTCGTTCCTGGACAACGCGCCGACCTACCTGGTGTTCTTCAACACCGCCGGCGGCGACCCCGCCACCCTGATGACGCGCGACGCCTCGACGCTCGCCGCCATCTCGGCCGGCGCGGTGTTCATGGGCGCCAATACCTATATCGGCAATGCCCCCAACCTGATGGTGAAGGCCATTGCCGAAAGCCGCGGCGTGCGCATGCCGAGTTTCTTCGGCTACATGGCATGGTCCGGCGCCGTGCTGCTGCCGCTGTTCCTGGTGATGACGTTCCTCTTTTTCCACGTGTGACTGCCATGAAGCCCTCCGTCCTCGTTACCCGCGCGATCTACACCGACGTCATCGAACGTCTTTCGCAATATTTCGATGTCGACAGCAACCAGGAAGACCTGGTGCTGGACGCCGCCGCACTGAAGGCCCGCCTCGCGGGCAAGGCCGGCGTGCTGGCCAATGCGGCGGACAAGATCGACGGCGCGGTCGTTGCCGCGCTGCCGCAGCTGCGCGCGGTGTGCAACATGGCGGTCGGCTACAACAATCTCGACGTACCGGCCCTGACCGCCGCTGGCGTGGTGGCGACCAACACGCCCGACGTGCTGACCGAAACCACGGCCGACTTCGGCTGGGCATTGCTGATGGCCACCGCCCGCCGCGTGACGGAGTCCGAGCATTACCTGCGGGCCGGCAAGTGGAAGCGCTGGAGCTACGACATGCTCGTGGGCATGGACGTCTACGGCAGCACGCTCGGCATCCTTGGCATGGGTCGTATCGGACAGGCGCTGGCCCGCCGCGCGGCCGGCTTCGGCATGAACGTGCTGTATCACAACCGCAGCCAGCTGCCGGCGGAGACCGAGCGCGCGCTCAATGCGCGCTACGTCAGCAAGGCGGAGCTGCTTGCTCAGACGGATCACCTCGTGCTGGTGCTGCCGTACAGCCCGGAGAGCCATCACGCGATTGGCGCGGCAGAGCTGGCGGCGATGAAGCCGACCGCCACCCTGATCAACCTCGCGCGCGGTGGCATCGTCGACGACGCCGCGCTGGCCGCCGCATTGCGCGATGGCCAGATCTTCGCGGCCGGCCTGGACGTGTTCGAGGGCGAGCCGAGCGTCCACCCAGACCTGCTGACCGTGCCAAACGTGGTGTTGACGCCGCATATCGCGAGCGCATCGGAAAAGACGCGTCGCGCGATGGCCAATCTGGCCGCCGACAACCTGATCGCGGCACTCGATGCCGGCCCCAAGGCAGGCAACCCGCCTTCGGTGATCAACCCAGAGGTCATGGCGCGCCGCCGCTGAATCGGATATTCCTGAATTGATGACGTTGATTTCCGTCCTGACGCTTGCCGCCACCCTCGTGGCGGTGATCCTGCTGGCGGTGCTGCTGTGGCGCGCGCGCGCCGGGGCGGCATCCGCGGAACTGCTTGATGGCCTTGACCGGCTCGAGCGCGTGTTGCGTGGCGAAGTGAGCGCGGCCGCCCGGGATGGCCGCGACGAGTCTGGTCGGCAGATGCTGCGCTTCCAGCAGACCTTGTCGGCGCACCTGACTAGTATTGCCACGGTGCAGAACCAGCAAATCGCGCAGATGTCCGAGTCCAACGATCGCAGGCTGGCCGAGGTGCGGGCCACGCTTGAGCAGAAGCTGCGCGACATTGAGGCAAATAACGCCGCGAAACTGGAGGAAATGCGACGCACCGTGGACGAGAAGCTCCATGCGACGCTCGAGCAGCGGCTCGGCGAGTCGTTCAAGCTGGTGTCGGACCGTCTGGAGCAGGTGCATCGTGGGCTGGGCGAGATGCAGGTGCTGGCGCAGGGCGTGGGCGATCTCAAGCGGGTGCTGACCAACGTGAAGTCGCGGGGCACGTGGGGTGAGGTGCAGCTTGAGATGCTGCTGGAACAGATCCTCACGGCAGACCAGTACGGCAAGAATGTCGAGACCGTGCGCAACTCGGGGGCGCGGGTCGAGTTCGCGATCCGGTTGCCGGGCCGTGACCCGTCCAGCGGACCGGTCTGGCTGCCGATCGATGCGAAATTTCCGAAGGAGCAGTACGAGCGCCTTGTCGATGCCCAGGAGCACGGTGACGTTGACGGCGTGGCCGTGGCCGGCCGTGAACTCGAGGTGGCGCTGCGCCGGGAGGCACAGTCGATTGCCGAGAAATATCTGGCGCCGCCGGCCACCACTGACTTCGCGATCCTGTTCCTGCCGACCGAGGGGCTTTACGCCGAGGTGCTGCGCCGCCCGGGCCTGACGGACCTGCTGCAACGCGATTTCCGTGTAACCGTGGCTGGGCCGACCACGCTGACCGCCTTGCTCAACAGCCTGCAGATGGGCTTCCGGACGTTGGCGCTGGAAAAGCGTTCCAGCGAGGTGTGGGAAGTGCTGGGTGCCGTCAAGACCGAATTCGGCAAGTTTGGCGAGGTGCTGGCCAAGACGCGCGATACGCTGGTGCGCGCGGCGCGCAATATCGAACAGGCCGAGGTGCGGACCCGTCAGATGGAGCGCAAGCTGCGCACGGTGGAGGCGCTGCCCGGGGAACTCGCCGAACAGCTTTTGGGAACCGCCGCAACGGCGGGATCACCGGAGGAAGTGCAAGCACCTCCGTCCCAGGAGGACGCCGGCGGGGCGCAAGCCGCCAACGGCGACGTTACTGGTGATCTTCGGGCGTGAGTTCGCGCACGTGCACTTCGATACCGCCGAAGCGGGCGGCTACCCAGTTGTAGGCCTTGCAGCCGAGCCACAACAGGCCGAAGCCAATCAGTGCATTCAGGATCAGCGCGGTGAAAACCGTAATCCCCGGCAGGTCGCCATAGCGGATAAAGGCCACGAACAGGCCCATCGCCACGATTGGCACCGAGAAGCACAAATAGACCAGGACCAGTGCGCGCGCGGTCTTGACGGGGTGGAGGTACGCGATCTCCTGATTCATGACGACAGACAAGATATTGGGGAGTTGATTTTTCGTGCTGCAAGTGTAGCGACTGGGGCTTGCGACGCATAGTCCGTCACTCGCGGGGCGCACAAAAAACGACACCGCAACGTGCGCTGTCATACGACGACCGCCGATTCGGTCATTGATTCCGCTCATCAATGCGGCGCACCTATGCCTTGGGTGTTCCGCATGGCGGATTGCAACGAATTACATCAGCCCGTCGAACAGCATCACCTCGACCAGATCGCCAGCCGCGACGGCGTCCTGCTCGTGGCCCAGCACGATGAAGCAGTTGGCCTCGCTCATCGACCGCAGCACGCCCGAGCCTTGCTGGCCGGTGATACGGACTTCCCAGCCGCCATCGGCCGCCGGCGCCAGGATGCCGCGCTGGTATTCCGTGCGGCCGGGCTTCTTGCGGATGGCTGCCGCGCTGCGCACGCGCATCAGCGGCAGCGGCGGCACGTTGGCGCCCATCTGTCGGTGCAACGCGCCGCGCACGAAGTGGTAGAAGGTGACCATCACGGCCACGGGGTTGCCGGGCAGGCCGAAGAGCAGGGCCTCCCGACCGTTCGATGCAATGCGTCCGAATGCCATCGGGCGGCCCGGACGCATGGCGATCTTCCAGAAAGTGACATCGCCCAGCCGCGCCATGATCTGCTTGGTGTAGTCGGCTTCGCCCACGGACACGCCGCCAGACGTGATCACCGCATCGGCGTTTTCGCAGGCACTGCGGAATGCGGCTTCGAGCGCGGCGGGGTCGTCGCGGACCACGCCCATGTCGATCAACTCGACATTGAGCCGCCGCAGCATGCCGTGCAGCGTGTAGCGGTTGGAGTCGTAGACGCAGCCGGGGCCGAGTGGCTCGCCAATCGAGCGCAGTTCGTCGCCGGTGGAGAAAAACGCCACGCGCAGCCGGCGCCGGACCTTGATTTCGGCCACGCCGAGCGATGCCAGCAGGCCGAGGTCCGCCGGTTGGAGAATGCGGCCGGCGGCCAGTGCCGCCTGACCGCGGGCCAGGTCTTCGCCGCGCAGCCGGCGGTTGTCACCGGGGCGCACGGCATCGGCCGCAAAACGGATCTGGTTGCCGCCCGCCTGCACATCCACGAATTCCTGCGGCACCACAGTGTCGCAACCATCGGGCATGATCGCGCCGGTCATGATGCGCACCGCCTGGCCCGCCGTGGGCGCCGCGTCGAGCGCATTGCCGGCGTAGGCCGTGCCGATGACTTCCAGGACCACGTCGCCGCCGGATGCCAGCGCGGCGCTCTGGAAGGCGTATCCGTCCATCGCCGAGTTGTCGTGAGCGGGCACGTCGATGGAGGAGATCACGTCCTCGGCCAGCACGCGGTCGAGCGCGGTGCGAATCGCCAGTTGCTCGGTGCCGCGCACCGGCTCGATCACCTGGCCGATAATCGCGTTGGCCTGGGCCACGGGCAGGGCGGTCGGGTCGTAGTCAGAAAGGCAGGAGATGACGGATTGCAGGGATGGCATGAGCAGTCTGCGGCGAAAAGAAGCGAAAACAGCGAAAAATGGCGGAGAACGCGGGGGAAAACGCGGGTAAGGGCGGATGCCCGAGTCTAACCCGCGCGATGCGCTCAGCGGGCCTCGTGTGTGCGTAGTTCGTCCAGCGTATTGATGTTGGCGAACGCGTCGGCGTCGGGGAACGGCACCTCCGCGAGCCGGTGGCTGGCCGCCCAGGTTTCGATCTTGCGCCCGCCGCCATTGATGTAGGCGATCAGGCTATCGAGCGCAGTGACCGGCATCAGGCAGAACACCGGCTGGGTTTGCCGGTGCCCGTCGGCATCCACCGTGACCGGAATCGCCATCTCGGCACCTTCGGCCTCGATCGCCTGCGCCAGCCGCTCGACGAGGTCGGTGGGCAGGAACGGCGTATCGCACGGCGCCGTGACGAGCCAGCCGGTGCTGCACTGCTCGAGCCCGGCCATCATGCCGGCCAGCGGGCCCGCGAAATCGGGCACGGAGTCGGTGACCACGGGCACCCCGAACGACTCGTAGGCGGCGAGGTTGCGATTGGCGTTGATCAGCATCGCGCCGGTCTGCGGTGTCAGGCGCATCAGCGTGTGCATCGCCATCGGCACGCCGCGCAGCGGTTGCAGGCCTTTGTCGGTGCCACCCATGCGGCTACCCCGGCCGCCGGCCAGGATCAGGCCCGTGATGTCTTCGCGTGCGATCATGACTTTCGGAAAGTTGTGAGGCGGCGCCGGGGGCCGGGATGGCCCGCGTCAGCCGCCAATGTAGGACATCTCGATCTTGCGTTCGGCGCGCGCCAGGCGCACGGCCGGATCGCCTCGCTGCTCGGAATAGTTGTCGGTGCGGCCTTGCCAGACCTGGGCGATGGCATTAGCGATTTCCAGGTCGCTATGGCCGCCGCGCAGCAGCGCGCGCAGGTCGTAGCCCTCGGTGGCGAACAGGCACAGGTACAGGCGGCCCTCGGTGGACAGCCGGATGCGGCTGCAATCGCCACAGAACGCGTGCGTCACGCTCGAAATCACGCCGATTTCGCCCGCGCCATCGCGATAGCGCCAGCGCTCGGCCGTCTCGCCCGAGTAGTTGGCGGGAATCACCTCGAGCGGAAATACTTCGTCAATCCGCCGCACCACGTCGGCGGAAGGTAATACTTCGTCCATTTGCCAGTGGTTGCTGGCGCCAACGTCCATGAATTCGATGTAGCGGACGATGATGCCGCTGCCACGGAAATGGCGGGCCATCGGCACGATTTCGGCGTCGTTGGTGCCGCGCTTGACCACCATGTTGACCTTTATCGGCGCCAGGCCGACGGCTTGGGCGGTCTCGATGCCGTCCAGAACGTCGCGCACCGCGAAGTCAACGTCGTTCATCTTGCGGAACGTGGCGTCGTCGATGGCGTCCAGGCTCACGCTCACGCGCGACAGGCCGGCATCGCGCAACGACTGCGCCTTGCGCCCCAGCAGCGACGCATTGGTGGTCAGCGTCAGGTCCAGCGGCTTGCCCGAGACGGTCTCGATGCGCGCCAGCATTTCCACGAGTTTTTCGATGTTCTTGCGCAGCAGCGGCTCGCCGCCGGTCAGCCGGATCTTTTCCACGCCCTGCGACACGAACAGGCGCGCGGTGCGTTCGATCTCCTCGAAACTCAGCAACTCGGAATGCGGCAGGAAGGTGTAGTCCTTGTCGAACACCTCCTTGGGCATGCAATACACGCAGCGGAAGTTGCAGCGGTCCGTCACCGAGATACGCAGATCGTGCAGCGGCCGGCCGCGGGTGTCCGCCACGAGGCCCGAGGGTGTGTCGAGGCGGGACGGAATGCTTGGCACCATCGAGCGATAGCGATGGTCGCGCAGGTCGAGGATGGGAATGACGGTGTCGGTCATGGCCTGGGGGTGGCGACGCCGCTCTCCGGCGCGATGTGTGCATCCGGGGCGGTTCTGTCTGCCATTCTAGCCGAGGTGGCTGACGCGCCGGCGGCGACCGTGCACTTCGCAGGGGCACAGTGGGGCGGTGGCGGCGCCAGTACAGCGGTGTGATGCCCGCATCATATGTGGCGCCCCATGAAAAAAGGGACGGCTTCGGCCGTCCCTTTTCCCTTTTGGGCTGCCAGCTTGCGCTGGCCGACCTTACTGCTGTTGCTGCTGCTGGTCGCGCTGAGCGTCAGTTTCGACCATGACCATCGGACCTTCCGGCAGCGGGGGCAGCGGCTTGCGCTCGCGTTGCACACGCGGGGCCGGTGCCACGGTGGCGGCGGCGGCCTGGGCGGATTGCAGCTTGGCGGTGTCCGTGTGCACCCACTGGAGGCCGGCCGAAGCCAGCATCGGCTCGAGGGCATCGGCACGCAGCGGGGCGGCGGCCGGTGCTGCCACCGGGGTCGGCGCGACGGCAGCCGTCGCGATGACCGGCTCGGCAACCGGGGCGGCCACGATCGGGGCTGCCACGACCGGCGCAGCTTCGACCGGCGCCGGTGCCGGGGCTTCCACCGCCGGGGCGGTGTAGACCGGTGCGGGCGTCACGACCGGCGCGGCTTCGGGGGCGCTGACCGGTGCGAACACCGGTTCGGCCACCGGGGCCGGGCTCACGGGCTGGGCCGGTTGGCTCGGTTGGGCGTAGGCGGCCGGTTCCACACGGGCCACGGTTTCCACCGTCTCACGCGTTTCCACGGCTTCGGTGACTTCGGCGACTTCCGCCACGTGGGCCACGCGGGGGACTTCAGCCACTTGGGCCACGGCAACCGGTTCCGGCTGGGCCACGACTTGCGGTGCAGCCTGGGCGGCCACCGGGGCGAATTCCGTCTCGGTCACGCCTGCGGCCACTTCGGCCAGGTTGGACGTGTCGTTGGCGTCGCCATTCTCGCCGTTTTCGCCATCGGCGCCTTGCACACCATCTTCGCGCTCGCGGCGATAGCGGTTACGGCCACGACGGTTACGGCGGCGGCGTTCTTCGCCCTCAGCACCTTCCGTCGCCACGGCTTCCACGCCTTCCGGCAGTTCCGTCGCGGCGGCGGCTGCCACCACGGCCACGGCCGGAGCGGCTTGCGCCGCTTCGAATGCGGTCTGCGGCGCGCCTTCGGCGTTCAGGGCTTCCTCGGTCTCGCGGGTATCGCCACGCTCACGTTGACGTTCGCGTTGACGCTCGCGGCGTTCCTGGTTGCGCTCGCGGCGGTTGCCTTCCTGGCGGGCTTCGCCACCTTCGGGCTGACGGGCGATGGCCGGCGTGGCCTGCTGGCCGTCGCGCGGGGCGCGTGCCGGACGCTCACCACGTTCGGTGCGCTCGGTGCGCTCGGTGCGTTCACCACGCTCAGTCCGCTCGCCACGTTCTGCACGATCCCCGCGTTCCGCGCGCTCACCACGCTCGGCGCCACGTTGTTCACCGCGCTCGCCACGTTCACCGCGTTGGCCACGGCCCTGGCGTTCACCACGCTCGCCGCGTTCACCACGTTGTTCGCGATCACCGCGTTCGCCACGTTCACCGCGTTCGCCACGACCTTGGCCACGGCCTTCGCCGCGACCTTCGCCACGCTGGCCGCGTTCGCGACGACCGTCGCCGCGTGCCTGGGCGTCAGCGGCCGGCTTGGCCGGCTCGGCCACCGGGGCGGCGGCCGGACGTGCGCCGAACAGACCCTTCAGCCAGGCGATGAAACCGCCGGCTGCCACGGGCTGCGTGGCCGGTACCGGCCTTGCCGCAGCGGCTTCCGGGCGCGGAGCGCGCTCGGGGCGGGGCACCGACACCGGGGCCGGCGCGTCGGGCGTAATGCCCTTGACTGCGGCTTCCTGGCGCGGACGCGCATCTTCCTTCTTGCGGCTGCTGTAGCTCGTGTCCGCCTCGAGTTCCTTGGCGGCGGCCTCGGCCATGCGATAGCTGGCCGTGGATTCCTCCAGGCGCGGATCGTCGTGGCGCAGGCGCTCCAGCTTGTAGTGCGGCGTCTCCAGGTGCTTGTTCGGGATCAACAGCACGTTCACCTTGAAGCGCAGCTCGATCAGGTTGATTTCCTGACGCTTTTCGTTCAACAGGAAAGCGGCCACTTCCACCGGCACCTGGCAGTGGATGGCGGCCGTGTTTTCCTTCATCGCCTCTTCCTGGATGATGCGCAGCACCTGCAGGGCGGACGATTCGGTATCGCGGATGTGACCTGTTCCATTGCAACGCGGGCAGGTGATGTGCGAGCCTTCCGACAGCGAAGGACGCAGGCGCTGGCGCGACAGTTCCATCAGGCCGAAGCGGCTGATCTTGCCCATCTGCACGCGGGCGCGGTCGTGGCGCAGGGCGTCCTTCAGGCGCGTTTCCACGTCCTTCTGGGCCTTGCTGGACTCCATGTCGATGAAGTCGATCACGATCAGGCCGCCCAGGTCGCGCAGGCGCAGCTGGCGGGCGATCTCGTCGGCCGCTTCCACGTTCGTGCGCAGCGCCGTTTCCTCGATGTCCGCGCCCTTGGTGGCGCGGGCCGAGTTCACGTCAACGGAAACCAGGGCTTCGGTATGGTCGATCACGATGGCGCCGCCGGACGGCAGCATCACCATGCGGGAATAGGCAGACTCGATCTGGTGTTCGATCTGGAACCGCGAGAACAGGGGCACGTCGTCCCGGTACTTCTTCACGCGGTTCATGTTGTCAGGCATGACCACGCTCATGAAAGCGCGTGCCTGTTCATAGATCTCGTCGGTATCGATCAGGATCTCGCCGATATCGGGCTGGAAATAGTCGCGAATGGCGCGGATGACCAGGCTCGATTCCAGATAGATCAGCAGCGGGGCCTTGTTGTCGCCGGCGGCGCCGTCGATGGCCTTCCACAGCTGCAGCAGGTAGTTCAGGTCCCACTGCAGTTCCTCGGCCGCGCGGCCGATGCCGGCGGTGCGGGCGATGATGCTCATGCCGTCCGGTACGGTCAGCTGGCCCATCGTCTCGCGCAGTTCCTGGCGGTCCTCGCCCTCGATGCGGCGCGATACGCCACCGCCACGCGGGTTGTTCGGCATCAGCACCAGGTAGCGGCCGGCCAGCGAGATAAAGGTGGTCAGGGCGGCGCCCTTGTTGCCGCGCTCTTCCTTCTCGACCTGGACGATCAGTTCCTGGCCTTCGTGCAGGGCGTCCTGGATGCGCGCGTTGCGCACGTCCACGCCGTCCTTGAAGAACGCGCGGGCCACTTCCTTGAACGGCAGGAAGCCGTGGCGCTCTTCGCCGTAGTTGACGAAGCAGGCTTCCAGCGAGGGCTCGATGCGGGTGATGACGCCCTTGTAGATGTTGCCCTTGCGCTGCTCGCGCCCGGCGGTTTCGATGTCGATATCGATCAGTTTCTGACCATCGACGATCGCGACGCGCAATTCTTCCTGTTGCGTCGCGTTGAACAGCATGCGTTTCATCGCAATACCTCATTCCAGTGTCGCGGAAGTCACACGAAAGGTGTCCGCGACGATCCATGGAGCACGCGAGGAAATAGAGCGGGGGCGGGAGAATTGCCGGAGTCGCCGGCGCGCAATACGACGCGGCCGGGCGGGGCGCGGGTGAAAGAGAGAGGCTGTCGACGTCTAGGCAGGCGTCCGCTGGGTCGGGGAGAGCGCCATGGCACTGCTCCTGATACAGCGACTTGCGGCGGATGCCCGGAATGGCCGGGGGCGATGCGGCAACGCACAATGCAAACGGCACTGGCTTCGCGGCATCGCGGCCGGCCGGGAATGGCCAAGACGCGTCAAAGAGCAAGTTTTCCGGACGCGGCAAGCGGGGCCGAATGTCAACCTGACCTGTCTCCTGGCGGGCGCGCCGCTGCTTCTTGGAGTTCTGCGACCGGGCGCCGGTAATACGACTAGCCGATATTGCAGGTCGGTTGGCAGGCTCGCCTGCCGGCCGGCACCGAGTTCCCGGTGCGGGCGGTCTTCTCTCACCGATGTGGATGCCTGTCGGGCATCCACATTGAATTCTGTTCTACCTGGATCACTCTGTTTCCACGTGCCCGCCGTTTCTCGCCGAAGCTGCCTCTGGGCAACTTCCTGCGCGCCGGCGCGGCGCGTGCGTGCTGCTGATTTCCACCATTTGCCCATCTGGCGCCTGCGGGGTACGCAAAATGCGGGAGACGGGCCGGGTTGATGGCAACCCGAAGTGTAAAATGCGTGATCCTGCGCGGATATTGGTGGCAATCCCCATCGGGCTCGCCACCCGCCAGCCCAACGTGGGCCCGCGCCTATATTGCTCACAGAATCGCTTACACAGGTCGTGCGCTGCCGGTCTTTGGCCGGAACAGCCGGGAAATTATATTGAAAATGAATGAGTTACGCCATCAAATTGAAAAGGAGCCGCGCGTCGCGCCCGGCGCGCTCCAGGTGGTGTACGTCACGGTGGACGAAAGTGCCGAGGGCCAGCGCATCGACAACTTCCTGCTGAAGGTCTCCAAGGGTGTGCCCAAGAGCCATATCTACCGGGTATTGCGCTCGGGCGAGGTACGCGTGAACAAGGGCCGGATCGACGCCACTTACCGGCTGAAGCTGGGTGATGTGATCCGGATCCCGCCCATGCGGGTGGCGGAAAAGGCACAGGATGCCGATGCTTTCGTGCCGTCCTCGGAATTCCCAATCCTGTTCGAGGACGCCTGGCTGCTGATTATCGACAAGCCGGCCGGCGTGGCCGTCCATGGCGGCTCGGGCGTGGCGTTCGGGGTGATCGAGCAGTTGCGCCGCGCGCGGCCCGAGGCGAAGTTCCTGGAACTGGTACACCGGCTGGATCGGGAGACGTCCGGCATCCTGATCCTGGCGAAGAAGCGTTCGGCGCTGGTGCACCTTCACGAGCAGATGCGTGGCACGGGCATGGACAAGCGCTACTTCGCGTGCGTGGCCGGCGAATTTCAGAACACGCGGCAGCACGTCAAGCTCTCGCTATATAAATACAGCACGCCCGACGGCGAGCGGCGCGTGCGCGTGCAGGCCGATGGGCTGACCGCGCACACCATCTTCAACAAGGTGGAGGCCTTCCCGGGCTACACCCTGCTCGAGGCCGAACTGAAGACCGGCCGCACGCACCAGATCCGCGTGCACTTGCAGGCGTCCGGCTTCCCGATCGTCGGCGATGAGAAGTACGGCGATTTTGCGCTTAATAAGGCACTTTCGCGCAGCAATGCCAAGCCCGGCATCAAGCGGATGTTCCTGCACGCGCACCGGATGACGCTGGCGCACCCGTCCACGGGCGAGCCGCTGACCGTTTCGGCGCCATTACCCGCCGAATGTGTTGATTTTCTGCAACAATTGCGTCAGCACCGCGCGGCGGACTGACGCGTCGCATCGCCGCCTCCGCAGCCGCCACACCACTTTCCGCATCGACCAAGGACCTCAATGGCCAGGCAGCGCTTCGACCTGATCGTCTTCGACTGGGATGGAACCCTTATGGATTCCACCCCGACCATCGCCAAATGCATCCAGCTGGCCAGCCGCGACCTGGGCCTGCCCGTGCCGGATGACAGCGCTGCGAGCCACGTGATCGGGCTTGGGCTGAAGGACGCGCTGTCCTATGCCGTGCCCACGCTCGACCCGGCCGACTATCCGCGCCTGGCCGAGCGCTACCGCTACCACTTCCTCACGCGCGATGCGGACCTCGTGCTGTTCGATGGCGTGCGCGAGATGCTCGAGGCCCTGCATGGCGAGCACTACTTCCTCGGCGTGGCCACGGGCAAGACGCGCGTGGGCCTGGAGCGGGCGCTGGCGGCCACCGGCCTCGGCAAGCTGTTCGATGGCACGCGTTGCGCCGACGAGACGTTCTCCAAGCCGCACCCGGCCATGCTGCAGGAACTGACGCGAGAGCTGGGCCAGGACGTGGCGCGCACGGTCATGGTGGGCGATACCACCCATGACCTGCAGATGGCGGTCAACGCCGGCGCGCACGGGCTGGGCGTCTGCTACGGCGCGCATCCGGCCGATTCGCTGCGCGCGATGGCGCCGGTGCACTGCGCCACGTCGATCGCCGATCTCCAGGAATGGCTGCTCACGCATGCCTGAGGCCAGCCTGCCGCCGCACCGCCTGTGCGCCAGCGACGAACTCGTCGATGGCGGCGCCGGCGTGCGGTTCTCGGTGCGCGTGGAAGCGCGCGAGATCGGCGCGTTCGTGGTCCGTTTCGACGGCGTTGCGCATGCCTACCTAAACCAGTGCGCGCACGTGCCGATGGAACTGGACTGGCAGGAGGGGCAGTTTTTCGATAGCGCGGGCCTATACTTGATGTGCGCGACACATGGCGCGGTTTATGCGCCAGACACCGGCCTTTGCGTGGGCGGCCCTTGCCGGGGCGCCGCGCTGGCCAAGCTCCGGACCGAGGAACGTGAGGGTGCTGTCTACTGGCTCCCCGAACCGCCTTTTTACCCGCCCGACGCCACCTGAATGATCCGCCGGGCCGCCGTCTGACCTTATCGAGTCCATCGCATGACAGAACAGCAAAAACCGCCGGTCGAACCGGGTCAAACGCAAGACGAACACGAACAACAGGCCGACGATAGCCAGCGCCTGGAAACGGCCCGGCAGGCCGATTTTCCACTCGAGCACGAGCTGCGCGCCGGGGACGACGCGGCGCGGCGCGAGGCCGACGAGCGCCGCGCGCGGCTGAGCGGGCAGGGCACTGCCGCCCCGGTGGGCGCTGGCAGCGCCACCGGCGGCTGGGAGCGCGACGTGCTGGAGAAGGTGCTGATGGCCACGCTGCGCGAGCAGCGCGCGGCGCGGCGCTGGAAGATCTTCTTCCGGCTGGTCGGGCTGGGCATCCTGGCGCTGATCCTGTACGCGGTGATCGACTTCAAGGGCGATGGTATCGCCAGTACCACGGGGCGCCATACCGCGATGGTGTCGCTGGAAGGCGAGATCGCGGCGGGCACGCCGGCCGGCGCGGAATCGATCAATGCCTCGCTGCAGGCCGCCTTCGCCGATACGAATGCGGCCGGCGTGATCCTCAAGATCAACTCGCCGGGCGGCTCGCCGGTGCAGGCGGGCATCATCAACGACGAGATCAAGCGCCTGCGCACCGTGTATCCGGGCAAGCCGTTCTACGTGGTGGTGGAGGAAATCTGCGCCTCGGGCGGTTACTACGTGGCGGCGGCGGCTGACAAGATCTATGTCGACAAGGCCAGCATCGTCGGCTCGATTGGCGTGCTGATGGATGGCTTCGGCTTCACCGGCCTGATGGAGAAGCTCGGCGTGGAGCGCCGGCTGTACACCGCGGGCGCCAACAAGGGCATGCTCGACCCCTTCTCGCCGCAGGTGCCGCGCCAGAAGGTCTATGCCGAGACCATGCTCAAGGAGATCCACCAGCAGTTCATCGACGTGGTGAAGGAAGGCCGCGGCGACCGGCTGAAGGACGATCCGGACCTGTTCTCGGGCCTGTTCTGGTCCGGCGAGCGCGCCGTGGCGCTGGGTCTGGCCGATGGCGTGGGCAGCACCGACTACGTGGCGCGCGACCTGTTCAAGGCCGAGGATATCGTCGACTACACGGTCAAGGAAAACA
The DNA here is from genome assembly GCF_056395225.1 of Cupriavidus sp. 10L45. Lineage (NCBI taxonomy): Bacteria > Pseudomonadati > Pseudomonadota > Betaproteobacteria > Burkholderiales > Burkholderiaceae > Cupriavidus > Cupriavidus sp. 10L45. Next base: position 39,391 of record NZ_JBFTJC010000007.1, read on the forward strand.
TCGCCGAGCGCGTGGCCAAGCGGTTCGGCGCGGCCATGGGCAGCGCGGCGATGAAGACCATGATGATGTCGACCGGCGCGCAGTCGCTCCGGTAAGCACGACTAGGCGGCCAGCAGCGAGAAGATCGCCGGCCGCTTTTGCAGGGCAACCCGCTCCGGCCGCCAGGCCGACAGCGGCAGCGTGACGATGGTTTCGGTGGGCAGCGTCAGATCGACGGCCACCGATACCATCGTGGTGCCGGCGCAATGCTGGCGCAGCGCTTCCAGCAACGCGGCGTTGCGGTACGGGGTCTCGATAAAGACCTGCGTCTGGCGCGCCTTGCGCGAATGCGCTTCCAGTTCCCGCAGCTTGCGCGCGCGCTCGTCGGCGTCCACGGGCAGGTAGCCGTTGAACGCGAAGCTCTGGCCGTTCAGCCCGGAGCCCATCACCGCCAGCAGGATCGAACTCGGCCCCACCAGCGGCCGCACCGTCACGCCGCGCGCGTGGGCCAGCCGGACGAGGTCCGCGCCGGGGTCGGCCACGGCCGGCACGCCGGCTTCGGAGAGCAGGCCGCCATCGCGGCCCCCGACGATCGGGTCCAGCAGTGCGGCCAGCGCCTCGGCGCGCGTATTCACGTTCAGTTCGCGGATCTCGATCTGTTGGATCGGGTGCGCCAGCGGGCTGGTTTCGCCCAGCTTCTTCAGAAAGGCGCGCGCCGTCTTGGCGTTCTCGGCCACCAGGTAGTCGAGCCGCGCGGCGATCTGCTGCACGCCGGCGGGGATGACATCGGGCAGCGGATCGAATTCGTCGCGCTTGCCGAGCGTGTTGGGAATCAGGAACAGGGTGCCAGCCATCGTTCAGGCTCCGAAGAACGGGTAGCCGGCGGCGCGCAGCATGCCGGTCAGCGCGATCAGCGGCAGGCCGATCAGCGCGGTGGGGTCGTCCGATTCCACGCGGGCGAGCAAGGCGATGCCCAGCCCCTCGGCCTTGGCGCTGCCGGCGCAGTCGTAGGGGGTCTCCAGGCGCAGGTAGGCGTCGAGTTCGGCATCGGGCAGGTCGCGGAAGGTCGCCCGGGTCTGCACATCGGCCAGTTGGGCTTCGCCGGTGCGGCTGTCGAGCAGGCATAGCGCCGAATGAAATGTGACGGTTCGTCCACGCATCTGCTGCAGCTGGGCCAGCGCCTTCTCGTGGCTGCCGGGTTTGCCGATCTGGGCGCCGTCGAGTGTGCAGACCTGGTCCGAGCCGATAACCAGCGCGCCGGGGTGGCGCGCGGCGATCGCCTCGGCCTTGCGGCGCGAGAGGCGCAGGGCCGTGGCTTCAGGCGCCTCGCCGGCCAGCGGGGTTTCGTCGATGTCCGGCACGGCCACGTCGAACGGAATGCGCAGCCGCGCGAGCAGTTCGCGCCGGTATGGAGAACTCGACCCGAGGATCAGGGGCGGGTGGATAGCGGAGGACGACATATATATAGAGGTAGCGTCGGAAGGAGAGGGGAATGGTCGGTTGTATACTTTGACCGGCTCCCGTTTTTCAGCTTATAATCGCGCGTTTAGCCACACAGGCACATTCGTGCCCGGCCGTGATCGGAAGCCATCGCGGCAGGCGTATCCGCCCTCGATGGCGTGGATCGTCCCAGGTGTGGCAAACAAGGCATTTTTCCAGCGATTCAGCGTACATGAGTCAGCCGACCCAGCCAGCGGCGTCCGCCGCGGCATTCGATCTGCGCGAAACCGATCTGTTCGCCTTCTGCCGCAAGGGCGGCAGCGTGGCGGGCGACGTGGCGACGCGCGATTTGCCGCGCATCTTAGCCGAGACGGCCGCGGATGCGCCAGCATCGGCACCGGACGAGACGTTTCACTACACGCTCACCGGCTTCATGCGCGAGGAAGCTGTGGAAGTTGGCGCAGCGGTGTCGCAGCGGCTGTTCGTCGACGTGACCGTGCAAGGCCGGGTCTGGCTCGATTGCCAGCGCTGCCTGCAGGTCTACCCGGAGCCGATCGACACGTCGATGCGCTTCGAGGTCATGGCCAGCGAAGAAGCGGCGGATTCGGCACCCATGGATGACGACGACGTCGACGTGATCGTCGGGTCGAAGAAGTTTTCGCCGCTGGAACTGATGGAAGACGAGGTGCTGCTGGCGTTGCCGTCGGCACCCAAGCATATGGTCTGTCCGGCCGTGCACGAGTCGCTCGTGACCGGCGCGGACGGTGAGGTGGAGCCTGAGGCTCCGCCCGAAGAGGAAAAGCGGCCATCGCCCTTTGCGGCGCTGGCCGGCCTGAAGACGAAGCACTGACGCCGCAACAGAGCGGCCGGCGCACCCGTCCTCGGGTAGCAGGTCAAGCATCCGGCCGGGCCCCGGCTACGCCTCGCGCAGGATGCGTGTGTTAATATCGGAGAATTCTCGAAGGAGTCATCATGGCAGTTCAACAGAACAAGAAGTCGCCGTCCAAGCGCGGCATGCATCGTTCGCACGACCATCTGTCGGTCGCACCCCTGGCCGTTGAGCCGACCACGGGCGAGACCCACCTGCGTCACCACGTGAGCCCGAACGGCTACTACCGTGGCCGCAAGGTCATCAAGACCAAGAACGACTGACCAGGTCGTCTGGCGTGACCCTGTGTCTCGCTCGCGCACGTTGTCAGGTGTAAAACAGGAAAGCGGCAAGCTCGTTGCCGCTTTTTTGTTGGGCGCTCGGCGCCCACCCGGCAACGTATCCGCGCGTCCGGCTGGTTGCGTCCCCGCAAACCGAGGCGGCGGATGCCGGTGCGCATTCCGTATCTGGAAACAATGACGATCAAGCTCGCTATCGACTGCATGGGCGGCGATCACGGAGTGTCCGTGACCGTGCCGGCGGCGATCAGTTTTCTTTCCCGTCACGATGACGCCGAGATGATCCTCGTCGGCTTGCCCGACGCCATCGGCGCGCAGCTCAAGAAGCTGCATGCCACCGATCATCCGCGCGTCACCGTGGTGGCGGCAACCGAGGTCATCACGATGGATGACCCGGTGGAAGTGGCGCTGCGCAAGAAGAAGGACTCTTCGATGCGCGTGGCGGCCACGCAGGTCAAGGAAGGCCGCGCCGACGCGCTCATCTCCGCCGGCAACACCGGCGCGCTGATGGCCGTGTCGCGCTATGTGCTGAAGACGCTCGAGGGCATCGAGCGGCCAGCCATCGCTACGACCATTCCCAATGAGCAGGGCTGGGGCACCACGGTGCTCGACCTGGGCGCCAACGCCGACTGCGAGCCGGGGCACCTGCTCCAGTTCGCCCGCATGGCGGAGGCCATGGTGTCCGTGGTGGATCACAAGGATCACCCCACGGTGGGCCTGCTCAATATCGGCGAGGAAGTGATCAAGGGCAACGAGGTGGTCAAGGCCGCCGGCGAGTTGCTGCGCGCTTCCGAGCTGAATTTCTACGGCAACGTGGAAGGCAACGACATCTTCAAGGGCACGACGGACATCGTGGTCTGCGACGGCTTCGTCGGCAATGTGGCGCTCAAGAGCACCGAGGGCCTGGCCAAGATGATCGGCGGCATGATCAAGGAAGAGTTCACGCGCTCCTGGTTCACCAAGCTGCTGGCCGCCGTGGCCATGCCCGTGCTGTCGCGCCTGGCGCGCCGGCTGGACCCTGCGCGCTACAACGGCGCCTCGCTGCTGGGCCTGCGCGGGCTGGTGATCAAGAGTCACGGTTCCGCCGACGCCCACTCTTTTGAATGGGCGATCAAACGCGGGTATGATGCGGCCAGAAACGGCGTAATCGAACGTATAGCAAGGGTCTTCGCCAACAAGTCCGGCGCCGCGGCGCCCGCGACCGGCGGCCCGGAGACCGACGCACCGGACCCACATCCCGATACCCATGCCGCCTGAAGCTTCGTGCCCCCTGAGTGGCGGGGGCCGTGGCGGCTGTCCAAGGGCGGCCCGGGTGAGCATCACGATCCGACAGACATGACCAAGTTCGCAAAAATCATCGGTACCGGGAGCTACCTGCCCCCGCGGCGTGTCACCAATCAAGAGCTGGCAGCACAGCTGGCCGAGCGTGGCATCGAAACCAGCGACGAGTGGATCGTCTCGCGCAGCGGCATTTCGGCGCGGCACTGGGCCGAGCCGGACGTCACGGCCAGCGACCTGGCCGTGCAGGCGGCCGAGCAGGCGATCAAGGCGGCCGGCATCGAGCGCCAGGACATCGACCTGATCATCGTGGCCACCTCCACGCCCGACTTCGTGTTCCCGAGCACCGCCTGCCTGGTGCAGCAGAAGCTCGGCATTACGAACCATTGTGCGGCCTTCGACATGCAGGCCGTGTGCTCGGGCTTCGTCTACGCGCTCTCCACGGCGGACAAGTTCATCCGCAGCGGCTCCCACAAGAACGTGCTGGTGATCGGCACCGAAGTGTTCTCCCGCATCCTCGATTTCAACGACCGCACGACCTGCGTGCTGTTCGGCGACGGCGCCGGCGCCGTGGTGCTGACCGCCTCGGACGAGCCGGGCATCCTGTCGTCGGCCATGCATGCCGATGGCAGTCACGTGGACATCCTCTGTGTGCCGGGCAATGTCTCGGGCGGCGCCATCACCGGCAATGCCTTCCTGCACATGGACGGCCAGGCGGTGTTCAAGCTGGCCGTGAACGTGCTGGACAAAGTGGCGCGCGAGGCCATGGCTGCGGCCGAGATCCAGTCGGATGAAATCGACTGGCTGGTGCCGCACCAGGCCAATATCCGCATCATGCAGGGCACGGCGCGCAAGCTGGGCCTGCCGGCCGAGCGGATGATCGCCACGGTGCACGAGCATGGCAATACGTCGGCGGCGTCGATCCCGCTGGCACTCGATGTGGCCGTACGCGACGGCCGCATCCGCCCGGGCCAGACCGTGATGCTGGAAGGCGTTGGCGGCGGCTTCACCTGGGGCGCGGTGCTGCTGCGCATGTAAGATGCGGTCCGGCGCGGCGTGCCTGAGAGGGCGCGTGCGCCCCGACACGCTCGTCTGAATCGTTAAGACTGGATTCCCGATGAAATTCGCATTCGTTTTCCCTGGCCAGGGCTCGCAATCGGTCGGCATGCTCAACGCGTTCGCCGACAACCCGGTGGTCCGCGCCACGCTGGAGGAAGCCTCCACGGCGCTGGGCCAGGACATCGGCCGCCTGATCGCGGAAGGTCCGGCGGAAGAACTGAACCTGACGACCAACACCCAGCCGGTGATGCTGACCGCCGCCGTGGCCGTGTACCGCGCCTGGCTGGACGGCGGCGGCCCGGCCCCGGCCCTGGTGGCTGGCCACAGCCTGGGCGAGTACTCGGCGCTGGTGGCTGCAGGCGTGATCCCGTTCGCCGATGCGGTGCCGCTGGTGCGCTTCCGCGCACAGGCGATGCAGGAAGCCGTGCCGGTGGGCCAGGGCGGCATGGCCGCCATTCTCGGCCTGTCCGATGACGACGTGCGTGCGGCTTGTGCCGAGGCGTCCGTCGCCGGCGTGGTCGAGGCCGTCAACTTCAACGCCCCTTCGCAGGTGGTGATCGCCGGCCACAAGGCCGCCGTGGAAAAGGCCTGCGAGATTGCCAAGGCCAAGGGCGCCAAGCGCGCGCTGCCGCTGCCAGTCTCGGCGCCGTTCCATTCGTCGCTGCTGAAGCCCGCCTCGGACCGCCTCAAGGAGCGCATGGCAGGGCTGGCGTTCTCGGCGCCGTCGATCCCGGTCATCAATAACGTGGACGTGGCCATCGCCAACGACCCGGCCCAGATCAAGGACGCCCTGGTGCGCCAGGCCGCCGCCCCGGTACGCTGGGTAGAGTGCGTGCAGAAGATGGCCGCCGAAGGCGTGACCCATGTGATCGAATGCGGCCCCGGCAAGGTGCTGGCCGGCATGACCAAGCGCATCGACGGCAACCTCGTCGGCGGCGCGATCTTCGACCCCGCATCGCTGCAAGACACGCTGGCGCTGCTGAAGTAAGCCAAGGAACATCGCAACATGAGCAAGACTCTGGAAAATCAGGTCGCCCTGGTGACGGGTGCGTCGCGCGGCATTGGCCGGGCCATCGCCCTGGAACTGGCGCGTCAGGGCGCCACCGTGATCGGCACCGCCACGAGCGAGTCCGGCGCGGCCGCCATCGGCGAATACCTGACGGCCGAGGGCCTGCAGGGCCGTGGCGTGGTGCTGAATGTGAACGACGCCGCACGCTGCGAAGCCGTGATCGAAGAGATCGTGAAGGCCCACGGCGGCCTGGCCGTGCTGGTGAACAACGCCGGCATTACCCAGGACCAGCTGGCGATGCGCATGAAGGACGATGACTGGACGAGCGTCATCGACACGAATCTGACGGCGGTGTTCCGCCTGTCGCGCGCCGTGCTGCGCCCGATGATGAAGGCCCGTACCGGCCGCATCATCAACATCACCTCGGTGGTGGGCTCCACGGGCAACCCGGGCCAGATGAACTACGCGGCGGCCAAGGCCGGCGTGGAGGGTATGGCCCGCGCGCTGGCGCGCGAGATCGGCAGCCGCAACGTCACCGTGAACTGCGTGGCGCCGGGCTTCATCGACACCGACATGACCAAGGTCCTGTCGGACGAGCAGCATACGGCGCTCAAGACCCAGATCCCGCTGGGACGACTCGGCCAGCCGGAAGACATCGCGCATGCGGTGGCGTTCCTGGCCGGTCCGCAGGCCGCCTACATCACGGGCACCACGCTGCACGTGAACGGCGGCATGTACATGAATTGATTGCATTACCCGACGTACATTTCGGCGAAGAAGCCGAAAGATGGCGGGCGAAGCAGTTGTTTTTCAAACCGAACGGGCGCGATTCTTGCAATAGATGGCAGGCGGATTTTTTGTGGTCCAAACCTGCTAAAATGCGCCCACTTTTTGTCGAACTTCCCTGGAGGGTTACATGGACAATATCGAACAACGCGTCAAGAAAATCGTGGCTGAACAGCTTGGCGTGGCCGAGGCAGACATCAAGAACGAATCGTCGTTCGTGAACGATCTCGGCGCGGACTCGCTGGACACGGTTGAACTCGTGATGGCGTTGGAAGATGAATTCGGCATGGAAATTCCTGATGAGGAAGCCGAAAAGATCACGACCGTGCAACAGGCCATCGACTACGCCACCGCGCACGTCAAGGCCTAAGCCGTCGTCTTCGTATTCCGAGCCACAGAAGGCACAAGGGTGGGGCCGTCACGGTCCTGTCCGGTTGTTTTCTGTGGCTTTCGTCTGTTCGAAGAAGCAGAATCGGAATGATCTCAAACCGTATTGCGCGCCGCATGCAATGACTAACGGCCCGATCGGCGAGATCCTGAATCAATCCAATTCCGCTTCACGCACTCGTAGGAAATCATAGTGAGCCGTCGTCGCGTCGTCGTCACTGGGCTTGGCCTTGTGTCTCCGGTCGGAAACACGGTTGCCGAAGGCTGGGCCAACCTGGTTGCCGGCAAGTCCGGCATCGCCACCATTACCAAATTCGATCACTCCGCGCTCGCCGTGCATTTTGCTGGCGAAGTGAAGGGTTTCAACGTCGAGGAATATGTTCCGGCGAAGGAAGCCCCCCGTATGGATACGTTTATCCATTTCGGTATCGCGGCGGGTACCCAGGCGCTGAAGGATAGCGGCCTGGAAGTGACCGAGGAAAACGCCGAGCGCATCGGCGTGCTGGTTGGCTCCGGCATCGGCGGACTGCCGATGATCGAAGATACGCAGATGGAGCTGGCCAATCGCGGCCCGCGCCGGATTTCGCCGTTCTTCGTTCCGGGCTCGATCATCAACATGATCTCGGGCCATTTGTCGATCTACCACGGCCTGAAGGGCCCGAACCTCGCGGCCGTGACGGCCTGCACGACCGGCCTGCACAGCATCGGCCTGGCCGCCCGCCTGATCCAGGCTGGCGACGCCGACGCGATGCTGGCCGGCGGTGCGGAGTCGACGGTTTCGCCGCTGGGCATTGGCGGCTTTGCCGCGGCCCGCGCGCTGTCCACCCGCAACGACGACCCGGCTACGGCCTCGCGTCCGTGGGACAAGGACCGCGACGGTTTCGTGCTGGGCGAGGGTGCCGGCGTGATGATGCTCGAGGAGTACGAGTCGGCCAAGGCACGTGGCGCCAGAATCTATGCGGAGCTGATCGGCTTCGGCATGAGCGGCGACGCGTTCCACATGACCGCCCCGAACACCGACGGCCCGCGCCGTTGCATGGTGGCCGCGCTGAAGAACGCCGGCGTCAATGCCGACGAAGTGCAGTATCTGAACGCGCACGGCACGTCCACGCCGCTGGGCGACAAGAACGAGTCCGACGCCGTGAAGCTGGCCTTCGGCGAACACGCCTACAAGATGGTGGTCAATTCGACGAAGTCGATGACCGGTCACCTTTTGGGCGGTGCCGGTGGCCTCGAGTCGGTCTTCACCGTGCTGGCGATCCACAACCAGCTTTCGCCGCCGACGATCAACATCTTCAATCAGGATCCGGAATGCGATCTTGACTACGTGGCGAATACGGCACGTGAGATGAAGATCGACGTGGCCGTGAAGAACAACTTCGGTTTTGGCGGCACCAACGGTACGCTTGTTTTCCGCCGCGTCTGACCGCGACGGGTATCACGGGGCTCGCCACGGCGAGCCCCGCTTCATTTCGGCATGCGGAACCAAACATGCGGACGGGCGGTCACAGAATGCGCTTCGCGACACCCGGTGGGTCCCGATTCGTAGGTAAAATACAACGTTTGTCGTGACGACAAAACCAAGAGATACACTGCAGGTGAACCATTCGTGAGCGAACGCGAAGCCGATCAGCTTCTAGTTGAACGCGTCCAGCAGGGCGACAAACGAGCCTTTGAGTTGCTGGTGGCCAAATACCACCGCAAGATCATCCGGCTCATTTCGCGCCTTGTCCGCGATCCCGCTGAAGTGGAGGATGTGGCGCAGGATGCCTTTATCAAGGCATACCGCGCGCTTCCCCAGTTCCGGGGCGAATCCGCCTTCTACACGTGGCTGTACCGCATCGCCGTCAACACCGCCAAGAACTACCTGGCCACGCAGGGCCGCCGCCCGGAGGCGTCCAGCGATATTGACGCCGAAGAGGCTGAAACTTTTGCAGACGGCGAGCAACTAAGGGATATCAATACGCCGGAGTCCATGCTCCACACGCGTCAGGTGGCCGAGACGGTCAACCGCGCGATGGAGGCGCTGCCGGAGGAATTGCGTACCGCCATCACCCTGCGCGAAATCGAGGGCCTCAGCTATGAGGAAATCGCCGAAGCCATGGGTTGCCCGATCGGCACCGTGCGGTCACGGATCTTCCGCGCCCGCGAGGCGATTGCCGACAAGTTGCGCCCCCTGCTGGGAACAGCCGAGGGCAAGCGGTGGTAGAGGTAGCAAGTTGAAGAATGTCGTGCAGCCAGCGTTGCAGCCAATTCCTGCATCGATAAACGACAAGCAGCAGTACGGGATTTATCGGTGTTCAATGGAATTTCTTGGGGTGGGAAATGGGTCAGGCTCATAAGCAGTCGGTTCATGTAGTGGAAGCATCGGAGCAAATCTCCGTTTTGATGGATGGCGAGCTGGCGCCGAACGAAGTGGACGCCGTGCTGGGTCTCGCGAAGAGCGACACCGGCATGACGGACTGGACCGTCTACCAGCTGATCGGTGACACGCTGCGTTCGGAAGAGCTGACGCACGCTGGATCGACCGATGCGTTTCTTTCCCGATTCTCCGCACGCCTGGAAGCCGAGCCCCATGTGCTCGTGCCCGCCGTGGCTGCCGCTGGCCGTCAACGCCTGCTGGTGCGCCCGTCGTGGGTGCGCCGCGTGATGCCGGGCACGGCCATCGCCGCCGCTGTGGCGGCCGTGAGCTGGGTTGTGGTGCCGCAGATGCGTGGTCCGGGTGATATCGGTACGCCCGATGCCGTCGTGGCCCGCGTCGAGCAATCCGCCACGCCGGCCAAGGCCGGTTCGATCGTGACCGTGGCTGCTGACAGCGCCCAGATGATTCGCGATCCGCGCCTTGACGAATACCTGCGTGCCCATCGCACGTCGGTCGCGACCGAAGCCTTTGTGCCGACCATGCGCACAGTGGCGAATGGCGCAAACTTCTCACAGGAAAATTCGCAGGAATAATGCCGGACATGCATAAAGGAATGTCGCTCGCCGACGTAGCGGGCGTACACAGAAGGAAGGGCCTGCGCAGGTCCTTTTTTCTGGCCTTGTGTCTGACCGCTGCCGCCGCAACGGCGCAGCCGTCTGACAATACGCTGAACCGACGCGACGCCACGGCGTGGCTCAACAAGATCCACCGTGCCGCCCAGCGCGAGAATTATGTCGGCACGCTGATCTATCAGCGGGGCAGCGTCATGCATGCGTCGCGAATCCAGCATTACAGCGATCTCGTCCACAACGAGTACGAACGCCTGGAAACGCTCGACGGCAAACCGCGCGAGGTGCTGCGCCAGAACGACGTCGTGCACAGCCTGATTCCGGAAGCCAAGCTCGTGGTCGTGGAGAAACAGGAGGCGAAGGACCGCTTCCCGGCGCTGCTCGCCACCAACAAGAGCGATGTGCTCGAGCTGTACGACATGCGCAAGCTGCCCGGCGAGCGCGTGGCGGGCGTCGAGTGCGAGGTGTTCTCGCTCGAACCGCACGACGCCGCGCGCTACGCGGTGCGCCTGTGGGCCGACAAGGGCTCGGGTCTGCTGATGCGCGCCCAGACCATCGGCGAGGGCGGCAAGGTGCTCGAGCAGGTGGCGTTCTCGCAGGTCGATATCGGCGTGCCGTCGGACAAGCAACGCATCCTGTCCGCCATCAAGAGTTCGCAGTCGTGGAACCGCTACGAAGTCACCTACCAGCCGGCCAATGTGGCCGACGAGGGGTGGATCATCGGTTCGCCGCTCAAGGGTTTCCAGAAGATCCGCGAAGTGCGCCGCCCGCTGGGCGATTTGCGCCCGCCCGCCCAGGGCAGCAAGCCGGGGCAGGTCTTCGAGGTGCTTCAGATCGTCTACAGCGACGGTCTGACCGGGTTGTCGATCTTTATCGAACCCGTATCGGAACAACGCGCACGCCGAGAAGGCGTGGCTTCGCTCGGCGCCACGCAGGTCGTGGTGCGCCGCGTGGCTGACTACTGGATCACGGTGGTGGGCGAGGTGCCGGCCGCCACGGTCAGGCAGTTCGCCGCCGGCGTGGAGTACCGCCCGCCCAAGACGGTACACTGAGCGCATGAGCGCGCTGGCGCCGGGGCAGCGAACCCCGGGCCGGCCGCTTGGTGCAGGCCAGTAGCGCTTGAAGTTCCGCCTTGCGGGGTCGATCGGCTCCGACGTCCGGCAAGGCATCCGTTTCTCGCTGATCTCCCGGGAGTTGTCGATGATTTCCAAATCCCCAGCCCTGGTGCGAACCATGGTCATGGCTGCCATGCTCGTGCTGGGTCCGGCTGTTGCCCAGGTGGGGCATGCCCAGGCGGCTGCCTCGAACTACAACCTGCCCGATTTCACCGACCTGGTGGAGAAGGCCAGCCCGGCCGTCGTCAACATCCGGACCACCGAGCGCATCCGCTCGCGTGGTGGCAATTCGCCCGAAGACGACGAGATGGCCGAGTTCTTCCGTCGCTTCTTCGGCGTGCCGATGCCGGGCGCACCGGGTGGGCCGACCCCGCCGCGCCGTGGCCAGCCGCCGCAGGGCGAGGAACAGAGCCGTGGCGTAGGGTCCGGCTTCATCATCAGCCAGGATGGCTACGTGATGACCAACGCCCACGTGGTGGCGGACGCCGAGACCATCTATGTGACGCTCCCCGACAAGCGCGAATTCAAGGCCAAGCTGATCGGCTCCGACCGCCGCACCGACGTGGCCCTGATCAAGGTGGAAGCGAACAACCTGCCGCGGCTGCCGCTTGGCGATTCGGACAAGATCCGCCCGGGTGAGTGGGTGCTCGCCATCGGCTCGCCGTTCGGGCTCGACAACAGCGTGACCGCCGGTATCGTTTCGGCCAAGGGCCGCGACACGGGCGACTACCTGCCGTTCATCCAGACCGACGTGGCCGTGAACCCCGGTAATTCGGGCGGGCCGCTGATCAATCTGCGCGGCGAAGTGATCGGCATCAATTCGCAGATCTACAGCCGTAGCGGCGGCTACATGGGCATTTCGTTCGCGATTCCGATCGACGAAGCGATGCGCGTGTCGGAGCAGCTAAAGTCGTCCGGCAAGGTGACCCGTGGCCGGATCGCCGTGGCCATCGGCGATGTGACCAAGGAAGTGGCGGACTCGCTGGGCCTGGGCCGTGCGCGTGGCGCACTGGTCGGCAGCGTGGAGCCGGGCGGACCGGCCGAGAAGGCTGGCATTGAGGCGGGCGACATCATCCTGAAGTTCAACGGCCGCGACATCGAAAAGGCGTCGGACCTGCCGCGCATGGTCGGCGACACCAAGCCGGGCACCCGTGTGCCGCTGCAGGTGTGGCGCAAGGGGCAGACGCGTGACGTTTCCGTGACGGTGACCGAACTCGAGCCGGACAATGCCCGTGCCGTGGCGCGCCGGGGCGACAAGCGGGGCGGTAGCGCGGACGAAGCCGCGCCGGCCGCCAAGCCGAACGCGCTGGGGATGATCGTCACCGACATAGCCGAGACCAAGCTCAAGGAGCTGAAGATCAAGTCCGGCGTGGAAGTGGAGGCGGCAGACGGCCCGGCGGCACGTGCCGGCATCCGTCCGGGCGATATCATCCTGCGCCTGGGCGACGCCGACGTGACCAACGCGCGCCAGTTCAACGACATGGTGAAGGCGCTGGACAAGAACAAGATGGCGGCCGTGTTCGTGCGCCGTGGCGACGCTACCCAGGTGCTGACGCTGCGCCCGAGTCAGGCGCGGTAAGACGGTCCGGGGGAGTCCCCGGGCCAGAACCACCCATCGCGCCGGACTCGATGTCCGGCGCGATGTGTTTTCAGGTGCGCGATACGCCATTTTCGGGCGCCTGCACGGAAAGTGCCGATCACGGTTCCGACACCATTTACCGCGCCGGAAGTCCTTGAAAATCCGGTAAAATCGCGGATTGGCGCACGCATTGCGCCCCACCTTATTTATGCTCCCGCGCCCCCGTCCCACCTGGCGCGCCGGCGCTCCCCAGAACGCTAGATGGACCACATTCGTAATTTCTCGATCATTGCCCACATCGACCATGGGAAATCGACCCTGGCCGACCGAATCATTCAACGGTGTGGCGGGCTGTCCGATCGCGAGATGGAAGCGCAGGTGCTCGACTCGATGGACATCGAGAAGGAGCGCGGCATCACCATCAAGGCCCAGACCGCGGCGCTTAGCTACAAGGCGCGCGATGGCCAGGTCTACAACCTCAACCTGATCGACACCCCGGGGCACGTGGACTTCAGCTACGAAGTCAGCCGCTCGCTGTCCGCCTGCGAAGGCGCGCTGCTGGTGGTGGATGCTTCGCAGGGCGTGGAAGCCCAGACCGTGGCCAACTGCTACACGGCCATCGAACTGGGCGTGGAAGTGGTGCCCGTGCTCAACAAGATCGACCTGCCGCAGGCGGACCCCGCCAATGCGATCCAGGAAATCGAGGACGTGATCGGCATTGACGCCCACGACGCCACGCCGTGCTCGGCCAAGACCGGCCAGGGCGTGGAAGACGTGATCGAGGCGATGATTGCCAAGGTGCCGCCGCCCAAGGGCGACCCCGCGGCCCCGCTGCAGGCGCTGATCATCGACTCCTGGTTCGATAATTACGTCGGCGTGGTCATGCTGGTGCGCGTGGTCAATGGGACGCTGCGCCCGAAGGACAAGGTCCTGCTGATGGCCACGGGCGCGCAGCATCTGGTGGAGCAGGTGGGCGTGTTCTCGCCGAAGTCGATGCCGCGCGAGTCGCTCTCTGCGGGGCAGGTAGGCTTCGTGATCGCGGGCATCAAGGAACTGAAGGCGGCCAAGGTGGGCGATACCATTACCACCATGGCGCGCAAGGCGACCGAGCCGCTGCCGGGCTTCAAGGAAGTCAAGCCACAGGTGTTCGCCGGCCTGTATCCGGTGGAATCGAACCAGTACGAGGCGTTGCGCGAATCGCTCGAGAAGCTGCGCCTGAACGACGCCTCGCTGCAATACGAGCCGGAAGTGTCCCAGGCGCTGGGCTTCGGCTTCCGCTGCGGCTTCCTGGGCCTGCTGCACATGGAAATCGTGCAGGAACGCCTCGAGCGCGAGTTCGACATGGACCTGATCACCACCGCGCCGACGGTGGTCTACCAGGTGCAGATGCGCGACGGCACGGTGCTGACCGTGGAAAATCCGGCCAAGATGCCCGATCCGAGTCGGATCGAGGCGATCCTGGAACCGATCGTCACGGTCAACCTGTACATGCCGCAGGACTACGTTGGCTCCGTGATCACGCTCTGCACGCAGAAGCGCGGCTCGCAGATCAACATGAGCTACCACGGCAAGCAGGTGCAGCTGACCTACGAGATCCCGATGGCCGAGATCGTGATGGACTTCTTCGATCGGCTGAAGTCGGTGTCGCGCGGCTATGCGTCGATGGATTACGAGTTCAAGGAATATCGCCCATCGGACGTGGTGAAGGTGGACATCCTGATCAACAGCGACAAGGTCGACGCGCTGTCCGTGATCGTGCACCGCTCGAACTCGCAATATCGCGGGCGCGAGGTGGCTGCCAAGATGCGCGAAATCATCCCGCGCCAGATGTACGACGTGGCTATCCAGGCGGCGATCGGGGCGAACATCATCGCCCGCGAGAACGTGAAGGCGCTGCGCAAGAACGTGCTGGCCAAGTGCTACGGCGGCGACATCTCGCGGAAGAAGAAGCTGCTGGAGAAGCAGAAGGCGGGCAAGAAGCGCATGAAGCAGGTGGGCACCGTGGAGATCCCGCAGGAGGCTTTCCTGGCGATCCTGCAGGTGGACGACAAGTAAGCCGCAGGCCAGCGCCAAGTCCGCTGGCTGGGTGACAAGACGATCTTCTAAAAAATCAACGCCAAGCCGTCATGAATTTTGCACTGATCCTTTTTGTGCTGGTGGTCATTACAGGCATTGCCTGGGTTGCCGACAAGCTGGTCTTCGAGCGCCAGCGCCGTAGCGTGGCGCATCTGGCCCTGGCCGAGTTCGACGCGCGCCGCGGCGACATGCAGGCGGTGCACGGTAGCACCGAGCTGGACGCCTCGCGCGCCCGGCTGGCCGAGGAAAAGCTGCGCCAGCCGTGGTGGCTCGAGTACTCGGCGAGCTTCTTCCCGGTCATCCTGGCGGTGTTCGTGCTTCGTTCCTTCGTGGTGGAGCCCTTCAAGATCCCGTCCGGCTCGATGATCCCGACGCTGCTGATCGGCGACTTCATCCTCGTCAACAAGTACGACTACGGCATCCGCCTGCCGGTGGTGAACAAGAAGGTCCTCGACGTTGGCACGCCGCAGCGCGGTGACGTGATGGTGTTCCGCTACCCGAAGGACGAGTCGCTCGACTACATCAAGCGCGTGGTAGGGGTGCCCGGCGACATGGTGCGCTACGAGAACAAGAAGCTGACCGTGAACGGCAAGCCGGCCGAGTACAGCGCCTTGCCCGACTACCTCGACGAGGAGCGGCTGTCCTATTCGAAGCATTTCACCGAGACGCTGCCGGGCGGCGTGGCGCATGGCATCCTGAACGATGCCGACCGTCCGGCGTTCGTGGCGGGCGCGGATCCCGATTTCCCGTTCCGCGAGAACTGCACTTACAATCAGCAGGGGCTGACGTGTAAAGTGCCGGAAGGGCACTATTTCGTCATGGGCGACAACCGTGACAACAGCCTGGATTCACGTTACTGGGGCTTCGTCCCGGACAAGAACGTCGTAGGCAAGGCGTTCGTGATCTGGATGAACCTCGGCAATTTTGGGCGCGTGGGGTCGTTCAAGTAACGGTCGGACGCCTCGCGCAGCGCAAATACACTCAAAAAACGAGGGAAGCGCAAAATGGGTCAGAAGTTGGGTTTTTCGGGGAAGAGGGGAAATATCCGCGTGGGTGTGCTTGAAAGATCACGTGGATTTTCGTTGGGGTCGTTGCTGATCGTCATCATTATCGTGATTGCGGTGGTGCTGCCGGCGGTAAAGGCGATTCCTAGCATGCTCGAATACTTCTCGGTCAAGCGGGCAGTGAATTACGCGAAGGATCGGTCGGTCAACCGCAAGGATGTGGCGGCCAACTTCGACAAGCAGGCCCAGATCGATCGCATCGAGGCGCTCAAGGGCGACGATCTCGACGTGATCGAGGACGAAGCCGGCAGGATACGCAGCATTGGTTTTTCGTACCGGACCGAGATTCCCGTCTATGGTCCGATGAGTCTATTGATTACCTATTCGGGAACGCAGTAACGACATGATCCTCGACGCCTTGCAGCAACGTCTCGGCTACCGATTCAGCAAGCCCGAATTGCTGCAGCAGGCGCTCACCCATCGCAGTCATAGCGCCCATCACAACGAGCGCCTGGAATTTCTGGGCGACTCGGTGCTGAACTGCGCCGTGGCCGACATGCTCTACGGCATGTTCGGCAAGCTCGATGAGGGCGATCTTTCCCGCGTGCGCGCCAACCTGGTCAAGCAGCAGGCGCTGTACGAGATCGCCCAGATGCTCCAGCTCTCCGACGCCCTGCGCCTGGGCGAGGGCGAGTTGAAGAGCGGCGGCTTCCGCCGTCCGTCGATTCTGGCGGATGCGCTGGAGGCCATTGTCGGCGCAGTGTTCCTCGATGCCGGCTTTGACGCCGCGCGGGCGCTGATCCGCAAGCTGTATATCCCCATTCTGGAGCAGGTGGACCCCCGTACGCTGGGGAAGGACGCCAAGACCCTGCTCCAGGAGTATCTGCAGGGCCACAAGATCGCCCTGCCGCAGTACAACGTCATCGCCACACACGGTGCCGCACACAGCCAGCAGTTTGAAGTCGAATGCACCGTGCCTAAACTGGAGGTGCGCGTGTTCGGCACCGGCGCCTCGCGCCGTGCGGCCGAGCAGGCGGCGGCCAAGCTCGCGCTGGATGAGGTGCAGAAGCTCGTGCCCCAGCTGCTCAAGCGCAGCCGGGCCGAGCGCACGGGCAAGACCCGCAAGCAGCCGGTGCCACCGGATCCCCAGTTGTCTCTCAGGTTGAAGGAATGACCGAATCTACCCCTCCGCAGCAGGACGCCCAGGCACCCTCGGATGCCAAGGCGTTCCGCTGCGGCACGGTGGCCATTGTTGGCCGCCCCAACGTGGGCAAGTCCACGTTGATGAATGCACTTGTCGGCCAGAAGGTCAGCATCACGTCCCGCAAGGCGCAAACCACGCGCCATCGCATCGTCGGTATCCAGACCACCGATGACGCGCAGTTCGTTTTCGTCGATACGCCAGGCTTCCAGACCCGCCACGCCAGCGCGCTGAACCGCTCGCTGAACCGCGCAGTCACGTCCACGCTGTCTACGGTGGATCTGGTGCTGTTCGTCGTGGAAGCCGGCTATTTCAGCGCCGATGACGAGAAGGTGCTGTCGTTGCTGCCGAAGAACGTGCCGGTGCTGCTGGTCACCAACAAGCTCGATCGCCTGGGCGAGAACCGCGCCGAGGTGATGATGCCGTTCCTGGAAAAGATGGGACAGCTGTTCCCGTTCCGGGAAGTGGTGCCGATGTCGGCGAAGACGCACGATCACATCACGCGGCTGCTGGCCATCATCCGTCCGTACCTGCTCGAAGGCGAGCCGATGTACGACGCCGATGCGATGACCGACCGCAGCGAGCGCTTCCTGGCCTCGGAAATCATCCGCGAGAAGGTCTTCCGCTGGACTGGCGATGAGCTGCCGTACACGAGCACCGTGATCATCGACAAGTTCGAGACTGAAGGTCGGCTGCGCCGCGTGTTTGCGACGATCCTGGTCGAGCGCGACGCGCACAAGGCCATGATCATCGGCAACAAGGGTGCCAAGCTCAAGCAGATCTCCACCGAGGCGCGCCTCGACATGGAGAAGCTGTTCGACGGCAAGGTCTACCTGGAGATGTGGATCAAGGTCAAGAGCGGCTGGGCCGACAACGAAGCCGGACTGCGGGCCTACGGCTACGAGTGAGCAAGATGCCTGACGCGCCCCGAGCCGCGCCCAGGCGCGCGCGGAGCGCCGATCCCATCGCCGAGGAGGCCGCCGAACTGCTGGAAGTGCAGGGCGGTACCGGGCTGTCCCCGGCCGTGGCCGCCGGCCGCGAAATGATGGACCGGGCCATGCGGATCGTGCCCGCGCGCACCGAGCTGCGCGTGACCAACGAGTCCGGCTTCGTGCTCCACGCCTATCCCTATCGTGAGACCAGTCTCATTCTGGACGTCTTCACGCGCGACCACGGCCGCATGGCCATGGTGGCGAAGGGCGCCAAGCGGCCGCATTCGGCGCTGCGCTCGGTGCTTCAGCACTTCCATCCGATTTCGCTCTCCTGGACCGGCCGCGGCGAGGTCAAGACGCTGACTAAGGCCGAATACATGGGCGGCATGCTGCCGCTGGCCGGCGATGCGCTGCTATCGGGCTTCTATCTCAACGAATTGCTATTGCGCTTCTGCCCGCGCGAGGATGCACATCCGGCGCTGTTCAAGCACTACATGATCACGCTGACGCGGCTCGCGCATGGTGAGCCGGCCAGTCTGGTGCTACGCAGCTTCGAGCGCGTGTTGCTGCAGGAGACCGGGTTCGCGGTGGCGTTCGACCAGTGCGTGAGCACCGGGGAGTCGGTGCAACCGGGCCTCGACTACGTGTATCACCCCGAACGCGGCGTGCGCCGCGCGCAGCCGAGCGATCCGTCGAGTTGGCCCGTGGTGTCCGGCCAGACCTTGCTGGACATGGGGCGGGACGACTACGGCCGCGCCCAGACCGCCACACAAAGCCGCGCCCTGATGCGTTTCCTGCTGCATTATTATCTGCAGGGTGCGCCGCTGAAAACGCGGCAAATCCTTATCGACCTGCAATTTCTGTAAAGCCATGATTTTTCACGCGAATCCCGGCGTCATCGACCTTGGCGTCAACATCGACCACGTGGCCACGCTGCGGAATGCGCGCGGCACCGCCTACCCTGACCCGATCGAGGCCGCCCTCCAGGCGGAAATCGCCGGCGCAGACGTGATTACGCTGCACCTGCGCGAGGATCGCCGCCATATCCGCGACGCGGACGTGCGCGCACTGCGCCCGAAGCTCGCCACCCGGATGAATCTGGAATGCGCAATCACACGCGAAATGCTCGATATCGCCTGCGAAATCCGTCCGCAGGACGTCTGCCTCGTACCTGAGAAGCGCGAGGAAGTGACTACCGAAGGCGGTCTCGACGTCGCCGGCCATTTCGAGCAGGTCAGCGCTGCCTGCCGGCAACTGGCGGATGCGGGCATCCGCGTCTCGCTGTTTATCGATCCTGATCCGGACCAGATCGCGGCCGCTGCCGCGTGCAAGGCGCCGGTCATCGAGATCCACACGGGCCGTTACGCCGACGCCCATACGCCCGAGGAGCAGGCGGCGGAATTTCGTCGTGTGTCCGAAGGCGTGGACGCAGGCATCCGCCAGGGCCTCGTCGTCAATGCCGGCCACGGCCTGCATTACACCAATGTGCAACAGATCGCGGCACTGCCCGGCATCAAGGAGCTGAACATCGGCCATGCGATCGTTGCGCATGCGGTGTTCGTCGGTTGGCAGAACGCGGTGCGCGAGATGAAGGCCATCATGGTGGCCGCGCGCCTGGGCACCCGCTATCCCGTGCCGGGACAGGCGGCGTGATCTACGGCATCGGCACCGACATTATCCAGATCGATCGCGTGCAGGGCGTGATGGAGCGCACGCGCGGCCGTTTCGCGGAGAAGGTGCTCGGCCCGCGTGAGCTGAAGGTCTATCACGCGCGCAAGGCGCGCTCGGAGAAGCGCGGGCTGGCCTTCCTGGCCACGCGCTTCGCGGCCAAGGAGGCGTTCTCGAAGGCCATCGGCCTGGGGATGCGCTGGCCGATGACGTGGCGCGCCATGGAACTGCTGAACCTGCCGTCGGGCGAGCCCACGCCGCAATGCACCGGTGAGCTGGCCGACTGGGTGCAGGAACGCGGGCTGACCATCCGGGTCAGTGTCAGTGACGAACACGAGTACGCGGTGGCGTTCGCCATCGCGGAGCGGGGCGGCCAGCCGGCCGACACCGCATCCTGAACCTACGCAGCCTGAACTCAAGATATTCCTATGATCAAGAAAGTTTCCGGCAAGCATCCGGGCCCGGTGGTGCTCGACGTGGTTGGCAAGCAGCTCGACGCCGAGGACATGCGTCGCATCGCCCATCCGCTGACGGGCGGCGTGATCCTGTTCGCACGGAATTTCGAGTCGCGCGCCCAGTTGACCGCGTTGACGCGGGCGATTCGCGCGGTGCGCGAGGACGTGCTGATCTGCATCGATCATGAAGGCGGCCGCGTGCAGCGCGCCAAGACCGATGGCTTCACGCACCTGCCGGCGATGGCAAAACTCGGCGAATTGTGGGATCGCGATGTGATGACGGCCACCAAGGTCGCCATCGCGTGCGGCTACGTGCTGGCCGCCGAACTGCGCGCGTGCGACATCGACCTGAGCTTCACGCCGGTGCTCGATCTCGACCATGGCCGCAGCGCCGTGATCGGCGACCGCGCGTTCCACGCCGATCCACGCGTGGTGACGATGCTGGCCAACCATCTCACGCACGGCCTGCTGCTGGCTGGCATGAGCAACTGCGGCAAGCATTTCCCGGGTCATGGCTTCGTCGAGGCTGATTCGCACGTGGCCGTGCCGGTCGACGAGCGTGACGTCGAAGAGATTCTGGCCCTCGACGCGCGTCCGTATGACTGGATGGGCAATGCGCTGGCGTCCGTGATGCCCGCGCACGTGATCTATCCGAAGGTCGACCCGAACCCGGCCGGCTTCTCGCCGTTCTGGCTTCAGGATGTACTGCGTACGCGACTCGGCTTCGAGGGCGTGATCTTCAGCGACGACCTGAGCATGGAAGGCGCCAGCGTGGCCGGCACGGTGACCCAGGGCGCGCGAGCCGCGCTCGATGCGGGCTGCGACATGGTGCTGATCTGCAACCATCCGGAGCGCGCCGACCAGTTGCTGAAGGAACTGGACGATCTGAAGGGCGACAAGGTGTCGCAACGCCGCATCCGCAAGCTGTTCGGTCGCAAGCGTCCGCTGGACTGGAACAAACTGCAACAGGATGCCGACTATCGTGCCGCACTGCGCCTGCTGCGCGAGCATGACCTGATCGCCTGACACGTCGACGTCGGCGGGCAAAAACAAAAAGGGCAGCCGAAGCTGCCCTTTTTGCTGTCTCGCGGCGACGCCTTAGTTGGCGCGGCTGCGGTATTCGCCGGTACGCGTGTCGATTTCGATCTTGTCACCGATGTTGCAGAACAGCGGCACTTGCAGCTCGAACCCGGTGTTGATCTTGGCGCCCTTGAGCACCTTGCCCGACGACGTGTCGCCCTTGACGGCCGGTTCCGTGTAGATGATCTCGCGGACCAGCGTGGTCGGCATGTCCACCGAGATGGCCTTCTCGTTGTAGAACACCACTTCCACGTTCATGCCGTCTTCGAGGTAGTTCAGCGCGTCGCCCATGCTGTCCTGCTCGACTTCGAACTGGTTGTAGTCCGTGTCCATGAACACGTACATCGGGTCGGCGAAGTACGAGTAGGTGCATTCGCGGCGATCCAGCATCACCACTTCGAACTTGTCGTCAGCCTTGAACACCGACTCGCCCGGGGCGTCCGTCAGCAGGTTCTTGTACTTCATCTTGACGACGGCGGCGTTACGGCCCGACTTGTTGTACTCGGCCTTCTGCACGACCATCGGGTCG
Organism: Cupriavidus sp. 10L45; assembly: GCF_056395225.1. NCBI lineage: Bacteria > Pseudomonadati > Pseudomonadota > Betaproteobacteria > Burkholderiales > Burkholderiaceae > Cupriavidus > Cupriavidus sp. 10L45. Next base: position 61,126 of record NZ_JBFTJC010000007.1, read on the forward strand.
GAACCGATCATGAACACGTTGCCGACGCGGAGTTCTTGTGCGATCTTCATCTGAACTATCTTCCTGAAAAAAGTAATCCGGGGCGCTCATGACCCCGATTCGCGATATGCGGTATGGCGAAGGCGCGCGGCCGGCAGTTGCTCTTTTTGGCTCGCCATCATCAAAATCAACCCGTTATTTTACCCGATTTTCGCAAAAGACCACCAGATTTGCCGCGAGGTCGCCCAAGTGCTGCAATTGCCGCTGCCAGCGGTCCATGGCCGTAGCGAGAGCAGGCAATTGTGCGTGGAACTGCGCCCAGTCGGGCGCGTGCGGGGTGGCGCCATGGCCGTTCCAGGCATGGCAAAAGGCGGTCATGGCCTGGGCAGCCTCCGACGAAACGCCGCACCGGCTGAATCGCTCGAGCCACGCATCGAGCTTCACATGGTGCGCCACGTCGTCCTGCGGGTAGATGTGCCAGACCATGGGCCGCGCGGCCCAGTGCGCGCGCACGCAGGAATCCTCGCCACGCACGAAGTTCACGTCGCAGGCCCAGAGCAGTTCGTCGTAGTTTTCCTGCCTCACGAACGGAATCACCTGGAGGGTCAGGTTGCCTTGCGTCAGCGAGGTGCCGGGGGCCACCTGCTCCGCCGGGGCGCCGAACCACGCGGCCGCCTGCTGCGCTGCCGGGCCTTGCGGCACCAGGCACTGCACGGGCGTGGCGCCGTCGCGCCATTGGGCCAGCAAGGCGGGTAGGGCGGGATTCGTATAGGCGAACAGGCTTACGCGCAACGCATCTGGCAGGGGTTGCGTGCCGAGCCGGTACCAGAGTGTCGATTGCGCGGCGCGGCTGGATAGGAAGGCATCGCGCTGCGCGCCCAGCATTGACTCCCGCAGCAGCCCGCCCGTGCCGTGCGCAAAGCCGGGGAAGAAGAAGTACTTCACGAGCGGCAGCTTCGGATGGGGCGAGGACAGCGCATGGTGCTCGCTGACCCATGCCTCGGCGCTCAGGTATTCCAGGTTGATCCATACCGGCGGGCGCGGCGCGGCGGCCATCGCGGCCAGGAAGGGCTCGGGCAGGTGGCAGGCGAACGCCTCGATGACGAGGTCGTGCGGCGGTAGCGGCTCGAACGGGGCACCGGGAGAGGCATCCCAGCGACGCACCTCCACACCGCCCAGGTGCTGGCAGGCGCGCGCCGGGTCGATCTCCGGCGCCAGCCGCGCGAAGCTGCCCAGGTCATCCACCCAGAGCCGCACCGCGTGGCCGTGCTCCTGTGAGAGTTGGCGCGCCAGGCGCCAGCAAACGCCGATATCGCCGAAGTTATCGACGACCGTGCAGAAGATGTCGCAGGATTGAATGGGCATGGCGGCGTCCCGTTCCGCGAGGGCACGCGGAAGATTTGCTCTAAACTTGCGATTCTAGAGCGAGGCCAGCCCCAGCGCGCCTTGCCGCCCAAACTTTCTTGTCCCCCGATGCCCGAGCAGGAACCGGTTTCCCCGAACGACGCTTCGAACGATGCACCCGCCGAGGTCCGCGTGGATCTCCCGGCCGAGGCCCCCGCCGACATCCCGGCATTCGACCCCCGGCAGATCCTGGCGCGGCTGCCCGGCCTGCCGGGCGTGTACCGCTATTTCGACGCCGACGGCAACGTGCTCTACGTGGGTAAGGCGCGCGACCTGAAAAAGCGTGTCTCGAGCTACTTCAACAAGACCCAGCTGTCGCCGCGCATCGCGATGATGGTGGGGAAGATCGCTCGCATCGATACCACGGTGGTCCGGACCGAGGCCGAGGCGCTGCTGCTTGAGAACAATCTCATCAAGGCACTCGCCCCGCGCTACAACATCCTGTTCCGCGACGACAAGTCTTATCCATTCCTCAAGCTGACCGGCCACAAGTTCCCGCGCATGGCCTACTACCGGGGGGCGACGGACCGCAAGCACCAGTACTTCGGCCCGTTCCCGAGTGCCTACGCGGTGCGCGAAAGCATGCAGATCCTGCAGAAGGTGTTCCAGCTGCGCACCTGCGAGGACACGGTGTTCAACAACCGCACCCGGCCTTGCCTGCTGCATCAGATTCATCGCTGCACGGCGCCGTGCGTGAAGGCGATCAGCGAAGAAGATTACGCGCGCGACGTGCATAACGCCGCGCGCTTCCTCCAGGGCCGCGAGACCGAGGTGCTCGACGGCCTCCAGGTCAAGATGGAAGAGCACGCGGTGCAACTGCGCTTCGAGCAGGCCGCCGCTGTGCGCGACCAGATCGCCGCGCTCTCCACGGTGCTCAAGCGGCAGGCGGTGGAGGAGGTGGGGCAGGCGCGCGACATCGACATTCTGTCCGTGGCCGTGCAGGGTGGGCGTGCGTGCGTGAATCTGGCGATGGTGCGCGGGGGCCGCCATCTTGGCGACAAAGCCTATTTCCCCGCGCATGCCGACGAAGCGGCGATGATCGTCGAAGATAGCGACGATGCCGGGGAGGGCGAAGGCGAGCAGGTGGTGCCGGAAGCCGGGCCGCTGTCCGTGGACCGCATCGCGGCCCGCGTGCTGTCGGCCTTCATGGTCCAGCACTATCTCGATCAGGCGCCGCCGCCGATCATCGTGGTGAGCCATCTGCCAGCCGATGCCGCGCTGGTGGAGGCCCTGTCGATGCAGGCAGGCCGCAAGATCGCGCTGGTGCGGCAGCCGCAGGGCCAGCGCAAGATCTGGCTCGAGATGGCGACGCAAGGCGCGGCGCTGGCGTTGGCGCGCCGGCTGGCGGAGCAGGGCAGCCAGGAGGCGCGCACGCGTGCGCTTGCCGAGACCATCGCCCTGGATATGGAAGACCTGACGATGCTCCGCATTGAGTGCTTCGACATCAGCCACACGGCGGGTGAGGCCACCCAGGCATCCTGCGTGGTGTTCCACCACCATGAGATGCAGAACAGCGAATATCGGCGCTACAACATCCAGGACATCACGCCCGGCGACGACTATGCGGCCATGCGTCAGGTGCTCACGCGCCGGTACCAGAAGCTGGTGGAGCAGATCCAGGAAGATGGCGGCGAGTTGGGCGGAGAAGGCGCCCCGGACGGCGTGCCGCGCATGCCGCGCGTAGTGCTGATCGACGGCGGCAAGGGGCAGGTCGAGGTGGCGCGCCAGGTGTTCGAGGAGCTTGGGCTCGACATCGGCCTGCTGGTCGGCGTGGCGAAGGGCGAAGGCCGCAAGGTGGGGCTGGAGACACTGGTCTTCGCCGATGGCCGCCCGTCGCTGGAACTGGGGCAGGGCAGCGCAGCGCTGATGCTCGTCGCCCAGATCCGCGACGAGGCCCACCGCTTTGCCATCACCGGCATGCGGGCGCGGCGCGCCAAGGCGCGCAACACGTCGCGGCTGGAGGAAATCGAGGGTGTGGGCGCGCGCCGGCGGCAAAAGCTGCTGACGCGTTTCGGCGGCCTGCGCGGCGTCATGGCTGCCAGCATCGACGAACTTGCCAGCGTGGAAGGCATCTCGCGCACCCTGGCCGAGGAGATCTACCGCCAGTTGCATTGACCGGCCCGCCCGGCCGGTTGCCAGCCATTTCAGCCCGAAACTGGCGGGTTCGGCTGGAAATCGGCGACAATCGCGGCATTCGCCTTCCAGACCATCGCCGGATCGGCCCGTTCCTTTTCCAACGCTCCGCCCATGCCCCTGAATATTCCCATCCTGCTGACCTGGCTTCGCGTGGCCATGATCCCTCTCGTGGTCGGGGTCTATTACCTGCCTGAAACCTGGTTGCCGATGCATACCAAGAACGTGACCGCGGCCGCGTTCTTCGTCATCGCCGCGGCGACGGACTGGCTGGATGGCTTCCTGGCGCGACGCTGGAACCAGACCTCGTCGTTCGGCGCGTTCCTGGACCCGGTGGCCGACAAGCTCATGGTGACCGCGGCGCTGCTGTCCCTGCTGGCGCTGGGCCGCGTGGCGGACCTGATCGCGCTGGTCATCATCGGACGTGAAATCACGATTTCCGCGCTGCGTGAATGGATGGCGCAGATCGGCGCGTCCAAGAGCGTCGCCGTGAATTTCCTCGGCAAGCTGAAGACCACGGTGCAGATGATTGCGATTCCGTTGCTGCTGTTCAACGACTCGCTGTTCGGCATCGATGCCTCGTTGCTCGGCGGCTGGATGATCTATCTGGCGGCGGTGCTCACGCTGTGGTCGATGTTCTATTACATGAAGCTGGCGTGGCCGCAGATCCGCGAGCGCAGCAATGTCACGGGTAGTGCGGGCGCGCAGAAGTAAAAGTGAAGCGTTGCGCGAAAAAGTCCTTGACGCCCCGGCCCCCTCTTTGCAATAATCTCGTTCTCGCTGCTGACGACGAAAGACGAAAGCAGCAAGATAAGCGGTACTTAGCGCGAAATACCAGCACAAAGCTGCGTGTTTAAAAGAAGTTGCGCGATAGTCTGCTTTTCTGTAAGATGCAGGGCCCTGCGGGAGTAGCTCAGTTGGTAGAGCGCAACCTTGCCAAGGTTGAGGTCGCGAGTTCGAGACTCGTCTCCCGCTCCAGGTTTAGTAAAGTTCGACAGCGTTATCGTCGGGCTGGTAGTGAAGTAGTAGAAAGTTTGTACGCGGGAGTAGCTCAGTTGGTAGAGCGCAACCTTGCCAAGGTTGAGGTCGCGAGTTCGAGACTCGTCTCCCGCTCCAATCCCAAAGGGAAGCGTGGCTTCCCTTTTTGTTTGACAGGATTGTCGTACAATCCTGCATCGTCACCTGGCGGGGTGGCAGAGTGGTTATGCAGCGGCCTGCAAAGCCGTGTACGCCGGTTCGATTCCGACCTCCGCCTCCAGTTTTACCGACGTTTCAAGCCTACGGCGCCCATTGTGGCGCCGTTTTGCGTTCTAGCCGTTCAGTTGTTCTAACGCCGGTATCGCAGCTCAGGCACACAGCACGGGTGCCGCGCCGCGCAGGTATTCGGTAAAGGCGAGCAGCCCCTGAGTCGGGAATTTGTCCTGATGCACGACCAGTTGCAGCGGCCGGATCACGCGCGGCAGGCCGGCGCGCAGCGGTACTAACTCACCGCGCGCGATTTCATCGCCGACGACATGCAGTGACAGGCAACTGACGCCAAATCCGCTCATGACGGCGCGCTTGATGGCTTCGGTGTTGCCTAGCTCCAGCGCAAAGCGCAGCGCGCCCAGGGCGGGCACGAGGCGCGATTCGATGATCTCGCGCGTGCCGGAGCCCGGCTCGCGCACGATCCAGTCGGCCTCGCGCAGCATGTCGTGCAGCAACTCGGGCTGCTCGGCCACCATCGCCAGCGGATGCGCCGGCCCCACGATCACCACCATCTCGTCATCGCACCAGTGCATGCTGCGTAAGTCCCGCTCATGGCTGGTCCCTTCGATCAGGCCGATATCGGCCTCGAACTTGAGGAGGGCGTGCAGCACGTCCTGCGTATTGCCGATGCGCATGTCCAGTTCGCACGGCCCGGTCTGCGCATTGCGGAACCCCGCCAGCAGGGCAGGGAGGATGTAGCTGCCGATGGTGTTACTGGCCGCGATGCGCAGCTGCACGCCGCCTTCCGAGGCAAATCGCTCGAGTTCGTGCGCCTGGTCGAGCAGGGACAGCGCGCGCGGAAAGAATTGGCGCCCGGTTTCGTTGATGCTCAGGCGGCGCGCTACGCGGTCGAACAAGGGGCCGTTCAGCGCACGTTCCAGTTCGGCCAGCGACGCGCTGACGGCCGACTGGGACATCGCGAGCGACTCGGCCGCGGCCGTGGTGCTGCCGTGCTGGGCCACGGCCACGAAGACCTGCAACTGGCGCAAGGTAAGGCGAAGCGGGCGTTGCTCCATGGCTTTATCGATAATAACGGTAAGTCATAACGATATTACCCGTTTTACTGGTCAAGGCGGCATGCGTACCCTTCAGGCAATCCCTAGAAGAACTGCTATGTCCACGACCCCTGCCACCCCGCTCACGCTCGCCCCCACCGGTTTCAACCTGTGGCGTATCCGTCTCGTCACTTTGCTGCCGCTGGGTGCCATTGCGGGCTTGGCGCTGGTGCTGGCCGATCATCCCGCCGTGTCCCAATACGGGCTGTCCGCGTTGACGCTGGCGATGTGCGCCGGCATGGTCGCGGCCAATACGATGCCGAAGCACTGGCTGACGCCCCTGGCACCGGGGATGCAGTTCGCGCGCCATCATCTGCTGCGGCTTGGCGTGGCGCTGTATGGCCTGCGCCTCACGTTCGGGGCGATCGCGGCATTGGGCCTGGGCGGCGTCGTGGTGCCGCTCGTGATGCTGGTGGCCACGCTGCTCTTCGGTACGTGGGTGGGATCGGCGTTTTTCGGCCTGAGCCGGCGCGAGGCCATCCTGGTGAGCGCGGGCAGCGCGGTATGCGGCGCGGCGGCGGCCATCGCGGTCTCGTCCGTGGTGCGTACCGATGACAAGCAGACGGCGGTGGCCGTGGCCACCGTGGTGCTGTTCGGCACGGTCGGCATGCTGCTCTATCCGTGGCTCTACGAGCTGGCGACGCAACACTGGCATCTCCCCGTGACGGAACGCGCGTTTGGCATTTTTACGGGTGCCACGCTGCATGAGGTGGCGCAGGTGATCGCCTCCGGCAAGATGGTGAGCGATGCCACCGCTGACGCCGCCGTGGTGGCCAAGATGGTCCGCGTGCTGGCGCTGGGTCCGTTGCTGTTGATCATGGCGCTGTGGCCGCGTGCAAGCGGTGGCGACGCGGGCGGCAACGGCCGTCGCAACTGGCGCGCGCTGCTGAAGTCCGTGCCGTGGTTCGCGCTCGGTTTCGTCGCGGTGATGGCGGTGAACTCTGCCGGCATGGTGCCGGGCGAGTGGAAGCCTGGCCTGGTCGCCCTGGACAACTGGCTGCTGGCCTGCGCGATGCTGGCCATCGGACTCCATACCCGAATCGGTGATCTGCTACGTGCAGGACGCAAGCCGCTGGCGCTCGCCGCGGTGCTGTTTGTCTTCCTGATGGTGGTCGGCGCGCTGCTGTGCGCGTGGCTCGTCTGAGCGCTGCGCTGCGCGGTGTAGCGCGATGGGAAGCGATATGGAGCGCGCTGGTGCGGCCGACGGGACTCGAACCCGTAAGCCCGTAAGAGCGGCAGATTTTAAGTCTGCTGAGTCTACCAATTTCTCCACGGCCGCACGGCAAGCCCGGTATTGTGGTGGCTTCGTCCGCAGGACGCAAGCCAACACGCGCCACTTCGCCATGTGACGTTGCTGTTACCGCCGGTAACAATGTAGAACCCGCCGTTTCACCTCGAAAATCGCGAACCCCTACAATACGAGTTATCAGCTTGACCTAACTCAAAGAGGCACGATCATGAAACGTTGGTTGTTCGCAGCATTCGGTGTAGCCGCCGCGCTGGCGTCTGGCGCTGCAATGGCACGCGTGAACGTGGACGTGGCAATTGGCGTTCCGGGTGTGGTGGTGGGTGGTCCCGCCTACTATGCGCCGCCGCCGCCGGTGTACTACGCGCCGCCGGCTCCGGTTTATTATGGCCCGCCGCCTGTCGTGGTGCGTCCGGCGCCGGTCTACTACGGTCCCCGCTATTACCCGGGTCCGCGCTACTACTACGGCCCGCCGGGATATCGCGGCGACCATTACCATGGTCACGGCCACGGTCGGGGCCATGGCCGCTGGCGCGACTAAGACGCGAATCTCGTCCGGACGCAGTGGTGTAATCGTTCAGTAAGGTCGTTGAAAGGCCATCGTCGGAAAAAGCCCCTTCGTGGGGCTTTTTCTATTTCTGCGTGACGCTCTCTTGGCGGCTCGCCGGCGTTTTCTGACAATCGATGGTGGAAGATTGCGCCTGGGAGTTCCCGACGATTTTTATTGCTCAAAGAATTTGATGCGTCCGCTCAATGCGGCTGGACTTCGGCCTCAGGGTTTCCCCCTAAACTCCTTGGGTGACGCCGCTCCCACAAGCATCCGCCTGATGGCGCGACGCCCGCGACTAACATCAATAAGGGGATTCTCATGAAGATCAAGCAACGCATCGCTGCCGTCGCCGCCCTCGGCGCGCTTTCCGTGCTGTCGGTATCGGCCTTTGCCGCACCGGCCAAGTTCGACGTCTACAGCGGTGGCCAGCGCGTGACCGATCAACGCGATGCCTATACCGATGGTGCCCGCGCCAACGATAAGCGCGATGTCTACACCGACGGCGCACGCGTGACCGATCCCCGCAGTTCCTTCAGCGACGGCGCCTGACCGGCTCGTCTCAACCGGATCCAGAAAAGCCCGCCGCCTGCGGGCTTTTTCTTTGGCGGCCGCTCGACAAGGGCTGCGGGATAACCGTCAAGTCAAAAGTCCTTGTACTGGTCATGTCACCATTGTTGCCCCGGACGGCGCGATATACTGCGGCCTCACACTGATGAACAGACTGGAGAGAGGTATGCAGCAAAAAACCGTACTGACGGCCGATGACGTGAAGAAGTTGCTGGCGGCTGCCGAGGTCGAAGCCAAGGCCAACAACTGGGCTGTCACGATTGTGGTCGTCGACGACGGTGGCCACCCGCTCGGCTCGCTGCGCCTGGACGGCGTGGCCCCGATCTCGGCCTACATCGCCACGGAAAAGGCCCGCACGGCTGCGATGGGCCGTCGTGAGTCGAAGATCTACGAAGACATGATCAACAACGGCCGCTACTCGTTCATGACCGCTCCGCACCTGCAGGGCATGCTCGAAGGTGGCGTGCCCATCGTCGTGAACAGCCAGGTCGTGGGCGCCGTAGGCGTGTCCGGCGTGAAGTCTACCGAAGACGCGCAGATCGCACGCGCTGGTATCGCTGCGCTCGGCGTCTGATTGCACGGCGGGATCGCATTGCGAGCCCGCCAATGCAAAAGCCCCGCAGGCGCAACGCCTGCGGGGCGGTATAAAAAGGCGGCATGGCTGGCATCGGCCTGACAGGCAAGGGGTTTGGAAATCTTCCCTGTCAGCGTGTTCCGATCGTCTGGCTACTGCCCAACACCCCGCGAAGGGGTGGTCCCCACAAAAGACTGTCGATTATTTGGTCAGGATCAGCTTGCCGTAGCGCGTCACGCGCAGCGTGTACACGTCGCCGTTATGCAGGATCGGCAGCGTCGTGGCGCCGCGCATGATGGCGTCCAGCGGCACGGCTTGCGCGGTGTTGCCTTCGGCCGGTGCATCGGCGCGCATCAGCGCTTCCAGGCGGGCGGGCAGGCCGGCTACCGCCGACTTCACGGTCTCGATAGCCGACGATGCCGTCGACGGTTCGCGGCGCGCCTGCGAGGCAACCTCGACGCGGCGCAGGGACAGGCGGCGGCGCGTGACTTCACGCGGTTGCGACATCGGCAGGCTGATTGTGCTCATGGTCTTCTCCGTGGAAGCGCTTCACGTAGGGGAAGCGATGCGTGTTGGTTACGATGAAGAGGATCATAAATGAGAATTGTTATCATTACAAGTGATCTTCACTAACCGTTACACCTGTGCCAAGGCCGTCACGGATCGACAGGAAATCGCAACCTGGCTCGCTGCCGGGCGCCAACAAAAAGGGCACCCGGTGAGGGGTGCCCTTCATGTTCGAGGCGGGGGAGATCAGTGCTTCGGTTCCGTGATGAAGCCGATCTTGCCGAGCCCGCCGTGCTGCGCGGCGGCCATGACTTCAGCCACGCGCTCGTAGCGGACCTCGCGGTCCGCGCGCAGGTGCAACTCGGGTTGCGGCTCCTGTTGCGCGGCTTCCGCGATGCGTTGTTCCAGCGCAGCCTCGTCAACTTCCTGCTGGTTCCAGAACACCTTGCCCTGCGCGTCGACCGAGACGTTGATGTTCTGCGGCTTGGTGTCGTTCGGTTGGTTCGTCGCGCGCGGCAGATCAATCTTCACCGCGTGGTTGATGACGGGAATCGTGATGATGAAGATGATCAGCAGCACCAGCATGACGTCGACCAGCGGCGTCATGTTGATCTCGCTCATCACCTCGTCATCGTCACCGTCGAGCGTGCCGAATGCCATGATGCGTTCCTTCTGGCGCGAGTGTCGCGCTTAGTTCTTGACAGCCAGCCGCACCGAGCCGTCGTCGGCCGTGCGGGCGGAGGAGCCCGGGCGCACGCGGGCGCCGGTCACGAAGTAGGCGTGCAGGTCGTGCGCAAAGCGGTTCAGCTTGTTGATGACGCCCTTGTTGCCACGGCTCAGTGCGTTGTAGCCGAGCACCGCCGGGATCGCCACGGCCAGGCCGAAGGCGGTCATGATCAGGGCTTCGCCCACGGGGCCGGCCACCTTGTCGATGGTCGGCACGCCCGAGGCGCCAATGCCGATCAGCGCGTGGTAGATGCCCCACACCGTGCCGAACAGGCCGACGAACGGCGCGGTGGAGCCCACCGAGGCCAGCACCGCCAGGCCCGACTGCATGCGCGACACCGCCTCGTCGATCGAGCTCTTCAGCGAGCGGGTCAGCCAGTCGGAGATGTCGAGCTGGTCGTGCAGTTGCGGCTGGCTGGCGCGGTGGTGCTGCGCCGCTTCCTTGCCGGTCATGGCCAGCGTGCGGAACGGATTGGCATCGCTCGCGCCGAGTGTTTCCAGCGCGTGGTCGAAGTCATCCGAGTGCCAGAAGCGCTTTTCCGCGCCATTTGCCATCTTCTTGAGGCGAACCAGATCCCACGCCTTGGTGAGAATCACGATCCACGACAACAGCGACATGATGAGCAGAATGATGGCGGTCGCTCGCATGACGAAGTCGCCTTGCGACCAGAGGTGGGAGAGTCCGAGGTCCTGCATGGTGGTTCCTGGTGTCAGTGTTTGGGAAAGATCGGAAAATTCCGGGAAATCAGTTCAGCTCGAAGTTGATCGGCTGCTGGGCGGTCACGGCCACGGCGCGGCCATTGTCCAAATAGGGCTTGCAACGCATGCGCTGCACGGCATCCACTGCAGCCTGGTCCAGTCGGCTCGAGCCGCTCGACGTGACCACCGCGGTCTTGACCACGCGGCCAGACTCATCGGTCGTCAGACGAACAACAGCCTTGCCGGTTTCACCCATTCGGCGCGATTGCGACGGATAGGCCACTTGCGGCGGCGAACAGGCGATCTCGCCGATGCCGACAGCGCGCGGCGCGGCATTGGCCGATACGGGCGGCGAAGGCGGTTCGGCAGGCGCCGGCGGGGCAGGGGGGGGCGGCGGGGCTTCGATGGCCGTCGGCGAGGGCGGCAGCGAGGCTACGGGTTCCGGGGTCGGCTGCGGCTTCGGCGGGGTCGGGCGCGGTGTTACCACCTTCACCTGCTTCGGGGGCGTCTGCGGTTGCGGCTTGGGCGGCTCCGGCGCCGGAGGCTGCTTGGGCGGCTCCATCGGGATGATACGGGCGATGATCTCGGGCGCGATGACCGCTTCGGTCAGTTTGCGCGCCAGGCCGCTCTGGATCAGGTAAAGCAGCCCGACGTGGAACAACAGGACAGCAACAGTGATCTTGAGGAAACGTTGATCGAACATGAGAGATACGACAGGTATTCGAAATGGGCAGGCGGCGCGCGTCTGTACTCGCTCACTTGCGATAGAACAGGATCAGCGAGATGCCACATCCGACCAGCAGGCTCAATAGCAATTCCATGATAACGCTCCTGATGTACAGCCACGTGAACCGGAGAAAACCGTGAAACGGGGTTGCTGGGGAGCGCCACTCTTGGGCAGCGTAGCGGCACAGTATAAACGATAATGATTCTTATTTGTTGCGCATTGTGCAATGCAATCGTCGAATTACGATATCCGATTGCGTGAGGTGGGTGCGTGGGCGCCCGCGCGTCGGTGGGTGTCTGCAATGCCCCATCGGCGGCAAACCGCGCTAGGATGGAAGAAAGCAGCGTGATAACAGCGTGACAAACATCGGCAGCCTGGTACTGGTGGCGCCCCCGCGGTCCGGACGCCCGCCAGCCCAAGCGAAGGGAATGGCCATGGACTTCACCCGTTTTGCTGAAGACGACCGCCCGACGCTCCTGCGTGCCGCGCCCGGCGTGGCGGGGACCTCGGCCCTTGACTGGATGTGCGCCCAGTTCGCGCTGCGCGTGGTCTGCGCGCTGGGGCCGCGCTTCAATCTGCGCAGCAATATCAACGACGTGCTGACGGTCAGCGCCCAGGAAATGGTCTGGCCCTATGGCGTGGTGCTGCGCGTCCAGCGCTTCCTGTCCGCGCGCTGCGCGGACATGCCCGCGTGGAAGGGCGCCTCGCGGCTGACCCCAGAAGAGTTCCTCGAGCGGCATGGCCAATGGAATAGCGCCTTCGACGAAAGTGCGCTGTTTTACTATCTCGATGAGTACGTGAAGCACCATGCCAAGGACATGTTCGCCGTGTTCGATGCGTCGGCTGCCGCGATTGCCTCGCGCCTCCACGGCGAGCGGGTGCTGCTGGTGCGCAACATCGACATGCTCAGCCATGTGCTGAACCTGCCCGAGCATGAACGCAAGCTGCTGCTGTATGCCGCGCTGGCCAAGTACAAGCGCGACCTGCGTGCGGTGATGGTCGATTGCAAGGTCGCGCACAGTCAGGAGGCGTTCCAGATCCTGGCCGGCCTGACCGGCGCCAGCCCCGCCGATATCGCTGTTTCACTACGTCCCGGCTCGCGGCTCGAGACGCTGAACCTGATCGAGCAGCCGCTGCCCGAGAACAGCGTCACGGACCTCGGCGACCTGATGCGCCTGTCCGATCGTCTGCTGCACGTGCTGCTCGGCAACTACGCCAGCGACGCGGAGATGATGGCCGTGTTCACGCGGCCCGCTGCGCCGCCGACGCTGGGCACGAGCGACTATCCGCATGTGGAGACCGACGCGCGCTACCTGTCCGCGCTGCTGGGCAACGCCACGCGCCAGAACGCCGCAGGGGTGAACGTGCTGATCTACGGCCCGCCGGGCACCGGCAAGACCGAGTTCGCGCGGCTGCTGGCGCGCGAGGCGGACTGCGAACTCTACGAGGTGGATTGCTTCGACCGCGACGGCAACTCGCTCTCAGGCAAGGACCGCTATCGCTCCCTGCAGGTGTCGCAGGCCTTCCTGCGCGGCCGGCCGCGTACGGCCTTGTTGTTCGATGAGGTGGAAGACGTATTCCCAGGCAGTGCGCGCGAGCTGATGAGCCTGTTCGGGCAGGAGGACACGCGCGGCTCGGTCAACGGCAAGGCGTGGGTCAACCAGACGCTGGAGCAGAATCCGGTGCCGGTGATCTGGATCTCGAATTCGATCCGCCAGATCGATCCCGCGTACCTGCGGCGCTTCCAGTTCCATCTGGAATTAAAGATTCCGCCACCTCTGGTGCGCGAGAACATCATCCGCAAGCATCTGGGCGGACTCGATGTCAGCGACGCGTTCATCGCCACGCTGGCCGCGCGCAAGACGCTGACGCCGGCGCAGGTGCAATCGGCGGCGCGGTTCGTGGAACTGGCGCGCAGCGACGTCGATGAACCCGTGGAGGCGCTGATCCTGCGCCAGCTCGAACACGCCGACCGCGCGATGGGGCTGCGCCCCGAGGCCGAGGCGCGGCCCGTGGTGACGCGCTACCGGCTCGACAACCTCAATATCGAATCGCGCTACGCGGTGGAAAAGATCGTCCAGGCGCTCGGCGCGCGCCAGCGCGGCACGCTGTGTTTCTATGGGCCGCCGGGCACTGGCAAGACGGCGCTGGCCGAGCACATCGCGGCGGAACTGGACCTGCCGCTGATGATCCGCCGCGCTTCTGACCTGATGAGCAAGTACGTCGGTGAGACGGAGCAGCAGATCGCGGCGATGTTCGCGCGTGCAGAAGAGGACGGTGCGGTGCTGTTGCTCGACGAGGCCGACAGTTTCATGCAGAGCCGGCAGCAGGCGGTGCGCAACTACGAGGTGTCGGAAGTCAACGAAATGCTCCAGGGCATGGAGCGCTTCAATGGCATCTTCCTCTGTACGACCAATCTGTTCGACCGGATTGACGAAGCGGCGCTGCGGCGGTTCTCGTTCAAGATCCGCTTCCTGTCGCTCAAGCCGCAGCAACGCGTGACGATGTTCGTGGATGAGGCGCTCGAAGGCGATCCCGCGCGCATGACCGAGACGATCCAGCGCGAACTCGATTCGATGGATTGCCTGACGCCGGGCGACTTCGCCACGGTCAAGCGGCAGTCGGTGGTGCTCGGCGAAGCGCTGACCCCGGACGAGTTTCTGGCGCAATTACGACAGGAACACGCGATCAAGCCCGAGGTGCGGCATCACAAGCCGCTGGGGTTCATCCAATAGCCGGCAAGGCGTCGCCGGGATCAGAGCGGCGGCGCTGGCTCGATGACTACGGTTTCTGCGAGGGTATCCACGTTCAGCAGCGTCGCCGCCATCGCACGCAGGTGCGCGGCGTCGCGTGTGGACGCATAGCGGTCTTGCGGCACCGCATCGGGTGCGGCGGCGAGGTCGTGTTCAACGAGCTTGCGCGCAAGTTGCCGGGCGATGGCACTGCCGGTGTCCACTAGGGCGAGACGATTGCCGACCATCGCGCGGATGGTGTCGGAGAGAAACGGATAGTGGGTGCAGCCGAGTACGAGCGTGTCGGCGCCGGCGTCCAGCATCGGGGTCAGCAGGCCTTCGAGCCGCGCGCGCACCGCAGGGCCAGAGACATCGCCCTGTTCGATACGGGCGACGAGGTCGAGACCGGCCGCGCACAGATAACGGCTTTCGCCTTCCAGCGACGTCAGCAATCGATTGAACTTGGCGCTGCGCAGCGTGTTGGCCGTGGCGAGCACGCCCACCACCTTGCTGCGGCTGGCCGCCGCGGCCGGCTTCAGGCCGGGTTCGACGCCGATGATCGGCAGCGGCAATGTCTCGCGCAGGGTTTGAACGGCATGCATCGTGGCCGTATTGCAGGCAATGACGAGCGCCTTGCAGCCCTGTGCCACCAGCCATTCGCAGACTTGCAGCGTGCGCGCCTCGACGAAGCGTTCGGGTTTTTCGCCATACGGCGCGTAGCGCGAGTCGGCCACGTAGAGCAGGGACTCATGCGGCAGCAGCGCGCGGATTTCGCGCAGCACCGAGAGGCCGCCGAGGCCGGAATCGAAAACGCCGATGGGAGAGGGATTCACGGAAGGGAGGAGAGTGGCGTTCCCCTTCTATATATAGAGGGGGAACGCCGGCAGGGCCGCAGGGCCCTGGCCGGTTATGCCGCAGCGACCGGAATCTTGCCGATCTTGGCTTGCCACTCGGCGGGGCCGGTCTTGTGCACCGACGTACCCGAGCTGTCCACGGCCACCGTCACGGGCATGTCCTTGACGTCGAACTCGTAGATGGCTTCCATGCCGAGATCTTCGAAGGCCAGCACCTTGGCGCCGCGAATCGCCTTCGACACCAGGTAGGCCGCGCCACCCACGGCCATCAGGTAGGCCGACTTGTGCTTCTGGATCGATTCGATCGCCACCGGGCCGCGCTCGGCCTTGCCGATCATCGCGATCAGGCCGGTCTGGGCCAGCATGGTCTCGGTGAACTTGTCCATGCGGGTCGCCGTGGTGGGGCCGGCCGGGCCGACCACCTCGTCACGCACCGGATCGACCGGGCCGACGTAGTAGATCACGCGGTTGGTGAAGTCGATCGGCAGCGATTCGCCCTTGGCCAGCATGTCGGCGATGCGCTTGTGCGCGGCGTCGCGGCCGGTCAGCATCTTGCCGTTCAGCAGTAGCGTCTGGCCGGGCTTCCACGAAGCGACTTCCTCGGGCGTCAGCGTGTTCAGGTCCACACTCTTCGACGTCTCGGTGTTCGGCGCCCATTCCACCTGCGGCCAGGCCGACAGGTCCGGGGCTTCCAGCTTGGCCGGGCCGCTGCCGTCCAGCGTGAAGTGCACGTGGCGCGTGGCCGCGCAGTTCGGGATCATCGCCACGGGCTTGGAAGCCGCGTGGGTCGGGGTAGCCATGATCTTGACGTCGAGCACGGTGGCCAGGCCGCCCAGGCCCTGCGCGCCAATGCCGAGCGCGTTGACCTTTTCGTACAGTTCCACGCGCATTTCCTCGACCCAGTCCTGCGGGCCGCGGGCGATGATGTCCTGGATATCGATGGACTCCATCAGCGATTCCTTGGCCATCAGCATGGCCTTCTCGGCCGTGCCGCCGATGCCGATGCCCAGCATGCCGGGCGGGCACCAGCCGGCGCCCATGGTCGGCACGGTCTTCAGGACCCAGTCGACGATGGAATCGGACGGGTTCAGCATCACGAACTTCGACTTGTTCTCGGAGCCGCCGCCCTTGGCCGCGACCTGGATGTCCACGGTGTTGCCCGGCACCACCTCGTAGTGGATCACGGCCGGCGTGTTGTCCTTGGTGTTCTTGCGGGCGCCTTCGGGCGGGCTCACGATCGACGCGCGCAGCACGTTGTCCGGGTGCGTGTAACCGCGACGCACGCCTTCGTTGATCATGTCCGACAGGCCCATCGTGGCGCGATCCCAGCGCACGTCCATCCCCACCTTGACGAAGATCGTGACGATGCCGGTGTCCTGGCACAGCGGACGCTTGCCTTCGGCGCACATGCGGCTGTTGGTCAGGATCTGCGCAATCGCGTCCTTGGCGGCCGGACTCTGCTCCAACTCATAGGCACGGCCCAGGCTGGTGATGTAGTCCATCGGGTGGTAATAGCTGATGTACTGCAGCGAGTCGGCGACGCTCTGGATGAGGTCTTCTTGCTTGATGACGGTCATTTTTGTGGGGGAGGGCAGCGGTGAAACACAGCCCGGGATGATACACCGTGGCGGCGCCGGCTGCGGGAATGCATACAGCCGTCGACACCCGGAAAGCGGCACCGAAAGTGGCGAATACGCCATCTGGTGCGAGGGGGAGCGTTAGTGCGCCTGCTGCGGCACGTGCGGTTGGGACACCATGCGGTCCACCCATGCCATGGCCAGTGCCGAAGCCAGGAAGGCCACGTGGATGATCACCTGCCACATGATGGTGTGGTGAGAGCGTTGTTCGGCGTCGATGAAGGTCTTCAGCAGGTGGATCGACGAAATGCCGATCAGCGCCATCGACAGCTTCACCTTCAGCACGCCGGCATTGACGTGGTCAAGCCACTCGGGCTCGTCGGGGTGATTGTCGATGCCCAGGCGCGAGACAAAGGTCTCGTAGCCGCCCACGATCACCATGATCAGCAGGTTGGAAATCATCACCACGTCGATCAGGCCGAGTACCACCAGCATGATCTTGGTCTCGTCGAACGTGGTGACATGGGACAGCAGGTGCCAGACTTCGACCAGGAAGTGATAGACGTAGACGCCCTGCGCGACGATCAGGCCGAGGTAGAGCGGCAGCTGGAGCCAGCGGGAGGCGAAGATGATGCGGGGGATGGGGCGGAGCGGGGTGTATGACATGGGGTGCGCAAACGTGAAGTAAATGTCATCAGACAATCAAAGGCAGGTCTGATTGTACCTTGTGCGTCCCATCGTCCAGATGACAGGTTTGCGCTGCGGCACGTGCCGGTGCTAGCCTAGTAGAGCCGGCTGCACTTGTGGCCAGGTTGCGCCCCCGCCTCCCTCCGATCTGATTTGCTGCATCGCAGCACTGCATGCGCCGTCGCGCATGGCGACTCCGTCAGGTTTAAGTAAGCCGCCGGGCGTACCTTCCAGCCAAAAGCAAGCAGTCCTAAGCCAAACAGGAGACAAGCCATGTCGGCCATCGAATCGGTGATGCAGGAGCATCGCGTTTTCCCACCCCCTGAGTCGTTCGCCAAGACGGCGGCTATTCCCAGCATGGCGGCCTATCAGGCCCTGTGCGACGAAGCCGAGCGCGACTACGAGGGGTTCTGGGCGCGCCACGCCCGCGAGCTGCTGCACTGGGACAAGCCGTTCACCAAGGTGCTCGACGAAAGCAACGCGCCGTTCTACAAGTGGTTCGAGGACGGCCAGCTCAATGCCTCGTACAACTGCCTGGAACGCAATATCGAGCAGGGACTTGGCGAGAAAATCGCCATCGTCTTCGAGGCGGATGACGGCACCGTGAGCCGCGTCAGCTACAAGGAACTGCTGGCCAAGGTCAGCCGTTTTGCGAATGGTCTCAAGGCGCTCGGCGTCAAGAAGGGCGACCGCGTGGTCATCTACATGCCGATGTCCGTGGAAGGCGTGGTCGCCATGCAGGCCTGCGCCCGCATCGGCGCCACCCATTCGGTGGTGTTCGGCGGATTTTCGGCCAAATCGCTGCAGGAGCGGCTGGTTGATGTGGGCGCCGTGGCACTGATCACCGCCGACGAACAGATGCGCGGCGGCAAGGCGCTGCCGCTCAAGGCCATCGCCGACGAAGCCCTGGCGCTGGGCGGCTGCGAGGCCGTCAAGCACGTAGTGGTCTATCGCCGCACCGGCGGCAAGGTGGCCTGGACCGAAGGCCGCGACCGCTGGATGGAAGACGTCTCCGCCGGCCAGCCCGACGCCTGCGCCGCCGAGCCGGTGGATGCCGAGCATCCGTTGTTCGTGCTCTACACCTCCGGATCGACGGGCAAGCCGAAGGGCGTGCAGCACAGCACGGGCGGCTACCTGCTCTGGTCGCTGATGACGATGCGCTGGACCTTCGACATCAAGCCGGACGACCTGTTCTGGTGTACCGCCGACATCGGCTGGGTCACTGGCCACACCTATATTGCCTACGGCCCGCTGGCGGCCGGCGCCACGCAGGTGGTGTTCGAGGGCGTGCCCACGTTCCCGAACGCCGGCCGCTTCTGGGACATGATCCAGCGCCACAAGGTCAGCATCTTCTACACCGCGCCGACGGCCATCCGTTCGCTGATCAAGGCCGCCGAGGCCGACGAGAAGATCCATCCGAAGCAGTACGATCTCTCCAGCCTGCGCCTGCTGGGCACGGTGGGCGAGCCGATCAACCCGGAAGCGTGGATGTGGTACTACAAGAACATCGGCGGCGAGCGTTGCCCGGTGGTCGACACCTTCTGGCAGACCGAGACCGGCGGCCACATGATCACGCCGCTGCCGGGCGCCACGCCGCTGGTGCCGGGCTCGTGCACGCTGCCGCTGCCGGGCATCATGGCGGCCATCGTCGATGAAACCGGGCAGGA
Organism: Cupriavidus sp. 10L45; assembly: GCF_056395225.1. Classification (NCBI taxonomy): domain Bacteria; kingdom Pseudomonadati; phylum Pseudomonadota; class Betaproteobacteria; order Burkholderiales; family Burkholderiaceae; genus Cupriavidus; species Cupriavidus sp. 10L45. Next base: position 80,058 of record NZ_JBFTJC010000007.1, read on the forward strand.
CGTGCCGAATGGCAGTGGCGGCATCCTGGTCGTCAAGCGTCCGTGGCCGTCGATGATCCGCACGATCTGGGGCGACCCGGAGCGCTTCAAGAAGAGCTATTTCCCCGAGGAACTGGGCGGCACGCTGTATCTGGCTGGCGATGGCTCCATCCGCGACAAGGAAACTGGCTACTTCACGATCATGGGCCGGATCGACGACGTGCTGAACGTGTCGGGCCACCGCATGGGCACGATGGAGATCGAATCGGCGCTGGTGTCGAACCCGCTGGTGGCCGAGGCCGCCGTGGTCGGTCGCCCGGATGACATGACCGGCGAGGCGATCTGCGCCTTCGTCGTGCTCAAGCGCACGCGCCCGACCGGCGACGAGGCGGTGAAGATCGCCACGGAGCTGCGCAACTGGGTCGGCAAGGAAATTGGACCGATTGCGAAGCCGAAGGACATCCGCTTTGGCGATAACCTGCCGAAGACCCGTTCGGGCAAGATCATGCGCCGGCTGTTGCGCTCGCTGGCCAAGAACGAGGAAATCACGCAGGATACGTCCACGCTCGAGAATCCGGCCATCCTCGATCAACTGAAGCAAGCGCAATAAGCGCCCCCGCCCGTGCGGGTTTCCTCCCATCCGATGCCGGCCGCGTGCCGGCATTTTCTTGAGTTCGCCCATGGCTGATGCCCAGTCGCGCTTCCGGCGCCGGCTGTTGCTCTACTACGGTCTGTTCACGCTCGGGCTGTTCGGCTTCATCGGCATGATGGGGCTGCTCGAGCATTCCAACGCCGACGCGCTGTGGCTCGGCTATGTCTTCCTGTTCGTCACAATTGCGATCTACGCCTGCATCGGCCTGATCTGCCGCACCTCGGACCTCAACGAGTATTACGTGGCGGGGCGACGGGTGCCGGCGCTGTTCAACGGCATGGCCATCGCCGCGGACTGGATGAGCGCGGCGTCGTTCATCGGCCTGGCCGGCATCCTGTTCGCCTCCGGCTACGAGGGGCTGGCCTACGTGATGGGCTGGACCGGCGGCTACTGCCTGGTGGCGTTCCTGTTGGCGCCGTATCTGCGCAAATATGGCGGCTATACGATCCCGGACTTCCTTGCGGCGCGCTACGGCAACGGAAAGCCCGGCGGCAACCTGCCGGTGCGGGCGATTGCGGTGCTGGCGGCCTCGCTGTGCTCCTTCGTCTATCTGGTGGCGCAGATCCAGGGCGTGGGGCTGATCGTCACGCGCTTTATCGGCGTGGAGTTCGCCGTGGGGGTGTTCTTCGGGCTTGCCGGCATCCTGGTCTGCTCGTTCCTGGGCGGCATGCGCGCGGTCACGTGGACCCAGGTGGCGCAGTACATCATGCTGATTGTGGCGTTTTTGCTAACCGTGTCGATGATTGCGTGGAAGCATCATCGCGAGGCGCTGCCGCAGGTCAGCTATGGCTCGCTGCTGGGCCAGATCGAACAGGCCGAGAAGCGGCTTGAGCACGATCCCGCGGAGCGGCAGGTGCGGGAGTTGTTTCGCCAGCAGGCGGTGATGCTGCAGGAGCGCATCGCGCGGCTGCCGCAGTCATTCGACGAAGAACGGCGCGTGCTGGACGATCGGCTCCAGGAACTGCGCACGCGCAACGCGCCGCTGCGCGAGATCAAGAGCGTGGAGCGCGAGCGGCTGGCGTTTCCCGTGGATATCGCCGACGCCCAGCAGCAGTGGAGCCAGATGCGGGAGGAGGCGCTGGCGCGCAGCCATGCCGCCACGCCATCGACCGAGCCTTACCCGGCGGCGTCCGAGGCGGAGCGGAAGACCAAGCGGCTCAACTTCGTCCTGCTGGTGTTCTGCCTGATGCTCGGCACGGCCAGCCTGCCGCACATCCTGACGCGGCTGTACACCACGCCGTCGGTCCGGGAAACGCGCAATTCGGTGGCCTGGGCCGTGTTTTTCATCGCGCTGCTCTATGTGTCGGCACCCACGCTGGCGGCGCTGGTCAAGGCCGAGTTCTTCCAGCACCTGGTCGGCACGCCGTTCGCGGAGCTGCCGCAGTGGGTGGTGCAATGGCGCAAGGTCGACCCGCCCGTGTTCGGCATCCGCGATGTGAATGGCGACGGCATCGTCCAGTGGGCGGAAATCCTGATCCAGCCGGACATGATTGTGCTGGCGGCGCCCGAGATCGCCGGGCTGCCGTACGTGATCTCGGGGCTGGTGGCGGCCGGCGCGCTGGCGGCGGCGCTGTCCACGGCGGACGGGTTGTTACTGACGATTGCCAACGCGCTGTCGCACGACGTCTACTACCACATGATCGACCGCCAGGCGAGCCACCAGCGCCGCGTGACGACCGCCAAGATCGTGCTGCTGGCGGTGGCGCTGTTCGCCTCCTACGTGACCTCGCTGCGGCCTGGCAACATCCTGTTCCTGGTGGGGGCGGCCTTCTCGCTGGCGGCGTCGAGCTTCTTCCCGGTGCTGGTCCTGGCCATCTTCTGGCGCCGAACCACGGCGGCCGGGGCGGTGGCGGGCATGGCCACCGGGCTGGGCGTGGCGATGTACTACATCTTCGTCAACTACCCGTTCTTCACGAAGATGACCGGAATCTTCGGCAACCGCTGGTTCGGCGTGGACCCGATCGCCTCCGGCGCCTTCGGCGTGCCGGCCGGGTTTGCCGTGGCCATCCTCGTGAGCCTGGTCACGCCGAGGAACGCACCGGTCATCGACCGGCTCGTCAATTACCTGCGAAAAGGGTAGGGCAGGTCACAACCACATCCCCGAGGGGGCTGGACAGCCCGAACGGCTCTGCTATAATCGCCGACTTCCCGGAGAGATGGATGAGTGGTTTAAGTCGCACGCCTGGAAAGCGTGTATAGGTTAATAGCCTATCCGGGGTTCGAATCCCCGTCTCTCCGCCAGTTTTTCTTGTCACTTCAGGGCTTGTGGCCGATTTTCCCGGCCATCGCCCTCGGCAATAGCCTTCCCCCAGTTAGAATCGAGAGCCAGAGACCCGGTAGGTCTCCGCCAACGTTCGTTCGCCTCGCTTCGGCCTGCACATGGCCGGCGCATTATTTCCCGGACATTCCTAGCACGACGCTTTGCGTCTTCTGTAGCGTCGCTGCCATCGTCGGCTCAGGGGTAGCTTCCATGAAGCGCTCCACGCGTTCTTCAATGACAACGTCCGGCTTTTCCTGCAAGACCATACGCACGAACAGTTCGTCGGTCGGCGTACCCCAGATGGAAACTACCCGGCCGAACGTCGCACTGAAGTAGGGGCTGATGGCCGATCCGAACGAATCGTGGAAAATCAGCAATGTCTTCGTGCGTGATGGGCAATCATTGCCGGCGAACTGCAGGATTCGGCTGACGTCGACGCCGGCCGGAGGCTGGACCTCCACGGCGTGACCGCAGCGTTGGAGCGTGGCCGCTATCTTTTCGGTTTCCTTTTTCGGACTGCGGCTCATGACGGCCAGGTCGCGCGGAAGCGGCAATTTGTCGTCAGCGAATTCCGTATCGGCGATTTGGAGCGTTGCGGGACGATACGCGTCGCCGAGCGAACGCATAATGGTGCGATATCCGATGTAGGCGCCGTATCCTGTCCAGTGCGTGTCTGTCTCGAAATAGAGACGATCGGCACCGGCCTTTTTCTCTTTTGCCAGGTCGGGAAGCAGATCCACTAGCGGCACGGAAGCTGAGACGTGCTGCTTGATCCGAGCAAAGCGGGAATCGCCGTCCCATTGGAAACGGCTGGGCAGCTTCTCCGGGAAAACGCTGTGCTTATCAGGCGCCGTGACAAACCGGTAGGTGATGCCTTGATGGTCCAGCCATGCAGCGCGGTCCGCCAGCGATTTTCTCCAGTTTTCCAGGCTCGCCTGCGTCGGGCTGCTCACCCGCTGCATATCGGCGAGCGAGTTATCGCCCGTGTAGAACAGCCAGCCGCCAGACCCCAGGATGACCCGTGTCGATCCCGACGTGCCAAAGACGTTTCGGCTGATATCGGCATGCAATGTCAGGAAACGGTCCCGTAAGCCAAAGTTGTCATTGACGAACGCTTCCATCTTGGGCGGATAAGCGACCACCTCCTTGAATGACGCAGGCAGCGACGGCATTGCCGTGAGCGTGCGCTTTTCCGCACTACTGTCATGGCTGCGCCAGAGGCCCACAAATGGAACGGCGACGGTCGCCGCGAAGAACGTGGTCAGCACCGCGTTAATGATGTTTCTCGAGTCGATCGATTGCATCATCAGAACCTGAAATAGATGAAGGGGTTATACGTGCTGAGCGCAAGCTGGGAGATGCTGATAATCAGAATCAGCGATGCGATGGTGCCGCGTGCGGTCAGCATTGGCAGCGACTTCGCGTCCGTGKGTTGAATCCGGATGCACCAGTCGGGCAGGGGTTCATTCGCGTGGGAAGGGAACCGGCGTGAGCGCCAATCCCGCGCGAAGAAGGTGAACATCGGCGTGGCGAGCACAATCCCAGCTACGAGTGTCGTCATGGCAACCGGGTCCATGGCGGCAACCAATTGCGGCGGCAAGCCTTGACCGTGGCCCTGGAAGAACATGGCCTTGAGGTAGGCGGTGGCACCGGCAAGCGTTTCGGCTCGGAAGAAGACCCATCCCACCATGACCACCAGAATCGTATAGGCACTCGACACCGATCGTGGTGCGGCATCGATCCAACGGCCCAGTCTGCCGCGCTCCAGTACGAGCATCACCCCATGGAATATGCCCCAAATGGCGAAGTTCCAGCTCGCGCCATGCCAGAGGCCGCAGAGGAAGAACACAGCAAACAGGTTCATGCGTACCCGGAAGCCCGATCCCCGATTACCACCGAGAGGAATGTAGAGGTAGTCGCGGAACCACGTCGACAGCGACAGGTGCCAGCGGCGCCAGAACTCGCGGATGGATCGCGCGATATACGGATAGTTGAAATTCTCGGTCAGTTCGAATCCGAACATACGGGCCAGACCGATGGCCATGTCGGAGTATCCAGAGAAATCAAAATAAATCTGGAGGGTATAGCAGGCAATGCCTAGCCATGCCGCGCTGGTGGAAAGTGTCCCGGGTGGGGTGCTGAATGCCTGATCTGCGATTTGCCCGAGGGTGTTGGCAATCAGGACCTTCTTCCCCAAGCCGAAAGCGAACCGTTCGACACCCGAAGCAAACCGCTCCACCGTGTTGCCACGACGGAGAATCTGGTCAGCAACATCGTAATAACGAATAATTGGCCCCGCCACGAGTTGGGGGAACATCGAAATATAGAGCCCCATGTCGAGTGGGCTTTTCAACGCTTCCGCTTCGCGGCGATAGATGTCCACCAGATAGGAAATAGCGTGGAACGTGAAGAATGAGATGCCTACAGGCAGCGGCAAGGCTTTTGTCTCGAAGGTCCGATGAAGCAGGGGCCCGAGCAATTCATTGACGATGGAAACCAGAAAGCTGGTGTACTTGTAATGCGCCAGCACCATCAAATTGATCGCTACCGCAAGCGAGAGGATGCCAAATTCTATCCGCCGCGACCGCGCGGATGACATGGCCAGGCCCACGCCCCAATTAAAAAGTATGGAAATAAGCATTAACCCGATATAGACGGGTTCGCCCCAGGCATAGAACAGCAGGCTGGCAGCCAGGAGCAACAGATTCCGATACATCGGCGCCAGCAAATAGTAAAGCGCTAGCGTGACGGGAAGGAAAAGGAACAGGAAGGCAGTCGAGCTGAAAACCACGAAATTGTCTCTTCTATTTTTCCTGGTGGTTTAAAGGCCACATGGATGTTCTTTGGATTTCGGATTTTAGCCGAGTCCGGTGAGAGTGGCGAAAATGGATGTCGATCGCCCCCCCGCACGGGTGCAACGAAATCAGCACTACTGTGCGATCAGACAGACAAGAAAAATGCGGAACCCGCTTGAAATTTCAGGAACGGCAGACCGGGTGTGCGTCGAGACTTGACGCAGTGCAAGCGCTACAGAGAGCACTTCCCGCTGTATTGCGGATGCGCTGATGACCACAAAACGCAGCTCGTATAGTTGTCGTAGCGGTTCGCAGCGTAGATCGCGCCAACGGTGGCCAACATCAAAAGTGCCAGGGCAACACGGTGAGTCATGCTCATGATCAGCCTCGTGTTTGGATGTTGGAAGAGGTGGCTGAGGCCGGAGGGACATCGTGACCTCCAAAGCAATGTAGTACATGTTCCGGACAATTCCAATGCACGATCTTGCCGCATTTATCCGGGCGGATTCCTGCATAAAGTCAAAGGAACCGCTCATTGGAGGCGCGTTATGCCGACCATCGCCCGTACCATCCTCCCCGCACTGCTCCTCCTCACCCCCTCCGCCCATGCCGACGACCTCCAGAATCGAGGTAACGATCCCTTCTTTCAAATCTCGTCAGCGGTTGCCAACTGCCCCGAGCCGGCCGGGCCGCGCGTGAGCGAGGCCGAGTGGAAGCGCGATGCGCATCATCGGATCGAGCATGGCAACCACTGCTGGCTGGAAGGGCGTTGCCGTCTGCCGAATGCATTTGCCTACGATGCGGAGATTGCCGATAGCGCGCGTCGCCGCTTGCAATGGCTGTCCGCCAACCTGCCGGCGTGGCGGCAGAGCACGTTGTGGGTGACGGTGTGGCAGCGTTGGGTGCTGGTGCAGGGCTGCGTGGCGCCGGGATTTCCGCTGGCGTCGTTCATGGCTGCGATGCGGGAGGTGCCCGATGTCGAGCGCCTGATCGACCAGACCACGGCGCATACAGAGCGCGGCGTGCCCTATGCGCGCTTCCACCCGGCGACGTCGGGTCAGCAGCCGGCGCCAGGCCGGGCTACCATACCGTGACCATTCGTCCGAGGAGTCCCGCATGTCCAAGGAAAAATCCGGCGTCGCCTTTCCCACGCTGATCGCCTTTGCCGTGGCCGGCATGGCGTTCACCGCGTCAGTCATCCTCGCGTACTACGCGACCCATCCCCAGCGCATCACGAAGTCATAGCCCGCGCGGGCTCAGGTTCGCTGGGCCTTCCGTTTCTGCACCTTGGCCGCCACCGGCATGACCGGGGCGCGCCGCGTGACGACTTCCACCAGCAGGAAGCCGTCCATCTCGGTTTCGTAGACGGTGCGCCCGCAGATGGGGCAGGGTGCGTGTTCCTTGCGTGGGGTCCTCACAAGGCCCAGCCGGTATTCGCGGATGTGGAGCGTCGCGCCGCAGACGCATTCCACTGGCTCGATGTGGTGCATGCCTCTCCTTGTCCTGGCCGGCGAGGTGACCTGCGCCGTCCTGATATCAGGGATCACTCTGGATAGTAGTCAAGGCTTGCCTTATCGGAAACGTTTGGCTTCGCGAGGGCAAACCACCGTATTCCAGATGACAGTGTCCGACCAGTCAATGGATCAGCAAAACAGGGTCATGCGGCGGCTTGCATCACGCGGTTGCGGCCGTTGCGCTTGGCGTCGTAGAGCGCCTCGTCGGCGCGGCCATATGCGTGCTCGAAGGTGCGGCCCTGGGCGGACCAGCTCACGCCGAAGCTCGCCGTGACCGGGCAGTCCACGGGGGAGGGGAAGCGATGCGTGGCGATGGCATGGCGCATGTCCTCGGCCAGCGCCAGCGCGTCTTCGAGCGGCACGCCTGGCAGCAGCGCGGTGAACTCCTCGCCGCCCACGCGCCCGATGGCGCCCTCGGCATCCACCGTGTCCTTGAGGCAGGCGGTCACGCCGCAGATCACCGCGTCGCCCACCGGATGGCCATAGGCATCGTTGAGCCGCTTGAAATGGTCGATGTCGAGCACGATCATCGAGAGGCTCCCGCGGGCCAGCGCCGCCGTGGCGCGGTCGATCACGGCGCCACGGTTGAGCGCGCCAGTCAGCGTGTCGTGCGTGGCGCGGTATTCGAGTTCCTGAGCCAGTTCCTGGAGCCGGTGGTTAAGCCGGTTCATCTCCAGTTCCTCACGGTCGCTGCGGCGGATCAGCCGGCGCGTCTCGCGCATCAGCCGCTCGTAGTAGCTGATGAGCTGCCCCAGCGTATGCCGATACGATTCCTCGCCGGCATCGACATCGCAGAACACGGCCTTGGCATGCGCCAGGACGCTGTTCTCCGATTCGAACAGGTCGGGCTCGGACATGATGGCGGCGGGCGGGTTCAACTGCCGGTGGTCGCTACGTCGTGGAACGCAATCGCAGGGAAGTCGTCGTGCAGTTCCTGGCCGAATTCGAGGATGGTGTCGTCGTCCTCGTCATGGAACCAGTGCAGTTCGATGCGGTTGCCGCGCTCGGCGGCGTCGTTCAGCGCGTCGAAGATGCTGAACAGCATCTTGGTGCTCGAGCTGTTGAAATAAGTCAGCGCCACGTTGACCGTGACCGAGACCCCGTCGCACGCCGCCAGGTACTTGCGCAGGCGGGCGATGGCCTCGCCGTAGAACACGGCAGCGTTCTCGGGGTAGGACTCGCCCTTGAGCGAGAGGATGTGCCGCTCGAAGTCGAAGCTCACCTCGGGCGAGGAGGGCGTGGCGGCGATAAACAGGTTTTCCATGGCAGAGGCTCTTCCCGATAGGTCAGATCGTGGCGACGAGCTGGAACATCGTCGATCCCGGATCCGTGTCGATCGGTTGAAAGTTGTATTCGAGGGGCGCGCTGGCATCGCGCGCCATCGTCAGGAAGCCGAGCCCGGCGCCCTTGCTGCCCTCCGGCGCCTCCGCGCGCAGGGTCTGCTTGTAGGCTTGCTTGATCTGGTCCAGCGTCATCGTGCGTAGCGGCTCCAGCGTGGCGCGCAGCTGGTGCACACGCACCGTCGCCACCGGATTGGAACACATCAGGCGGTAGTGCTCGTCCACCATGCTGATGCACACCGAGCCATGGCGCAACTGGCCGCGCTGCTGCTCGCTCTCCGGCGTGGGTGCGGTCAGGGCGTCCGAGGAGTAGTGGACGATGTTCTGCGCCATTTCCACGAAGGACGAGAACAGCTTGCGCCGCGTGGTGCCATCGACCCCGCTTACGGCGAGCTGCAGGCGCACCGCGTCGGACATGGCGGCGATGATGTTCTGCGAAAAGTAGCCGACGTAGTAGAAGATCACGTTGCGTTCCCGAGCCATCGCGAAAAACGGCTCATATTCCTTGTCAATCGATTGTGCGGCGTTCATGTGTCGTGCGGCCGGTGGGGCGCTGTAAGAGTCTGGCGCGGTGTTATCGGGCGCGGAAGCAGAAGAAGGTCAGGTCGTCGCGGCGCCGGTGCTGGCCCTGCCAGGCGCGATGCACCTCGAGCACCGCCTGGCTGATCTGCGCCGCCGATGCCGCGCGGCTGGCGCAGATGGCTTCGCGCATGCGGCGCTTGCCGAACGAGATCTCGCGCGGGCCGCCGATCTGGTCGATCAGCCCGTCCGTGGTCACGAAGGCCACCGTGTCGGGCGGCATCGGCACGGCCGCGTTCTGCCACGCGTAGTCCATGCCGGTGTCGACGTAGCCGACGCCCATGCGGGCGCCGTTGATCATCTGGCCCTCGGTGTCACCGGGCTGCAGCACGAACAGCGCGCACTTGGCGCCCGCGAAGGTCAGCGTGCGCGTGGCGTTGTCGAACCAGAAGAAGGCAGCGTCCATGCCGTCGTCGGATTCGGCGATGCCGCGCTCGCCCCGCTGGCCGTCCTGCCCGTCGAGCGGTCCGTCGATCTGCCCGAGCATCTGCTTGATGCCGCGATTGACGGCCGCCAGCAGCGCGCCGGGGTCGCGCGGGCCCTGCTGCTCGATGGCCTGCGTCAGCAGCGACGAGGCAATCAGCGTCATGAACGCGCCCGGCACGCCATGGCCGGTGCAATCGGCCAGCGCGGCGAACCAGCCGTCGTCGAATGCTGCGAAATGATAGAAGTCGCCGCCCACCACGTCGCGCGGCTCCCAGACCAGTGCGGCGTCCGGCAGCGTGGCGGCCAGCGTCTGGCGTGAGGTGCGCAGCATCGCCCGCTGGATCGTGCTGGCGTAGTCGATGCTCTGCATGATCTGCCGATTGCGCTCGGCCTGCATGTCGGCCACCACGCGCATCAGTTGCAGGCCGTGCCCCAGACCGATGAACTTGCCGTCGCGGGCGATGATGAAGCCTTCCGCCAGCGCCTTCTCGCCATACTCGACCGCGCGGAACGTCAGCGCGTCGATGCTCATGGCGGCGTCCACGATCAGCGGCTCCTTGTCCATGAACGCGATGCAGCTTTTGCGGTTGTAGAGTTCCTGATGGTACGGCTTGCTCATCTGCGACAGGAAGATCGACCGGTTGATCAGGCCGATGGGCTTGTCGCGCTCGGTCACGGGCAGGCAGTTGAGGTCGCGGTGTAGCGCAAAGACCTCGAGCACGTCCTGATTCGTGTGGTCGGTCGTCACGGAAGGCGTGATGACGGCCAGATCCTCGGCACAGGGCTGCCGGAAGCGCAGGCGGGCAGCGGAGGGATCAACCAGGACGCCAGACATGACCGAAGGAACCAGGGTGGGGAAAGTGGCCCAGAGTCTACGGCGGATGCATGTCGGCTATGTGACGGTTTTCCTTGTAAATCAATGGTTAAAGCCCCACTCGAGTGGGGTGGCGGCATTAGCGCTCGGCGCTGGTCGACGGGCCGTCCGCGTCGGTCGCCGCGTGCCCAAGCGTGTGCCCCAATGTGTGCCCCAGCGCGCGCCCCAGCAGCGGCCAGCGCTGCGCCGCCGCCCGGGTCTGCACCGCGTCCTGCTGGTCGAAGTATTGCCGCGCGTCGAAGCCCTCGACATGCCGGTCCAGGGCGTCGATGTCGCTGTAGGCGCCAGGGGTGCCGCGCGGCACCGGCGGGGTTTTCTGGGGTTTTGGGGACTTCGGGGGCTGGCTCATTTCTGCTCCACCCAGACGCCATCTGGCGTATGAATCACATAACCCTTGCTCAGCTTCATGGTCACGGTGCCTTCGTTCTCGCCGACCATCATCGTCTGCGGCAAGTTCTCGCTGTAGCTGGCGGTGGGCGGCGCGCCCTGGCGGAACGGGCTGTCTGCCACGAGGTTGAACAGCAGCTGCGACAGCGCCAGGAAGCTGGACGGCGCGTCGATCGTCACCATGCCGCCCGTGGCTGTGGTCGGCAGGCCCACCAGCTTCACGCCCACCGGCACGTGGACGATGCGCGGCGTGGGAATCTCGCGCAGCCCGGAGATCTGGTTTTCGTCGCCCCGCAGCGCCGCGCCATGCTCGGGCACGAACACCACCACCGCCTTGCGGCCGGACTTGCTGATGGTCTCGATGATCCGGTCGACGTCCTCGAGCAGCTTGGCCAGCCGCAGCGGATAGGACTCCAGGCTGGTCAGCCGCTTGCCCGGCAGCCGGTTGCCGTCGTGCAGCGTCACCGTGTTGTAGTAGAGCGCCACGGGGCCGCTGTTCTGCTGGAGGCGGCGCTTGTACCAGTGGTCGAAGGTGTCGTAGTCGCCCAGCACCGGGGAGTCGTCGAAGGCGCGCATCGCCACGGGCACGCCTTCGTTGGACTCGGGCTGGATGCCCGCCACGCCCACTTCCTTGTCGACAAAGCTCCGGAAATTGTCGAAGCGGCCATCGTGGTTCAGCAGCACGTGGGGGCCGAAGCCGGCCTGGGCGAGTGCCTCGAACAGATGGCATTCGGCCGGCGCCGGCGAGTACAGGCTGGCGTGGGGTTCCTGGCCGCACGAGGCGCGCAGCAGCCGGATGGCCGCCGGCCCGCTGTAGCTCGCGGCGGAGCTGAAATTCTTGAACAGGTAGTCGAAGCGCGTGAACAGCGGGTGGTTGCTGGCCTTGGCGGCGTCCATGTCGTCCCAGGACAGCGAGCAGATGTGCAGCACGATGATGTCGAACTGCGCGTCGGGCGTGGCCGTCAGCGGCTGGGCGGTGGCTGAGCGGGTCGATTCCTGCTCGCGGAAGGCGGCCAGCTGGGCATCGTAGCCGCCGCGCACCGCGAAGTCGGCGCGTGGGGTGTCTGCCGCGCGCGCGGTCATCTGGTTGAGCCGCGTCGGCGGGTTGCCGTCGCCGGTGCCGTGCCAGAACGGGATGGCGATCAGCGCCAGCAGCACGAAGGTGGTCACCCGCACCCAGCGGTTGATGATCAGGTAGAGCAGCACCGCCAGCACGATCGCCACCACCATCTGCAGGGAGACGATGCGCTGCGCCAGTTCGAGCAGGTACTCGGGCGTGAAGGCGCTCACGTTCGAGAACTGCGACACCACGCGCGCGAACGGCGGCAGCGTCGATTCCCGGTAGGCCAGCATCGCCCCGACCACGATGGCGATGAGCTGGCGCAGCACCCGCAGCGGCCGCGACTCCATCGGCACCGCCAGGAACAGCGCGAACACCAGGTTCGTCAGCCAGTGCGGCTGGAGGTGGCCCGTGTGAAACAGCCAGAGCTTGGCGAGGAAGTAGAGGTTCCAGATTCCCATGGCGATGTGTGGTGCGGCTCCTGCGGCGTGATGGCCGGCGTGATGAATTAAGGCTGGCGGGGGCGGCGGCGCCCGATCAGCAGGTCGACCGCTTCCGCGCAGGCGTCGTAGAGGCGCAGCAGGCCCTGGTAGCCCATCTCGATCACCTCCTTGAGGCTGCGCAGCGGGGCGTCGGCGTGTTCGTCGTCCAGCCAGTCGATCCAGGCGTCGGCGCGGCCGAAGGTGCACTGGATCAGTTCGATCTCGCGCTCGGCCGTCAGGCCCTCCATGCGCACGCCGAGGTGGCGGTTGACGTTGCGCGTGACCAGGCCGGGGAAGTGGTAGGTGCGCGTGCCGCGCGCCAGGCAGACGCCCACGCGCGCGCCTTCGTCCAGCATCACCTCCACCGGCAGCAGCAGGCCGAGGCCGCCCATCGAGTAGTTCTCGGTGCGGCAGGCGAGCGTGGCGCCGTCCGGCAGCAGCAGCGTGGCCGGCACGCGCATCGGAATGCGGTGGGAGACCCGCACCTGCCGCGCCTCCCGCGCCACGCCCACGGCGGCGCCAAGCATGATCAGGTTGGCCAGCGCCCAGCCCATGTTCATCAGCACCGTGGCCGGCTCGTCGGTGCTACCGAACAGCAGGTGGCCGACGCCAACCGCCAGCCCGATCACGTTGAGCGCCAGCAGCACCAGGTAGGGCTTGGAGATGGTCCAGTCGAGGTAGTCGTCGGCAATCTGCCCGCCCTTGGCGGTGACGTTGAACTTGCCCAGGCGCGGGTTGATGAAGGCCACCGTGGTCGGCAGCACGATGTACCAGGCCAGCACCGATTCGTAGACTTCGRCCCAGAACGAATGGCGGTAGCGGCCCTGGAGCCGCGAGTTGGTCACGTTGGCCACGAACAGGTAGGGCAGCACGTAGGCCATGATCAGCAGCGCCGAGGTGTTGATCACGTGCAGGCCGAAGTACAGGTAGGCGATCGGCATGGTCAGGAAGATCAGCCGGGGAATGCCGTAGAAGAAGTGCAGCATCGCGTTGCTGTAGCAGATGCGCTGGAACAGGTGCAGCCCGCGCCCGAGCAGCGGGTTGTCGATGCGGAAGATCTGCGCCATGCCGCGCGCCCAGCGGATGCGCTGCCCGATATGGCCGGACAGGCTCTCGGTGGCCAGCCCGGCCGCCTGCACCGTGCGCAGGTAGGCGCTGTTGTAGCCGAGCCGGTGCAGCTTGAGCGCCGTGTGGGCGTCCTCGGTGACGGTCTCCACGGCAATCCCGCCGATCTCCAGCAGCGGCGCGCGCTTGATGACCGCGCAGGAGCCGCAGAAGAAGGTGGCGTTCCAGAAGTCGTTGCCGTCCTGGATCAGGCCGTAGAACAGGCTGCCCTCGTTCGGCACGCGCCGGAAGGTGTCGAAGTTGCGCTCGAACGGGTCTGGAGAGAAGAAGTGGTGCGGCGTCTGCACCAGCGCGCACTTCGGGTCGGCCAGGAACTCGCCCATGGTCATCTGCAGGAAGGAGCGCGTGGGGATGTGGTCGCAGTCGAAGATGGCGATGTACTCGCCGTCCGTCTTCGCCAGCGCCTTGTTGATGTTGCCGGCCTTGGCGTGGAAATTGTCTTCCCGCGTGAGGTAGCCCACCCCGGCCGCCGCCGCGAACTCCCGCATCGCGGGCCGCCGGCCATCGTCGAGGATGAACACGCGCAGCTTGTGCGCCGGCCAGTCCATGCTCAGCGCCGCGTACACGGTGGGTTGCAGCACAGCCAGCGACTCGTTGTAGGTGGGGATGTAGACGTCCACCGTCGGCCATGCCTCCGGGGCGGCCGGCAGCGCCTTGGGCTGGCGGTTCAGCGGCCACGCCGTTTGCAGGTAGCCCAGCCCCAGCACGATCCAGGTGTAGACCTCGGCCGCATAGAGGAGGTAGCCCACGGCGGCCTCGGTGGCCGTGGTGAACTGCAGCGTCTGCGTCGAGCGCCACCAGATATAGCGGCCCGCCATCAGCGCGGAGAGCACCATCATCGCCAGCGTCGGCAGCCGGCCGGGAATGCGCCGCAGCACCATCAACCCGATCCAGACGATGGCGAACAGCAGTAGCTGGCTCGAGAACGTCAGTGGCGTGGTGCTGATGACCGCGCCGGCCAGGCAGGCGAGCACCAACGAGGTGGGCACCGCGAACGGGATGCGTCCCACGCGCGTGGCGACGGCCTCCACGCCATCGCCCGCGCGCGCCCAGTCCACGCGGGGCAGCCGCGCGGCAATGCGGCGCCGCATGCGCGTCACCGCGTAGTAGATCGGCCCGAGCAGGCGGTCCAGCCAGCGCCGGAACGGTGTGACCCCCGGCGGCGCGGCAACCTGGCGACGCTTGCGGAGGTCGGCGGCCAGCCGGTAGCGCGGACGAGGCGGGCGGATGAACAGCCGCCACAGCCACGCGGCGGGGTCGCGGCGGCGGCCCATGCCGAGCCGGGCCAGCGCGCGCCGGTACAGCAGCGCGGCCCATTCCGCAGGAATATCGGGCTTGCCGGGGCGGGGCGGCTGAAACACGGCGCGCAGCACCCAGATGCCGCCGTGCGCCGGCGCGGTGACGCCAAGGTGGCGCGCCAGCCGGTCGCGCGCGATGGCCAGCCAGCGGTGGAGTCGGGCGGGCTTGTCGCTCATCGTTCGCGCTCCTGTGGCGGGGCGCCGATCCAGTGGGACACCCACGACGCCAGCCCTTGCAGGTCGTGCGCCGCCTGCGAGTGTGGCGCGCTGCGGCAGAAGTTCTCGCTGCGCGCGAAGGCTTCCGGAATGCCGCTGTCCTCGTGGACGGGGCAGGCCAGCATCGCATTGCCGAGCGTGGCGCGCAGCAGCGTGACGATATCGGCATGCAGCCGCCGTGCCGGCTGGAGTCGCGTGGCCACGTAGCAGGCGGTGTGGCCGCGCCGCGCCAGCGCATCGGTCAGCCGGCCCAGCCCGACGCAGACTTCGGGCTGCGGCGGCAGCAGCACCAGCACGAGGTCGGCCGCGGCGATGGCCTGGCCCGCGTGCGGCGAGGGCCAGGGCGGCGTGTCGATCAGCACCGCGCCGTGCGCCGGCATGGCCACCTGGGCGATCAGCCCGCGCAGCCAGTGCGGCCCCGCGCGCAGCAGCTTGCCGGCCTGGATGTCATCGTCGTCGCTGTCCTGCTCGCCCCAGGGCACGAACAGCACGCCATCGTCGCTGCGCAGCCCGGCCTGCGCCCACGCGGTGGGCGATCCGTCGGCCAGGCAGCCGGACAGCCCCGCGCGCGCCGCGTCGCGCAGGCCGAAGTGGTAGCCCAGCAGATTGCGCGGATCGCATTCGAGCGCCAGCACCGGGTGCCCGCGCCCGGCCAGCAGCGAGGCCAGCGAGGCCGTCACCATGGTGCGTCCGGCGCCGCCGGCGGGGGAGACGATGGCGATGGTCTTCATCGCGGCGGCTCGCGGTCCGGGCGGCGCTTGCCGCGAATCACCATGCCG
This sequence comes from Cupriavidus sp. 10L45, assembly GCF_056395225.1. NCBI lineage: Bacteria > Pseudomonadati > Pseudomonadota > Betaproteobacteria > Burkholderiales > Burkholderiaceae > Cupriavidus > Cupriavidus sp. 10L45. The sequence goes on from NZ_JBFTJC010000007.1 coordinate 95,824, forward strand.
TGCAGTTGCGGCGGCAGGCGTACGGTGCGGCGTGGGCGCGGCGTGGTCCATTGCGGGAACCAGCGCAGCAGGTCGAAGCGCCAGATCACGAACGCCAGCGGCGCCGCCAGAATCAGTCCCCAGATGAAGTAGCCAAGGAAGATGGACATGTCGCGTCAGTCCTGTCGAAGCAGCGGCACGGGGTGCGGCTGCGGCATGGCACGCGGCTGCGCGGGCGGGGTGTCGCGCAACGGCAGCGTGGGGATCTCCGCCACCGGCGGGGCGTCGCCGCCGTCATGCGCAACCAGCGCGGCGGTGGTGTCAGGCATCGGCGCCGGGCGGGGCGCCTCTTGCTGGCGCGCGAGCCAGCTGCTGTAGTCGGGCGGCGGCACCTCGGCGATCTCGGCCTCGAAGCGGCCCAGCGTGGCGCCGATGGACTCCAGGTCGCCATTGCGCACGTCGCCATGGAACAGCTCGCCCAGCGGCTGCTGGAACACGCGCCGGCACACGGCATCCACGTCGTCCATGCGGCAGGCGAAGAAGAAGGCGTAGAGGCTGTCGCTGCCGGCCGTGCAGAGATCGCCTGCGCGGTTCATGCGGCAGGCGCGCAGCGCCTCCACATGGGCCACTTCGGGCAGCAGCGGCAGTTGCAGCAGCACGTGGGGCAGCCGGATCATGCGGCTGCGCTCCACGGCGTCGCGCACCAGCGAGACGAACTCGGCGGGCGGCACGTAGCCGCTGGTCGAGGTGGTCAGCACGGCGGACAGCGCGTTGCGGTAGTCGGCAAGAATCGGCCGCGAGAACACCTGCCCCTGCAGGCCCTCGATCATGGCCTGCACCCGGGCGAACGGCGTGCGCTGGGCGATGACGAGATTGGCGCCGAGGTTGAGCATCAGCAGCTCGTAGTGCTGGCGCATGGCCTCCTTGTCCTCGCGCACGGCAATCTTCAGCGCGCGCCCGGCGCTGCGCCGCAGCCGGTGCACCTGCTCGGCCAGCGCCTCGAGTTCGCGCCCGCCGCCGTAGTGCAGCAGGACCGTGGCCGCCACCGCGCGGGCGGCGCTGGCCACGGCGGCTTCGTTGCTGTCCACTACACGCCAGTGCTCGGGGATGTAGCGCTCGCGCAGCACCGCGTCGCGGCTGACGATCACGCGCTGCTCGTCCGGCGCGAGCATGCCGGCTTCCTCGATCGTGTCGGTGAAGGTCTGCGCGGCCACCATCAGCCGGTGCTCGTGCGGCGCAAAGCGCAGCGGCACGATCTCGCCTGCCACCACGGCCTGGTTGTCGCGCCAGAACGCCACCTCCCAGGTGTACTGCCCCTGCTGCTGCGAGAGCTGCACCGCGCCGGCAAAACGGCCGTGGAAGCCCTGCAGGTCTGGCGCCGGCTGGCCCGGCTCCGGCGCCGGCGGCCCCATCACCAGCAGCACCGCGCAGCGGTGGCGCGCGCACCATTCGCCCAGGCGCTGGCCTTCCTGAGCCAGCCGCCCCGCATCGTGCCAGGCGAAGAACCCCTCCGCCCCTTCGATCAGCACCATGCTGCCCTGCGCCCCGCACTGGTCCACCAGCGCCTGGAGCGCCTCCATCAACCCGTCGATGGCGGGCCGGCTGGCGTCCGTGGGCGGGCGCAGCGCGCACAGGTTGGCGCGGCCGTGGAGGGCGCGGTTCGCGTCGATGTCGAGCCCATGGGCGCGTAGCTGGGCGGCGATGTCGGCGGCGTCGCGCGTGGAGAGTACCGTGGCCGGCGCGCGCAGCGCCGTGGCGGCGGTCTGCCAGAACAGCGCGTCGCGGGCGGGCGAGGGCTCGGCATAGACCACATGCGCGCGGGCCGGCGTGAGCGTGGCCAGCGCCGGCGACAGGCCGTCGATGGCCAGCCCCGTGCGCGCCTGGAAGCGCGCGCGCAGGCCCGGCAGGGCCGTGGCGGGGATGGCGGGGGCAGCAGTGCGGTCGGTGTGCTTCATCGATCCCCCATCAATAGGCCGAGTACGGCCGCACCGGGTTCGGCGGGAACGGCACCGGGTCGCGGCGACGATCGAACAGGTAGCGCAGCCAGACCATCGCCCGGTTCGGCGCGTAGTCGCGCGAGCGGTCGATCTGGAAGCCTGCGCCGGCCACCCAGTGCGGTGCGAAGGTGTATTCCACCGTGGCGCCGAGCGTGTAGCTGAAGCCGCCGCCCGAACCGCCCGTGTAGATCGGATTGCCGGCGAGCTGTTGCAGGTCGGGACGGGTGGGGAAGTAGGGCGCGTCGTCCTCGTAGGTGAACGACCAGCCGGCCGAGCCCTGCAGCCGCCACGACCAGCGCGCGTAGCGCCCGGTCCAGTCGAGCGGGATGCCGAACGAGAGGTAGCGCTGCGGGCTGTAGTAGCCGCCATGGCCGAACGAGTAGAAGCGCTGGTTGTCGCTGTAGCGCCAGTAGTTCAGCACCAGCCCGCTGGTCACGCGCTGGTCGCGCTGGGCGTAGACGGGCAGGTCGAAGCCGGTGCGGACCGTGAACTCGCGGTTCGTCACCACGTTGTGGCCGGTGTAGAGCCCGGCGCCCACGTCGCCGAATACGCTTACGCGGCCGATGTCACGCGCGTAGCGCAGGTGGATGCCGTTGCGCACCACGCCGCCCCAGGTCTCGCCGGTGACGGGGTCGGTGGCGCCGCCGTAGGAGATCAGCGAACTGGTCACGGCCCGCCGCGAGACATCGACGGAGGCGGACGAGACGCCCAGATCCGCCCGATAGCGGAAGCCGCCCACCACGGTCTGTTCGGTAAAGCCGAGCGGCGTGGTACCGAGGTCCGCCCGCCAGCTGTTGTCGGCGCCATCGAACTCGTAGCCGGCGGCCAGCGCCACGCCACGGTCGGTCTGGCCGATGGTGCCGAGGCCCGTGTTGCCGAGCGCGGCGATCTTGCCGAACTCGGACGCCTTCGAGAAGTTGCTCGCCTGCAGCGTGCCGGCGTCGAGCAGCACGGTGTCCGCATGGAAGAACATGTGGCCGGTGTAGCCCTGCGGAATGCGCACGAACAGCGGGATCTCGGTGGCGTGCAGCCGCGAGATGCCGGCATCGCCGGATTTGTTCGACTGCATCACGGCGGTCGCCACCTCACCCTGGCGGCGCGCCTCCAGCCCGGCCAGGGCGCGGCCGGCCGGCGTGCCTTCGGGGCCAGCCAGGACGCCTTCGCGCTGCTCCAGCCCCTGTGCGGTGCGATAGTGCGCCGCCGCGTCGTTGAAGTCGCCACGCGCCTGGGCGATGCGGCCCTGCTGCACGGTGATGTCGGCGCGGTCCGGGTAGCGTTGGGCGAGGTCGTCGACCACAGCGCTGGCCTCGTCCGTGCGCCGCATCGCCGTGAAGCGCCGCGCCACCGAGAGCCGGGTGTCGATGTCGTCGTCGGGGGTATCGGCCAGCACCGCGCGCACGATCTCCAGCGCCTGCGCCTCCTTGCCCTGCCGTTCGAGCATGCGCGCGAGCGTGAGCCGCGCGTCGGCATCCTTGGGATCTTTGGCGAGCACCGCCTGCGCGGCCTCAGCCGCACCCCGGTAGTCGCCGCCGGCCTCGCGCAGATCGGCCAGCGTCAGCAGCCAGCGGCGGTCGGCCTGCTGGGCCTCGGGCACGGCGTACAGCGTCTGCCGTGCCCGCGTCAGGTCGCCGTCGGCCATGAGCCGGTCGGTGCGGCGCAGCGCCAGCCGCAGTGACTGATCGTCGAACGATGCCTGCTGCTCGGCGGTGATGCCGGGCAGGGCGCGCGATTCGGCGATCCACGCCTGCAGCGCGTCGTCGCGGTCGGCGGCGGCCAGCAGTTCGCCGTAGCGCAGGCGGATGTCGAGGTGGGGATCCTCGGGGTGCGCGGCCAGCCAGTCGCTGACCAGCCGCAGGCCCTTGTCGGTCTCGCCCAGTCCGATCCATTCACGGCCGATGGAGGCGAGCATGTGCGGTTCGTCGCGCGCCGCGATGGCGGCCTGGTCGAGCAGCGCCCGGGCCTCGTCGTCGCGGCCTTCGGCCAGCCGCAGTCGTGCCTCGCGCAGCAGCTTTTGCGCCGCGAGGTTGCTGGCGAGCCCGCGCATGCCTTCGCTGCGTTCGGCCTCGGGCACCGCCGCCAGCACGGCTGTGGCGGCGTCGATGTCGTCCACGGCATTGAGATAGAGCGCCGTGGCGTAGCGCATCTCGGCGGTGGGCGCGGCGGCGACCCCATCTTCCATGACGCTGCGGCCCAGCACCGGCAGGTTGAGGTCGCGATAGAGACGGGCCAGCGTGTAGCGTGTCCACGCGGCATCGGGCGCCAGCCGGATGGCATCTTCGAGCCGCTGCAGCGCCGGGCTGCGCTTCTTCTGCGCGATGAGCTGGTCGGCCTGCACGGACAGCAGGTCAGCCCGCAGCGCGCGCAGTTCCGACTCGGAGCCCTGCATGCGGTGCGACGCGTCCGCGATCAGCGGGCCGATCTCGTCTTGCCGCTGCTGCGTCTGGAGCAGGGCGACGAGGCTGCGCAGCGCGCCCATGTCCGGCTTCGGCCGGGCCAGCATCTGGCGCAGCAGCGTCTCGGCCTCGGCATCCTTGTGCTGGGCGATTAGCGCGTCGGCCAGAATCGCCTGCGCGTTCTCATTGCCGGGCTGCAGGGCCAGCGCCTCGCGCGCCAGCGCTTCGGCCTGCACCGGCTTGCCCTGGGCGTTGGCCTCGCGCGCACGCGCCACGGTGCCCCAGAACGTGGCCGTGTCCCGCAGGCTGCGCCATTTATTGCGATTGTCCGGATCGAGCGTCATCGCCCGGGAAAACAGTTCGCGGGCTTCATCGTGGCGGCCTTCGCGCAGCCGCACCAGGCCGAGCCCGCCGACCACCTCGCCGTCCTGCCGGCGCTTCTGGTACGCCTTCTGGAGGGCGATGTCGGCCTCGTTGAGCTGCCCGCGCTCCAGCTGGGCCAGCCCGCGCTGCCGCGCCTGCCAGGCGGGATCGGCTTCGAGCTTGCGCTGGGCTTCGCGCTGGGTGCCGAGGCTGGCGAGCGTCTGCTTGGCGGCCTCGTCGTCGGGCACTTCCTTGAGGTAGCGCTCGAACCACACGTAGTAGGCCGGATCTTCGTTGACGCTGTACAGCGTGCGCCGCCAGATGTCGAGCGCGCTCTTGCGGTCGCCATCGGGCCGCTGGGTGAGGTCGTAGAGGATGGCGAGCCCTTCCTGCCGGGTGGCCTCGCGGTCGGTCAGCAGGCTGCCCAGCGCCAGCGCGAGGCGCGAATCGTCCGGCTCCTGCTTCACACGGCGGCGCAACTCGGCAATCGCGCGCGGGCGGCCGGCGGTGGTGCCGGCCAGGATGCGGTAGTAGTCCACCGCCAGCTCGCCGCCCGGCGCGCCGCGCGGGAACAGCGCCTGCAGCCGTGTGGCGGCTTCCTCGGACTTGCCGCTGCGGGCGAGCAGCCGCACCTGCGCCATCTCGCGCTTGTCGCGCGTGGCGATGCGGTAGGCGTCTTCGAGGTCGCGCGTGGCGGCGCTGTCTGGCGCCACCTCGCGCATGCGCCGCAGCACCTTGTCGGCTTCGGCGGGGCGATTGGAACGGATTTCGATCAAGCCCAGCATCTTGAGCGCCTCCGGTTGGCGCGGATCGATCAACAACGCCTTCTCCAGCACGCCGCGCGCCATGTCCGCACGGTTGCGTGCCTCCCACATGCGTGCCGATGCCAGCAACTGCGCCATCTCCCGGCGCGTGGTGGCGCTGGCGGCGGCTGGGGCCGATGCGGCGTCGGCAGCCGCTGCCTCCCCCGGCAGCGCGGCGCTGGCCAGCAGCAGCCACAGCGTGGGAGCTAGCGCCTTGCCGGGCATGCGGTGTTCCACGCCGGCACCAGCTTGCCGTCCGCCTCGAACCGGTACAGGCCATCCACATGCCCCAGCCCGAACAGCGTCAGCACCTGACTGTAGTAGCCGGAGGGCGACTGCGCGGCCAGCGTGCGCGTGCGGTGGGCCTGGGTGCGCGCGGCGTCCGGCTGGCCCTGCGCCAGCATGAATGGTGCGATGGCCGCCGAGAAGCCCGCATTGCCCGCGTTCGGCCCGAACGTGCCCGCCTGCGTGTCCACCCGCTCGGGCGGGTGGCCGTTGGCGAGCACGTAGTCGGCCATCGGATGCAACGTACGCAGCACACCGGCGCGCAGCGGGTCGCCCGCAGCGGTCATGCCGGCCCACAGGTAGACCCGGATCGAATCATAGGAGCCCGTGGCCTGCGTGTCCGTATCGGGCCGGAAGCCGGCGCCTTTCTGATACAGCACCCAGTCGGGCGAGAAGCCGCGCGGCGCGGTGTCCACGATCAGCCGCCCCGCGCTCTCGACCATGGCCTGCCAGCCGCGGTCCTCGGTCAGCACGGCGGCCAGCCGGCGCATCACCGGCAGCGGCACGTAGCTCGGGTTCAGCCGCCAGCTATCCGGGGTGGGATGAAAGCCGACCGGGCCCGGCAGCAGCGTGCGGCCCAGTCCGGGCAGCACGGCCGATTCCTCGCGCAGCGCGCGCCGGGCGACCAGCGTGCCCAGCGCCGTGAAGCGGCGTTCGCGCCAGAGCCGGCCGGCTTCGAGCAGCGTGTAGGCGATCCACAGGTCGGCGTCGCTGGCCGCGTTGGTGTCGATCACGCCCCAGGTGCCGGCCTCGGGGCCGCTGTCGCGCTTGCCCCAGATCCACGCGGGCAGGTGGGCGCTCAGGTCGCCGCGCGCCAGGTTGTTCTCGGTCCAGCCGAGCAGTTTGTCGAAGGTGGCGCGGTCGTTGGCCACGAGCGCGAAGAACAGCGCGTAGGCCTGCCCTTCGGAGACCGTGGCCTGGCGCTCGGTGCTGGCATCGACCACGCGGCCGTCCGGGCTGATGGTGTCGCGCCGGAAGGCATCCCAGTCCGGCCACGGGCAGGTGGCCGCCAGGCTGGCGAGCGATAGCCCCGCCAGCGTGGTCATCACCATGCCGCGAGCGATCTGCCTGAGCCAGCGGGGCAGCGCACGCCGCATGTCACCCTCCGTTGCGGCGTGCCGCGATCCGGCCCAGCGCCCAGAACAGGGTCAGCGCCACCAGCAGCCCGGCGACGAGGCCGGCGATGGCCAGCAGCGCCGGGTGGTCCGCCATGCGCACCCACACGCGCGCATACCAGGGCAGGGTGCCGACGTAGTAGCGCTCGCCCAGGCGCAGCCCCTCTACCTCGCGCTGGCGGACCACGGTGAGGTCGCCGCGGATCTGGGCGACCTTGCCGGCGTCCTCGAGCACATCGAGCACATCGCGCACGTTCTCCGGCGCGGTGGCGGTCACGGCGACCACGCTGCGCTGCGCCGCGTACGGTGACTCGAAGCCGATCAGCGCCGCCAGCGGGCCATCGGCAGAGAGGATGGCGCGCCCGGCGGGTGACACGTTGTGGTCTGCCTCGCCACTGAGCCAGTTGGTCCACGCCCCGCCGCGCTGGTCGCGCAGCGTGATTTCGGTGCGGCCCTGCTGGACCAGGATCGGCAGGGACTTGCCCCACTGCGCCAGGATCTCGCCGGCGCTGCCCGTGCCCACCATCAGCAGGTTGCGGTCCTTCACGGTGTCGATGGCCTTGGCCGGCGCCACCGCCACGCGCAGCGCCGGCAGGCCGGTCCACTTGCCCATGTGGCCGAGCAGCGTCAGCATCGCCTCCTGGTCGAGCGCGCTCGGGGCGTCCGGCATGACCACGGCGGTATCGGCCAGGTCCGCCAGCCGGGTGAACGGATAGCCGCTGTTGGCGAAGAAGGCGAGGTTGGGCAGCGCGGCGTAGTGGGAGAAGCCGCTGAAGTCGATCGACGAATCGGGGTCGACCGCCGCGCGCGCCACGTTGGCCGCCGTGGACGCGCACAGGCCGGTCTTCTGCGAGTCCATGTGGAAGCGGAACTGCATCTGGTTGTTGCTGCCCACGCGGAAGGCCGGGATCAGGATTTCGTTGCTGACGGACGCGCTGCCGCCCGAGATCAGCGGCACGCTGACCAGGCTCTCGTCGTTCTGCGCGGTCAGCGGCTTGAGCCGGTACGAGCGCACGAGCTGCTCGTTGATATCGACGCTGAGCACCGAGTCGTTGTAGGTGGACGGCGCGGTGTAGCGGTACCTCACGTTCATCGGCACGGCGCGGTCGTTCCAGCCGTACAGGTCGGCCGGCACGCGCAGGTTCACCCGGATCGGCTCGGGGCTGGCGCCGCCTACCTGGAGCTGCTGCGGGTCCGTGACGAGTTCCTTGAACAGCACGGGGCGGTCCACCGGCGCCCAGGCCGGCGCGTCGTAGGGCTTGCGCGGTTTGCCGAGTTCCACCGACTGCACGCCGGCGCGGTTGCCCGCCATGGCAGCCTTGCCGAGCACCAGCGCATTGGCCGCCACCTGCAGTTCCTGCGGATTGCGGCCCGCGAGCACCAGCAGCTTGCGCGCCGGATTCGACGGATTCGGCATCACGCTGACCGAGGCGCCCTGGATCTCGGGCAACTGGAGACCCGCCGGGATGGCGTTCGGCATCGCAAAGACAATGGCGTGGGCATCGGCGGGCGGCTGGCTGCGTGACGGGAAGCGCAGCTCCCGATAGCTGGCCAGCGCGCCGAGCCAGGACGACACCACGCCGGCGGCCTGCAGCGTGGCCGCATCGGCATTGGCTGGCAGCACGAAGGGCACGGTGACGCGGCTGTTGTCACGGCGGTCGAAAAACGGGGCGGGCAGCAGCGCGAGGTTGTCCGGCAGCGTGACGGGCAGCTTGGTCAGCGTCAGCGTGGTGGCCGGGCTGATGTCCGCCCAGAGGCTGGAGTGGTAGGGGTCCTCGCAGTGATCGACCGTGTAGTGGGCGATCATCTGCACGTTCAGGCGATTGAAGTCCGTGAAGTAGCGCGGGTCGAGGTCGATCTCGCGCGTGATCTGCTGGCCCGCCTGCTCCTTCTCCAGCGGCAGGGTGGCCACGACTTCGTCGTTGAGGCGGATCTTCAGGTGGGAGAGCGGATAGACCAGCGAGGGCGAATACGTGAAGACCAGCTTGAGCCTGGCGGCCGTGACCACTTCATCGAGGCGCACGCCGATGTTCAGTGTGCGGTCGGGGTCCACGCCGCGCAGCGGGATGGGCTGGTTGGCGCCCATCTGGGCCAGCGTGAGCACCTGGGTGCGGCCCGGGGCCGGTGCAGCGGCTGCCGGGCTCGAAGCTGCCGTTGCCGCAGGGGCCGGGGCTGGCGTTTGCGCCATCGCGGACGCGGCACCTGCGGCCATGCACAGCATGGCGAGCCGTTTGCCGCCACAGCGCAGGTCTGACACGAGAAGAGTCATATCGAGTGCCCTGTGAAGGTGGCGCAGCCGCACCATCAAAGAAGACCGAAGCGCCGCGCTCACGGGACTGCGTGACGAATATAGCACGCAGTTTTCGGCGAATTACGAGGTGGTGCGGGGCGTAGATCGTGAATTAAAAAGAATTCAATTCACATCGCCGCATTCGGGCAAAAGATTGAATTCAGTGGCTCCTGTTTGCGCGAACGGGTCAAGCGTTTGGCGTCACACGGGCGCGGATTGGCGAGAAATGGTGCAGCGTCGATGCACAATTTGCATAAGGGGAGGAAGCGCCATGTGGAAGAATGACAATCTCCTACCCTCATCGCCGTCATCGCGCCATGTCCGAAGCCATCGTCTACCTGAACGGGGACCTGCTCCCGTTGTCCGAAGCCCGCATTCCCGTCCTCGACCGCGGGTTCATCTTTGGCGACGGCATCTATGAAGTGATCCCGCTCTACAACGGCAAGCCGTTCCGGGGCGCGCAGCATCTGGCGCGTTTGAAGCGCAGCCTGGCGGCCATCGGCATCGACGATCCCTATACCGAAGCCGAATGGCTCGCGCTGATCGGCCGCGTGGTCCAGGCCAACGGCCTGTCGGACCAGATGGTCTACATGCAGGTCACGCGCGGCGTGGCGAAGCGGGCACATGCGTTCCCGAAGGAAGCGGTCACGCCGACCGTGCTGATCATGACCAACCCGATGGCGCTGCCACCGGCGTCGGCGGTGGAGCAGGGCGTGGCCTGCGTGACGATGGAAGACCGCCGCTGGCTGAACTGCCAGATCAAGTCCACCTCGCTGCTCGGCAACGTGCTGGCTGCGCAGGAAGCCGCCGCCAACGGCGTGACCGAGGCGATCCAGTTCCGCGACGGCCAGCTCACCGAGGCCTCGGCGTCGAACGTGTGGCTGGTGCAGCAGGGCCGCGTGGTGGCCCCGCCGAAGGACAACCTGATCCTGGAAGGCATCCGCTACGGCCTGATGGAGGAACTCTGCGCCGCCATGGACATCTCGTTCACCTCGCGCCGCATCTCGCGCGACGAGGTTTTCGCGGCGGACGAAGTCATGCTGTCGTCGGCCAGCAAGGAGCTGCTGCCGGTGGTCACGCTCGACGGCCGCGCCATCGGCAACGGCAAGCCCGGCCCGGTGTTCCAGCGCCTCTACGCGACCTACCAGGCGGCCAAGGCAGCGCTATAACGCACGGCGTGCCCGTGCTAGGATGGCCGCGGACGAACCACCGAGAGGAGGCCAGTCATGGCCAAGCGCGAGCGCAGCCGGCGCGTCATCATGGAAGAGGTGAGCCGGCGGGTCCAGCAGATCGACGAGATTGCCGACGAAGGCCGACACATCCAGGTGCCGGACCCGCAGCCGCACCCGCGCGATGTGCGCGGCCGGAACTGGGACATGGCCCGCTTCGGCAATGCACGCGGCTTCGAAGCCGCCATCCGCAATGTCGTGGATGACGTCCGGGACGAGTTCGACCTGACCGACGAGCCGGTCTCCACCGCGCCGAACCCGTTCGGCGACTGAGGATTGTGGATGGCGGATGGTGCGGCTCAGGCCGGCGCCACCGCCTCTGCGTAGCGCCAGGTGGCGCCGGACTGGCGCTTGGCGCCGTACATCGCGGCGTCCGCCGCATGCAGCAGCGCGGTACCGCCGCGCGCGTGCACCGGATAGACCGCCACCCCGATACTGAGCGTCGCCCCGATGCTCGCCCCGCCCGCCACGCCGAACGGCTCGGTCATCGCCGCCAGGATGCGCTGGGCGGTCAGCACGGCGTCGTCGGCCTCCCGCAAGGTTCCCAGCAGCACCGCGAACTCATCGCCGCCCAGCCGGGCCGCGCGGTCGGTCTCGCGCAGGCAGGCCCGGATGCGCTGGGCGATGCCCACCAGCACCGTGTCCCCCACGGCATGGCCGTGGCGGTCGTTGATGCCCTTGAAATCGTCACTGTCCAGATAGAGCACGGCCACGCGCTGGCCCAGCGCCGCCGCGCTGCGCACGGCCTGGTCGAGCGCCTCGGTGAAGGCGGCGCGGTTCAGCAGGCCGGTCAGGCTGTCGTGCGTGGCGCGATGTGCCAGCGAGCGGTTCTCGTGCTGCAACTGTCCCTGCCAGGCCTCCAGTTCGTCGAGCAGCACGTTGAAATCCTCGCCCAGCGCATTGAGTTCGTCGATGCGCGCCGGCGGCACGCGCTGGCCGAACGCGCGTTCGGATCGCACCGCATGGGCCACGCGCATCAGGCTGCGCACCGGATCGATGATGTGCACGAGCATGCGGCTGGACAGGTAGTGCGCGCCCACCGCCGTCAGCAGCAGGCAGGCCATCAACCCGAGCATGCCTTTGAGCAGGAAGTGGAGCAGCGCCACGGGGTCGCCGACCACGCGCACGCTGCCCACCTGCTGGGATTCGTGGAAGACCGGCTGGTCCACCGGGCCCGAGGTCAGCAGGTCCCGGGCGAACTGGTGCAGGTCTGGGAAGCGCGCCGAACCATGGCGATGCCAGCTGGCCACCGGCTGGCTGTCCCGATCGAAAATCCAGGCCGCGGTCACGTCTTCGCTGGCGGCGATCATCGCCAGGGTCTCGGCGGCGGCGGCTTCATCGCGGAACACGATCGGCGCCTCCACCGTATAGGCGATGGAGCGCGCCACCAGCCGCAGGTTGTGGTCGGCATAGTCGCGCAGCGCGGTCAGGCCCAGGCCGGTGAGCGTGGTGCCGGCCGTGAAGACGGCGATTAGCGCCACGCTCAGGTGGAAGCGGCGCAGGGTGCCATAGAGCGACGGCCGGGCGGCGCGGGTCATGATGCCGGCGCCTTGCGGCGACCCAGTTGCAGCACGCCGGGGTGAACGTGGATGCCGCTGCGGCCGAGGGCATCGAGGTTGACGCGGAACGAGACCTGCCGCTCGCGGACATTGAGGCAAAACATGCTGCCTGCGTCACATTCGAAGTCTTCCTCGGCGATGATCAGTACCGGGCGGCCGGTCAGGTCGGCCGAGATCTTCTCGCGACGCGGGGCGGACATCGCGCCGACATAGAGCGCGTCGCAGTCGGGCGCCGGGTTGCTGGCCATCGGATCGAGCTGCCGCGTGGCCACCAGCCGGCCTGTGGAGAGCGCGCCGCCCTCCATCAGCTTGCCGGCATAGCGCGCGAGGGGGTCCACGCAGAGCCGCAGGGTGTCGCGCTCCACGGGCCAGCGCGCGTAGCCGAGCAGGGACATGACCACGCGCGCCACGGCCTCCGGGCGCGGCAGCGCCGGGGCGGCCGGTGCCAGGTCGTGCGCGGCCAGCCGGGGCGTGGCCAGCAGCAGCGCGGCGAGCATCGGCAAGGCGGGCAGCAGGAGGGACAGAGACTTGGCGCGCGGCACGGGCAGGGGTGGGGGTGGGGGCCAGTAGGGTGGGGTCCATTGGGATGTCGGCACCGGGCCGGCAAACTGTAGCGGGCGCGCCCATGTGGATGTGCTAGAGTCGTCTGAACGCGTTTGTCCACGGAGGGCACCATGGCAACCGAATCCCAATCGCAACAAAAAGGGCAAGTGAAGGCGTTCGTGCAGACCGCGCCGCAGGCAGGGCGCTATGTCTGGATCATTGCGCTGGTGGACTTCAGCGCCCAGCAGGTCCGGCGCACCATTGTGTCCGACGACACGTTCACCACGGCCGACGCCGCGCGCGTGGCCGGCGACGCCCAGCTCAAGGCGATGGCCGCCGATCACTGACGGTCGCTCATCCGGCGTGCCCGGTGACTGTCACGCCACCTCGTTTCCCGATATCCTTTCGCAAGGCGGGCCCCATCGGTCCGTGCCCGCTGCTGCCTGTTTGCCATCGAAAACCCGAAGACAGATAGAAGGAGAAGGAATGCCCAGGCTTCAAGACCAGGTCCAACGCCATCTCGTCCGCGCCATGACAGGCGCGACGCTGCTCGCAGCCACCCTGGCGTTCGCGCCGGCGGCGATGGCGCAGGTCAATATCAATATCGGCATCGGCACCCCGCCGCCGGCCCCGATCTACGAGGCCGTGCCCGCGCCGCGCCCCGGCTATGTCTGGCAGCCCGGCTACTGGGCCTGGGACGACCACGGTCACAAGCACAAGTGGAAGCAGGGCAAGTGGGCCAAGGATCGGCCGGGCTATGTCTACGAGTCGCCGCGCTGGGTGGAGGCGAGCAATGGCTGGGTGATGCAGCCGGAGCGCTGGAACCAGGGGCCGGGCGACCACGGCAAGCACAAGGACAAGGGCGGCAAGGGCTGCCCGCCGGGCCACGCCAAGAAAGGCGAGTGCTGAGTCACGGTCTTCTCATCATGCGGTAACTGCCGCGCGGGGCGCCATGCTAGGATTTCCGCGAGATGATTCCACCCGGAGGCATGAGACATGGCAAAGCAGGTCTTCTCGCGTGCGCAGTATCTCGACATCCTCAACGACAGCCTGCGTCGGCATCCGGGCTGGCAGCCCGGCATGGCGTTTGTGTTCCTGCCCCCGGGCGCGGATGCGGGCCAGGCCTCGGGCGTAGGCTGCACCGGGCCGCTGGAGGCGCTGCCGGTCTATTGCGAGATCGAACGCGTGGCGTCGGGCCTGATCACGGTGCAGCCGGAATAAACCGGCCACCCGGCCCGCCCCGGTACAATGGCGCCCTTACTTAATTCCCCTCGGACAAATTCCCGTGAAGAAGACGGACCTGGAAAAGAACAAAGGCCTCAAGATCGCCCATGAGATGAAGCACGCTGCGGCGGTGCGTGGCGGTGGCGCGGGTCAGGCGGCAACGCTCGCCCGGCGCGAGCAGCGCAAGCTCGACCAGCAGGCCGGCCTGGTGCCGTTTGCATGCAAACTGGAAGGGAAACTGGCGACGCGCCTGCAGGAACTCGCCAAGGAGCACCCGGGCGGCATGAACGGCCTGATGGCCGAAGTGCTGGAAAAGGGGCTGGCGGGCGTGACCGCCTGAAGCTGGGATGGCCCCTCTCCCTGTGGAAGAGGGGCGCTGAAGGCTTTAGCCTTCGTCTTCCTCGTCGTCGAGGAAATCGCGGCGCAGCAGCCAGTTGGTGATGGCTTCGTCGCAGACCTTCTTGAGCTTGCCTTTCTCGGGCAAGCTGTCAAACAGCTGGAAGTTCACCAGCGCCAGCCCGGCGTCGGTGATGTAGAACAGGCGGTCCGGCTCGTCGTAATGCACGAGGCGGCCGTCGATGCCGGACTCCTCGCTGTCCGCCGGCATGTCCTCCAGCTCCACCACACGGCACGTGAAGCGCGGGCTGCGCGTGTGGGTCAAATATTCAAATTCGTCATGCATGATCTCGCCGCCCTTGCCGGCGATGACAGCGAAGCCCCAGATGAACCGGGGCATCGGCAGATCGGACAGATCGTCAATCTCGTCCATGGTGTTCTCCCTGATGCGATACCCGGCATTATCGCCCAAGTCTTGGCGCCAGCTGCGCCTTTATAGCAGGTACCCCTTCGCCAGCGCGCCAAAGCTCTCCAGTTCGCGCGCCTGCCAGGCCGCGTCGTGCCCGAGTTCCTCGGCCAGGATGGCGGCCACGCGCGGGGCGCCGGCCAGTGCTGCGCGGGCGTCCAGGAACAGCGCGCGGTTGCGGCGGGCCAGCACGTCTTCCACGCGCCGGGCCAGTTCGTGGCGGGCGGCAAAGCGGACGTGGGCCTCGGTCAGGCCGGTTTCGGGCACCACCAGGACGTCGGCGCCGGGCAGCGCGTGCACCAGCGGCAGGTCGGCGCCGTAGTAGCGGTCTGGCGACCCGGAGCCCGGCGCGGGCAGGTCCGCCGGCAGGCCGGTGGCGCCGTGCAGCGGCAGATCGGCCGTGCGGCCCGGTGCCGCGGGCAGTAGCTGGCGCTGGATCGCCGTTTCCACCACGTCCTCGGCCATCTTGCGATAGGTGGTCCACTTGCCGCCGGTGACCGTGATCAGGCCAGCCTTCGACACCAAAATCGTATGTTCGCGCGACAGCGAGGCCGTGGACGCCTCGCCAGTCGCCTTGACCAGCGGCCGCAGGCCGGCCCAGACGCTGGTCACGTCGGCGCGCGTGGGGTCGCGGGACAGGTAGCGCGCCGCCGTCTCCAGGATGAAATCGACGTCATCGGCGCCCGCGCGGGGCTCCAGCGGCAGGTCGTGGCGCGGCGTGTCGGTGGTACCGACGATGGTGTGGCCGTTCCAGGGCACGACGAACAGCACCCGGCCGTCATCGGTCTTCGGAATCAGGATCGCGCGGTCGCCGGGCAGGAAGCTGCGCGGGATGGTCAGGTGCACGCCCTGGCTCGGCGCCACCATGGTCCGCGCCTGCCCGTCCTCCATCTGCCGCACGGCATCGACCCACACCCCCGTGGCATTGATCACGCAGTCCGCGCGCAGCGGGAAGGTCTCGCTGCCTTCGCCGTTGCCATTGCCATTGCCATCGAGGGCATCCTGCGCGGTCACGCCGGTGATCACGCCGTTTTTCTGCGAGAGCCCGGTCACGCGCATGTAGTTGACCGCCGTGCCGCCCACGTCGAACAGCGTGCGCATCAGCGCCACGGCCAGCCGTGCATCGTCGAACTGGCCGTCGAAGTAGAGGTTGCCGCCGCGCAGCGGCCGGCCGCCGACGTGTTCGGCCAGCGTGGGCGCGGCCTCCAGCGTCTCCCGATGGTTCAGCCAGCGGCTGCCGGACAGGTTCAGGCTGCCCGCCAGCATGTCGTACACCTTGAGGCCGATGCCGTAGAACGGCTGGTCGAACATCTGGTAGGCCGGCACCACGAAGCCCAGCGGCCAGACCAGGTGCGGCGCGTTGCGGGCCAGCAGGCCGCGCTCGTGCAGCGCCTCGCGTACCAGGCTGATGTTGCCCTGGGCCAGGTAGCGCACGCCGCCGTGCACGAGCTTGGTGGCCTTGCTTGATGTGCCCTTGGCGAAGTCGGCCGCCTCCAGCAGCAGGGTGCGATAGCCGCGCGACGCGGCGTCCACGGCCGTGCCGAGCCCGGTGGCGCCGCCGCCGATGACGATGACGTCCCAGCGGGCCTCGCGCCGCAGGGTGTCGAGCAGGGCGGCGCGCGAGGGGGGCTGGATGGGGAGGGCGGGTGTGGGCATGGTGGTTCGGTGCAAATCGATCGTATGTCGGCGAAGTTTGGCGATGGGTCGCGTGGTGAGGCGCGGTCAGGCGGCCGGCGCGTCGTCGCGCGCCCAGTCACGGGCGCGGTCCACGGCGCGGTGCCAGCGGCCCAGCCGCTGCGCGCGCTCATCGGCGGAGAGGCGTGGCTCGAAGCGGTGCTCCACCTGCCACTGGCGCGCAATCTCTTCGGTATCGGCCCAGTAGCCGGTGGCCAGCCCGGCCAGATAGGCGGCGCCCAGCGCGGTGGTCTCGGTCACGCGGGGGCGCACCACCGGCGTGCCGAGCAGGTCGGCCTGCATCTGCATCAGCAGGTCGCTGCGCGAGGCGCCGCCATCCACCCGCAGCTCGGCCAGCGCGATGCCGGCGTCCTTCTGCATCGCGTCGAGTACATCCACGCTTTGCAGGGCGATCGATTCCAGCGCGGCACGGGCGATATGCGGCCCGCCGGTGCCCCGCGTGATGCCGACGATGGTGCCACGCGCGAAGGGGTCCCAGTGTGGCGCGCCGAGCCCGGCGAAGGCCGGCACCAGCACCACGCCGCCGGTGTCCTCGCACTGCCGCGCGAGCGGCTCCACCTCGGGCGCGCTCTGGATCAGCTTCAGGCCATCGCGCAGCCACTGGATCGTGGCGCCGCCCATGAACACGCCGCCTTCGAGGCAATATTGCGTGTCGTTGCCGATCTGCCAGCCAATCGTCGTCAGCAGCCGGTTGCGCGAGGTCACGGGCTGGCTTCCGGCATTCATCAGGATGAAGCAGCCGGTGCCGTAGGTGTTCTTCGCCATGCCGGGCGAGAAGCAGACCTGACCGAAGGTGGCCGCCTGCTGGTCTCCGGCGATGCCTGCGATGGGGATCTCGGTGCCGAACAGCCGGGCCGAGGTGCGCGCCACCTCTCCGCTGGAGGGCGCCACCTCCGGCAGCAGGCTGCGCGGAATGTCGAGCAGGCCGAGCAGTTCGTCGTCCCAGCGGAAATCGTGGATGTTGAACAGCAGCGTGCGTGATGCATTCGACACATCCGTCACGTGGCGCTTGCCATCGGTCAATTGCCAGATCAGCCAGCTATCGACGGTGCCGAAGGCCAGTTCGCCGCGTTCGGCGCGGGCACGGGCGCCTTCGTAGTGGTCGAGCATCCAGCGCAGCTTGGTGCCCGAGAAATAGGCGTCGATGATCAGGCCGGTCTTTTGCTGGAAGGTGTCGCCGTGGCCCTCGGCCTGCAAGGCTTCGCACATCGGCGCGGTGCGGCGGTCCTGCCAGACCAGCGCGCGGCCCACCGGCTCGCCGGTCTTGCGGTCCCACAGCACGGTGGTCTCGCGTTGGTTGGTGATGCCGATGGCGCGGATCTGGGTGCCGCTGACGCCGGCATCGCCCAATACCTCGTGGGCCACGGCCAGCTGCGACTGCCAGATTTCATAGGGATCGTGCTCGACGTGCCCGGGATGCGGATAATATTGCCGGAACTCGCGCTGGGCGATCCGCACCACATTGCCGGCGTGATCGAACAGGATGGCGCGCGAGCTGCTGGTGCCCTGGTCGAGGGCCAGCACGTACTGGGGCTGCTGCGATGAAGGCGTCGGGGTCATGCGTTCCATCCGGAATTGAATTGCGGCCGGGTTTGCCGGCCAGACATCGCTGCCATGGCCGAATCCTTGTTCCAACCGTCAGATATCGTGAGTGTGGTGCGCGCCGGCGTGACCGCGCGCAGCCCGTTCGAGCCCGCCGCCCACTTGCGGCTGACCGTGGCGGGACAGCAGGTGGGGTGGATGCCCCGCGTCCATGCGGAACTGTTGCGGCGCATCCCCGGCATGCTGGGCGATGGCCCCGCGGGCGAGCCGGACGCCGTGACGCTGCTCCCCGCCTGCACCACCTTCGAGACCCGCAGCGCGGCGCTGGCCACGCTGGCACGGCAACTGGCCGACGCCGGCCACGTGCGCGGCTGGCGCAACGAGTTGTTCGCGATCACCCCGGCCCTCGCCGCGCCGGCGTTCGCCGTGGTGGAGCGCGCTGCAGCGCGCTTCCTCGGGCTGCTGACCTTCGCCTCGCACATGAACGGGATCATCGCCGGCGAGCGGGCGATGTGGATTTCCCGCCGCAGCGAGAGCAAATCGGTCGACCCCGGCATGTGGGACAACCTCGTGGCCGGCGGCATGCCCCACGGCAGCCATCCGCTCGAAACGCTGATCCGGGAATGCGACGAGGAATCCGGCATTCCGCCCGATCTGGCGGGCCGGGCCGCGCCCCACGGCGTGATCGAGGTACTGCGCGAGATCCCCGAGGGTGTGCAGTGGGAGCACGTATACATATATGACCTGACGCTGCCGCCGGACTTCGTGCCGGTGAACCGCGACGGGGAGGTGGCCGAGCACCGGCGTATCGAGCCGGGCGCATTGCTTGCTATCATGGCGGACCGCGCCATGACCGTGGATGCCACGCTGGTGACGCTGGATACGCTTATCCGGCGCGGCTGGACGCCCAGCGCGCCCCCAGCCTGACCCGCCCCAGCCTCGCTGCGCATCACGGTGCCGGCCTGCCACATGATGATTTGCCCGATTTGCCTACGATGAGCGCCACCGGATTTATCCTTACCCTTTCGTGCCCGGACCAGCCGGGCATTGTTCATGCTGTTTCCGGCCTGCTGTTCCAGCACGGCTGCAATATTGTCGATTCCGACCAGTACGGCGACGAATTCACGGGCCGTTTCTTCATGCGCGTGCATTTCATGCCCGCCCCCGGCGGCCCGGACCTCGCCGCGCTGCGCCAGGCCTTCGCGCCGGTCGGCGACCAGTTCGGCATGCAGTGGGATGTATTCGACGCCACCGTGAAGCCGCGCGTGATGATTATGGTGTCCAAGATCGGCCATTGCCTGAACGACCTGCTGTTCCGCGCCAAGGCGGGCGGGCTGCCGGTGGAGATCGCCGCGATCGTCTCGAACCATCGTGACTTCTACCAGCTCGCCGCGTCGTACGACGTGCCGTTCTTCCACCTGCCGCTGATGAACGCGTCCGCCGAGCAGAAGTCCGCGCAGGAAGCGCGCGTGTTCGAGGTGGTGCGTGACCAGAACATCGATCTGGTGGTGCTGGCGCGCTACATGCAGGTGTTGTCCGACGACCTGTGCCGCAAGCTGGCCGGCCGCGCGATCAACATCCACCATTCCTTCCTGCCGAGCTTCAAGGGCGCCAAGCCGTACTACCAGGCGCACGACCGGGGCGTGAAGCTGATCGGCGCCACGGCGCACTATGTGACGGCCGACCTCGACGAAGGCCCGATCATCGAGCAGGAAATCGAGCGCGTGGACCACAGCATGGACCCCGAGCAACTGACCGCCGTCGGCCGCGACGTGGAATGCGTGGCGCTGGCCCGCGCGGTCAAGTGGCATGCCGAACACCGCATCCTGGTGAACGGGCACAAGACCGTCGTCTTCAAGTAAACGGACGGTATCGCACCAAGGGGCGCTGACGCTCTCCCCCGGCCCCTCTCCCGCAAGCGGGAGAGGGGAGCAAACCGGCAGCGCGTGACAGGCCGAGGGTGTTCCTCCCCTCTCCCTCCGGGAGAGGGGTCGGGGGAGAGGGACGGCGCCGGTCAAGGACACCGCCCCCGCTTCATTCCCCGTCCGCCACCACACAATTCACTCCACTGTCCGCCAGCATCTGCACAAACGGCGGCCGTAGCGGCTCGTCCGTGAACAGGCGGTCGATGCTGGAGAGTGGCGCCAGTTCCACCATCGCCTGACGGTTGAACTTGCTGGCATCGGCCGCGAGCCACACCTCGCGCGAGTGCTCCATGATCGTGCGCGCCACCTTCACTTCGCGGAAATCGTAGTCACGCAGCGTGCCGTCGGTCTCGATGCCCGATATGCCGATCAGGCCGATATCGACCTTGAACTGGCGGATGAACTCCACCGTGGCCTCGCCGATGATGCCCCGGTCGCGCGAGCGCAGCACGCCGCCGGCCACGATGACCTCGCAATCGGGGTTGTCGGCCAGGATATTGGCCACGTGCAGGTTGTTGGTGATGACGCGCAGCCCGCGGTGATGCATCAGCGCGCGGGCAATTTCCTCCACCGTCGTGCCGATGTTCAGGATCAGCGAGCAGCCTTCCGGCACCGCCGCCGCCACGGCCCGCGCGATGCGCACCTTGCCCTCGGCATGCAGCACCTGCCGCTGCCGGTAGGCGATGTTCTCGGTGGTGGACCCATCCATCCGCACGCCGCCATGAAAACGCGCGAGCATGCCGTTTTCCGCCAGCAGATTCACATCGCGCCGCACGGTTTGCAGCGTCACGCCGAACTTGCGCGCGAGTTCGTCGATGGAGGCAAAGCCCTGGTTGCGGACTTCCTCGAGCAGGGCGGTCTGGCGGGGATTGAGCGTCATGTGCCGCATTCTAGTTCAAACACAAACGAAAACAAATGATGCACTGCACGATTGTTTTGTGTTCGTTTATTTGCTAAAACGAGCGGGATGCCATGAATAGTGCCCCTCGGTCACGGTTCTGAATGTGATCGAACAAGCACGCCAATGCAGTTCGAACACGAATCGAACCGATGGAGACCGGATGCAACTGAGCCTGGACGGCGTTGCGCAGCAGGTGGGATCGCAAGCCTATCTTTATCCGATGTCACTGGCGCCTGTACGCGGGGCCGTGACCATTCTCCTTGGGGCCACCCAGGCGGGCAAGACCTCGCTGATGCGGGTCATGGCGGGGCTGGACAAGCCCAGCGCGGGCCGGGTACTGGCCGACGGGACCGACGTGACCGGCGTGCCGGTGCGCGAGCGCAATGTCTCGATGGTCTACCAGCAGTTCATCAACTACCCCTCGCTTACCGTCTTCGACAACATCGCCTCGCCGCTGCGGCTGCGCAACGTGCGCGGGCCGGAGCTGGACACCCAGGTCCGCGCAATCGCCGGCCGGCTGCGCATCGACCACCTGCTGGCGCGCTACCCGGCGGAGTTGTCCGGCGGCCAGCAGCAGCGCGTGGCGCTGGCCCGGGCGCTGGCCAAGAACGCGCCGCTGATGCTGCTGGACGAGCCGCTGGTCAACCTCGACTACAAGCTGCGCGAGGAATTGCGCGAGGAGTTGACCCAGCTGTTCGCCCATGGCGACGCCACGGTCATCTACGCCACCACCGAACCGGCCGAGGCGCTGCTGCTCGGCGGCTACACGGCGGTGCTCGATGCCGGCGAACTGCTCCAGTACGGTCCGACCCCCGAGGTCTTCCACTATCCCGCCTCGCTGCGCGTGGCGCGGGCGTTTAGCGATCCGCCGATGAACCTCGTCGAAGGCCGGCTGGAAGCGGGCCGCGTAACGCTGGCCGGGAACATCGTGATTCCGCTCCCCGACGTGCAGGCGCCCGATGGCCCGGTCACGGTGGGCGTGCGCGCCGCCGCGCTGCGGCTGGCCGCCGTGCCCGGCGCGGTGGCGGTGCCGGGCAAGGTGGCGCTGGCCGAACTGTCCGGCTCCGACACCTTCGTCCACCTCGATACGGCGATGGGCAACCTCGTGGCGCAGTTCGCCGGGGTGCTCGATCTGAAACTCGGCGCGCCGCTCTCGCTGCATCTGGAGCCGGCCCATCTCTACCTGTTCGACGCCGCCGGCCTGCGCATCCATGCG
Organism: Cupriavidus sp. 10L45; assembly: GCF_056395225.1. NCBI lineage: Bacteria > Pseudomonadati > Pseudomonadota > Betaproteobacteria > Burkholderiales > Burkholderiaceae > Cupriavidus > Cupriavidus sp. 10L45. The sequence continues at coordinate 117,685 of NZ_JBFTJC010000007.1, forward strand.
CCCCAGCGGCCCGGCGCGCTGGCCGATGTGGTCAGCACGCCCATCACCGAGACGGGTGGCTGAGATGGCCAGGATCGACCTCGACCTCGCCCATTCCTACGTCGCCGAACCCAAGACCGATGAGGACTACGCGCTGCTGCCGCTGCGCTTCACCTTCGAGGATGGCGGCGCCTACGCGCTGCTCGGGCCCTCCGGCTGCGGCAAGACCACGCTGCTGAATTGCGTGTCCGGCCTGCTGCGGCCCTCGCAGGGCACGATCCAGTTCGATGGCCAGGACGTGACCGCCGCCACGCCGCAGGCGCGCAACATCGCCCAGGTGTTCCAGTTTCCGGTGATCTACGACACGATGACTGTCGGCGAGAACCTGGCCTTTCCGCTGCGCAATCGCGGTGTGCCGGCGGCCCAGGTCAAGGAGCGGGTGGGCAAAGTCGCCGAAATGCTAGACCTGTCGGCTTCGCTGGACCGCCGCGCGAGCGGGCTGGCGGCGGACGCCAAGCAAAAGATCTCGCTCGGGCGCGGGCTGGTGCGGCAGGACGTCTCGGCCATCCTGTTCGACGAGCCGCTGACCGTGATCGATCCGCACCTGAAATGGCAGTTGCGGCGCAAGCTCAAGGAAATCCATCACGAATTCCGGCTGACGCTGATCTACGTGACGCACGACCAGACCGAGGCGCTGACCTTCGCCGATCAGGTGGTGGTGATGTCGCGCGGCAAGGCGGTGCAGGTGGGCGCCGCCGATGCGCTGTTCGAGCGGCCCGCGCATACCTTTGTCGGCAATTTCATCGGCTCGCCGGGCATGAACTTCCTGCCGGGGACGTGGCGCAACGGCGCCATCGAGGTGGCCGGGCGCCGCTACATGCCGGAGCTGCCGGCGGGCATCGGCGCCGCGCTGGAGGGCGCCGGCACCTTCAAGGTGGGGGTGCGGCCCGAGTACCTGCAACTGGCCGCCGCCGACGACCCCCAGGCCATGCCGATGCGCGTGACGCGCGCGCAGGACATCGGCACGTACTGGCTCGTCACCGGCACGGTGGCGGGGGAGGGCGATCAGGCCGGCGGCATCCTGCGCGCCCGGCTCGGCACCGAGGCGGCCACCCTGGCCCCCGGGGACACGGCGTGGCTCACGGTGTTCAATCGCCACACCTGCTTCTATATCAACGAGGAACTGGTCCAATGAAGCCCGTCAACCAGAAGGCCTGGCTGCTGGTGCTGCCCGTGGTGCTGTGCGTGGCGTTCTCCGCCATCCTGCCGCTGATGACCATCGTCAATTATTCGGTGCAGGACATCATCTCGCCGGAGCGCCGCGTGTTCGTCGGCACGGAATGGTTCCGCACCGTGCTGCGCGATGCCGAACTGCACGACGCCCTGATCCGCCAGCTCGGCTTCTCGCTGGCCGTGCTGCTGGTGGAGATCCCGCTCGGCATCCTGCTGGCGCTGGCCATGCCGGCCAAGGGCTGGCGGGCGTCGGCGGTGCTGGTCATCATCGCGCTGTCGCTGCTGATTCCATGGAACGTGGTCGGCACGATCTGGCAGATCTTCGGCCGCACCGACATCGGCCTGCTCGGCGCCGCCCTGGAGGCGATGGGATTCGACTATAACTACACGGGCAGCGCGGTGGATGCCTGGGTCACGGTGCTGGTGATGGATGTCTGGCACTGGACCCCGCTGGTGGCGCTGCTCTGCTACGCCGGGCTGCGCGCGATTCCGGACGCCTACTACCAGGCGGCCCAGATCGACGGGGCGAGCCGCTTCGCCGTCTTCCGCTACATCCAGCTCCCCAAGCTGCGCGGCGTGCTGATGATTGCCGTGCTGCTGCGCTTCATGGACAGCTTCATGATCTATACCGAGCCCTTCGTGCTGACCGGCGGCGGGCCGGGCAACGCCACCACCTTCCTTTCCCAGTACCTGACCCAGAAGGCGGTGGGCCAGTTCGACCTGGGGCCGGCGGCGGCGTTCTCGATTGTCTACTTCCTGATCATCCTGCTGACCTGTTTCATCCTCTATAACTGGATGCAGCGCGCCGGCACGTCCGGCGGGGAGGAGGTGCCCCATGGCTAGTCAACACGCCAGCAACCGGGCCGGCGCATGGCGGCCGGTGTTCCTGGTGGTCTACCTGTTGTTCGCCATCGTGCCGATCTACTGGATGGTCAACATGTCATTCAAGACCAACGAGGAGATCCTGACCACGCTGTCGCTGTGGCCGGCGTCGTTCACGCTCGAGCACTACCGGACCATCTTCACCGATGCCTCCTGGTACTCCGGCTACATCAACTCGCTGATCTACGTCGCCCTGAACACGGTGATCTCGATCAGCGTGGCGCTGCCGGCGGCCTACGCGTTCTCGCGCTACCAGTTCATCGGCGACAAGCACGTGTTCTTCTGGCTGCTGACCAACCGCATGACGCCCCCGGCGGTGTTCCTGCTGCCGTTCTTCCAGCTCTACACCACCATCGGGCTGATGGACACCCACCTCGGCGTGGCGCTGGCGCATCTGGTCTTCAACGTGCCGCTGGCGGTCTGGATCCTGGAAGGCTTCATGTCCGGCGTGCCGCGCGAGATCGACGAAACCGCCTATGTGGACGGCTACTCGTTCCCGCGCTTCTTCCTGACCATCTTCCTGCCGCTGATCAAGGCCGGGGTGGGCGTGGCGGCGTTCTTCTGCTTCATGTTCAGCTGGGTGGAACTGCTCCTGGCGCGGACCTTGACCTCGGTCAATGCCAAGCCGATCGTGGCCACCATGACCCGCACGGTGTCGGCCTCCGGCATGGACTGGGGCGTGCTGGCCGCCGCCGGCGTGCTGACCATCGTGCCGGGCGCCATCGTGATCTGGTTCGTGCGGCACTACATCGCCAAGGGCTTCGCCATGGGCCGCGTGTAGCGCGCCCCGGTCAAAGAGAGGAGTTCGTCACATGTTGAGCTGGATGGTCTGGACCACCCCGGTGGCGGTGTTCTTCGCGCTGGTGGTGGTGATGTTGATCGGCATGACGGTCTGGGAGGCGCGCTCCCCCACGGTCATGCGCAAGGGCTTCCTGCCGATTGCCACCACGCGCGGCGACCGGCTGTTCATCGGGCTGATGTTCGCCGCGTGGATCAACCTGGCCTGGGTAGGGCTGGGCGAGAAGATGCAGACCTGGTTCGGGCTGGCGGAGGAACCGTCGATCTGGATCAGCGCGGCCATCGCGGCCGTGGTGCTGCTTGTGGTCATGCGCCGTGGCTGACGCCCGCCGGCGCGCGCAGTCGTTGCCGTTCCATCATTCCATTATTCCAATAGGAGACACTGATGAAAGTGCACGTGAAGTTGGGGATGTCGGCCCTGGCCATGGCGGCCACGCTGGCATGCGGCGGGGCGCGAGCCGACGAGGCCGCCGCGAAGAAGTGGGTGGACAACGAGTTCCAGCCGTCGTCGCTGGCCAAGGACAAGCAGATGGCCGAGATGAAGTGGTTCATCGACGCCGCCGCCAAGCTCAAGGCCAAGGGTGTGACGCAGATCAATGTGGTGTCGGAGACCATCACCACGCATGAATACGAGTCCAAGACGCTGGCCAAGGCGTTCGAGGAAATCACCGGCATCAAGGTCAACCACGACCTGATCCAGGAAGGCGACGTGGTGGAGAAGCTCCAGACGTCGATGCAGTCCGGCAAGTCGATCTACGACGGCTGGATCTCCGATTCGGACCTGATCGGCACCCACTACCGTTATGGCGCGATYCTGCCGCTGACCGACTATATGAACGGTGCCGGCAAGGAATTCACCAATCCCGGCCTCGACGTGAAGGACTTCATCGGCACCAAGTTCACCACGGCGCCGGACGGCAAGCTGTACCAGCTGCCCGACCAGCAGTTCGCCAATCTGTACTGGTTCCGCGCCGACTGGTTCGCCCGCAAGGACCTGCAGGACAAGTTCAAGGCCAAGTACGGCTATGACCTCGGCGTGCCGACCAACTGGTCGGCCTACGAGGACATCGCCAACTTCTTCACCAACGATGTGAAGGAGCTGGACGGCAAGAAGGTCTACGGCCACATGGACTACGGCAAGAAGGACCCCTCGCTCGGCTGGCGCTTCACGGACGCCTGGCTGTCGATGGCCGGCACCGCCGACAAGGGCCTGCCCAACGGCATACCGGTGGACGAGTGGGGCATCCGCGTGGCGGAGGACAAGTGCACGCCGGTAGGCGCCTCGGTCTCACGCGGCGGCGCCACCAACAGCCCGGCGGCGGTCTACGCGCTGACCAAGTACATCGAATGGATGAAGAAGTTCTCCCCGCAGCAGGCCATGGGCATGACCTTCTCCGAAGCCGGCCCTGTGCCCGCGCAGGGCCAGATCGCCCAGCAGATCTTCTGGTACACGGCCTTCACGGCGGACATGACCAAGAAGGGCCTGCCGGTGGTGAATGCCGATGGCTCGCCCAAGTGGCGCATGGCGCCGTCGCCATATGGGCCGTACTGGAAGCAGGGCATGCAGAACGGCTACCAGGACGTGGGCTCCTGGACCTTCTTCAAGAACACCGACCCCAACCGCCTGGCGGGCGCGTGGCTCTACGCCCAGTTCGTGACGGCCAAGTCGGTCTCGCTGAAGAAGTCGCTGATGGGCCTGACCTTTATCCGCGAGAGCGACATCAACACCGACTACCTGACCAAGAACGCGGCCAAGTACGGCGGCCTGATCGAGTTCTATCGCAGCCCGGCCCGCGTGGCCTGGACGCCGACCGGTACCAACGTGCCCGACTACCCGAAGCTGGCCCAGCTCTGGTGGAAGAACGTGGCCACGGCGGTGACGGGCGAGAAGACCCCGCAGGCGGCCATGGACAACCTGGCCGAGGAGATGGATCAGGTAATGGCGCGGCTCCAGCGCGCCGGCATGACCAACTGTGCGCCCAAGCTGAACCCCAAGAGCGACCCGGCCAAGTGGCTGAGCACCGAGCACGCGCCTTGGAAGAAGCTGGACAACGAGAAGCCGAAGGGCGAGACCATCGCCTATGACAAGCTGCTCCAGGCGTGGAAGGAAGGCCGCGTGCGGTGATGCACCGGTGAGTCGGTAGGGGGGAGGGACGGTGGCGCCAGCGGTTGGGGCGCCACCGTTCCGTTTCAGGTTCCGGACATCGCGCCGGCGGGGGCGGTTGGGGCACCAACCGGCGCGCAATTCGGCGCGGCATGGCGGGCCTTGCCGTGGCGCTTGGCCTCGTAGAGCGCCATGTCGGCCCGCATGAACAACTCGCTGACCGACGAGCCGGTATCCGGTCGATGGATGGCGCTGCCCACGCTGGCCGTGGAGACGAGCGTCAGGCCATCCACGGGGAAGGGCCGCAGCGCGGCCTGCACCACGGTCTGGGCAATCCGTTCCACGGTGGCCGGGTTCGATACGTTGTCCAGGATGATGGCGAACTCGTCGCCGCCGATGCGGGCCACCGCGTCGCCCTTGCGCACGCAGGTGGCGAGCCGTTCGGCGAAGGACACCAGCAGGCGGTCGCCCACCGGGTGGCCGTAGGTGTCGTTCACCGCCTTGAAGTCGTCCAGGTCCACCAGCAGCAGCGCCGCGCGGTGGCCGCCGGCATCGGCGCGGGCCATGGTCTCGTTGAGCCGGCGATCGAAGCCCTTGCGGTTGAGCAGGCCGGTCAGGTGGTCGGACAGGGTCTGTGCCTCCAGCGAGCGCAGCTTCTGGCGCTCCCCGGTCACGTCGCGCGCGAACATGTGCAGGCCGGACACCGTGTCCTGGGCGTCGTTCCACGCCGGCTGGTAGGTGACCTCCCACGCCAGCCCATCGGCCGACTCGCGGGTAAAGGTGGTCACGCGTCCGGCGCGGGCCTCTTCAAGATAGGGCGCATTCGCCACATATTCCGGCGTGCCCCACAGCTCACGCAGCGACAGCCCGGCCACCTGATCGGCAGGGAGGCCGAAGTGGCGCGCGTAGGCCTGGTTCACGAAGGCGAAGCGTTCGTTGACGTCGATGAAGGCGACGAAGTCCGGCACATGGTTGGCAATCGCCTCGATCCGCTTCTCGCTGGCGGCGGCACGGTCCTTGGCGGCCTTCAGCGCGGCCTCTCGCTCGGAAAGCTGGTGCAGCACCTCGGCGAATGAGCCGGCCAGTTCGCCGATCTCGTCGTCGCGCCGCACCGGCAGGTCCGAGACGGCGGCGGGCTGCATCGCCAGTTGGCGCACCGTGCGGTGCAGGTGCTCGAGCGGGGCAAGCAGGCGGCGAATCACCAGCCACATCAGCGCGGCGGTAATCAGCAGGGAAAAGAAGCCGATCACGACCGTGCGCTGGCGGACGTCGATCAGCGGGGCATAGGCTTCCTCCGCCGGAAGCACCGCTACCACCTCCCAGCCATTCGACGACAGCAGGTAGCGCGACACGATGGGCTGAGTGGGCCAGAAGACTTCCCAGTCGGACTCGGCCTGCTCGGCGCCGCACATTTCGCCGAGGGCATGGGCCGGCGCCAGCACGCGGTCCGCCTCGGGGTGCAGCGCGTAGCGCGGATTGGCGCCGGCGGAGACCAGGCAGTAGTAGCCGGTCACGCCCACGCGGCTGTGCGCCAGTTCGCGCAGGAAGTTGTTGGCCGACAGGTTCAGCACGCCGCCCACCACGGCGCGCAGCTTGCCGTCCGTATCGCGCATCGGCACGGCGAGGATGACGCCCGGCGCGGCAGAGTGCTTGCCCTGCAGCAGGTCCGACACGGCGAACGAGGCGCCACGTTCGATGGCGCGGAAATAGTCGCGCTCGCCCACGGTCATCTTTACGCCTTCCGGCACGGCGGTGCTGAACGAGAGCGTGCCGTCCGGGCGGGCCAGGAACACGGCGTTGAAGCTCTCGGGCATATCGACAGCGTCGGTAGCCAGGGCCGACTGCTGGCGCGGGGTCTCGTCCAGATGGGGCGCAAGTGTGCGCGCGAGGCGGCGCAGTACCACCTCACGGGATTCGAGTTTTTCGTCGAGTTGGCCGGCGACCAGTTTGACCAGTGTGTCCTGCTGCGCCTGAAGCAGCGTCTTCAGGCTTTCATAGGCATAGAACTGGGCGTAGCAAGCGCGCGTCACGAGAATGACCGTGACCACGCCGGCTGCGGCGATCGCCATCCGGTACTTCAAGGAGTGCCGCATGAATCTCTTCTTGGTATTTGCACTGAACCCGTTTTATCGGCTGCCGGGCTTTGATCCACAACCCCCGCCCCTTGGCTGGCAACCGATTCGTAGCGTAGCAGACCGCAGGGCCGCGCCGGACGGCCTTTTCGGCAATCTGGTGCGGCATGCCACACGAGGTGGCGCATGCGCCGCGTGGGTCGTGCCGATGCAACAGGCGATGGTGGACCGGGGTGCGCGTTGTTGCGTTAAGGGCAGTCGGCGAGGGTGTCCGCCAGCCAGTCGATCACGGGCCGGAAGCGGGAGGCGCCCCGGAATTCGGCAGGGTAGGCGAGCCAGACCTCGCGTATCACCTCGGGCACCTCGCGCACCAGTTGCAACGCCGGATCGTCGTGGGCCAGGAAGTGGGGCAGCAGGGCGATGCCGAGCCCGGCGCGCACGGCGGCGCGCACCCCAAGCAGGCTGTTGGACTGGAACGAGAACGGCCGGCCGAGGGACTGCGGCCACGCCACTTCGGGGAGCGTGAAGCCTTCGTCGAGCAGGCCGCATAGCGGCGCGTCGTCGGCCACCGGCCCGCGTGCGGAGGCATAGAGCCCGAAGCGCAGCGTGCCGGCGCGCTGGGCCACCAGTTCGCCCTCGTGCGGGCGGTTCAGCCGCACGGCGATATGGGCGCGGCGCCGGGCGAGGCTGGTGACGCGGTTGTCCACCTCGAGCCGGACTTCCATATCGGGGTTCTGCGCGTAGAGCGACGGCAGCCGGGGCGTCAGGAAGTCGCTGCCGAGCGCCGCCGTGGTCGCCACACGGACCACGCCAGACACCCCCGCGCTCGCGCCTTCCATCTCGCGCAGCAGGCGGTCGGCCGATTGCTCCATCTGCCGCGCCGCCGTCAGCGCATTGCGGCCCACGCTGGTCAGCACGAAGGTGCCGTCGGTGCGCGTGGCCACGGGTTTGCCGAGCGCCGCCTCCAGCCGGCGGATGCGTCGGATCGCCGTGGCGTGGGTAATGTCCAGTTCCCGCGCGCAGGCCGAATAGCTGCCGGCCCGGATCAGCGTGGAAAGCGTGAGCAGGTCGTCCCAGGAGATTGTGCTTTTTTGCACAGTGAGTGTGAGTTCGTGGCGAATTGGCGCACAGCATAGCCTGCCCTACGCTGCGTGCATACCCAACTAGGAGAACCGCCCCATGTCCGCGCCCTTCACGCTGCTCGACGCCGCCGGTGCCAGCCGCACCCCTGCCGCCTGGGAAGCCGCCGTGCTGGTCCTGATCGACCATCAGCGCGAATACATCGATGGCAAGCTGCCGCTGACCGGCATGCCCGAGGCCGTGGCGGCCTGTGCCGACCTGCTGGCGCGCGCCCGTGCCCACGGCACGCCGGTGATCCATGTGGTGCATCACGGCAAGGCCGGCGGCGCGTTCGACCCGGCCGGCCCGTATGCCGCAATCATCGAGGGGCTCCAGCCCGCGCCTGGCGAGGAAACCGTGGTCAAGCAGCTGCCGAACAGCTTCGCCGGCACCGAGCTGGACGCCCGGCTGGCCGCGCTGGGTAAAAAGGAACTGATCGTGGCCGGCTTCCAGACCCATATGTGCGTCAGCGCCACCGTGCGGTCGGCGCTCGACCATGGCTACCGCGTCACGCTGGTGGCCAGCGCCTGCGCCACGCGGGATTTGCCCGATCCGCTCGGCGGGGAGCCGCTGGCAGCTGCCGAACTGCACCGGGTTACGCTGGCGGCGCTGAATGACCGGTTCGCCACGGTGGTGCCGGACGCCTCGGTCTGGCAATAGGGGGGAGCCGGGCTGGGCGAACTGGCCCTGTGACGCCCCGGGCGCGTAGGGGGTGTGGATGGCAGGTCCGACCGCGGCCCGCCCGGGCGGCTCAGGCATACTAGCGCCTTCGCGCCCCGGGCCCCATCGCCCGCGCGCCCATCCGCTGCCCCCGATTTCATGAAGCGAATCCTGCTGATCAAGATCACCTCGCTCGGTGACATGGTGCATACGCTGCCGCTGGTGTCCGACCTGCGCCGCGCCTATCCCGACGCCGCCATCGACTGGGTGGCCGACGCCTCGTGCGCGGACATTCCGCGCTGGGCCATCGGCGTAGACCGGGTGATTGCGCCGCCGCTGCGGCAGTTCAAGAAGAACGGCAAGAAGTGGAAGGACCTGCGCGGCATCCTGCGCGCCGTGCGTGAGTTGCGCCGCGAGAAGTACGACGTCGTGGTGGACGTGCATGGCGTCTACAAGAGCGCGATCGTCGCCCGGCTGGCCCGCTCGCCGCGCCGCTTCGGCTACGCCGCCGAATTCCTGGGGGAGGCGAAGGCCGAATTCGCCTACACCGACATTTTCGGCCCGCATGGCAACGCCACCTGCCGCGAAAAGATGCGGCTGGTGACGGCCAACGCGTTGGGCTACACCTATCCCGAAGCCGAGACCAACGCGCTGCGCATACCGGCCCCGGCCACCCCGCTGAACACGGACGGCGTGCCGCGCGCGATGCTGTTCCATGCCACCTCCGCCGAAATCAAGAAATGGCCGCAGGCCCATTGGATTGCGGTGGGCCAGTCGCTGGCGGCGCGCGGGTTCCGCGTGCAGCTGCCGTGGGGCTCGGAGAAGGAGCACGAGGAGTCCCGCGCGCTGGCCGCCGCGATTCCGGACGCCGAGGTGCTGCCGCGCATGTCGATCACCGAGGTGGCGCAGCGTCTGGACGCCGCCGCGCTGGTCGTCGGCATGGACACCGGCTTTGTCCATCTGGCCGACGCGCTCGGCAAGCCCACGGTGATGATCTTCACGGCCACTTCGTGCGAGCACTTCGGCGTGCAGAAGCCGGGCCAGTCGGTGTCGATCGGCGACCAGGGCAAGCCGCCCTCGGTGGAGGCCGTGCTGGCCGCCATCGACTCCGTGGCGCCCAAGCTGCCGGGTCAGGCGGGTCAGGCGGGTCAGTCGGGTCCGTCGCATCAGGCCGCCGGCAACGTGTCCGCGTAGGACCAGTACTCGAACTGGACGATCGTGGCGTTGCCATGGGTCGTCACCACATCCAGCATGCAGGGCCGCCGCCGGATCGCCATCCGGGCCAGGTAGCGCGCCGCGCCGGGCACACCGGGCGGCGGCTGGATGCGGTCCCCGTGGCGCATGGCCAGCCGCAGGATATGCACCGGCACGAAGCGGTGCGCATCGTTCATCGTGGTGTGCGCGGCGGCCGTGAACAGCAGTGGTGCGGCCGCCAGCCCGGAAAAGCGCTTGCGCAGCAGGGCCAGCGTGGTCGGGGCCATGGCCGAGCCGATGCCGGGCAGCGCCAGCGCGGTCAGGCCGCGCACATTGGCCGCCCACAGGCCGCCCACCACCAGCATGGGGTCGCGCTTCTCCACCGGCACCGTGTCCCGCAGCCCCTCCCAGATCGCCGTCATGTCGCCGTTAAGGTCGTACAACTGATAGCAGCCGCCAAAGCTGCGCTGGTAGCCGATGATGCAGTCAAGATCCTCGTCGAACACGGGGCGCGCGTCGCGCGGAATACGGGGCGGCCGGATCTCGAACAGGCCGGCGGACACGGCGTAGTGGCCGGTCCACGTCAGCGTCCGGCCGGAGACGGCCTGCAGGGTGATTTCATCGGGAAGGACATCGAGGGACATGCGCGGCGCTTTGTGGTGGGACGGAACCCCCACGGTAAGCACGGCGACCGCTGCTGTCTTTGAGACGATTCTGAAAGTGCAAAGCCCTTGGGCTAATGGACGAAGCCGCCCTTGACGAAGCGGACCGGCTCGGCGTCCATGCGCAGCAGCAGGGCGGTCAGGCCATCGACGGGGGCATCGACCGATGGATCCGGAGACTGGCGCGGTCCCCCGGACGTGCACAGCAGGTCCGATTCGCGCCACGCGGCCTGCCCCGGCGCCCCTCGGGCCCGCAGCCAGCCCTGGCGGTCGCTCAGCAGGGCGGTGCCCGGCAAGGCCGCCGGGGACACGCCGGCAATGCGCGCCATCACCGCCCACGCCTCGGACGCGGCGGCGACGCAGCCGGCCCGGAACTGCGGCACCTCGGCGGGCGCGTGGCCATCCGGCGTCACCAGCAGGGTCAGGAAGCGCGGGTCCTCCATCGGCAGCGCCGCGCGGCTATCCACGGCCACCAGCCGCACCCGCTGCGTCCCGCGCCAGTCGGCCAGCGAGCGGGGCGCCGCGCCTTCGCATTGCACGGGCATGTCCGGCAGGGCCAGCGCCGTGGGCCACGTCCCCTGCAGGCGCGCGCCGGTGCCGGCGGACAGCGCCTTCATATAGTCGATGACGGCCCAGACATCGGCGTCGCTCAGCGTGGCGCCGAACGTGGGCATGGTCGGCTGGCCGTCGCGGCCCCGCATGCCGGCCACGATATGCCAGAACAGTTCGCCATCGGCGCGGCGGCCCAGCAGCGGGCCGGCGAGCGTCGGCGGCCAGCGCGACAGCGACGCCGCCAGCGGCCCCTCGCCCCGGCCATCGTCGCCATGGCAGGCCGCGCAGTGCCGGGTATAGACCCGTTCACCCCGCGCGATGGAGGCCACGGCGAAGGGGGTAGGACTGACGTGGAAGCTGGTGGGGGCGGCGGGGCCGAGGACGAGGTCGGGCGCCGGCCATGGAGCGAGGATCAGGGCGAGCGCGCCGGCGCCGAACGAGGCCAGCCGGCCCCGTCGCCATGCCAGCGCCAACATCAGCGCGAGCAGCGCGAATGCCATCGCCACGAGGCTCCACGCCAGTTGCCGGGCCAGCCCGGGATCGATCAGCAGCGTCTCGCCGGCAATGCGCCGTGCCCACGGCCACGCCGGCTGGCCGTGGCTATCGCCCGTCAGGCCCAGCGCGTGGCAGAGCCGCAGCAGCGCAAGCTGCGCCGCCTGCAGCCCCGCCAGCAGGTTGTTGAGCCAGACCGAAGCACCCATCACCAGCTGGCATCGAGCCCCAGATGGCGCAGCGCTTCATGCCGCAGCGCAGTCAGGCGCGGATCGCCGCGATGGCGCGGGTAGGGCAGGTCCACCACGATCTCCGCCGTGATGCGCGCCGGCCGCTGGCTGAAGACGATCACGCGCTGGGCCAGGAACAGCGCCTCCTCCACATCGTGCGTGACCAGCAGGGCCGAGAACCGCGCGCGCTGCCACAGTTCGACGAGATCGCTCTGCATGGTCAGGCGCGTCAGGGAGTCCAGCTTGCCGAGCGGTTCGTCGAGCACGAGCAGGCGCGGGTCGTTGACCAGCGCGCGGGCCAGCGCCACGCGCTGCGCCATGCCACCGGAGAGCTGGTGCGGAAACGCGCGGTCGAAGGCTTCCAGCCCCACGCGCCGCAGCGCCTCGTCCACGCGATGCCCCTCCTGCCGGGCGATGCCGCGTGCCTGCAGGCCGAGCGCCACGTTGGCGCGCACGCGGCGCCACGGGAAGAGCGTGGGGTCCTGGAAGACCACGATGCGCGACGGATCGGGCTCGGTGATCGGCGTGCCGTCCTGCAGGATCTGGCCGGACGTGGGCGCATCCAGCCCCGCCACCAGCCGCAGCAGCGTGGACTTGCCGCAGCCGCTCGGCCCCAGCAGCGCCACGAACTCGCCGGGCGCCACGCTCAGGTTCACGTTGTCCAATACGGGCAGGCGCTGGCCGGCATCGCCAAAGTCATGGCTGACGTTGCGGATGTCGATGCGGGCCCCGGCGCTGGCCTGGGCTGCCGGTGCTTCCGCCACGGGTTCACGTTCCAGCACGGCTACCATTTCACAGTTCCTTTCTGCCACGAGAGCGCGCGGTCGCGCACGGCGAACAACAGCGTGATGACGCTCGAGAACAGCAGCGCCATCACGATCAGCGCGGCGTACATGTTCACGTACGAAGCCCAGCCCTGCGCCCAGGTGAGGTACCAGCCCAGCCCGGACTTCACGCCCATCATCTCGGCGGTCACCAGCACAGAGAACGACGCGCCCAGCCCCATGAACAGGCCGACGAAGACCTGCGGCAGCGCGGCCGGAATCGCCACGCGCAGCACCAGGAACCAGCCGGAGGCGCCCAGCGTGCGCGCCACGTCGTAATAGCTCTTGTTGACGCTCGCCACGCCGGACCACGTGAGCACCGCCACGGGGAACGCGGTGGCCAGCGCAATCAGGAACACGGCGGCCGAGTAGCTCGACGGGAAGAAGTAGAAGGTCAGCGGCAGCAGGGCGGTGGAGGGCAGCGGACCCAGCACGCGCAGCACCGGGTGCACCCAGTAGCCGATGCGCCGCGACCAGCCAATCGACACGCCGATCAGGAAGCCCGCCACGCCGCCATAGGCCACGCCCAGCCCCAGCAGGCGGATGGTGTTGACGACACTGTCGCCCAGGCGGCGCCAGTCATCCACATAGACCTCGATCAGGGCCTGCGGCGGCGCGAAGAACGGCGTGGGCAGCAGCGCGGCCTTGGCGGTGAGAATTTCCCAGCCGAGGAAGCCGAGCGGCAACGCCACCAGCCACGGCCCGGTGGGGCGCAGGGTGGCCAGCATGCGGTGCAGCGGGGGGAGGCGCGATCCCGCCAGCGCCAGCCCGGCCAGCGCGGCAGCGACCACCAGCGCGGCGATGCCGAGTTCCTCGGTGTAGGCCCAGTCGGTGAAGCCGGCCACCTTGTTCGGCCAGCGCCAGGTGATGGCGCCGAACGCGGCCCAGGCCAGCGCGGCCAGGAGGCCGGTCGGCCAGAGGCGGCCCGGCCGGGCCACGGCGGCCTGGCGTGGCGCGTTGGCGGCGAGCGAGGCATGCCGGGTGTCGAGCGTGGAGGGACTCGTTGTGGTCATCGCATCATCCCAGTACGTTGGCGTAGACGTGCTGCGCCAGCCGCTTCGCGTCGGTGGACTTCTTCAGCACGCCGATCTTGCGGAAGTCGTCGGCATAGAAGGCGATTTCCTCCTGCAGGTCCACGCCGGTGGGGTGGTGGGTGTAGGTCAGCGTGGCGTAGAGCTTGCGCAGATCGTCCGGGCTGATCTTGGGCGAGTACTTGGCGAAGATCTTCGCGGCCTCGTTCGGGTTCTCGTTGACGAAATCCGTGGCCTGCACGATGGACCGCGCGAGTGCGGCGGCGGCCGGCTTGTCGTTGCGGACCAGATCGCCCCGGGCGCCGACCACGCAGCAGACCTTGCGCGCGTACTCGCCGGTCAGGTTGGTGGCCAGCTCCACGTAGGCGCCGTTGGTGCGTTTCTCCAGCAGGTAGAGATTGGGGTCGCCATCGGCAATCGCCTGGATCTCGCCCTTGTCGACGGCCACGCCGAGCAGGTCGGCCGGGTACTGGCGCCAGGTGATGTCGCGGTCGGGGTCGATGCCATTCTTGGCCAGCAGGATCGTGAAGAAGTGCTTGCCTGGTGCGGCCAGGTCGCTCACGCCCACGGTCTTGCCCTTGAGCGCCTGGAGGTTGGTCACCCCCGCCGCCTTGGCCCCCACCAGCCGCACGCAGCCGCCGTGGGAGCTGCCGATGATCTTGACGTCGAAGCCGGCTTCCAGCGGCTTGAGCCAGCGGTGGATCATGCCCACCGCCGCATCCGCCTTGCCGGTGGCAATCGACTCCAGCAGCTGGTCCGTGGAGCCGCTGTAGTTGATCAGATCCACCTGCAGGCCGTTCTTCTCGAAGAAGCCGCGCTCCTGCGCCACCACGATGGGCGTCAGGCAGAACGAATTCTGGTTCCACGCGAAGGTGAGCTTGCGCGGCGCCGACCACGCCTGCCGGCCCAGGATCAGCGCCGGGGCGGCGAGGGCGGCGCTGCCGGCCAGCCGCAGCACGCCGCGTCGGCGGGTGTTGGGCTGCGGCAGGTTGGGCGGATTCGATTCGTTGGATTGGCTCATGGTGTGGAAACTCCCCGTTTTCGTTGTTGTTGGGCGCAGGCGCAGGCGCAGGTGGCCTCAGGCGGCCTCAGGCGGCCTCAGGCGGCCTTGCGGCTGGCTTCCGCATCGCGGCGTGCCACCAGCTCCCGTACGCGTGGAATAAGCTCGCGGCCGTAGTCGATGGCGTCCTCCAGCGGGTCGAAGCCGCGGATCAGGAAGGTGGTCACGCCGACGTCGTAGTAAGCCAGCAGGGCCTCCGCCACCTGTTCGGGCGTGCCGACCAGCCCGGTGGAGTTGGAGCGGCCGCCGGTCTCGCGGGCGATGGCGGTCCAGAGGCGCTGGTCCACGCGATCGCCCTGTTCGGCGGCGGCCAGCAGGCGGCGCGCGCCTTCGCTCTGCTGCGGGCCGCCCCGGCTGTAGCCGGCCTGCACGCGCAGCGCGCGGGTCCGTTCGAGGATGTTGTCGGCACGCGCCCACGCTTTCTCTTCGGTCTCCGCCAGCACCGGGCGGAACGACACCGAGAAGCGCACCTCGCGCCCGTGCTTGGCGGCTTCCGCCCGCACGCGGGTAGTCAGTTCGCGCACCTGGTCGAGCGACTCGCCCCACAGCGCGTAGACATCGGCATGCTTGCCCGCCACGGTCAGCGCCGCCTCGGACGCGCCGCCGAAGTAGATCGGCACATGCGGTTTCTGGGCCGGCTTGACCTCCGAGAAGCCCTGCGTGAAGCGGTAGAACTCGCCGTCGTGGTCGAACGGCTTGTCCTCGGTCCAGATGCGCCGCAGGATGCCCAGGTACTCGTCCGTGCGCGCGTAGCGCTGGTCGTGATCGAGGAAATCGCCGTCGCGCGCCTGCTCGCTGTCGGAGCCGCCCGAGATGAAGTGCACCCCCAGCCGGCCGCCGCTGAACTGGTCGAGCGTGGCGATCTGGCGCGCCGCCAGCGTCGGCGCCGTGAAACCGGGGCGGTGCGCCAGCATGAAGTGGATGCGCTCGGTCACGGCCGCCGCGTAGGCAATCGTCAGCGTGGCCGACGGGCCGGTGGAGTGGTGCGGCACCAGGACGCGGTCGAACCCGGCCTGCTCATGGGCCTGGGCGAACGCGCGCACATAGTCGCGGTCGATCACGGGGCCCGAGGGCGGATGGATCTCGGACTGCTTCTGGCTCTGGATCATGCCGATGAAATCGACGCTCATGGCGCGGGCCTCCTTGCGGGCGGTGTCAGGAATGACGAGCAAAGTACGCCCGGCGGGCGGTGGCCCCAAACGAATAAAAACGCGGCTCGATATGCGGCAGAAACCGTCGCTCGATATGCGATATGCGTCGTTATCGGCGCGGCGGGCGCGCGGTACGCTATGCGGCACTCATCGCACGATGCTTTCCCGAGATCCCCCATCATGGCTTCGACTTCCCCGCGTACCACCCTGCGCCGCCTGCCTGCGAGCGAGCCCCGGCTGGCCGAGTTGCTGGCGACGCTGACCGCCCGGCTGGCTACCACCGCCGCGCGCCATGACGCAGACGGCAGCTTCCCGCACGCGAACTTCGAGCTGCTGCACGAACATGGCCTGATCGCCCAGGTGGTGCCGCGCGACTACGGCGGTGGTGGGGCGGGGCTGGCGGAGGCACGCCGGATCATCGCGGCCGTGGCGGCCGGCGACCCGGCCACGGCGCTTGTCCTGACCATGACCTATCTCCAGCATCGCGCCATCGGCCGGGCCGATTCGCGCTGGCCCGAGGTGGTGCGCCGCGAGGTCTTCGCCAGCGCGGTGGAAGAGGGCGCGCTGATCAACTCGCTGCGCGTGGAGCCGGAACTCGGCTCGCCGGCGCGCGGCGGCCTGCCGGGCACCGTCGCCACGCGCGTTGGCGACCGCTGGCGCATTCGCGGCCACAAGCTCTACACCACCGGCATTCCGGCGCTGCGCTGGCTGGCCGTGTGGGGCCGCACGCACGAGCCGGAGCCGCGCGTGGGCATCTTCCTGGTGCCGAAGCCATCGGCCGACACGCCGGGCATCCGCGTGGTGGAGAGCTGGAATCACCTCGGCCTGCGCGCGTCCGGCAGCCATGAAACCGTGTTCGAGGACGTGTGGATTCCGCTCGACCATGCGGTGGACATCCGCCGGCCCGAGGCCTGGGCGCCAGCCGGGGCCAGCCAGGCCGACGTGGACGCCAATGCCGACCAGCAGGCGTGGATGGTGGGCCTGCTCGGCACGCTCTACGACGCCGTGGCGCGGGCCGGCTTCGACTGGATCCGCAGCTTCGTGCAGGACCGCGCGCCGGGCAGCCTGGGTGCGCCGCTCGCCACCCTGCCGCGCGTGCAGGAGACCATCGGCGAGATCGCCGCGCTGCTCCGTACCAACCAGGTGTTGCTCGACGATGCCGCCGCGCGGGCCGATGCCGGCACGCTGGCCTCGGCGACGGACAGCGGGCTGCTGAAGTACACCGTCACCGGCAATGCGATCCGGGCGGTGGAGCTGGCGCTGCAGCTGTCGGGCAATCACGGCCTGAGCCGCAACAATCCGCTCGAACGGCACTATCGCGATGTGCTTTGCAGCCGCATCCACACGCCGCAGAACGACGCCATCCTGACCGCCGCCGGCCGCGCCGCGCTGGCCGGTTGACCCATATCGGAACGATGGCTTCGTGCTATGTTTAAGGCCGCTGTTCGAGACAGGGCCGCAGCGATCGTCGCCATCCACAGACGGCCCACCGAACGGGATCACCGCGCGGACCACCGAGGAGACACGGGATGCACGACGCCCTGACACACCCCACGCACCCAGCGCGTACGCTCACGCCGCTGCGCGAGTTCATCACCGGTCTCTCGGCGCTGCTCGACCAGCAGCCCGATGAGCCCCGCATCCTGGCCGAAGGCGGCGCGCTGCTCGCCACGCTGGTGGCGCGCGACGACTGGCTGCCCGACGCCTTCGCCCAGCCGCACCCTGAGTACTACCAGCAGGTCCTGCTCCATTGCGATTCCGCCGAGCGGTTCTCGATCGTCAGCTTTGTCTGGGGGCCGGGGCAGCGCACGCCCATCCACGACCACACGGTCTGGGGGCTGATCGGCATGCTGCGCGGGGCCGAGTATTCGCAGCCGTACCGGATCGATGCCGAAGGCCGCCCGCAGTTGGACGGCGCGGCCACGCGGTTGGAGCCGGGCCACGTGGAGGCGGTGTCGCCCACGGTGGGGGACATCCACCGTGTGCACAACGCCTACGAGGACCGCGTCTCCATCAGCATCCACGTGTACGGCGCCAATATCGGCGCGGTGCGGCGGCACGTCTACCCGGAGGCGGGCGAGCGCAAGCCGTTTATCTCCGGCTATTCCAATTCCACCCTGCCCAATCCCTGGGATCGATCGAAGGAACCCGTTTCGTCATGACCGCTTTGCCCTCCGTCATTCCCGCCGTGTTTCCCGCCGTCTCCAGCCTGTCCGTGCGGCAGGCGCTGCTCGGCCGCGCCGAGATCGCGCTGATCGACGTGCGCGAGGAAGACCCCTACGCCCAGGAGCATCCGCTCTGGGCGGCGAACTTCCCGCTCTCGAAGCTCGAACTGGAAGCGTGGCGACGGATTCCGCGCCGCGACACGCGGATCGTCGTCTATGGCGAGCATGCCGGTGAGGATCTGGCGCCGCGCGCGGCGGCGGTGCTGCACGGGTTGGGCTATACGGATGTGTCGCGGCTGGACGGCGGGCTGGCGGCCTGGATCGCCGCCGGCGGCGAGGTGTTCCGCGACGTGAATGTGCCGAGCAAGTCGTTCGGCGAGCTGGTGGAGGCGAAGCGCCATACGCCGTCACTGGCCGCGCAGGAAGTGCAGGCGCTCATCGACGAACGTGCCGATGTGGTCATCGTGGACGCGCGCCGCTTCGACGAATACCAGACCATGAGCATCCCCACGGCCACCAGCCTGCCCGGCGCGGAACTGGTGTTGCGCGTGCGGGAACTGGCGCCGGACCCGCAGACGCGGGTCATCGTGAACTGCGCGGGCCGGACGCGCAGCATCATCGGCACGCAATCCTTGATCAATGCCGGCCTGCCGAACCCGGTGGCGGCGCTGCGCAACGGCACCATCGGCTGGACGCTGGCGGGGCAGACCCTCGACCACGGCGCCAGCCGGCGCGCGCCGGTGGCGGTGGACGCCGCCCACTGCGAGCGGGCCCGTAGCGGCGCCCGGGCGATTGCCGACAAGGCCGGCGTGCAACGGATTGCCCACGACGCCGTGGCGACGCTGGCCCAGCCGGGGCGGACGCTGTACCGCTTCGACGTCCGCACGCCCGAGGAATACGCCGATGGCCACCTGCCGGGCTTCGCCAGCGCGCCGGGCGGCCAGCTGGTGCAGGAAACCGACCACAGCGCCCCGGTGCGCGGCGCACGGATCGTGCTGGCCGACGACGACCACGGCGTGCGCGCCGACATGACGGCTTCGTGGCTGGCGCAGATGGGCTGGGAAGTATTCGTGGTGGAGCCGGCGGGCGAACATGCTCGCAGCGAGCGCGGCACGTCGGCGGCGCTGGTGCCGGAAGCGGATGCCGTCGATTCCGTCTCGCCAGCCGAACTCGCGAAATGGCTAGAGGATGCGAGCGAGGGCGACATCGCCGTGCTCGACGTGACGGCCAGCGCCAATTACGTCAAGCGCCATATCCCAGGCGCCTGGTTTGCCATCCGCGCCCAACTGGCGCAGGCGCTGGCGACGATCCCTCCGGCAAAACGCTATGTGCTGACCTGCGGCACCAGCCAGCTCGCCCGCTTTGCGGCGGCGGACCTGAAGCGGCTCACATCGGCGCAGGTGGTGGTGCTGGAAGGTGGCACCACGGCCTGGATCGACGCTGGCCTGCCGCTGGAATCCGGCGAAACCCGCCTGGCCGTGCCGAGAACCGACCGCTACCGCCGCCCGTACGAAGGCACCGACAACGCATCGGCCGCCATGCAGGCCTACCTCGACTGGGAATTCGGCCTCATCGCCCAACTCGACCGCGACGGCACGCACTTCTTCGAGGTGGTTTGACGACGGGCTAAGCCCGCGGCTGCAACGCAATCAACGCCATGCCGGCAAGGCACACCACCGCGCCGGCCACATCCCAACTCGTCAGCCGCACCCCATCCACCACCCGCAACCACACCAGCGCCACGACGATATACATGCCGCCATAGGCGGCATACGTCCGCCCGGCAGCGGTGGGGTGGAGGGTTAGCAGCCAGGCGAACAGGGCGAGGGAAATTGCGGCGGGGATTAGCAGCAGCGCGCTCTTCCCCTGCTTGAGCACCAGCCACGGTAGGTAGCAACCGACGATCTCGGCAACAGCGGTGATGGCGAAGAGAAGGGTGAGGCGGAGCATTTAGGGAGGGAAAGCGGACGGGATGGCGCGATTGTGCCAGAGGGCACCGTGAATCCAACTTCGGCGGCGCCCCAAAGCAAAAAGGACCTGGGCTTTCGCCTCAGATCCTTTTTGGTCACCGTATTCTGGTGGGTGGTACAGGGATTGAACCTGTGACCCCTGCCGTGTGAAGGCAGTGCTCTACCGCTGAGCTAACCACCCCTTGCTGCGTCGGCGTCGTTGTTGCGTGACGTCGTGCAGTGGAGAAACGAGATTATGCAGATGCCGCAGTATCTTGTAAAGCCCTTTTTTCGGCATTCCGCGAAAAACTTCGCGGGTTACTGCAGCGTCGGCGTCGCTTCGGCGGCGTCCTGCCAGACGGTCTTGCCGCCGCTGGCCTTGTCGAGCTCCTTCAGCACGCCCATGTGGGCGGTGACTTCGTCGTCGGTGGCCAGCAGCACGGGCAGGGTCAGGGCGGAGAGGTCCGCCGCGGCCTGGGCGCCGGCGCCGTGGGGGCCGGCGTCGAGCATGTCGATGACCAGCGAGTTCTGGCCGCGCGTCATGGCCAGGTAGACTTCGGCGAGCAGTTCCGCGTCCAGCAAGGCGCCGTGCAGGGTGCGGTGGGCGTTGCTGATGCCGAGGCGGTCGCACAGGGCATCGAGCGAATTCCGCTTGCCCGGGAACATCTGGCGTGCCTCGCGCAGCGTATCGATCACGTTGGCGGCGTGCGAGCGGAAGGGCTGGTGGCCCAGCCGCTGGAATTCCATGTCGAGGAAGCCCAGGTCGAACGCCGCGTTGTGGATGATCAACTCGGCGTCCTGCACGAATTCGCGGATGTCGTGGACGACTTCGGCGAATTTCGGCTTGTCGGCCAGGAAATCGAGCGTGATGCCGTGGACGGCGATGGCGTCCTCGTGGATGTCGCGCTCGGGGTTGACGTAGTAGTGCAGGTGGCGGCCGGTCAGGCGCCGGTTCACCAGTTCCACGCAGCCAATTTCGATCAGGCGATCGCCGGTGGCGTGGTTCAGGCCGGTGGTTTCGGTGTCGAGAACGATCTGTCGCATGGCGGGCATTCTAACGGAGACGGGGTGGTTACACGGCGATGGACGCCACGCCGCGATTCGCCAGCGCGTCGGCCCGCTCGTTGCCCGGGTGGCCGTTGTGGCCGCGCACCCAGTGCCAGGAAATGGTGTGCGGCTGGCGCGCTTCGTCGAGTTGCTGCCACAGGTCGGCGTTCTTCACCGGCTTCTTGTCGGCCGTCTTCCAGCCGCGCGCCTTCCAGCCGGTGATCCACTCGCTGATGCCTTTCTGGACGTATTGCGAGTCCGTATAGACCTGGACCACGCACGGACGCTTCAGGGAGCGCAGCGCCTCGATCACGGCCATCAGCTCCATGCGGTTGTTGGTGGTCGGGTTCTCGCCGCCGAACAGTTCTTTCTCATGGGTGCCCGCGATGAGCACGGCGCCCCAGCCGCCGGGGCCGGGGTTGCCCTTGCAGGCACCGTCGGAGTAAATCGTAACTTCTTGCATGGCGTGGTCGATGGGTTCAGCGATGGTCGCGCGGCGTCTTGCCGTGCGTGCCGGTGGGCGTGGCCACCGGGGCGGAGACTGGCGCCAGCGCGGATTTCGGACTTTTCCAGGCCGGGCCGACGAGTCGGATGTTCTTCACCCGCTTGACCGCCGAGATCATGTAGACGGCGCCGAAGATGGGCCACCAGCGGTCGCCGGCCTTCTCCATGAACGCGCTGCGTTGCAGCCAGCGCTCGGTGCGGTAGGGCGGGCAGTAGCAGCCAAAGCGGCCGCGAATGATATCGAACCCGAGCAGCTTGAGCCAGTCCTTGATGCGAACGAAACCCATGGTCTGGGCGTCGCTGGGCAGGAAGGGCAGGGCGCCGAGCCGGTTCAGGCCCTGGCGGGCGCCCCACAGGCTCATCGGGTTGAAGCAGGTCACCACGATGCGGCCTTCGGGCATCAGCACGCGGGAGACCTCGCGCAGCACTTCGTGCGGATCTTCCGAGAATTCCAGGATGTGGGGCAGGGTGACGAGGTCGATGCTCTGGGTGTCGAACGGCAGCTCGTCGAAGCGGCACAACAGTTGGCGGGCGTCCGGATGGGCGTCGCGCGGGCCGTGGGGGCCGGCGCGGCCGTCCAGCGCCAGTGCCGAGAACGGCATACGGTTCTCGCGCAGCGTGTCGATGGCGGGCAGGCCCATCTGCACGGCGTGATAGCCGAAGATGTCCGCCACGACCTGGTCGTACTGGCGCGACTCCCATTCCAGCACGTACTGGCCGGGCGGCGAGGCGAGCCATTCTTCCCAATCTATAATCGGTCGGTTGGACATAGGAGCACTCATGTTGAAAGTGGAGCCAATCCCCGCATTCCAGGACAACTATATCTGGGCGATCCATGACGGGCATAGCGCCGCCATCGTCGACCCCGGCGAGGCTGCGCCCGTGGCGCGATTCCTGGCCGAGCGCGGGCTGGCACTGGGCGCTATTGTAATCACCCATCACCATGGCGATCACCAGGGTGGGGTGGCGGACCTGCTGGCGGACCATCCCAAGGGGCCCGATGGCGCCCCGGTGCCGGTGGTCGGGCCGGCCGGCGAACGTATCGGCCACCGCACCCAGGCGGTGCGCGAGGGCGACACGGTGACGCTGCGCCATCCGGCTGCCACCTTCCGGGTGATCGACGTACCGGGGCACACCGCCGGCCATGTGGCCTATGCGGGCGACCTGCCCGGCGCCGGCCCGGTGGTCTTCTGCGGCGACACCCTGTTCGCCAGCGGCTGCGGGCGGCTGTTCGAGGGCACGCCGGCGCAGATGCTGGCCTCGCTGGACAAGCTCGCCGCGCTGCCGGGCGACACCCGCGTCTACTGTGCCCACGAGTACACGCGCAGCAATGTGCGCTTTGCGCAGGCGGTGGAGCCGGCCAATGCGGACCTCGCCGCCTGGGCGGCCCGCGTGGATGCGCTGCGCGAAGCTGGCACGCCCACCGTGCCGACTACCGTGGCGCACGAGCGCGCGGTCAATCCGTTCCTGCGCTCGCGCGAGCCGGCAGTGCGCCGGGCCGTCCAGGCCCAGGGGGCGGATATGAGTACCGACGCGGCGGCTTTCGGCGCGCTGCGCGGCTGGAAGGACAACTTCCGCTGAGCGGGCGCAGGGCTTCCGCTGACCCCGGGCCGGCGCGCGGGGAGGGATCGAAAAGGACATCGAATTTGTCCGAAACAGGCCGGCAGATCGGCCGATCGCGGGAAAATCTCATTGACGCCAACGGGGCTTTTCCATAGGATCGGGCCACCTTTTTTTGGCGTCACTTCAGAGAAATTCATGCAATTTGGTCGATTTCTGGCGGTAGTTGCGTGTGCGGCGCTGGTTGCAGCCTGCGCCAGCACACCCACCCCGCCCGCCGGCGAGATGGCCGGCACGACGACCGCCCTCGAATCCGGTCCGCCCAAGGACCCGCTCAATACGCTCAACAGCACCGGCAAGGCCGGCTCGCTGGCCAGCACCACCGTGGTCAACGTGGACCAGGTCAGCCTCGACTGGCTGCGCGGCCCGTCGAACGATATCTGGGACCGCATTCGCCGTGGCTTTGCCATGCAGGACCTCGAGGGCACGCTGGTCGACGACCGCACCCAGTGGTACGCGGCACGCCCTGACTATATGGAGCGGATGGTGGGGCGGTCGAGCCGCTACCTGTACCACATCGTGGAAGAGTTGGAGCGGCGCAAGATGCCCACGGAACTGGCCCTGCTGCCGTTCGTGGAGAGCGCGTTCAATCCGCAGGCGGAATCCACGGCCAAGGCGGCCGGCATGTGGCAGTTCATCCCGAGCACGGGCAAGTCCTACAACCTCAAGCAGAACATGTTCCGCGACGAGCGGCGCGATGTGCTGGCTTCCACGGATGCCGCGCTCGACTATCTCTCGCGCCTGTACGACATGTTCGGCGACTGGCACCTGGCCCTGGCCGCGTATAACTGGGGCGAGGGCGCCGTGTCGCGGGCCATCGCGCGCAACCAGGCGCGCGGGCTGCCCACGGACTACGCCAGCCTGACCATGCCGAACGAGACGCGCTACTACGTGCCCAAGCTGCAGGCGGTGAAGAACATCATCGCCAACCCGGCCGCGTACGGCGTGAAGCTGCCCGAGATCCCCGATCACCCGTATTTCGTCACGGTGACCACCTCGCGGGACATCGACGTGGCGCTGGCCGCCAAGCTCGCCAACATGCCGCTGGACGAGTTCAAGGCGCTGAACCCCTCGTTCAACCGCCCGGTGATCCTCGGCGCGGCCAATCCGCAGATCCTGCTGCCGTTCGATAACGCCGAGCGCTTCCAGTTCAACCTCAATACGTACCGGGGCGGGCTGTCGAGCTGGACGGCGGTGACCGTGGACAGCCGCGAGCGCGTGGAGTCGCTGGCCGCGCGGCTCAATGTCGATGCGGACACGCTGCGTGAGATCAACCGCATTCCCAAGGGCATGCGCCTGAAGGCTGGCTCGACGGTGATGATTCCGCGCTCGGAGCGGCATGACCAGGACATCAGCGCCTCGCTGGTGGACACGGCGATGCTGTCCGTGGAGCCGGATGTGCCCGATGCCAAGCGCATCGTCGTGCGGGCCAGCCGCCGCGACACGGTGGTGTCGGTGGCGCGCCGCTACGGTGTTTCGCCGCGCCAGGTGCAGTCGTGGAACAAGCTGTCGGGCAGCAAGCTCGTGGCGGGCCAGAGCCTCGTGCTGATGGTGCGGCCCAACTCGCCGGCCGCCGCCCGCGTCGCGCGTGACGACGATGACGACACCCCGGTGCGTGCCGCCACCCGTGGCAAGCCGGAGCCCAAGGGCCACACCGTCAACAAGTCCGCCAAGGCGGAAAAGACCGAGAAGGCCGAGCCGCGCAAGCGCGTGGTGGTGGAAGCCACCCCGCGCAAGGGCGCGGCCAAGCCCGCATCCAAGGCCGCGCCGGCCAAGGTCGTGCGCGAGGCCAAGCCGTCGCCGGCGCCCAAGGCCAGCGCCAGCAGCAAGAGCAAGGTCCACTGAGACCGGGAGACGCCGCGCCCCTTCCATGGCGGCGCGGCGTCTCTTTCCCCGCAGTCTTCCCCCCCAGCTTCACCCCGAGCTTCACCCCGAGCTTCACCCCATTTCCCCCGATAGACCGGCGCCGCACGCGCTGGCACACTGGCCGTCGACCAAAGACACGCCGGATAAGGCGGAGGAGACACACCATGACGGCAAGCCGTGCCCTGCATGCGCGATCGCTGTCCGACCCGGCGGGGTTCTGGGCGGAACAGGCGAAGCGGATCGACTGGGAAACGCCCTTCGAAACGGTACTCGACGACAGCCGGCCGCCCTTCGCCCGCTGGTTCGTCGGCGGGCGCACCAACCTCTGCCACAACGCCATCGACCGCCATCTGGCGGACCGCGCCGGCCAGCGCGCGCTGATCTACGTGTCGACGGAGACGGACCAGCAGCGCGTCTACACCTACGCCCAGCTCCACGACGAAGTGCAGCGCATGGCCGCCATCCTGCAGGGGCTCGGCGTGGGCAAGGGCGACCGCGTGCTGGTGTACATGCCGATGATTCCCGAGGCGATGTTCGCGATGCTGGCCTGCGCCCGCATCGGCGCCGTGCATTCGGTGGTCTTCGGCGGGTTTGCCTCGGTGAGCCTCGCCGCGCGCATCGACGATGCCAAGCCGAGCGTGATCGTCAGCGCCGACGCGGGCTCCCGCGCCGGCAAGGTGGTGCCCTACAAGCCGTTGCTGGACGAGGCGATCCGGCTGGCCGGCCATCATCCCGACAAGGTCCTGCTGGTCAATCGTGGCCTCGCGGACATGCCGGTCACCGCTGGCCGCGACGAGGACTACGCCGCCTGGCGCGAGCGCGTGGCCGGGCAGGTGGTGCCCTGCGCCTGGCTGGAGTCGAGCGAGCCTTCGTACGTGCTCTACACCTCCGGCACCACCGGCAAGCCGAAGGGCGTGCAGCGCGACACCGGCGGCT
Organism: Cupriavidus sp. 10L45; assembly: GCF_056395225.1. Taxonomy (NCBI): domain Bacteria; kingdom Pseudomonadati; phylum Pseudomonadota; class Betaproteobacteria; order Burkholderiales; family Burkholderiaceae; genus Cupriavidus; species Cupriavidus sp. 10L45. The sequence continues at coordinate 143,815 of NZ_JBFTJC010000007.1, forward strand.
ATGCGGTGGCGCTGGCCACGTCGATGGAATACATCTTCTGCGGCAAGCCCGGCGACACGATGTTCACGGCATCGGATATCGGCTGGGTGGTGGGGCACAGCTACATCGTCTACGCGCCGCTGCTGGCGGGCATGGCCACGGTCATGTACGAAGGCACGCCGATCCGGCCCGATGGCGGCATCCTCTGGCAGATCGTGGCGGAGCACGGCGTGAACATCATGTTCAGCGCGCCCACGGCGATCCGCGTGCTCAAGAAGCAGGACCCGGCGCTGCTGCGGCGCCACGACCTGTCCAGCCTGCGGCTGCTGTTCCTGGCCGGCGAGCCGCTGGACGAACCTACCGCGCGCTGGATCCAGGACGGCATCGGCAAGCCCGTGGTGGACAACTACTGGCAGACCGAGTCCGGCTGGCCGATCATCGCCATCCAGCGCGGCGTGGAGCCGCTGCCGCCCAAGCTCGGCTCCCCCGGCGTACCGGCCTATGGCTACGACCTGCGCATCGTGGATGAGGTGACCGGCGAGGAATGCGCGCCGAACCAGAAGGGCGTGGTGGCCATCGACTATCCGCTGCCGCCGGGCTGCATGAGCACGATCTGGGGCGACGACGCGCGCTTCGTGAAGACCTACTGGTCCGCCGTGCCGAATCGCCAGTGCTACTCGACCTTCGACTGGGGCGTGCGCGACGAAGACGGCTACGTCTTTATCCTGGGCCGCACCGACGATGTGATCAACGTGGCGGGGCACCGGCTGGGCACGCGCGAGATCGAGGAAAGCCTGTCCTCGCACGCCGGCGTGGCCGAGGTGGCCGTGGTGGGCGTGCAGGACGCGCTCAAGGGGCAGGTGGCGATGGCGTTCTGCATCGCCCGTGACGCGGCGCGCACCGCTACGCCGGCGGACTGCCAGGCGCTGGAGGGCGAGCTGATGAAGACGGTGGACCAGCAACTGGGCGCGGTGGCGCGGCCGGCGCGGGTCTATTTCGTCAACGCACTGCCCAAGACGCGTTCCGGCAAGTTGCTGCGCCGCGCGATCCAGGCCGTGGCCGAGGGCCGCGACCCCGGCGACCTGACCACAATTGAGGATCCCACAGCACTTGAGCAGGTCAAGACCGCCATGGCGGGCTGACTGCCTATATATATAGGGGCGAAGTCTGCACGGCTCGGGGAGGCATCCTTCGACCGCGCAGATTTCGCTTGCCACGACTTCCCATGCGGCCTAATATTTTAAGCATCAAATATTTAACCATGATGTAGTGAGGCGACCCTATGCGCGTGCTTTGCATTGGTGGTGGGCCATCGGGCCTGTATTTCGGGCTGCTGATGAAGCTGCAGGACCCCGCCAACGACGTAGTGGTGGTGGAGCGCAACCGGCCGTACGACACGTTCGGCTGGGGCGTGGTGTTCTCCGATGCCACGCTCGAGAACCTGCGCCAGGCCGACCCCGTGAGTGCGCGCGAGATCGACGCCGCGTTCAACCACTGGGACGACATCGACATCCATATCGGCGGCCGCACCATCCGCTCGGGCGGCCACGGCTTTATCGGCATCGGCCGCAAGCGGCTGCTGAACATCCTCCAGGCGCGCTGCGAGGCGCTGGGCGTGCGGCTCGTGTTCGAGACCGATGTGGCCGATGACCAGGCGCTGGCGCGCCAGTACGGCGCCGATCTGGTGATTGCCTGCGATGGGATCAACAGCCGCATCCGCACGCGTTACGCCGAGACCTTCGCGCCGGACATCGACACCCGCCAGTGCCGCTTCGTCTGGCTCGGCACGCACAAGCTGTTCGACGCCTTCACGTTCGCGTTCGAGAAGACCGAGCACGGCTGGTTCCAGGCTCACGCGTACCGCTTCGACGACACCACGTCCACGTTTATCGTCGAAGCCCCGGAGCGCGTCTGGCGCGACGCTGGCATCGAGCAGATGAGCCAGGAAGAGGGCGTGGCCTTCTGCGAGCGCCTGTTCGCGCGCCATCTGGACGGCCATCCGCTCATCAGCAACGCCACCCACCTGCGCGGCTCGGCCAACTGGATTCGCTTCCCGCGTGTGATCTGCCATCGCTGGGTGCACTGGAACACGCTGGACGATGGGCGCCGGGTGCCGGTCGTGCTGATGGGCGACGCGGCGCATACGGCGCATTTCTCGATCGGCTCGGGGACCAAGCTGGCGCTGGAGGATGCAATCGACCTCGCCAACGCCATCGGACGCGCGCACGGCGGCATCGACGGCCTGCCCGAGGCGTTGACGCACTATGAGGCCACTCGCAGCGTGGAGGTGCTCAAGATCCAGAACGCCGCGCGCAACTCCACGGAATGGTTCGAGAACGTGGAGCGCTACGCGGACAGCCTCGCGCCGGAGCAGTTCGCCTACTCCTTGCTCACCCGCTCGCAGCGCATCTCCCACGAGAACCTGCGTGTACGCGATGCCGGCTACGTGGCGGACTTCGAACAATGGCTGGCCGCCCAGGCCGGCGTGCCGCCCGAGACGCTGCACCTGCGCGCCGCCGATCCCCAACACGGCCTGCCGCCGATGTTCACGCCGTACCGCGTGCGCGGCGTCACCCTCAAGAACCGCGTGGTGGTCAGCCCGATGGCGATGTATTCGTCGGTCGATGGCGTGCCGGGCGATTTCCACCTCGTGCACCTGGGCGCGCGGGCGCTGGGCGGGGCGGGCATGGTCGTGGCCGAGATGACCTGCGTGTCCCCGGACGCGCGGATCACGCCGGGCTGCCCCGGGCTGTGGAACGACACCCAGCGCGATGCGTGGCGCCGGATCGTCGATTTCGTCCACGCCAACAGCGACGCGAAGATCGCCATCCAGCTGGGCCATGCGGGCCGCAAGGGCTCGACCCAACTGGGCTGGGAGAAGATGGACTATCCGCTGGCCGAGGGCAACTGGCCGCTGATCTCCGCGTCGCCGCTGCCCTATCTGCCCGGGATCTCGCAGATGCCGCGCGAGATGACGCCCGCCGACATGGCGCAGGTGCGCGATGACTTCGTGGCCAACGCGCGCCGCGCGGCGGAGGCGGGCTTCGACTGGCTGGAGTTGCACTGCGCCCACGGCTACCTGCTCTCCAGCTTCATCTCGCCGCTGACCAACCTGCGCACCGATGCCTATGGCGGCACGCTGGCGAACCGGCTGCGCTTTCCGCTCGAAGTCTTTACCGCCGTGCGCGCGGTCTGGCCGGCGGAGCGGCCGATGTCGGTGCGGATTTCCGCGCACGACTGGGTGGAGGGCGGCATTACCGCCGACGACGCGGTGGCCATCGCGCGCGCGTTCAAGGCGGCCGGCGCGGACATGATCGACTGCTCTTCCGGGCAGGTCAGCCCCGATCAGGCGCCCGTCTATGGCCGGATGTACCAGACGCCGTTCGCGGACCGCATCCGCAACGAGGCTGGCATTGCGACGATTGCCGTCGGCGCCATCTTCGAGGCCGACCATGTGGACAGCATCGTCGCAGCGGGCCGGGCCGACCTGTGCGCGATTGCCCGCCCGCATCTGGCCGACCCGGCCTGGACGCTGCACGAGGCCGCGCGGCTCGGCTTCCGAAACGTAACCTGGCCGAAGCAGTACGTGGCCGGCAAGCGCCAGCTCGAAACCAATATGGAGCGCGCGGCGGCCACGGCCGGCGTGCCGCCGGGGAAGTGACCATGAGCCTATCCCCATCGCCATCATTGATTGGCAAGCACGCGCTCGTCACCGGCGGCGGACGCGGCATCGGGGCCGCCATCGCGCGTCAGTTACTGGGCGAAGGGGCCAGCGTGACGCTGCTGGGCCGCGACGCTGCCACGCTCGACGCCACCGTCACCGCGCTGCAGGCGCACCGGCTCGGCGACGCCTCGGTGGGCGCCGTGTGCGCCGACATCGCCGAGCCCGCCAGCGTGGAAGCCGCCTTTGCCGCCGCCACCGAGGCGCGCGGCGCCATCACCGTGCTGGTCAACAACGCCGGGCAGGCGCACAGCGCGCCGTTCGGCAAGACTGATCTCGCGCTGTGGCAGCGCATGCTCGACGTCAACCTGACCGGCACCTTCCTGTGCACGCAGGCCGCGCTGCCGGCGATGCTGGACGCGGGCTGGGGGCGCATCGTCAACGTGGCGAGCACGGCAGGGCTGATCGGCTACGGCTACGTCAGCGCCTACTGCGCGGCCAAGCACGGCGTGATCGGCCTCACGCGGGCGCTGGCGCTGGAGCTGGCCGCCAAGGGCATCACCGTCAACGCGGTCTGCCCCGGCTACACCGAAACCGACATCGTGCGCGACGCGGTGGCGAATATCGTCGGCAAGACCGGCCGCACCGAGGCCGAGGCCCGGGCCGAACTGGCCGCACGCAATCCGCAGCGCCGGCTGGTGCAGCCGGACGAGGTGGCCGATGCCGTGGCGTGGCTGTGCCGCCCCTCGGCGTCCGCCATCACCGGGCAGGCCGTGCCCGTGGCGGGCGGCGAGGTCATGGCCGGCTGACATCGAACAAATTCGAGAGGGAGAGAGACAACCCATGAGCGAGATCGCACTGCACATGCACCACCACAAGCGCCCGTTTGCCGACTACCAGCCCAGGCACTTCCTGTGGACGGTGTCCGGCGACGGCAAGGTGGCCACCATCACGCTGAACCGGCCAGAGCGCAAGAACCCGCTGACCTTCGATTCGTACGCGGAGCTGCGCGACCTGTTCCGCGGTCTCTGCTACGCCACCGACATCAAGGCCGTGGTGGTGACCGGCGCGGGCGGCAATTTCTGCTCGGGCGGCGATGTGCACGAGATCATCGGCCCGCTCACCAAGATGAGCATGCCCGAGCTGCTCGATTTCACCCGCATGACCGGCGACCTGGTCAAGGCGATGCGCGCCTGCCCGCAGCCGGTGATCAGCGCCATCGACGGCATCTGCGCCGGGGCCGGGGCGATGATGGCGCTGGCCTCGGATCTGCGCCTCGGCACCCCGCAGGCGAAGACGGCCTTCCTGTTCGTGCGCGTGGGGCTGGCCGGCGCGGACATGGGCGCGTGCTCGCTGCTGCCGCGCGTGATCGGACAGGGCCGGGCGAGCGAGCTGCTCTACACGGGTCGCGCGATGACCGCCGAGGAAGGCCAGCAATGGGGCTTCTTCAACGCGCTGCACGCGCCGGACGCCGTGCTGGCCGCTGCCCAGACGCTGGCCGCCCAGATCGCGGCGGGGCCGACCTTTGCCCATGGCGTGACCAAGAAGCTGCTGCATCAGGAATGGAACATGGGGCTGGACGAAGCCATCGAGGCCGAGGCCGAGGCGCAGGCCATCTGCATGCAGACGAAGGACTTCCGCCGCGCCTACGACGCCTTCGTGGCGAAGCAGAAGCCGGTATTCGAGGGCGATTGAGGCTGATTGAGGCCGGGGAGCATCCATGAGCGACAAGACCTACATCGACCTGCCGTTTTTCGACGATGCGCACCGGGCGCTGGAGCGTGACCTCGATGCGTGGTGCCGCACCGCGCTGGCCCACGTCGATCACACCGATACGGACGCCGCCTGCCGCGCGCTGGTGCGGCAACTCGGCGACGCCGGCTGGCTGCGCTACTGCGTGCCGGCCGCCCATGGCGGCGCGCTGCCGGCGCTGGACTCGCGCGCGCTGTGCCTGCTGCGCGAAACGCTGGCCCACCACGATGGGCTGGCCGACTTCGCCTTCGCGATGCAGGGGCTGGGCTCGGGTGCGATCACGCTGGCCGGCAGCGACGCCGTGCGCGCCCACTACCTGCCGCGCGTGGCCCGCGGCGAGGCCATCGCCGCGTTCGCGCTGTCGGAGCCCGAAGCCGGCTCCGATGTGGCGGCGATGCAATGCAGCGCGCGGTTGTCCGAGGACGGCAGCCACTACGCGCTGAACGGCAGCAAGACGTGGATTTCGAACGGCGGCATCGCCGATTTCTACTGCGTGTTCGCCCGTACCGGCGAGGCGCCGGGCGCGCGCGGCATCACCGCCTTCGTGGTGGATGCCGACACGCCGGGCCTGCGCATCGCCGAGCGGATCGACGTGATCGCCCCGCATCCGCTGGCCACGCTGCAATTCGACGATTGCCGCGTGCCCGTGGGCCAGCGGCTGGGCGAGGCGGGGCAGGGCTTCAAGGTGGCGATGATGACGCTCGACATCTTCCGCGCCTCGGTGGCGGCGGCTGCGCTGGGCTTCGGCCGCGCGGCGCTGGACGATGCGCTGGCGCGGGCCACCAGCCGCCCGATGTTCGGCGGCGTGCTGGCGGACCTGCAACTGACGCAGGCCGCCATCGGCGACATGGCCACGGCGGTGGATGCCGCCGCGCTGCTCACCTACCGTGCCGCGTGGCTGCGCGACGTGCGCGGCGTGCGCACCACCCGGGAGGCAGCCATGGCCAAGATGGTGGCCACCGAGAACGCCCAGCAGGTCATCGACCGTGCCGTGCAGATGTTCGGCGGGCTCGGGGTGAAGGTCGGCACGCGCGTGGAAAGCCTGTATCGCGAGATCCGCTCGCTGCGGATCTACGAGGGCGCCACCGAGGTGCAGAAGCTGATCATCGCGCGCGAGACGCTGGCCGCGGCCGAGCGCAGCCGGTCGTAAATCGACGAAAACAGGAGAGACAAGCATGGTCGCCCCCGCCCCTGCCACCGCCGCTTCCACTTCCACGCGCGATACCGTGGTCGACACCTTCGCTCGCGACCGCCTGCCGCCGCCCGAGCAATGGCCCGAATTCCGCTTCAACGCCGACACCACCTATCCGGCGCGGCTGAACGCCGCCGAGGCGCTGGTGGACCACCACGTGGCAGCCGGGCAGGGCGCCCGCGTGGCCATTCGGCACGAGCGCGACGGCCGCATCGAGACCGTGACCTATGCCGAACTGGCCGCGCTGGTCAGCCGCATTGCCCATGTGCTGGTGGAAGACATGGCGCTGGTGCCCGGCAACCGCGTGCTGCTGCGCGGGCCGAACAACCTGATGATGGCGGCCTGCTGGCTGGCCACGCTCAAGGCCGGGCTGATCGCCGTGCCGACCATGCCGCTGCTGCGCGCGAAGGAGCTGAAGCAGGTCATCGACAAAGCCGAGGTGGGCGCGGCGCTCTGCGATGCCCGGCTCCAGGCCGAACTCGACGCCAACCGGCTGGCCGGCGGCGAGCACTTCTGCCCCAGCCTGAAGACGGTGCGCTACTTCAACGGCGCCGGCCCGGACGCGCTGGAGACGGCGCTGGCCAGCAAGCCCGACACCTTCACCGCCTGCGACACCGCTGCCGACGACACCTGCCTGATCGCCTTCACCAGCGGCACCACCGGCCAGCCCAAGGGCACGATGCACTTCCACCGCGACGTGCTGGCGATGTGCGACCTGTTCCCGCGCCATGTGCTCAAGCCCACGGCGGACGACATCTTCTGCGGCACGCCGCCGCTGGCGTTCACCTTTGGGCTGGGCGGCATGCTGTGCTTTCCGCTGCGGATCGGGGCGAGCACGGCGCTGGCCGAGAAGCTCACGCCCGAGACGCTGCTGAAGCTGATCCAGGACCATCGCGCCACCATTGTCTTCACGGCGCCGACCTTCTATCGCCAGATGGCGACGCTGGCGCCCCAGTTCGACCTGTCCAGCCTGAAGAAAAGCGTCTCCGCCGGCGAGGCACTGCCGGACGCCACGCGCCAGGCGTGGAAGGCGGCCACCGGCATCGAGATGACCGATGGGCTGGGCGGCACCGAGATGATGCACATCTTCATCTCCAGCGCCGGCGCCGACGTGCGCCCCGGCGCGGTGGGCCGCGTGGTGCCGGGCTACGAGGCCCGCATCGTCGATGAAGCCATGCAGCCGGTGCCGCCGGGCACGGTCGGCAAGCTGGCCGTGCGCGGGCCCACGGGCTGCCGCTACCTGGACGACCCGCGCCAGACCAACTACGTGCGCGATGGCTGGAACCTGCCGGGCGACACCTTCCTGGCCGACGCCGATGGCTACTACTTCTATCAGGCGCGCTCGGACGACATGATCATCTCGGCCGGCTACAACATCGCCGGACCCGAGGTGGAAGGCACGCTGATGCGCCACGAGGCCGTGGCCGAGTGCGGCGTGGTGGGCGCGCCGGACCCGGAGCGCGGGCAGGTGGTGATGGCCTACGTGGTGCTGCGCCCCGGCGTGGAGCCCGGCGACGCCATGCGCGCCGCGCTGCAGGCCTACGTGAAGCGCGAGATCGCGCCCTATAAATACCCGCGCCGGATCGAGTTCGTGGCCGCGCTGCCGCGCACCGAGACGGGCAAGCTGCAACGGTTCCGGCTGCGCCAGCTGGCGACCGAGACCGCCGAGACCGGCGCGGAAGGCACCAAGCCATGAGTGACGTGTTCCGCAACACGGTGCGGGTGCGCTTCAAGCACTGCGACACGGCCGGCATCGTGTTCTATCCGCGCTACTTCGAGATGCTCAACGACTTCATCGAAGACTGGTTCGCCGATGGGCTCGACTGGCCGTTCGACGCCATGCACCTCGCCGGCCACGCCGGCGTGCCGACCGCCGAACTGCAATGCCGCTTTACCGCGCCGAGCCGGCTGGGCGAACTGCTGACCCGCGAGTTGCGTGTGACGCACATCGGACGGACCAGCTTCGCCATCGACACCCGCTTCGCCGGGCCGGACGGCGAGACGCGCCTGACCGTGGGCCAGCGGCTCGTCTGCGTCGATACCCAAACCATGACGCCAACGCCGCTGCCCGACCGGGTACGCATCGCGATGGCGCGTTTCCTTCATCCCCACGCATAACCGGATCGTCATATGTTGAAAACGCTGCAACCGCCCGACTGGGCACCGCCCCGGGGCTACGCCAACGGCATCCTCGCCGAGATGACGGTAGGCAGCCGCCTGATCTTCGTCGGCGGTCAGATCGGCTGGAATGCCCAGTGCGAGTTCGAGACCGACGACTTCGCGCTGCAGGTCGCGCAGACCCTGCGCAATATCGTTGCGGTGCTGGCGGCGGGCGGGGCTCGCCCCGAGCACATCGCGCGCATGACCTGGTACGTGAAGGACAAGGCCGCGTACGTGGGCGCGTACAAGGACATCGGTCAGCACTATCGGGAAATCATCGGCCGGCACTTCCCGGCGATGACGGCGGTGGAGGTGGCGGACCTCGTGGAGCCGCGCGCCCAGGTGGAGATCGAGGTCACGGCGGTGGTGCCGGCGGACGTGTCGGCAGGTTAGTGGCGGCGCTGTATATAACCGATCACGGCAGGGCTTGCCATCGCAAGTCCTTGAAAACTTGAGAAATTGGGCACGGCGGGATATAATTCGAAAGTTTCGCTTTCAGAACCCTTCACCCTAGCGCCTACCGTATTCCACCTTCCGCCGCCCCATCCGCGCGCGCCGTTCGTGCACTACAAAAAGTGACGAATGAGACGCAGCCGGCCGGTCCCTCGCCCATGCGCGCGAGGCGCCGCCCCGGGGCACGAGGCGTTGAGCAGGTCGGTCACGGGGTGAGTCCAGCAGGAGCCTACCCGTGTTACCGTCTTTTCCGTCCGCCATTCTCGCGCTTGCAGACGGCACGGTCTTTCGTGGCTATTCCATCGGCGCTTCCGGCCATACCATCGGCGAAGTGGTGTTCAACACCGCTCTCACCGGTTACCAGGAAATCCTCACCGACCCGAGCTATTCCCGGCAGATCGTCACGCTGACGTATCCGCATATCGGCAATGTCGGGGTGAATCGTGAGGACGTCGAAGCCACGAAAGTCCATGCCGCCGGCCTGATCATCAAGGATCTGCCGATTCTGGCCTCGAGCTTCCGCAAGGAACACACGCTCGCCCACTACCTCAAGCAGGAAAAGGTGGTGGCCATTGCCGGCATCGATACCCGCAAGCTGACCCGTATCCTGCGCGAGAAGGGTGCCCAGAACGGCTGCATCCTGGCTGGCGAGGACAACGTCCAGCGCGCCATCGACCTGGCCCGCTCGTTCCCCGGCCTGGCCGGCATGGACCTGGCCAAGGTGGTGTCGGTCAAGGAACCGTACGAGTGGACCCAGAACGAGTGGAAGCTCGGCGAGGGCTACGGCAAGCTGGACAAGCCGCAGTTCCACGTGGTGGCCTATGACTACGGCGTCAAGTTCAACATCCTGCGCATGCTGGCCGAGCGCGGCTGCAAGGTCACGGTGCTGCCGGCCCAGGCCAGCGCCGCCGATGCCCTGGCGCTGAATCCGGACGGCATCTTCCTGTCCAACGGCCCCGGCGACCCCGAGCCGTGTGACTACGCCGTGGCTGCCACGCGTGAGTTCATCGCCCGTGGCATTCCCACCTTCGGCATCTGCCTGGGTCACCAGATCATGGCCCTGGCCGTGGGCGCCAAGACCCTCAAGATGAAGTTCGGCCACCATGGCGCGAACCATCCGGTCAAGGACATGGACGATGGTCGTGTGGTGATTACGTCGCAAAATCACGGTTTTGCCGTGGATGCCGACACGCTGCCGGCCAACGTGCGCGTCACGCATACGTCGCTGTTCGACGGCTCGCTGCAGGGCTTCGCGCTGACGGACAAGCCGGCGTTCTGCTTCCAGGGTCACCCGGAAGCATCGCCCGGCCCGCACGACGTGGCCTACCTGTTCGACCGCTTCATCAAGCTGATGAAGGACGCGAAGCAGTAAGCCGCCGCGAACGAGAACAAGGACACAGCGAGAAACCATGAACGCGTTCATGCACGCCAGCCTGGGCATTACCGATTTCTGGACCTTTGTGCTCGGCACGATCTTCATCGTGCTGCTGCCGGGGCCGAACTCGATGTACGTGCTGTCGGTGGCCGCCCAGCGCGGTGTGCGCGCCGGCTACCGGGGCGCGTGCGGCGTATTCCTGGGCGACCTGATCCTGATGGTGCTGTCGGCCGCGGGCGTGGCGTCGCTGCTCAAGGCCAGCCCGGCGCTGTTCTACGTGGTCAAGACCATCGGCGCGGCCTACCTGGCCTGGATCGGCTTCCAGATGCTGCGCGGCGCGCTGCGCAGCTGGTCCCAGCGGGGCGAGGCCGGGCAGCCGGCGGCGGTCGAAGTGCCGGTCGAGCGCACCACGGACCCGTTCCGCAAGGCGCTGGTCATCAGCCTGCTGAACCCGAAGGCCATCCTGTTCTTCATCTCGTTCTTTATCCAGTTCGTGGACCCGCAGTTCGCGCGCCCGGTGCTGTCGTTCGTGGCGCTGGGGCTGGTCTGCCAGATCTGCAGCTTCGTCTACCTGACCACCATCATCCTTGTGGGCGCGCGGCTTGCCGAAGCGTTCCGCCGGCGCCGCAGGCTGTCGGCAGGCATGGCGAGCGGTGTGGGGGCCATGTTCATCGGCTTCGGCGCGAAGCTGGCGACGGCCACGCTGAACTGATCCGGCGAGTCGAAATAACCTGAATATCCGGCGCGGCGCGCGAGACTTTCGCGCACCGGCCACCAAAGAGAGCGTGCAATGCCAAAACGCACAGACATCAAGAGCATCCTCATCATCGGCGCGGGTCCCATCATCATCGGGCAGGCGTGCGAATTCGACTACTCCGGCGCCCAGGCCTGCAAGGCCCTGCGCGAAGAGGGCTACAAGGTCATCCTGGTCAATTCGAACCCGGCGACCATCATGACGGACCCGAACACGGCCGACGTGACCTACATCGAGCCCATCACCTGGGAAGTGGTCGAGCGCATCATCGAGCGTGAGCGTCCCGATGCGATCCTGCCGACCATGGGCGGCCAGACCGCGCTGAACTGCGCGCTGGACCTGCATCGCCATGGCGTGCTGGACAAGTACAAGGTGGAGCTGATCGGCGCGTCGCCGGAAGCCATCGACAAGGCCGAGGACCGCCAGAAGTTCAAGGACGCGATGACCAAGATCGGTCTCGGTTCGGCAAAGTCTGGTATCGCGCACTCGATGGACGAGGCCGTGGCCGTGCAGTCGCGCATCGCCGCGGACACCGGCACGGCGGGCTACCCGATCGTGATCCGCCCGTCGTTCACGCTGGGCGGCTCGGGCGGCGGCATCGCCTACAACCGCGAGGAATTCGAGGAAATCTGCAAGCGCGGCCTGGACCTGTCGCCGACGCGCGAGCTGCTGATCGAGGAATCGCTGCTGGGCTGGAAGGAATACGAGATGGAAGTGGTCCGCGACAAGGCGGACAACTGCATCATCATCTGCTCGATCGAGAACCTGGACCCGATGGGCATCCACACCGGCGACTCGATCACCGTGGCCCCGGCGCAGACGCTGACCGACAAGGAATACCAGATCCTGCGTAACGCCTCGCTGGCCGTGCTGCGCGAGATCGGCGTGGATACGGGCGGCTCGAACGTGCAGTTCTCGATCAACCCGGCCGATGGCCGCATGATCGTGATCGAGATGAACCCGCGCGTGTCGCGTTCGTCGGCGCTGGCCTCGAAGGCCACCGGCTTCCCGATCGCCAAGGTGGCGGCCAAGCTGGCCGTGGGCTACACGCTGGACGAGCTGAAGAACGAGATCACCGGCGGCCAGACCCCGGCGTCGTTCGAGCCGTCGATCGACTACGTGGTCACCAAGGTGCCGCGTTTCGCCTTCGAGAAGTTCCCGCAGGCCGACAGCCACCTGACTACGCAGATGAAGTCCGTGGGCGAGGTGATGGCGATGGGCCGCACCTTCCAGGAATCGTTCCAGAAGGCACTGCGCGGCCTGGAAGTGGGCGTGGATGGCCTGGACGAGAAGTCGACCGACCGCGACGAGGTGGTGGAAGAGATCGGCGAAGCCGGCCCGGACCGTATCTGGTACGTGGGCGACGCGTTCCGCCTGGGCATGTCGCTCGAGGAAGTGCATGCCGAGACCGCCATCGACCCGTGGTTCTTGGCCCAGATCGAAGACATCGTGAAGACCGAGTCCATCGTGCGCAACCGCACGCTGGCCAGCCTCTCGACGCCCGAACTGCGCCTGCTCAAGCAGAAGGGTTTCTCGGACCGCCGCCTGGCGAAGCTGCTCAAGACCGACGCCAAGTCGGTGCGCGAGGCGCGTATCGCCCAGAACGTGCGCCCGGTCTACAAGCGCGTGGACACCTGCGCGGCCGAGTTCGCCACCAACACCGCCTACATGTACGGCACGTACGAAGCCGAACACGGCGAGTGCGAGGCCGAGCCGACCGCCAACAAGAAGATCATGGTGCTGGGCGGTGGCCCGAACCGGATCGGCCAGGGCATCGAGTTCGACTATTGCTGCGTGCACGCCGCGCTGGCGCTGCGCGAAGACGGGTACGAGACCATCATGGTCAACTGCAACCCGGAAACCGTGTCGACCGACTATGACACCTCGGACCGCCTGTACTTCGAGCCGCTGACGCTGGAAGACGTGCTGGAAATCGTCGACAAGGAAAAGCCGGTCGGCGTGATCGTCCAGTACGGCGGCCAGACCCCGCTGAAGCTGGCGCTGGACCTGGAAGCCAACGGCGTGCCCATCATCGGCACCAGCCCGGACATGATCGACGCCGCGGAAGACCGCGAGCGCTTCCAGAAGCTGCTGCAGGAACTGGGCCTGCGCCAGCCGCCGAACCGCACCGCGCGGGCCGAGGACGAGGCGCTGCGCCTGGCCGAGGAAATCGGCTACCCGCTGGTGGTGCGCCCGTCGTACGTGCTGGGTGGCCGCGCGATGGAAATCGTGCACGAGCCGCGCGACCTCGAGCGCTATATGCGCGAGGCCGTGAAGGTGTCGCACGACTCCCCGGTGCTGCTGGACCGTTTCCTGAACGACGCGATCGAATGCGACGTGGACGCCCTGAGCGACGGCCAGCGCGTGTTCATCGGCGGCGTGATGGAGCACATCGAGCAGGCTGGCGTGCACTCGGGCGACTCGGCTTGCTCGCTGCCGCCGTACTCGCTCTCGCAAGCCACCGTGGACGAGCTGAAGCGCCAGACCGCCGCCATGGCGAAGGCCCTGAACGTGATCGGCCTGATGAACGTGCAGTTCGCGATCCAGCAGCACAACGGCGAAGATACCGTGTACGTGCTGGAAGTGAACCCGCGCGCCTCGCGGACCGTGCCGTATGTGTCGAAGGCTACCGGCCTGTCGCTGGCGAAGATCGCCGCACGCTGCATGGCCGGCCAGTCGCTGGACTCGCAGGGCATCGGCGAAGAGGTGATACCGCCGTACTTCAGCGTCAAGGAAGCCGTGTTCCCGTTCAACAAGTTCCCGGGCGTGGACCCGGTGCTTGGACCTGAGATGCGCTCCACCGGTGAGGTGATGGGCGTGGGCAAGGTGTTCGGCGAGGCCCTGTTCAAGAGCCAGCTGGCCGCCGGTTCGCGCCTGCCCGAGAAGGGCACCGTGCTGATCACCGTCAAGGACAGCGACAAGCCGCGTGCCGTGGGCGTGGCCCGCATGCTGCACGACCTGGGCTACCCGATCGTCGCCACGCGCGGCACGGCGTCGGCCATCGAGGCAGCGGGGATCCCGGTGCGCGTGGTCAACAAGGTCAAGGACGGCCGTCCGCACATCGTGGACATGATCAAGAACGGCGAACTGGCGCTGGTGTTCACCACGGTGGACGAGACGCGTACGGCCATCGCCGATTCGCGTTCGATCCGTATCGCCGCGCTGGCCGGCCGGGTGCCTTACTACACCACCATTGCCGGCGCCCGCGCCGCAGTGGAGGGCCTGAAGCACATGCAAAGCCTGGAGGTCTACGACCTGCAGAGCCTGCACAAGCAGCTGGCCTGATTGCTGCACCGCCAGACCCGCCGGGTTGATACCGGCGGGCTTTCTGGCCTACACTACGTCGAATTCGTCGATTGAACGGCCTACGGGCCGTTCGGTCCTATCCGAAAGCCGCGGTCGAGCGGAAGTGCTTCCGGCAACCTTGCCGGGAGCATGGCTCCAGCTCCGCTGCGGCTCATTTTTTTGTTGAACGAGATATGAGCACCATTCCGATTACCAAGCGTGGCGCCGAACTCCTGAAGGAAGAACTGCAGCGCCTCAAGGCCGTCGAACGTCCCGCGGTGATCACTGCCATCGCCGAAGCGCGCGCGCAGGGTGACCTGTCGGAAAACGCCGAGTACGACGCCGCCAAGGAAAAGCAGGCCTTTATCGAAGGCCGCATCCTGGACGTGGAGTCGAAGCTGTCGGCTGCCCAGATCATCGATCCGACCCAGCTCGACACGGACGGCCGCATCGTCTTTGGCGCCACCGTGGACCTGGAAGACCTGCAATCGGGCAAGCCCGTGAGCTACCAGATCGTCGGCGACGACGAAGCCGACCTCGACAGCGGCAAGATTTCGGTCAGCTCGCCCATCGCCCGGGCCCTGATCGGCAAGTTCGAAGGCGACGTGGCGATCGTGCTGGCCCCGGGTGGCGAGCGCGAATACGAAGTGATCACCGTCCGCTACGTCTGACGGGCGCCCACACGTGTTCTCTTCCTCGTATTCGAACCTGCCGCCGCTGCCCCACCGGATTTTCCTGCTGCTGACCGTTGTTTGGGCCGGCAGTTTGTGGACAGTAGGTTACATGGTGGCGCCGACGCTGTTTTCGGTGCTGCCGAACCGTGAGATGGCAGGCATGATCGCCGGCCACCTGTTCCGGACCGAGGCGATCCTCGGCATCACGGTGGGCGTGCTGCAGTTGGTACTGTGCAATGTGATGATCCGCCGCGGTGCCAAGCGCTATCGCACGCTGCGCTGGATCGTGCTGGCCATGCTGGTTTGCGTGCTGGCCGGCTACTTCGGCGTGCAGCCGTTCATGGAAGGCCTCAAGGTCCGTGCGCAGGCGCTGAACCTGGGTGTCTCCGAGTCGCCGTTCAAGGGCCAGTTCGGCATGCTGCACGGCGTGTCGAGCGTCATCTACCTCGTGCACAGCATACTGGCGCTAGTGCTGGTGTGGCGCGCAGCAGCGCCGCGTTCGGCCGGGGAATAAAAAACGCCCGCACAAGCGGGCGTTCTTCAGGCCAGGAAGGCAGGGCAGGGCGGATCAGCCCAGCGCCTTCTTCTTCTGGCTGCTGGGGCGGGCGCGCAGGCGCTTGACGTTGCCACCCTGGGTCACGCGCTCGTTGCCGAGTACGGTCACTTCCTTGCGGGTGGGCCGACGGTTCGGCGCGGCGCTGGGCTTGCGGACCGTCACGGTGCGCGGCGCGGTGCCAGTGGTCGGGCGGCGCGGGGCCATGCGACCCAGTTCCTCGGGCCGGTTCTCTTCCAGACGGGCCGGACCCGGACGCCAGATCACGAGCAGCTTGCCGATATGCTGGATGGGCGCGGCGTCGAGTTCGTCGCAGATGGCTTCATAAATGGCGATGCGCGTGTCGCGCTCGTCGCCGAATACACGGATCTTGATCAGATCGTGAGCCGCCAGGCTCCGGTCGATCTCGGCCAGGACCGCGCGGGTCAGGCCTTCCGCACCGACCATGACCACAGGGTTCAGACCGTGGGCGCGGGCGCGGAGGGAGGAGCGTTGGGCAGGTATCAGTTCTAGTGCGGGCATGTCAGGGCGCAAAGCGGAATGGCGCGTATTATCCGCCAAAATGACGCCGGCAGGCGGTAAAGATCAGCAAAAAATGGCAAAGAACAAGTTTAATCACGCGTGGTTGCATGACCACATCAACGATCCCTACGTGAAAATGGCGCAGCGCGAGGGCTATCGCGCCCGTGCGGCCTACAAGCTCAAGGAGATCGACGAGCAGGACAAGCTGATCCAGCCGGGCCACGTCATCGTCGACCTCGGCGCCGCCCCGGGCAGCTGGAGCCAGTACGCCCGCAACCGGCTGGCGGCCTCGCCGCGCGCCAAGGATGGCAAGATCGATGGAGCGGTGATCGCCATCGACCTGTTGCCGATGGAACCTGTCGCCGACGTCACTTTTATTCTGGGTGACTTCCGCGAGGAATCGGTATTCCGGGAATTCGAGGAGGTGGTCCTGGCCGCGTCTGGCGGCACCCGGATCGACCTTGTTATCTCGGACATGGCCCCCAATTTGTCCGGTGTGTCTTCGGCCGATTCGGCAAGGATCGAGTATTTATGCGATCTGGCTCTCGAGTTCGCCCAAGCGCACTTGAAGCCCGAGGGATCGTTGCTGGTAAAGTGTTTCCACGGCAGCGGGTATAGCCAGATCGTGGAGAAATTCAAGCGCCAGTTCAAGGTAGTCGCGAAGCGCAAGCCCAAGGCGTCGCGCGACAAGTCTTCAGAAACCTTTATTCTTGGGCGTTACCTGAAGTCGGTGGACTGAAACGTGCGCCGGACACCCCGGGTGCTTGCCGCCATGGGGCGCCTCGGGCACTATCGGGACCATAGATTCAGAGATTCCCTGCGGGGGCGGGGGCTGCATTACAATGCAATGCAGCTATCCCGTTGGCAAGGCAATTGCAAAGGAGTTCGGCCTTGAATAACAACCTGTTTCAAAAGGCGGCAATCTGGCTCGTAATCGCGCTGGTATTGTTCACCGTCTTCAAGCAGTTCGACAAACCACGTGCCCAGGACGGTGTCACCTATTCGCAGTTCATGGATGACGCCAAGAACGGCAAGGTGAGCCGCGTCGACGTGCAGGGCCGTAATCTCGTGGTTTCGCCCAAAGAGGGCGCCAAGTACACGATCATCTCGCCGGGCGACATCTGGATGGTCGGCGACCTGATGAAGTACGGCGTCCAGGTCACCGGCAAGGCCGACGACGAGCCGAACGTGCTGGTCCAGGCCCTGTACTACCTCGGGCCAACCTTGCTGATCATCGTCTTCTGGTTCTACATGATGCGGCAGATGCAGGGCGGCGGGAAAGGCGGTGCCTTCTCGTTCGGCAAGTCCCGTGCACGCCTGATCGACGAGAACCAGAACGCCGTCACGTTCTCGGACGTGGCCGGCTGCGACGAGGCCAAGGAGGAAGTGGTCGAACTGGTCGACTTCCTCAAGGATCCGCAGAAATTCCAGAAGCTGGGCGGCCGTATTCCGCGCGGCGTGCTGCTGGTTGGCCCTCCGGGTACCGGTAAGACGCTGCTGGCACGCGCCATCGCCGGCGAGGCCAAGGTGCCTTTCTTCAGCATTTCCGGTTCGGACTTCGTCGAAATGTTCGTCGGCGTGGGCGCGGCCCGTGTGCGCGACATGTTCGAGAACGCCAAGAAGCAGGCGCCTTGCATCGTGTTCATCGATGAAATCGACGCGGTCGGTCGTCATCGTGGCGCCGGCATGGGCGGCGGCAACGACGAGCGCGAGCAGACGCTGAACCAGATGCTGGTCGAGATGGACGGCTTCGAGGCCAACTCGGGCGTCATCGTGATCGCCGCGACCAACCGTGCCGACGTGCTGGACAAGGCGCTGCTGCGTCCGGGTCGTTTCGACCGCCAGGTCTACGTGGGCCTGCCGGACATCCGCGGCCGCGAGCAGATCCTGAAGGTGCATATGCGCAAGGTGCCGATCGGCAACGACGTGGACGCGTCGGTGATCGGTCGTGGTACCCCGGGCTTCTCGGGTGCCGACCTGGCCAACCTGGTCAACGAGGCCGCGCTGTTCGCCGCCCGCCGCAACAAGCGCGTGGTGGACATGCAGGACTTCGAGGACGCCAAGGACAAGATCTTCATGGGCCCGGAGCGCAAGTCGACGGTCATGCGCGAAGAAGAGCGCAAGGCCACGGCTTACCACGAGTCCGGCCATGCGGTGGTGGCCAAGCTGCTGCCGAAGGCCGATCCGGTGCACAAGGTTACGATCATGCCGCGCGGCTGGGCACTGGGCGTGACCTGGCAGCTGCCGGAGCATGACAAGTATTCGAAGTACAAGGACAACATGCTCGACGAGATCGCGATTCTCTTCGGCGGCCGTGCGGCGGAGGAGGTCTTCCTCAACGCCATGAGCACGGGGGCGTCCAACGACTTCGAGCGCGCCACCAAGATCGCCCGCGACATGGTGACCCGTTTCGGCATGAGCGATTCGCTCGGCGCCATGGTCTATGTCGATACGGAGCAGGACGGCATGTTCGGCAAGCTCTCGTCGAAGACTGTGTCCGAGGCCACCCAGCAGAAGGTTGACGGCGAGATCCGTCGCATCATCGACGAGCAATATGCGCTGGCGAAGCACCTGCTCGAAGATCACCGCGACAAGGTCGAGGCGATGACCAGCGCCCTGATGGAGTGGGAAACGATCGACGCCGATCAGGTGAACGACATCATGGCTGGCAAGCCGCCGCGTCCGCCGCGTAACGTGTCGGGCCAGAACGGTGGTGGTAACACGCCTTCGGGCGGTTCGCCGGTGGCGCCGACCAACGCGCCTGCCACGGCCTGATCGCGATTGCCCTGCCTTCGCAGGCGGGCAGTTCAGAAGCCGGTGCCCTGCGCACCGGCTTTTTCCATTCCAGGACAGCAGATCTTGTCGACCGAGTTCTTCCAGTGCGGGCGCTACCGTTTCGCCCGCAACCGCCGCCCACTGGTGATGGGCATCCTCAACGTCACACCCGATTCGTTTTCCGACGGTGGCCAGCATGCGGGCCGCGATGCGGCCTTGCGCCACGCGGAGCAGATGATTGCCGAAGGCGTGGACATCATCGACATTGGCGGGGAATCGAGCCGTCCGGGCTCAGCGGCGCTGCCGCTGGATCAGGAACTGGCCCGGGTGATGCCGATCGTCGAGGCCCTGGCGCCGTGTGGCAAACCGTTGTCGATCGACACCTACAAGCCCGAAGTCATGCGTGCGGCACTGGCGGGCGGAGCGGATCTGATCAACGATATCTGGGGCTTCCGCATGCCGGGCGCGGTGGAAGCCGTGAGCGGCGCGGCGGCGGGACAGGCGGGCCTGTGCGTGATGCACATGCAGCGTGACCCGCAGACGATGCAGGAAGACCCGCAGTATGTCGACGTGGTGGCCGAGGTGGAGGGGTTCCTGCGCGAACGGGTGTCAACCCTGCGTGCGGCGGGCGTGGACGACGCACGTATTTCGCTCGATCCGGGGTTTGGATTTGGCAAGACGCCGGATCATAATCTCCGTCTGCTCGGCCAAATGCCGCGACTTGCCGTGGACGGCCTGCCGATCCTGGCCGGGCTCTCGCGCAAGTCGACGCTTGGCGCCATTCTCGGCGGCAGACCGCCGCAGCAGCGCGTGGCGGCCAGCCTGGCCGCGGCCGTGTGCGCGGTGGAGCGGGGCGCATTTATCGTGCGGGTGCACGACGTGGAACAGACGGTGGACGCCATCAAGACCTGGTGGGCGATTCGCCATGAATCAGTTGCCGGTACAGGGCAATCGGGAGAATGAAACAGATGACGCGCAAGTATTTCGGGACAGATGGCGTGCGGGGTCGGGTTGGTGAAGCACCGATCACGCCGGATTTTGTGATGCGGCTCGGCTACGCCGCCGGCAAGGTGCTGGCGCTGGGCCAGAAAACCAGCCAGGGCCGGCCGACCGTGCTGATCGGCAAGGACACGCGGATCTCGGGTTATATGCTCGAAGCCGCGCTGGAAGCCGGTTTCACGGCTGCCGGCGTGCACGTGCTGCTGACCGGTCCGCTGCCGACGCCGGGCGTGGCCTACCTGACCCGCGCGCTGCGGCTGGCGGCGGGCGTGGTCATTTCCGCGAGCCACAATCCGTACTACGACAACGGCATCAAGTTCTTCTCGTCGACGGGCGACAAGCTGCCGGACGAGACGGAGCTGAAGATCGAGGCCCAGCTCGAAGAGCCGATGGCCTGCGTGCGTTCGGACGACCTCGGCCGCGCGCGCCGCATCGACGATGCGGCTGGCCGCTACATCGAGTTCTGCAAGAGCACATTCCCGTATGAGCAGGACCTGCACGGGCTCAAGCTCGTGGTGGACTGCGCCCACGGGGCGGCGTACCACATCGCCCCGCACGTGTTCCACGAACTCGGTGCCGAGGTGATCTCCATCGGCAACC
The DNA here is from genome assembly GCF_056395225.1 of Cupriavidus sp. 10L45. NCBI lineage: Bacteria > Pseudomonadati > Pseudomonadota > Betaproteobacteria > Burkholderiales > Burkholderiaceae > Cupriavidus > Cupriavidus sp. 10L45. Next base: position 164,549 of record NZ_JBFTJC010000007.1, read on the forward strand.
AGCCGGACGGCCGCAACATCAACGCCGGCTACGGCGCCACGGCGCCTGAGCGGTTGATCGAATCCGTCAAGGCGCACGGCGCGCACCTGGGCCTGGCCTTCGACGGCGATGCCGACCGCCTGCAGGTGGTGGACGCCGATGGCCGGCTCTACAACGGCGACGAACTGCTGTACCTGATCGTGCGGGACCGGCAGGCTGCTGGCCACCGCGTCGATGGCGCGGTGGGCACGCTGATGACGAACATGGCCGTCGAGCTGGCGCTGAAGCGCCTTGGCGTCGAATTCGTTCGCGCCAAGGTGGGCGACCGCTACGTGCTGGAAGAACTCAACAAGCGCAAGTGGACGCTCGGCGGCGAAGGCTCCGGCCATCTTTTGTGCCTGGATCGTCACACGACGGGCGACGGCATCGTGTCGGCACTCCAAGTGCTGGCTGCACTGCGCCGGAGCGGCAAGACGCTGGCGCAGTTGCTGGAAGGCGTGAAGTTGTTCCCGCAGACCCTGATCAACGTGCGCGTGGAGAAGGGTTTCGACTGGCAGACCCATGCCGGGTTGCAGGCGGCGCGCGCCAAGATCGAGCCGGAACTCGAAGGCCGTGGGCGGGTGCTGATCCGCGCCTCGGGCACCGAGCCGGTGGTCCGTGTGATGGTGGAGGCCGAACAGGTCGAGACCGCCGAACGCGCGGCCCAGGCCTTGGCTGACTCGCTGCGCGCCTGACCGTTCCTGTAGTGACCGAAAATGACGCCAGCGTGATGCTGGCGTCATTTTTTATGCCTTTTTCTCCACATATACGAGTTAACTATCCATCACAAAAGGCCGCTTTAAGAACATCTCGTGTTGTCACGGATCTGTCATATAGAAAGCATAAAGTTCGGATGTCAAAAATTTGTCATTCCCAACCATGTTCTCTGGAGGACATATGAAGCTGGTCAAGACTGCCGTGGCAGGCATCGTTTCGATGGTAGTGATGGGTACTGCGTTCGCGGCGGAAATTACCGGTGCAGGCGCCTCGTTCCCGGCGCCCGTGTATTCCAAATGGGCAGACGCCTACCAAAAAGCTACGGGTAACAAGGTCAACTATCAATCCATCGGTTCGTCGGGCGGCATCAAGCAGATTGGCGCCAAGACGGTCGATTTCGGCGCATCGGACGCCCCGCTGAAGGACGAGGAACTGGCCAAGCAAGGCCTGGTGCAGTTCCCGACGGTGATCGGCGGCGTGGTGCCGGTGATCAACCTGCAAGGCGTGAAGCCGGGCGACCTCACCATCACCGGCGAACTGCTCGCCAACATCTACCTGGGCAAGATCAAGAAGTGGGACGATCCCGCCATCAAGGCCCTGAACCCGAAGGTCCAGCTGCCGAACCAGGACATCCTGCCGGTCCGTCGCGCCGATGGCTCGGGCACCACGTTCATCTTCACGAACTACCTGTCGAAGGTCAGCGCTGACTGGAAGAGCACGGTGGGCGAAGGCACCACGGTCAACTGGCCGGGCGGCGGCACGGGCGGCAAGGGTAACGAAGGCGTGGCCGCTTTCGTGCAGCGCCTGAACGGTGCCATTGGCTACGTGGAGTACGCGTACGCCAAGCAAAACAAGATGACCCACCTGAACATGAAGAACGCCTCGGGTGAAGTGGTGCAGCCGGGCGACGACGCCTTCAAGGCCGCCGCCGCCGGTGCGGACTGGAGCAAGACGTACTACCAGATCCTGACCAACCAGCAAGGCAAGACCGCATGGCCGATCGCTGGCGCCACGTTCATCCTGGTGCACAAGAGCCAGGAAAAGGCAGCGCAAGGCGCGGAAGTGCTGAAGTTCTTCGACTGGGCCTACAAGAGCGGCGCCAACATGGCCGCTGACCTGGACTACGTGCCGCTGCCGGAATCGGTCGTGAACCAGATCCGCACGACGTGGAAGACCAGCGTCAAGGACGCGTCGGGCAAGTCGCTGTACTAAGCTGCTGTACTGACGGCACGGGCAGGGCGCGAGGATCTACCGGATCACGTGCCTTGTCATCCGCAGGGCTGGCCGGCCCGCCCAGGTAAGTCACCGAGGCGGGCCGTGCCGCTTGCATCCACGCACTCCATATCCCACCATGGCCACTACGCCCGATCTCCCCGCCGTCCGGCCCCCCAGCCGCATGGGCGACATCCTGTTCGGCGGCCTGACGCGCGGCGCCGCCATCGTGACGCTGCTGCTGCTGGGCGGCATCATCGTTTCCCTGGCATTCAGCGCCTGGCCCTCGATCCAGAAATTCGGCATCTCGTTCCTGTGGAACGCCGAATGGGATCCGCCTGCCGACGTCTACGGCGCCCTGGTCCCCATCTACGGCACGCTGATCACCTCGATCATCGCGCTTATCATCGCCGTGCCGGTCAGTTTCGGCATCGCCCTGTTCCTGACCGAGCTGTCGCCCGCCTGGCTGCGCCGGCCGCTCGGCACTGCCATCGAGCTGCTTGCTGCCGTGCCGTCCATCGTCTACGGCATGTGGGGCCTGCTCGTGTTCTCGCCGATCTTCGGCGAGTACTTCCAGAGGCCGCTGGCCAACACGATTGGCCAGGTGCCCGTGATCGGCAAGCTGTTCCAGGGCGCGCCGCTGGGCATCGGCCTGCTGTGCGCCGGCGTGATCCTGGCGATCATGATCATCCCGTACATCGCTTCGGTGATGCGCGACGTGTTCGAAGTGACTCCGGTGCTGCTGAAGGAATCGGCGTACGGCGTGGGCTGCACCACCTGGGAGGTGATGTGGCGCGTGGTGCTGCCGTACACCCGGGCCGGTGTGATCGGCGGCGTGATGCTTGGCCTGGGCCGCGCGCTCGGCGAGACCATGGCCGTGACGTTCGTGATCGGCAACACCAACCTGCTGGACAACGTCTCGTTGTTTTCGCCCGGCAACTCCATCACCTCGGCGCTGGCGAACGAATTCGCCGAAGCCGGTGCCGGCCTGCACACCGCCGCGCTGATGGAACTGGGCCTGATCCTGTTCTTCATTACCTTCGTGGTGCTGGCGCTGTCCAAAGTGCTGCTGCTGCGCCTTGCCAAGAATGAGGGGGGCAAATGAACCAAGCCAGCCAAACCGTATCTGCCACGCAGATCCCGGCCGTTCGCCCCGATGCGGACGCCGTGCGCACCCGGCTGCAGGCGTCCCGCCGGCGCATGAACGTCTACGCGCTGACCGCCTCGCTCGCGGCCATGGTCTTCGGCCTGTTCTGGCTCGCGTGGATCCTCTGGACTACCATTTCGCTGGGCGTGGGCGGCCTGTCGCTCGACCTGTTCACGCAGATGACCCCGGCGCCCAACACCGCCGGCGGCGGTCTGGCCAATGCCATCTTCGGCAGCTTCGTGATGGTGGGCGTGGCCACGCTGATTGGCACGCCGCTGGGCATCCTGGCCGGCATCTACCTGGCCGAGTATGGTCAGAAGTCGCCGCTGGCCAGCCTGATCCGCTTTATCAACGACATCTTGCTGTCGGCGCCGTCCATCGTGATCGGCCTGTTCGTCTATGCGCTGGTGGTCACGCGGATGGGGCACTTCTCGGGCTGGGCCGGCATCTGCGCGCTGGCACTGCTGCAGGTTCCCATCGTGGTGCGTACCACCGAGAACATGCTGAACCTGGTGCCGAACGCGCTGCGCGAGGCTGCCGTGGCCCTGGGCACGCCGAAGTGGAAGATGGTGATGTCGATCACGGTCAAGTCGTCGTATGCGGGCATCGTTACCGGCGTGCTGCTGGCCGTGGCCCGTATCGCCGGCGAGACCGCGCCGCTGCTGTTCACGGCGCTGTCCAACCAGTTCTGGACCAGCGACCTGAACAAGCCGATGGCCAACCTGCCGGTGACGATCTTCCGCTTCGCGATGAGCCCGTTCACCGAATGGCAGCAGCTGGCCTGGGCCGGTGTGTTCCTCATTACCGTCGGTGTGCTCGCGCTGAATATCGTCGCGCGCATGCTGTTCAAGAAATAAGCCGGCGCCACGTGCCCCGATCATCGAATTCCAGCGAGACACGAGCATGACCTCTACCGTCATCGACATTCCCGACACCGTGCGCGCCAAGATCGACGTGCGGAACCTGAACTTCTATTACGGTCAGTTCCACGCGCTGAAGCACATCAACATGTCCATCCCGGACCGCAAGGTGACTGCGTTCATCGGCCCGTCCGGTTGCGGCAAGTCCACGCTGCTGCGCACCTTCAACAAGATGTTCGCGCTGTACCCGGAGCAACGGGCCGAGGGCGAGATCAACATGGACGGCGAGAACCTGCTGGCCAGCAAGCAGGACATCGCGCTGCTGCGCGCCAAGGTGGGCATGGTGTTCCAGAAGCCCACGCCGTTCCCGATGTCGATCTATGACAACATCGCCTTTGGCGTGCGTCTGTTCGAAAAGCTCTCGCGCTCCGAAATGGACGACCGCGTGGAGTGGGCGCTCTCGAAGGCCGCCCTGTGGAACGAGGCCAAGGACAAGCTGCACCAGTCGGGCTACGGCCTGTCGGGCGGCCAGCAGCAGCGTCTGTGCATCGCGCGCGGCATCGCCATCCGTCCGGAAGTGCTGCTGCTCGACGAACCGTGCTCGGCGCTGGACCCGATCTCCACCGGTCGCATCGAGGAACTGATTGCCGAACTCAAGGACGAGTACACGGTGGTCATCGTCACCCACAACATGCAGCAGGCCGCGCGCTGCTCGGACTACACCGCCTACATGTACCTGGGCGAGCTGATCGAATTCGGCGAGACCGAGAAGATCTTCATCAAGCCGCACCGCAAGGAAACCGAGGATTACATCACCGGCCGCTTCGGCTGATCGCAGACCTTCCACGCCCCGGCCAGGAGAACATCATGACTGACAAGCACCTGTCGACCCAGTTCGACGCCGACCTCAACGCGATCAACACCAAGCTGCTGCAGATGGGCGGGCTTGTCGAGTCGCAGATCGAGCTCGCCATGCGCGCGCTGGCCGACTTCGACGCCGACCTGGCGGACCAGGTCATCACCCGCGAACAGCAACTCAATGCGCTGGAAGTGGAAATCGACGCGGACTGCAACAACATCATCGCGCGCCGCCAACCCACCGCGCGTGACCTGCGCCTGGTGATGGCGATCTCGAAGACCATCACCAACCTCGAGCGCGCCGGCGACGAGGCCGAGAAAGTGGCCAAGCGCACCAAGCACATCATGGAAGACGCGGCGGCGCACAACATCAACTACTCCGAGGTGAAGCTGTCGGGGGAGATGGCCATCACGCTGCTGCGCCAGGCGCTGGACGCCTTCGCCCGGCTCGACACCGTGGCGGCTGCGCGCATCGTCAAAGATGACAAGGCCATCGACGATGAATTCCGCGCCTTCGTGCGCAAGTTGATCACCTACATGATGGAAGACCCGCGCTCGATTTCGGTAGCGCTGGACTTCCTGTTCATCGCCAAGGCGATCGAACGAATCGGCGATCATGCCAAGAATATTGCAGAATTCATCATCTACATCGTCAAGGGCACGGACGTGCGCCATACCTCGCGCGAAGATATGGAGCGCGAAGCGCTGAGCTGACCCTGGCGGCAAGACTGAGAAGCGGAGAAAACATACATGCCAAGCAGTATTCTCGTTGTCGAAGACGAACCGGCGATTGCAGAACTGATCGCCGTCAACCTGCAGCACGCGGGGCACTATCCAATCCGAGCGTATAACGCCGAACAGGCGCTGTCCCTCATGAGCGATGTCCTGCCAGACCTCGTGTTGCTGGACTGGATGCTTCCGGGCAAGTCGGGCGCGACCTTCGCCAAGGAACTGCGTACCAACGACCGCACCAAGCAGATTCCCATCATCATGCTCACCGCCCGCAGCGAGGAGCAGGACAAGGTGATGGGGCTCGAGGCTGGCGCGGATGATTACGTCACCAAGCCGTTCTCGCCCAAGGAACTGCTGGCCCGCATCAAGGCCGTGCTGCGCCGTCGTGCGCCGCAGCTGACCGACGACGTGGTGGCCATCAACGGCCTGCGGCTGGACCCGGCCACGCACCGCGTGACCGGCCAGGATGACTCCGGCCCGATCAAGCTGGACCTTGGTCCTACCGAATTCCGTTTGCTGCACTTCCTGATGACTCATCCGGAACGTGTGCATAGTCGATCACAATTGCTCGATCAGGTCTGGGGTGATCACGTGTTCGTGGAAGAGCGGACAGTGGACGTGCACATCAAGCGTCTGCGCGCCGCGCTGACGCCCGGGGGCTACAGCAATATGATCGAAACGGTACGTGGCAGCGGGTATCGGTTGGCGCGCTCGCCGAGCCACTGATCCGCCGATCGCCAGATCCTGGCAAGTCCGGCGCGGAGCAGCAGTAAGAGGGGCCGCGCCGGCACCATCGCCACGGCGGATTCGTGGCACACTCCGTCGCAACGACTGCGGTCGACCCGGCCTCCGGCCGGCCGCCTGACTCCACATCCCTCTCATGAATGTCATTTGGGCCCGATCCGCGGCCATCCTCGTCAGCCTGGCAGTTATCGCCGCCGGTCTGTACGTCTTTGTGGGGCCGGTTGCCGGCCTGACCTTCCTTTGCATCGCGCTGTTCCTGCAGCTTTGCTACTACCTGTTCCAGATCAACCGGCTGTGGAAGGTGCTCGACGCGCCCGCCTATGGCGAAATCCCGAGCGCGCTCGGGCTGTGGGGCGAGGTCTATTACCGCCTGCACCGGCTGGTCAAGCGCTGGCGCACGCAGGTGCTCCAGGTGGAGCAGCAGCACACGCGCTTTATCCAGGCCATCCAGGCGTCGCCTTACGGCGTGCTGATGCTTGACGATGCTGACCAGATCGAATGGTGCAACGGCGTGGCCGAGCAGCATTTCGGCCTGAACGCGCGGCGCGATGTGCGCCAGCGCATTACGCACCTGATCCGCCGCCCCGAGTTCATTCAGTACCTGACCCGCGAGCGCTACGACGAACCGCTGGTCATGCGCGACATGGGCGAGCACAAGCGCAACATCACCTCTGTCCAGATCCTTCCTTACGGCGAAAACCGCAAGCTCGTGCTGACGCAGGACATCACCAAGGTGGAAAACACCGAAGCCATGCGCCGCGATTTCGTGGCCAATGTGTCGCATGAACTGAAGACGCCACTGACCGTGCTCACCGGCTTCCTGGAAACCGTGCGCGACTTGCCGGTGTCCGAAGAGGACCGCAGGCGCTACGTGGACCTGATGCTGGTGCAGTCGATGCGTATGCAGCGGATCGTCGAAGACCTGCTGGCGCTGGCCAAGCTCGAGAGCGATGTGCAGCCGCCGACGCAGGATCGCGTGAATGTGGGCGCCCTGGCGGCCCACCTTGTGCACGATGCGGAGGCGCTCTCGCAGGACCGCCACCAGATCGCCGCCGAGATCGACACAGGCGTGGTACTGCGCGGGGCGGAGAGCGAGTTGCTGTCGGCGCTGGGTAACCTGGTGTCGAACGCAGTGCGCTACACGCCGGACGGCGGGCGGATTGCGATCCGGCTGAGTTTTACCGATGGACACTCGGTGTTTTCGGTCAGCGATACGGGGCTGGGCATTGCACCCGAGCACATCCCGCGCCTGACCGAGCGGTTCTACCGCGTGGACCGCAGCCGCTCGCGCGACACCGGCGGCACCGGCCTGGGGCTGGCCATCGTCAAGCATGTCCTGTCGCGCCACCATGCCGACCTGCGCGTGACCAGCGAGGTCGGGCGCGGCAGCACCTTCCGGATCGTCTTCCCGACGGACCGCAGTGGCTATGAGCCGGCGGCCGTTGCATCGCACCTGCCGGACCCGCGCCGCCACGCGGCGTAACACCGGGTCGCGGCAAATCGCCCCCTCCCGCACGCGGGAAGGGGCGAATCGGCGAATCCATCAGTTCCCGAATATCCTCAGCAGTTCCGCCTGACTCACCAGCTGCCGCTTGGCCGCCGAGCGCTTGCGCACGTACTGGCCATCCGGCTGCATCAGCCATGCGGACGCGTTGTCGCGCAGGTGCACCTGCAGGCTTTCCTTGATCACACGCGCCTTGAGCTTGCGATCCAGCACCGGGAAGGCCACCTCAACGCGGCGGAACAGGTTGCGATCCATCCAGTCGGCGCTCGACAGGTAGAGCACATCCTCGCCATCGGCACGGAAGTAGTAGACCCGATGGTGCTCCAGGAAGCGGCCCACCACCGAACGCACGGTGATGTTGTCCGACATCCCCGGCACGCCCGGGCGCAGCGCGCACACGCCACGCACGATCAGGTCGATCTTCACCCCCGCGCGCGACGCCTTGTAGAGTTCGTCGATGATCGACGGCTCCAGCAGCGCGTTCATCTTGGCGATGATGCGCGCCCGCTTGCCCGCCCGCGCATTGCGCGCCTCGGCGCGGATATGCTCGACGAGGTTGCTGTGCATGGTGAACGGCGACTGCCACAGGTGGTTCAGCCGGATCGTCCCGGCCGTGCCGGTCAGCAGCTGGAACACGTGGTGCACGTCCTCGCAGACTTTCTCGTCGGCCGTCAACAGGCCGAAGTCGGTGTACAGCCGAGCCGTGCGCGGGTGGTAGTTGCCGGTGCCCAGGTGCGCATAGCGGCGCAGGGTGACCTGCTTCACCTTCGGGCCGGCTGCCTCGCGCCGCACGATCAGCAGCATCTTGGCGTGGCACTTGTGGCCCACCACGCCGTAGACCACGTGGGCGCCGGCGGACTCGAGCCGCTCGGCCCAGTTGATATTGGTTTCCTCGTCGAAGCGCGCCAGCAACTCCACCACCACCGTGACTTCCTTGCCGTTGCGCGCCGCAGTCATCAGCGCCTCCATGACCGCCGACTCATTGCCGGTGCGGTACACGGTCTGCTTGATGGCCACCACGTTCGGGTCGGCCGCGGCGAGTTGCAGCAGGTCGAGCACGGAGGTGAAGCTCTCGTACGGATGGTGCAGCAGCACGTCCTGCTGGCGGATCACGTCGAACATGCCAAGCCCGGTCAGGAGCGGCTTGACCGGTGCCGGCACGTGCGGCGGATACTTGAGGGCAGGGCGGTCGACCAGATCGGGAATCTGCATCAACCGCACCAGGTTCACCGGGCCGCTCACGCGGTACAGGTCCTGCTCGGTCAGGCCCGATTCCAGCAGCAGCCGGCGCGAGAGCGCGGGCGGGGTATCGGACGAGACCTCGAGCCGCACCGTATCGCCGAAATGCCGGGCCGGCAGTTCGCCCTGGAGCGCCTCGCGCAGGTCGGTGATGTCGTCTTCGGAGACGAACAGGTCGGAATTGCGGGTGACGCGGAACTGGTAGCAGCCCTCCACGTCGATGGCGGGGAACAGTTCATGCACGAACGCCTGCATGAACGAGGACAGCATCACGAAGCCATACGGATAGCCGGACAGCTTCTCCGGCATGCGCACCACGCGCGGCAATGCGCGCGGGGCCTGCACGATGGCGAGGTCGGCGTCGCGGCCGAAGGCGTCCTTGCCGGACAGTTCGACGACGAAGTTCAGGCTCTTGTTGAGCACGCGCGGGAACGGGTGCGCCGGATCGAGCGCGATCGGCGTCAGCACCGGACCCAGCTCGCGCGTGAAGAAATCGCGCGCCCATCGGCGCTGATCGTCGGTCCAGGTGTTCGTCAGGTGAAAAAACACGCCTTCCTGTTCGAGGGCGGGGAAGATCACGTTCTGCAGCATGTCATACTGCGAGGCCACGAGCCGCTGTGTGCGCTCCGTGACGAGCTGATAGGTCTGGAGGACGGAGAGACCATCGGGCGTCAGGCCCGATGCGTTATCACGCATCTGCTCCTTCAGCCCCGCCATGCGGATTTCAAAAAACTCGTCCAGATTGCTGGAGACGATGCAGATGAACTTCAGCCTTTCCAGCAGCGGTACGTTCGGGTCGGCAGCCTGCGCCAGCACGCGCGCATTGAATTCCAGAATGCCAAGCTCGCGGTTCAGCAGCGTGCCGGGCGGCGTCGTCATCATGTGTAGAACCTTATTTTGGCGATGTGGCGACTTTTTCATAGAATCGTGTCAATTTGATGACACTTTGATTTTGTCATGATGCAGACATGACAAGGACATAATCTTACGCGTTTGGCGGGGTTGTACGTATCTTGCCAAACTTGCACCGATCCTGCGCTACTTACGCACGCAATGACACAGAATCCCCGCCTGCTGGCCGCCGTCGACATGGGTTCCAACAGCTTCCGCCTGATGATCGGGCGGGTGGACGAGACGCCCACGGCCTCCGGCCCTGCCAGCCAGATCTTCCAGGTGGATGCCCTGCGCGAGCCGGTACGACTTGCCGCCGGTCTGACGCCTGACAAATACCTGGACCAACCCGCGCGACGACGCGGCATCGACGCGCTGCGCCGCTTTGGCGACCGCCTGCGCGATTTCTCGCCAGAACACGTGCGTGCGGTGGCCACCAACACGCTGCGCGTGGCCAAGAATGCTTCCGAATTCCTGATCGAGGCAGAAAGTGCGCTCGGCTTCCCGATCGAAGTGATCGCCGGGCGCGAAGAGGCGCGGCTGATCTATCTCGGCGCCTCGCACGATGCGCCAGCCTGCCAGGGCAACCGGCTCGTGGTCGACATCGGCGGCGGTTCCACCGAGTTCATCATTGGCAGCGGCTATCAGTCGAAGCTGATGGAAAGCTTGTATATCGGATGCGTGTCGCACAGCCGTCATTTCTTTCCGAGCGGCAACGTGGATGAATACGCGTTCAAGCAGGCCGAACTGGCCGCGCGGCGCGAGATCCAGGTGCTGGTGCGTCAGTACCGCGCGGCGGGCTGGCAGCAGGCAGTGGGCTCGTCGGGCACGGCACGCGCGCTGGCCGAGCTGATCGAGCTGAACGGCATGAACGACAACCCGGCCGAGCACGGCATCACGCGCGAGGGCCTGGAGCGGCTCAAGCGCGCGCTGATCAAGGCCGAGAACGCCAATCGTGTGAAGCTCGCGGGCCTCAAGGCCGACCGCATCCCGGTGCTGCCAGGCGGCCTGTCGATCATGCTGGGCGTGTTCGCCGAACTCGACGTGGACCGCATGGACGTGACCGACGGCGCGCTGCGGTTGGGCGTGCTGTACGACCTGCTCGGTCGTAGCCACCACGAGGACATGCGCACGGTCACCGTCGACCAGTTCATGCGCCGCTACGCCGTGGACCGCGCGCAGGCGAGCCGGGTAGGGCAGGCCGCGCGCGATCTGCTCGCCCAGTTCCCCGATCCGCCCAACGAGCGCCGCGACGACAACCTCGCGCTACTGGGCTGGGCCGCGAGCCTGCACGAGATCGGCATGTCGATCTCGCATAGCGGCTATCACAAGCATTCGGCCTATATCGCCACACACGCGGACATGCCGGGCTTCTCGAAGACCGACCAGGCGCGGCTGGCGACGCTGCTGCTGGGCCATGCGGGCAAGCTGGGCAAGCTCTCTGGCAGCGGCAAGTTCGTCGACTGGCGCATGCTGTTCAGCCTGCGTCTGGCTTTTGTCCTGTGCCGGCGCCGTGCGGACGTGAAGCTGCCCCAGATCGAGGTCAGCCAGCGGTCGGATGCTCTCGATGAGGGTTTCGAAGTGCGGCTGCCTAAGGTGTGGATCGATGAGAACCCGCTCGTCGAGTACAGCCTGGCGCAGGAGTCCGACGAATGGGAGCGCGTGGGCAAGCGCTACAAGGTGGTGTACGTCTGATTCGGCAGTCTTCCGAGCGGCCAGTTAAAAAGGCGACCCCGTTCCCGGAGTCGCCTTTTTTCATGCCGATGAAATGTGCCGTTTCGATCGGGGAGCCGACAGGCTTCGGTCGCGGACTCAGCCGCGGTTGAGGCCCAGGAAATGGCGGGCGTAGCGCGGGTTCATGTCGCTCACGCGCAGCAGCGTCAGGAAGTCGGCTACGTTGAAGTCGGGATCCCATGCCGGCTCGCCGCAGATCTTCGCGCCCAGGCGCAGATAGCCCTTGATCAGCGCCGGCGGTTCCACGTCGAGCGCCTGGTTCAGGTTTTCCACCGGCAGGCGAGTGCGCGGGAAGGCGTGGTACTCGATCGGTGCCAGGAACTTCTCGGAGAACAGACGATGGAGGCTGGCCGCGTAGTGGCCGCCGTCGCTCATCGGCACGCTGGCGCAGCCGAGCATCGACTCGAGGTTGTAGCGTTGCAGGTATTCGCCCAGCCCGGCCCAGAGCGCCATGATGACGCTGCCCGAGCGGTAGTCGCGGTGCACGCACGAGCGGCCCAGCTCCAGCATCTTGGGGCGCAGGTGCGCCAGGCGCACGAGGTCGAATTCGGATTCGGCATAGAGGCAGCCGACGCGCTTGGCCTGGTGCGGCGGCAGCACGCGGTAGGTGCCCACCACGCGCAGCGTTTCCTGGTCGCGTACGATCAGGTGGTCGCAATAGGCGTCGAACATGTCGACATCGGTGCCATTGGACGACGACTGGAGCCGTGCGCCCATTTCTTCGGCGAAGACCTTGTAGCGCAGGCGCTGCGCCTCGGCTACTTCGTCCTGGTGACGTGCCCACGCCACACTGAAAGCAGGCGCTGGAGCTTGTGCATGGGTTTGGTGCTGTGCTGGCTGACGAGGAAGACGGCTCCGCGCCGACTGGCCGGAGCGGCCAGTGGGCAAAGCGTCAAACAGCGGCTGGGTAGGCGTCGGAAGGTCGCGCATGTATGTCCTTTCGGTGACGAAACGGCTTCGAAACAATGTAGAGAGGGCTGGTGACAGTGCCGTGAAGCAGTGATGACGCTTCCATGACGTCCCTCTGTTGGGCGGCGCACCGGCGACTCTAGCCAGCGGCCTCCCGTGTTTCCATCGTCGTTATCCGAAAAAAGGACCGGTATTGCAGTTTGAAAACCTTGCCTCGGAATTGAGGCAGATCCGTCGCGAATCTGCCGCATCGTCCTAGAGGAAATCGGGACCCGTGACGGCGCGCAGGACGACCTGGGCCTCGGTGTCGCGCGTGCGTGCGGACAGCCACCAGATGCCGCTCTTCTTCACGCTCCAGCTGATTTCGTGGCCCGCCAGCAACAGGCTGGCCAGGCGGCCGATCCATGGCTGGTGGCCCACGACCACGGTGTGCTCGTGGCCTTGCGGCCAGTCGATGGCGGCGAGGATGGCGCTGACATCGGCGCCGGGCGCGAGGTCGGGCAGGACTTCCACCTTGCTACTGAGTGCGCCAGCGGTCTCGCGCGTGCGCAGGGCCGGGCTGCAGACTACGCGATGATCGGCGGGCAGATGGGCGCGCAACCATGCGGCGGATGCCTCGGCCTGCTTGCGGCCACGCCGCGTGAGGGGGCGTTGCAGGTCAGCGCTGCGCGAGAGGCTGAGGGGGTCAGGCAAGTCCTCGGCTTCGGCGTGGCGCCACAAGATCAGATTCATGTTGGCAGGTATTCGTTGTGCCTTGAGTATGGTAAAGCGGGTAGCCCAAGGCAAGACGCGGGGCGCGCGTCGTCAAACGAATCGCCAGAAACAAAACGGGCCGCCCGAAGGCAGCCCGTCAGTGTCGGCGGGGGCGATGTCAGCCGCGTGACAGCGGCGCTCGCCCGATCGGCGCGAACTCAGGATTTGTGGCGGAAATTGATGCGGCCCTTGGTCAGGTCGTAGGGCGACATTTCGAGGGTCACGCGGTCACCGGCCAGAATGCGGATACGGTGCTTCTGCATCTTGCCCGAGGCGTATGCCCAGATTTCCACGCCGTTTTCCAGCGTGACGCGATAACGGTTGTCGGGCAGGGCTTCCGACACCACGCCGCCAAATTCAATGAGTTCTTCCTTAGCCAATCTGTTTTCCTTTGCGGCAGCCCCGAGAGCTGCGTAAGTTTTTAGGGAATACGTGTGAAGCGCCCGATGGATCATCGGGCTGGACCGTGCCATGGCGCGGTCCTGTGCGTCTCGGGACAGGCGGGCAAGGTGTTTCCGGGTCTGGCCGGCCGCGACATACCCCGAATCTGGGGGTGCGGCGCCGAAAAATCCAGTGTGCCTGGCAGCACGGACCCGGTTACAGGGCATGCTCAGATACCCCGGAACTGACGCGGGATTATAGCACGTTCGGCGGTGCAGCATGCCCTGCGGCCGTCGGCCGGGCGCCATGAAAAAAGGGCCTACGCCGAAGACGTAAGCCCTTGATTCCACCACTTGTTCTACTGCCTAAAACACCTTGCAAAACTGGTCGGAGCGATAGGATTCGAACCTACGACCCTCTGATCCCAAATCAGATGCGCTACCAGGCTGCGCTACGCTCCGAAGCCGGCGATTCTAGCCCGGGACGGCTCGTGCGGTCAATCACGGCGTGCAATAAGCATTCCTGATGCCAAAATGTGACGTCATCGCCGCTGCGCCCAACACCCCGCTTCAGCGGGGCGCTTTAGGCTTGACTTGGTTCCGGGCGCTGACATAATCCGCACACCGCAAAGGTCCGACCGGCGCACGTCGCCGGGTTGCTGTTCCCATCCGGACCCGGTCCCGACTATCACAACAATGGTGCGCCAGCCGCCGCGAGCGACGCGAGCGGCGCGGCAGTGCCTGAGCCACGCCCCACCGGTGCCCTTGCGGCCACCGGCTGCCCAGGGCGCCCGGAACCTGCGGAAACAAAACAGGACGGCCATCGCAGGCCGCAAACAGAAGGTGGTTTCCCAGTGCCGCGCGGAGCACTTGGCGATGCCTTTGTGAACGGGAAGGAAGATGTTTCAGTCGCAGGTGGTAGTGCTGATCGCAGGCCTGTTTGCGCTGCAGATGGCGGTCGTCTGTGCCGTGTTGCGGCGCGCGCCGGGCATGGAGCGCAGCGGGCTGACCTCATGGGCGTTGGGGGACCTGATTGTCACGCTCGCGGTGGTGCTGCTGGCGGCCCATGCGTGGCGTCCCGAATGGCCACTCCATGGCCTGCCCGAGCTGGCGTTGAGCGTGGGATTGTCGATGATGGTCTACGGTACGCGCCATTTCGTCGGCAAGCCGGGCCGGGGCAGGGTGCTGGCCATCGCCAACCTGCCGGCCCTGGTCGCGGTGGGGGCCCATGCGGCCAGCCACCTCGCGCCGGCCACGCTGCCGGAGTCGGCGGCGTTCGGGGTGTCGCTCTCGCTGGCGGCCGCCTGTATTCAAATACTGTTGTCGATCGAGATCATCCGCATCACGGCGCCGTGCGTGGCGGAGAAGCGGGGCACCGGGCGGCTGGCCGCGCTGTGCCTCTGCTTCGTGGCGCTGGCCTGTGCCGCCCTGGCAGCCATGCAGGCGCTGCCGATGCTGGAGGCGCTGGGCCAGGTTCGCCCGCACGCGCCGGTCGATGCCGATGGCGGCGTCACAGTCTGGTTCGTGTTCGGCGTAGTGGGGTTGTCGGTCAGCTTCGCGCTGATGGCACACGACCGGCTGCGCCGCATGCTGGAGCGCCGTGCGCGGCACGACGACCTGACCGACGTGCTCTCGCGCGGCGCGTTCTGGGAGGAACTCGAGCTGGCCTGCAAGCAGGCGGAACGCACGCGCCAGTCGTTCACCGTGGCGTTCATCGACCTCGATCACTTCAAGGCCATCAACGACCTCTACGGCCATCTGGCCGGCGACAGCGTGCTGCGCCACTTCGCCGGCCTGCTGCGCAAGGCAGCGCCGGCGGGTGCGGTGCTGGGGCGACTGGGCGGCGAGGAGTTCGCCATCGTCCTGCCCGATACCGCGATGGAGGCGGGCCGCGCCGTGAGCCTGCGCCTGAACGCGATCGTGCGCGGCGCGCCGTGCCCCTCGGAACCGGACCCGATTGCCTACACCGTCAGTATTGGCATGGCCGAGCGGCAGGCGGGCGAGAATGCCGATGCCGTCATGCGTCGGGCCGACCGCGCGCTGTACGACGCCAAGCAGATGGGCCGCAACTGCGTGTCGTCGCACGACAGCGGCGAGCCGGTCGGCATGCCGCGCCGGCCCCGTGTGCGCGAACGCGAATCCAACTGATTTCGCGCGCGCGGTGGAGTAGAATGCTGGCCTTGCCGCCACGGCAAGGCTCGTGGCGCCCCGGCCGCCCTTAGCTCAGTTGGATAGAGCACTCGCCTTCTAAGCGAGCGGTCAGAGGTTCGAATCCTCTAGGGCGGGCCAAGTCTTCACGCGGAAGGGTTCACGGCGGCGCCGTGCTTTCCACCTCCAGGGCGGGCATCCAGCTACCGGGTGCCGGCGCCCGCCGTACCGTCCCTCTTACCGTTGCCCGTCGGCCCACCAGTGGCCGCGCCAGCGCGACGCTGATCCCGGTCAATTCCCATACCGTCTGATCGTCCACCTGCAGCACAGCCATGGGGTGGGGCGCATTGCCGATGATCCGAACCTCGCCCGTGAGCGCGATGCGCGCGCCCACCGCCGGAGGCGGCGTCGCCCCGACGCAGGCGGCGAGGCAACCGGCGGCCGCCATCACCAGAAGGCCGCGCTTCGTCACCCCCCTCATTGGATGACCACCGACAGCGCGGTGCCGGGCGGCACGCTCACCCGTTCGCTATAGATCCCATGCATCGCCGGCCGGACGATGGGAATGCTCGCATACGGCTGCAGCTGCGTCGGCACGGTTTGCGTCAGCGCGCGGAGTCCGGCCAGGTTCTGCGGATCGATCACCGGCAGTCGCAGCGCGCCATCGACGCGCGCCGGAAAACCGTAGCCAGCGGGGCTGTCGGTGGCCCGCATCAGCGACCCGGCGGTCGCCGAGAAGCGGCGAAGCTGCTCGCCGAGTCCCGCGCCGGTAGCTTCGGCCCGGATCGCCGCATCAAGGACTTCCAGTGACTTCTCGCTGCTCACGTCGCGCAACAGCCGCGAGAAGAACCCAGCGCCAAGCTGGCGATTGAGAAACCCGCCCAGCGAGCCCGACACCGAATAGCTCTCGCACGTCTCCCCGAACGGCTCCCACGTGGTCAGGCTGCAGTTGTACATGCCGTTGCGGATCCTGACGTAGTCGCGGAACCGGACATCGCGAATATCGTTGACGGCCGGGTCGATGGCGTGCCCGGCGAAGTCCTCCATCATCATCGCGGTGGCTTCGTCGAGCCAGGTATCGAACAGATACTTCGGGCCGTGGCCAGCGCCCCGGCGGTAGAAGTTCTGCAAGTGCATGCCTTCGTGGGCCATGGTGCTGGCAGCCTGCTTCAGCGCGGCGTCGCCCGCCGCGTACAGCGATTCCGAATTCAGGAAGAAGCCCACCGCTTCGTTGCTATGAGGGAGTCCGGCGCTGCGCCGGATCACGTCGCGCGAATAGAAATAGCCCATCAGCCGCGCGGACGGGTTGTCGCTCGTCAGCTTGAGGATGACGATATCGAGCGGCTGGCCGGCACCCGGGATCAACTCCGCATACCCATGCGCGCCCCAGAGCGGCCCGCCGACGTGCGTCAGCAGGTCATAGACCTTGCCCGGCCCCAGGAAACTGGCGGCAAGCGCGTCGATGGTGGCGTCACTGACTTTTGCAGGACCGCGCTCGGCATCCTCGATCCAGAAATTGACGACCGTGCCGTCGCTGGCCTGTGACTGGCGCAACAGCGTCGCCATATGCGGCTGGTCTTCCGCGTCATGCCAGGTGCGGGACTCGTTGAGCACGACCTGCCGCGGGGCGATCCGAGCTTCCCGCGCCTCCAGCGCTGCCAGCGGGCGCGTGGCTGCCAGCCGGGCCCAGCCATGGGCGTTGAATTCGCCGACGCGCCGCATGACGGCGCTGTCCTCTCCATCGAGACGCCACGTCTTGCCGACCGCCGACGCGGATGCCTTGGGCACCAGCGGGAGGGCCGGCATCGCCTGCGGCTCGGCGCCCTGATTGGTGAAGACCAGCGTGACGTCGTGTCCGGAGAGCCCCCGGATATTGACCGGCACATCGACCGGGGCGGCCGTGGCGTTCACATGCCGCCAGACCCCCACGCTGGTTCCGGCATACGTATTGGCGTCCAGCGCGCCACAGCCGGTGCACGCCACCGACAGCAGGTCACCCGGAGGTTGGGGCGCCGTCGGGGCAGGTGGGGTGGGTGGGATGGGCGGCGCAGTGGGGTGGTCGGACCCGCCATCACCCCCGCATGCGGCAAGGCCGCCAACCATGCAGCACGCCAAGGCCAGCTTCTTCATCATGACTCCTTTCCTCTTCGTATGGGAAAGGAAGCTTTTTCCATGGACCGCCGGCTAGGCGCTTGATCTGAATCAGCGGGCCGCAGAGATTCGCAATTGTTCTATCCGAAGGCCCCCGCGAGACATTGCGGGTTGGAACATTTCCCACTTTTTCGCCTATTCTTGGGAGGCGCTTGATGCTCCGCATTGATGCCAATGTGACGCCCTATTGGCAGGACTCTCGGCAGGATGATTGGTAGGCAGCAGCGCGCAAGATCAACCCCTCACCCGGTTTCGGCGCTCATGGGTAACAGCCAAAGCCCTCAAATCCTGTGGCAGGACGGCGAGCACGTTTTCTGTCGAGGCCAGCGCCCGGGCAATGACGGCGCCGACATCGTCCTGATCGTCCGGCCCGCCGCCGACTATCCATCGTCCGCCAGTCTCGACCGCCTTGCTCACGAATTCAGGCTGAAGGATGAACTCGACAGCGCGTGGGCGGTGCGGCCGCTCGAGCTTCTGCGCGAGGATGGCCGGACCTCGCTGGTGCTGGAAGACCCGGGCGGCGAGCCGCTCGAGCTGCTGCTCGGCGCGCCCATGGAGACGGGCAGGGTCTTGCGCTTCGCTGCCGGCATCGCGGCGGCGCTGGGCCAGTTCCATCAGCGCGGCCTGGTCCATAAGGACTTCAAGCCTGCCCATGTTCTCGTGAATGGCACGGACGGACGCGCGCGACTCACCGGCTTCGGCATCGCCTCGCGGCTGCCGCGCGAGCATCAGGCACCCGAGCCGCCCGAAACGATCGCCGGCACGCTCGCCTACATGGCGCCCGAGCAGACCGGTCGGATGAATCGCTCCATCGATTCGCGCAGCGACCTTTATTCGCTCGGTGTGGTGATCTACCAGATGCTCACCGGTGTCCTGCCGTTTTCGGCGAGCGAGCCGATGGAATGGGTGCACTGCCACATCGCCCGAAAGCCGATGCCGCCCAGCGAGCGCCTGACGTCGATACCGGCCCCGCTTTGCCAGATCGTCATGAAGCTGCTCGCCAAGACGGCGGAAGAGCGCTACCAGACTGCGGCCGGTGTCGAGCAGGATCTGCGACGCTGCCTGGCTGCCTGGGAGAGCCATCGCCAGATCGATGGTTTCCCGCTTGGCGAGCACGACACGCCCGACCGTCTGGTGATTCCCGAGAAGCTGTACGGCAGGGAGCGCGAAGTCAACAGGTTGCTGGCGGCCTTCAACCGCGTGATCACGCGCGGCGCACCGGAACTTGTGCTGGTCTCGGGATACTCCGGCATCGGCAAGACCGCCGTCGTCAACGAGTTGCACAAGGTACTGGTGCCGCCACGGGGGCTCTTTGCCGCAGGCAAGTTCGACCAGTACAAGCGCGACATTCCTTATTCGACCTTGGTGCAGGCGTTCCAGAGTCTGGTGCGGCCGCTGCTTGGTAAGCGGGACGCCGAACTGGCGAGCTGGCGCGCCGCGCTGCTGGAAGCCCTGGAGCCGAATGCACGGCTCATGACCGACCTCATCCCCGAGCTGAAGCTCATCATCGGCGAACAACCGCCGGTGCCGGAGCTTGAGCCGCAGCAGGCGCAACGCCGCTTTCAACTGGTCTTACGCCGATTCATCGGTGTCTTCGCCCGGCCGGAACACCCGCTGGCACTCTTCCTCGATGATCTGCAATGGCTGGACACGGCAACGCTCGACTTGCTGGAGGATGTGCTGGCGCGGTCGGACTTGCAGCACCTGATGGTGATCGGCGCCTATCGGGACAATGAGGTGGATGCCGCCCATCCCCTGACRCACAAGTTGCAGGCGATCCGGAGCGCTCGCGGAACGGTGGAGGAGATCACCCTGGCGCCGCTTGGCCGTGAACACCTCGGGCAGCTGATTGCCGATGCCGTGTGCTGCGACACGACGCGCGTGGCATCGCTGGCGCAGCTGGTGCATGAGAAGACGGCCGGCAATCCGTTCTTCGTGATTCAGTTTCTCTACGCGCTGGCCGAGGAGCGCTTGTTCCACTTCGACCATGACACGAAGGGCTGGTCCTGGCATCTCGATCGCATTCATGCCAAGGGCTACACCGACAATGTCGTGGATCTGATGGTGGGCAAACTGAGCCGTCTGCCGAGCGAGACACAGCAGGCGTTGCAGCAGCTGGCCTGCCTCGGCAACATCGCCGAGATCACGATGTTGTCCACCGTGCTGGTGATTCCGGAGAAGGAGGTCCATGCGGTGCTCTGGGAGGCCGTCCGCCTGGAACTGGTCGAGCGGCTGGAGGGCGCTTACCGGTTTATCCATGACCGCGTGCAGGAAGCCGCCTATTCGCTGATCCCGAAAGCGATGCGCGCCGAGGTGCATCTGCGGATCGGCCGCTTGCTGGTCGCCCGAACGCCCATCGGGCAGCAGGAGGCCGCGATCTTCGAGATCGTCAATCAGCTCAACCGCGGCGCTGCGCTGATCACGGCGCAAGCGGAGCGGGACCAGCTCGCCGGGCTCAACCTGATGGCGGGGAAGCGTGCCAAGGGTTCTACCGCCTATGCCTCGGCGCTCACCTATCTCAATATCGGCGTGGCGCTGTTGGGGGAGGATAGCTGGGAGCGCCAGCACGAGATGCTCTTCGCGCTGGAGCTGAACCGGGCCGAATGCACCTTCCTGACCGGTGAACTCTCGGTTGCGGATGAGGAATTGGCGGCACTGTCAGGTCACGCCGCGACGACGGTCGAACAAGCCATCGTGGCCTGCCTGCACATGGATGTCTGCCTGGTGCTCGATCAGAGCAGCCGCGCGATCAATGTCGGCCTCAATTGCCTCCGGAATTTCGGCATCGATTGGTCACCCCATCCGGACGGCGACGAGGTACGGCGCGAATACGGGCGCATCGGGTCGGCGCTTGAGGATCGGGAAATCGAGGCGCTTATCGACATGCCGCTGATGGAGGACCCTGCCTCCCTGGCCACCGTCGATGTGCTGATGAAGCTCTGGACGCCGGCCTTGTACACCGATGAAAACCTGGCTTCGCTGACGATCTGCAAGGCGGTCGGCCTGAGCCTGGAGCACGGCAATTGCGATGCTTCGTGCTTCGCCTACGTCATCCTCATCCGCATTGCAGGGCCGCATTTCGGCGACTACAAGACGGGGTTCCGGTTCGGTCAGCTTGGCTACGACCTCGTGGAGCGGCGCGGGCTTAAGCGCCTCGAGGCGAGAACCTTTGTTTGCTTCGCGCTGTTTGTCGTGCCCTGGATGAAGCACGTGGGGGCTTGCCGTGATCTGCAACGCCGCGCCTTCGATGCGGCAAACCGCGTCGGGGATCTCCAGTATGCAACCTACACGCGCAACGATCTGAACTCGAACCTGATCTTCTCCGGCGATTCGCTGTGCGACGCGCTGGCCGAAGCCGAGCACGGCCTGGCGTTCGCCGAGAAATCGCGGTTCGGTCTCGCCATCGACATCATCGCCACGCAAGTCGCGCTGATGCGCACGCTGCGGGGGCTCACGCCCAAGTTTGGTTGCCTCGACGACGCGCAGTTTGATGAGGCGCGGATCGAGCGGCGTTTCTCGGAGAACCCGGATCTGGCGATTGCGGCGTGCTGGTACTGGATCCGGAAGCTACAGGCGCGCTGTATCGCCGGCGACCACGCGGCGGCCATGGACGCCGCTGCGAAGGCAAAAGGCCTGCTCTGGACCACGGCCTCGTTTTTCGAGGAAGCCGAATACTATTTCTATGGGGCGCTGTCGCACGCCGCCTGCGCCGATGCCACATCCGGCGATGCGCGGCAAGCGCACCTGACGGCGCTGGCTGGGCATCACGGGCAACTGACGGTCTGGGCGGAGCATTGCCCGGAGAATTTCGAGAATCGCGCCGCGCTGGTGGGCGCGGAGATCGCCCGGATTGAAGGCCGCGAACTTGATGCGATGCGGCTCTTCGAACTGGCGATCCGCTCGGCGCGCGCCAACGGTTTCGTGCACGTGGAAGCGCTCGCCAACGAGCTTGCCGCGCGATTCTACGCGGCGCGTGAGTTCGCGGTCATCGCCGAGACCTACTTGCGCCATGCGCACTACAGCTACCTGCGCTGGCGAGCCGATGGGAAGGCGCGGCAACTTGAGCAGATGCACCCGCACCTCAGAACGGAAGCGTTTGCCCCCGGCCCGACGGGCACGATCACGACGCCCGTCGAACACCTTGATCTCTCGACCGTGATCAAGGTGTCGCAGATGGTCTCCGGTGTGATCGTCCTGGAAAAGCTGATCGAGATGGTCATGCGTACGGCGATTGAGCAGGCGGGCGCCGAACGCGGGGTATTGATCCTTCCGGATGCCGGCGAACAGCGGATCACTGCGGAGGCAACGATCGACGGGGATACGGTGGCCGTGCATCTCCACGACCAGCCCATGACCGATGCGGTGCTGCCGGAGTCTGTCCTCAACTACGTCCTGCGGACGCGGGAGAGCGTCATCCTCGACGATGCCGTGGCGGATCCCACGTTTGCGGCCGATCCTTACATCGCACAGCATCGCGCCCGTTCCATTCTCTGCTTGCCGCTGATGAATCAGGCGAGGCTCACTGGCGCGCTCTATCTCGAAAACCATCTCACGACCCGTGTGTTCACTCCCGCCCGCATTGCGATCCTGAGGCTGGTGGCCTCGCAGGCCGCGATTGCGTTGGAAAATGCCCATCTCTACCGCGAACTTGTGGAGCGTGAGGCGAAGATTCGGCGCCTTGTCGACGCCGACATCATCGGGATCGTCGTCTGGACTGTGGAGGGCGACGTTCTCGAGGCCAATGATGCGTTTCTTCGCATGGTGGGATACGCGCGCGACGATCTCATCGCAGGTAGCGTGCGCTGGACGGACCTGACACCACCGGAATGGCGCGAGGGCGACGAGCGCGTGCTGCAAGAGATCAGGGAGATGGGAAGCGCGCCGCCGTTCGAGAAGGAGTTTGTCAGGAAGGACGGCAGCCGCGTGCCCGTCTTGATCGGTGCAGCCACCTTCGAAACCGGCCGAAGGGAGGGCGTCGCTTTCGTGCTCGACCTGAGCGAGCGCAAGCAGGCGGAGGAAAGTATCCGGGAGGGCGAGCGACGCTATCGCGAGGCGCAGACGGAACTGGCCCATGCGAACCGCGTTGCCACAATCGGGCATCTCGGGGCCTCGATTGCGCACGAAATCAAGCAGCCGGTCGCTGCGACAGTGACCAATGCGCACGCAGCCGTGCGGTGGCTGAGGGCCGAGCCGCCCAACATCGACGAGGTCAGCGAGATACTGGGTCGCATCATCAAGGATGGCAATCGGGCGGTGGACATCATTGGCCGCATCCGTGAACTGGTGAAGAAGGCGCCGCCCCGGAAGGAGCCGCTGGACATCAACCAGGCGATCCGCGAGGTGGTCGAACTTACCCGTGCCGAAGCACGGAAGCACGACACGCTGGTGCAGACGCATCTCGCGGACCCGTTGCCGCTTGTGCAGGGAGATCGGGTCCAGTTGCAGCAAGTCCTCCTCAATCTGCTCATCAACGCCATGGAAGCGATGAGCGGCGCGAGCGACGGCGCGCGGGACTTGCTGATCAGTACGGAGAAAGCGGAGGGGAACTGCGTGCGCGTGGCGGTGAGTGATTCAGGGCCCGGCTTTGCGCCAGACGACCCCGAGCGCATCTTCGCTCCCTTCTACACGACCAAGTCCGCCGGGCTGGGGATGGGGCTGTCCATCTGCCGTTCGATCATCGACGCCCATGAGGGTCGAATGTGGGCGAGTGCGAACGTGCCCCACGGTGCGGTCTTTCAGTTCACGGTGCCCGCGGAGCCGGGCACGTCATGGTGATCCCCTGAACGGGTATCTCAGGCGATGACCGTCGGCTATGCGGCAGCCTCCTCGCGCAGGCGACGGGCTTCGTCGCGCAGGAATTGCTGGTAGTCGTCCAGATCGCCGTCGAAAGGCTCGACGCCGCCCTTGGTGACCAGCCAGAACTCATCGCATACAGCGCGCAGCAGGGCCCGGTCGTGACTGACCAGCATCACCGTGCCTTCGAATTCGTTGAGCGCCATGCCGAGCGCTTCGCGTGTGGCCAGGTCGAGGTGGTTGGTCGGCTCGTCGAGCAGCAGCAGGTTGGGGCGCTGCCACACGATCATGCACAACACGAGCCGCGCCTTTTCGCCGCCGCTCATCGTGTGCACCGCCTGATGCACCATGTCGCCACTGAAACTGAAGGTGCCGAGGAAGGTGCGCAGGGATTGCTCGGTGCCACTCTGGCCGGGGGCGCGCATGTGCGGCGGCGTGTCCTTGGCAAGGCGGATCATGTGCTCCATCGGCGTGTCGAGCGGGCGCAGCACGTCGAGTTCCTGCTGTGCGAAGTAGCCGATGTTCAGGCCCTTGCCTTCGCTGATTTCACCGGCAACCGGCGCCAGCGCGTGCGCCACCGTCTTCACCAGCGTGGACTTGCCCTGGCCGTTCGCACCGAGAATGCCGATGCGCTGCCCCGCCAGCACGGAACGGTTGATGCCCTTCACGATGACCGTGGGCGGCGTGCCCGGGAGTGCGTCGGTCGGCGCCGGGTAGCCGAAGCTCGCGTCCAGCATCGACAACAGCGGGTTCGGGACGTTGAGAGGCTCCTTGAACTCGAACGTGAATTCCGCATCGGCAAGCACAGGGGCGATCTTCTCCATGCGTTCGAGCGCCTTGACTCGGCTCTGCGCCTGCTTCGCCTTCGAGGCCTTGGCCTTGAAACGGTCGATGAATTTCTGCAGGTGGGCGATCTTGTCGGCCTGCCTGGCCACCGCGGCCTGCTGCAATAGAAGCTGCTCGGCGCGCATGTCTTCGAACTTGCTGTAGTTGCCGCCGTAACGCACGAGCTTGGCGTTGTCGACGTGCACCGTCACCTGCGTCACGGCGTCGAGGAACTCGCGGTCGTGGCTGATCACCACCATGGTGCCCTGATAGCGCTTGAGCCAGGCTTCCAGCCAGACCAGTGCGTCGAGGTCCAAGTGATTGGTCGGTTCGTCGAGCAGCAGCAGGTCGGACGGGCACATCAGCGCGCGCGCCAGTTGCAGGCGCATGCGCCAGCCGCCGGAGAAGCTGTTGACCGGCTGGCTAAGCTGCGCACCACTGAAGCCAAGGCCCAGGATCAGCGCCTGGGCACGTGCGGGGGCATCGTGTGCACCAGCGTCGTGCAGGGCCATATAGGCGTGCGCCATGCGCATGCCATCGTCGCTGGCCTCGGCGGCGTCGACTTCGGCCTGCGCGGCCAACAGCACGGTGTCACCCTCGACGACAAAGTCGGTAGCGCTCTGCTCGGTCTCCGGCATCTCCTGCGCAACCTGGCCCATCCTCCACGCAGCAGGAATCGAGAACTCGCCGCTGTCTTCGTGCAGCGTGCCGTTGAGAAGGGCGAAGAAGGACGACTTGCCGGCGCCATTGCGGCCGACAAGACCGATCTTTTCGCCGGGGTTGAATGTGACGGACGCGCGGTCGAGCACGACATTGACGCCGCGACGCAGCGTGACATTACGAACGGAAATCATGGGGAGCCACTTCGGAGAGGACTGCCATGATAGCCGACCGGGCGTGTGACGGTTGTTATTTGTTGCGGTGCAACAATAGCAATCGGCGGAAAATCGACGATGAACGCCCAAAAAAAAAACGCCCCAACTGGGGCGCTCTTGATGGCCGCGGGCCGCGCGCCGGGATTACGCCCCCACGCCCCCCGCGCCGACGATGTTGAAGCCACCGTCGACGTAGGTGATCTCGCCCGTCACGCCGCTGGACAGATCGGACAGCAGGAAGGCTGCCACGTTGCCGACTTCGTCGATCGTCACGTTGCGGCGCAGCGGGGCGGCTTCCTCGAAATGCCTGAGGAGCTTGCCGAAGTCCTTGATGCCGGACGCAGCCAGCGTCTTGATCGGGCCTGCCGAGATGCCGTTGGCGCGGATCCCGCGCTCGCCCACGGCTTCGGCCAGGTAGCGCACGCTCGCCTCGAGCGACGCCTTGGCCAGGCCCATCGTGTTGTAGTTCGGAACCACGCGTTCGGCGCCGAGGTAGGTCAGCGTGAGCAGCGATGCCTTGTCGGACAGCAGCGGCAGCGCAGCCTTGGCCAGTGCCGGGAAGCTGTAGGCCGAGATGTCATGCGCGATGCGGAAGCCTTCGCGCGACAGCCCGTCCAGGAAATTGCCGGCGATGGCTTCGCGCGGCGCAAAGCCGATCGAATGCACCAAACCGTCGAATTTTTCCCAGCGCTGCCCCAGAGCGGCGAAAGTCGCGGTAATCTGCTCATCGCTGCCCACGTCGCACTCATAGATCATGTCGGAGCCGAATTCCTTGGCGAAGTCGCTGATGCGGTCCTTGAAGCGTTCGCCGACATAGGTGAAAGCCAGCTCGGCGCCCTCGCGCTTGCACGCGGAGGCGATGCCATAGGCGATCGAGCGGTTGGACAGCAAGCCGGTGATCAGGATCCGCTTACCTGCCAGAAATCCCATAAATTCTCCAAGATATGTGAGGGTGGGGCGGGCATGTTTCATGCTCGGCCCCCGGGGCCGGTGCACGACGGGTAAAGTTCCCCGCAGTTTGTTGCGCCGCGCAGAGGGAATGTCCGGATGGCTGGGGGCCACCCGGACGCATGTAAAATTGTCGCACAACTTCGCCCGGCCACAAGACGCCGGGCATGTCCAGGTCAGAGTGGAGGTCTGCAACGGGATGCCTATTCGCGCACGTTGGCCGCTTCAGGCGGCAGGGCAGTGCTTTCGTCGTGGCGCGGTGCTGCAGAAGGTGCGGGGGCTGGCGCCATTGGCGCTTTGGATATGCGTGCTGGCCTCGGGTTTTCCCGCATTGGCGCATGCCGCGCACGGGATTGCCCTGCACGGCGACCTCAAGTATCCGGCCGATTTCAAGCAATTCGACTACGTCAACCCCGATGCGCCCCAGGGCGGCACGCTGACGCTGGCCAACCCGGACCGGCGCACGAGCTTCGACAAGTTCAATCCGTTCACGCTCAAGGGCACCTCGGCGCCCGGCCTGACCGCGCTGATGTTCGAATCGCTGTTGATCAGTAGCGCGGACGAAACCGCCAGCGCCTATGGCCTGCTGGCCGACGACGTCACCGTGGCGCCCGACGCGCTGTCCGTGACCTTCCGCATCCGACCGGAGGCGCGCTTCACCAATGGCGACCCGGTCATGGCCTCGGACGTCAAGTACTCGTACGACATGCTCATGAGCAAGTCGGCCAGCCCCGGCTACCGGAGCATGTGTACCGACGTGAAGGCCGTGGTCGTGACCGGCGAGCGCACCGTCCGCTTCGACTTCAAGCAGCGCAACACGGAATTGCCGCTGATCGTCGGTTCACTGCCCGTGTTCTCGAAGAAATGGACCGCCAAGGTGCCGTTCGACAAGCTGACCTTCGAGGAACCGATCACCAGCGGCCCCTACGTCATCGACCGCTACGACGCCGGTCGCGGCATCATTTTCAAGCGAAACCCGAGCTATTGGGGCAAGGATCTGGCGGTACGGCGCGGCACGTTCAACTTCGGCCGCGTGGTCTACCGGCTCTATAAGGACGAGACGGCCAAGCTGGAGGCGTTCAAGGCCGGCGAATTCGATGCCATTGTCGAATATCGGTCGAAAAACTGGGCGAAGAGCTATGTCGGCACGCGCTTCCGCAAAGGCGAGCTGATCAAGACCGAATTCCCGCACCGCAACGGCGCCGGCATGCAGGGTTTCGTGATGAACATGCGCAAACCGGTGTTCCAGGATGTACGCGTCCGCCGCGCGCTGATCCTGGCGCTGGACTTCGAATGGCTGAACCGCCAGCTGTTCTACGGCGCGTACAAGCGGCTGGACAGCTGGTTCTCGAACAGCGAGCTGGCCGCCAGCGCGACGTTCGACAGCCGCCCGGGTCCGGGCGAGATGGCGCTGCTGGAGCCGCTGCGCGCCCAGCTGCCGGCGGAAGTGTTCGGCCTCGATGTGGTGCAGCCCACCACCAACGCACCGCGCTCGCTGCGCGACAACCTGCGCGAAGCCCGCCGCCTGCTGGCCCAGGCCGGCTGGACCTACGAGGACGGCGCGCTGCGCAACGCCAAGCGCGAGCCGCTGGTGTTCGAATTCCTCGATGACGGCGGGGCGATGAGCCGGGTGATCACCACCTATGTGCGCAACCTGGAGAAGCTTGGCATCGAGGTGCATCAGCGCACCACCGACTTTGCGCTGTATCAAAAGCGTCTCGAGGATTTCGACTTCGACATGGTGTCGATCCGCTTCCCGGACTCGCAAAGCCCCGGCAACGAGCTGCGCGACCGCTTCACGACCGAGGCCGCGACCACGCCCGGCTCGGACAACCTGTTCGGCGTGAAATCGCCTGCCATCGACAAGCTCGTGGACCACGTGCTGCACGCGCACACGCGCGACGAACTCGTCACGGCGGGTCGCGCGCTGGACCGCGTGCTGATGCACGGGTACTACATCGTGCCGAACTGGTACAGTGCCTCGCATCGCGTGGCCTATCGCAATACGATGTCCTACCCGACCCGCCTGCCGTACTTCTATACGGCGGAGGGCTGGGTTCTCTCCAACTGGTGGCGGAACGATCTGACGCCGAAGACCCAATGACGGCACTGACGGAACCCGGACGCGCATGATTGCCTACCTGCTCAAACGCATCCTGCTGATGATTCCGACCCTGATCGGGGTCATTACGCTGACTTTCGTCGTGATCCAGTTCGTGCCGGGCGGCCCGGTCGAGCAGATGATGCTCGAACTCAAGGGGCGCGGCGGTGGCGGGGAGGCCAGCGGTGGCGGGGCGGAATACCGCGGCCGGCGCGGCGTGGACCCGGACAAAATCAAGGAAATCCAGGCGCTCTATGGCTTCGACAAGCCGCCAATCGAGCGCTATTTCATGATGCTGAAGCGCTTCGCCCAGTTCGACCTGGGCCAGAGCTACTTCCAGCACCGCAGCGTCTGGGAGCTGGTGAAGTCGAAACTGCCGGTGTCGATCAGCCTCGGGCTCTGGACGTTTTTTCTGACTTATCTGATATCGGTCCCGCTCGGGATCTCGAAAGCGATCCGGGCGGGCAGCCGCTTCGATGTGATCAGCAGCATGATCGTGCTGGTTGGCTACGCGATTCCGGGCTTCGTGCTCGGGGTGCTGCTGCTGGTGCTGTTCGGTGGTGGCACGTTCGTCCAGTGGTTCCCGCTGCGCGGGCTGACGTCCGACAATTGGGACCAGCTCACGCTGATGGGCAAGGTCATGGACTACCTCTGGCACCTGGTGCTGCCGATCACGGCGTCGGTGGTGGGCAGCTTCGCCGTCATCACCATGCTGACCAAGAACGCGTTCCTGGAAGAAATCCGCAAGCAGTACGTGCTGACCGCGCGGGCCAAGGGCCTGGCGGAGCGGCGCGTGCTCTGGAAACACGTGTTCCGCAACGCGCTGATCCCGCTCGTCACCGGCTTCCCGGCGGCGTTCATCGGCGCGTTCTTCACCGGCTCGCTGCTGATCGAGACACTGTTCTCGCTCGACGGGCTGGGCCTGTTGTCCTATGAAGCCGTGCTGCGCCGTGACTACCCGGTCGTGCTCGGCACGCTCTACCTGTTCACGCTGATCGGGCTGGTGACGCGCCTGATTTCGGATGTCTGCTACGTGATGGTCGACCCGCGCATTCACTTCGAGGGCATGCACCGATGAGCATTCTCTCCCACGGCGCGGTGCCCAACGGGCTGCCGCACTCGCCGTCGCCGCGCCAGCGCGCGTGGCAACGCTTCCGCCGCAACCGGCTGGGCTACTGGAGCCTGATCCTGTTCGTGGTGATCTTCGTCCTGAGCCTGTGTGCCGAGGTGCTGTCGAGCGACCGCCCGCTGGTGGTGCGCTACAAGGGCGAGTACTACTTCCCGATCGTCAAGGTCTACCCGGAAACCACGTTCGACGGCGATTTCCCGACCCGTACCGACTACCTCGATCCCTTCATCCGCGAACGGATCACCACGCACGGCAATTTCGCGGTGTTCCCGGTGAATCAGTATTCCTACGATTCGCTGAACTACTTCGCCAAGGAGCCGAATCCGGCGCCCCCCTCGTCCGAGAACTGGCTGGGCACCGACGATCGCGGCCGGGACGTGCTGGCGCGCCTGATCTACGGCTTCCGCGTGTCCGTGCTGTTCGGCATGGCGCTGACGATCATCGGCGTACTGGTCGGCACGCTTACCGGGGCGCTGATGGGCTTTTTTGGTGGGCGTTTCGACCTGTTCTCGCAGCGCGCCATCGAGATCTGGAGCTCGATGCCCGAGCTGTACCTGCTGATTATCTTCGCGTCGATCTTCGAGCCGAGCCTGGCGCTGCTGATCATCCTGCTGTCGCTGTTCGGCTGGATGGGGCTGTCCGATTACGTACGGGCCGAGTTCTACCGCAACCGCTCGCTCGACTATGTGAAGGCGGCGCGCGCGCTGGGCCTGTCCAATGTCCAGATCATGTGGCGCCATATCTTGCCGAACAGCCTGACGCCGGTGATCACCTTCCTGCCGTTCCGTATGAGCGCGGCCATCCTGGCGCTGACCAGCCTCGACTTCCTGGGTCTGGGCGTGCCGCCGA
Organism: Cupriavidus sp. 10L45; assembly: GCF_056395225.1. Lineage (NCBI taxonomy): Bacteria > Pseudomonadati > Pseudomonadota > Betaproteobacteria > Burkholderiales > Burkholderiaceae > Cupriavidus > Cupriavidus sp. 10L45. The sequence continues at coordinate 195,066 of NZ_JBFTJC010000007.1, forward strand.
CGACGCCGAGCCTGGGCGAGCTGCTGGCGCAGGGCAAGGGCAACCTCGATGCCTGGTGGATTTCGCTGTCCACGTTCGCGGTGCTCGTTATCACGTTGTTGCTGCTGACCTTTATGGGCGACGCGCTGCGGGATGCCTTCGATACGCGCCTGGGGCTGGCCCAGTTGCGTGGTCGTGTGGAGCCTAAGGCGCCTGCGGGAAGTCCCGCTGCGGAGGCCGTGCAATGAGCCTCGCCGCAACGTTTCCTGACGCCGTGGCCCCGCCGGCGCCCGGCACGCAATTGATGTGTGTGGACCGACTGTCGGTGACCTTCGGCGAGGGCGAGCACGCCACGCGCGCCGTGCGCGAGGTCAGCTTCGACCTGCGCGCTGGCGAGCGCTACGCGCTGGTGGGTGAGTCCGGCTCGGGCAAGACCGTGACCGCGCTGGCCATGCTCCGGCTGGTTGGCGACGCCCACTACCAGGGCGCCATTCGCTTCGAAGGCCAGGACCTGCTGCGCGTGTCCGGCCGCGAGATGCGGCGCATCCGCGGGTCCGAGATCGCCATGATCTTCCAGGAACCGATGACGGCCCTGAACCCGCTTTACACCATCGGCAACCAGATCGTGGAGACGCTGGCGCTGCACGAGGGCCTGGACCGCCGCGCCGCGCGCGACCGTGCCATCGCGCTGCTCGAGCGAACCGGCATCAGCGACGCCGCCAACCGTTTCAACAGCTTCCCGCATCAGCTTTCGGGCGGCCAGCGCCAGCGCGCGATGATCGCCATGGCCCTGGCCTGCCGGCCCAAGCTGCTGCTGGCCGACGAGCCGACCACGGCGCTCGACGTGACCATCCGCGCCCAGATCCTGGATCTGCTGCGCGACCTCCAGGCCGAGTTCGGCATGGCGGTGATGCTGATCACCCATGACCTGAACCTCGTGCGGGCGTTCGCGCAGCGTGTGGGGGTGATGGAGAAGGGCGTGCTGGTGGAGTCTGGCGAGACGGCCGAGGTGTTCGGCAATCCGCGCCATCCGTACACGCGCAAGCTGATCGACAGCCGCCCGCGCCGCGAGGTGCTGCCGCTGGTGCCACTGGCGCCGGTGCTGCTGGAGACCGATGCGCTCTGCGTCAACTACGCCAAGAAGCGCGCCGGGTTTGCCGGCTGGTTCTCGAAGGAGCAGTTCGCGGCCGTGAAGGACGTGAACCTGCAATTGCGCGAAGGCGAGACTGTCGGCATCGTCGGCGAGTCCGGCTCCGGCAAGACCACGCTGGCTCACGCCGTGCTGGCGCTCCAGCGCCAGAGCAGCGGGGCGATCCGCTTCCTGGGGCGTGCGTTCGACGCCTGCACGCACAAGGAGCGCAGTGCGCTGCGGTCGCGCATGCAGGTGGTATTCCAGGACCCGTTCGGCTCGCTGTCGCCCCGGATGACCATCGAACAGATCGTGGGTGAGGGCCTCGCCCTCCATCAGCCGGGGCTGTCGCCCGAGGCGATGCGCGAGCGCGTGATCGAGGCCCTGCGGGAGGTCGGGATGGACCGGACGGCGCTGGGCCGTTATCCGCACGAGTTCTCTGGCGGACAGCGGCAACGCATCGCCATCGCGCGAGTTTTGATCCTCAAGCCGCAGGTTCTGGTGCTAGATGAGCCGACTTCTGCACTTGACGTCTCGATCCAGCAACAGGTGCTGGCGCTGCTTTCCCAGCTCCAGCACAAGTACAACCTCAGCTATCTGTTCATCAGCCATGATCTAGCGGTGATTCGTGCGATGGCGCACCGCGTCGTCGTAATGAAAAATGGTGAAGTGGTCGAAGCGGGTGAGACGGAAACCGTACTCGGCGCACCGCAGCATCCGTATACGCGCAAGCTGATGGCGGCCGCACAGTTAGGGGTCGTCTGAATGATGTGCGGCGCAGCACGCATGCCGCACTAGCATGACAGCGCGATGTATCACATCGCCGTTATGCGGAATACGAGAAAAAAGATACGTTTTTCACGCTAGCTCATTGATTTGGCTGCGATTTCGGGCGAATTTGTAACCATCTTTGACACGATAATGACAGTCATTTACTATCCCGCGATACCTATTTTTGGGGGTGGTCTGTCGGTCGCATGCTGACCTTTGGGAAGGTCAACCACGCATGCGAATCGTGCACGGTACGCTGGCATATGTCTTGCGTACATACCGCCCTGATGTCTAGCGTTTGTCCGGCAATGTCTGACATGCCGGTCAGATAAGTCCGATTATCAGGAGAACCAATGCAACGAACGGTACTTCATTCCCTGGCGCGCGCCGCTATTGGAATTGCCATTGCATGCGGTGCGACTGTGTCGAATGGAGTGCTGGCGGATACGGTGTTCAAGGACCCGGACGCCCGGATCGATGCCCGCGCGGAACTGAGCGCGGATGCCCATCCGGAAGGCAAGCGTGGCTTGCTGTCGTCGGTGATGAACTCCACCAGCAACGTTGCCAGCAAGGCTGGCGACCTGGTCATGAACGCGCTGGGCCTGATTGGCGTGCGTTACCGCTTCGGCGGTAACAGCCCCGAATCCGGCCTGGACTGCAGCGGCTTCGTCCGCTACGTGTTCAACGACACCTTCGGCTTCGTGTTGCCGCGTCGCTCTGTCGAAATCAGCAAGGTTGGCACCACTGTGGCGGTCAACGAACTGCGTCCGGGTGACCTGGTGTTCTTCAACACCATGCGTCACACGTTCTCGCACGTCGGCATCTATATTGGCGACAACAAGTTCGTGCACGCGCCGTCCACCGGCAGCAAGATCCGCGTGGACGACATGCGTGCCAGCTACTGGGTGACACGCTACAACGGCGCGCGACGCATCGACGATGCCCAGCGCGGCGACGCCGACAACGGCATGGGCAACATGGTCGAGACGCTCAAGCGCTTCGACCCTGCTGCCCAGGGTCGGTCGCTGTACGGCGGCTGAACCGGCTGCTCGCCAAACAAAAAGGACTGCCTCGGCAGTCCTTTTTTATCGGGCTCGACATACAAATAAGACAAATACCCCACTAAAGGGTGACATGATGCGTCACATGAAGTGACACGAATTGTCACGAAGCGAGCCCATGTCCTGACAAGGATTGTCGTTTTACCCCACTATTGGGTGGTAACAATGCCGGTTGGCAGCGGGCGCGTACGGGCGAGAGCGAGCTTGTCGCGCAGGCTCGCCAGCACTGCCGCCGTGGCTTGCTCGCCGGCCAGGATCGCGCGGTTGCGCGCCGTGAAGTCGCTGCCGCTCATGTCGGGCAGGTCAGGGCGGATCACGATGTCCGCGCGCGCCAGCGCCATCTTGTTGATCGACTGACCCATGATGGCCGTGGTCTGCAGCAGCACGCCGCTCTGGCCGCCATTCTTTTGGCTCGACGGATCGGCCGAGATATTCACCGCGATCACGAACTCGGCGCCCATCTCGCGCGCCGCATCCACTGGCACCGGCTCCACCAGCCCGCCATCGACATAGTCATGGCCCTGGATCGACACCGGCTGGAACACGCCCGGCACGCTGCTGGACGCGCGCACGGCCTGGCCGGTATTGCCGCGCCGGAACAGGATCCGCTCGCCGGTCTTGAGATCGGTGGCGACGATGCCCAGCGGCAGCTTCATCTGTTCGATGGTGCGCTGCTTGACCAGCCGGTTCACATAGTTCTGCAGCGCCTCGCCCTTGAGCCAGCCACCGAACTTGGTGCCGAACGGCAGCGCCCAGTCGGCGATGGACGCCTCGTCCATGGTCAGGGCGAGCTTGTTCAGCGTGAAGCCATCCATGCCGGACGCGTAGAGCGCCGCCACCACCGACCCGGCACTGGTACCCGTGACGATATCGGGATGGATACCCTGCGCCTCGAGCGCCTTGATCACGCCGATATGTGCAAAGCCGCGCGCCGCGCCGCCGCCCAGCGCCAGGCCGATGCGCACCGGGCGCGGCGGCAGCGTGGCCACCGGCGGCGTGACGACGGGCTGGGTCGGCAGGGTGGGGGTCGGCTTCGGGCCGGTGGAGCAGGCCGCCAGCAGCATCGCCGCGGAGGCGCCCAGGAAATGGCGTCGTTTCATCGAGGAACGGGAATCTACGGGAAGTGATGCCGGCGCCGTGCGAGGCGGCATCCGAGGTCTCAGACCGGTGGCAGGATAAATGATTCCGGCCGGCGCGTAGCGAAAAAGCGGCGGCGGGCAGGGCGTATAATGCGCCATTCCTCGAATCTGGCCTGCGCGCCGCTGTGCGCGGGCCTTTTTGTTTCTCTCCGCCATGACACAACGCGTCCGCACCCGCTTCGCGCCGAGCCCGACCGGGTTCATCCACCTCGGCAACATCCGCTCCGCGCTCTATCCGTGGGCCTTCGCCCGCCGCATGCAGGGCGATTTCATCCTGCGCATCGAGGATACCGATGTCGAGCGGTCGTCCCAGGAGGCCGTCGACGTGATCCTGGAGTCCATGGCCTGGCTCGACATGGACATCGACGAAGGTCCGTTCTACCAGATGCAGCGCATGGACCGCTATCGCGCGGTGGTGCAGCAGATGATGGAGACCGGCCTCGCGTACCACTGCTACATGAGCACCGAGGAACTGGACGCGCTGCGCGAAGCCCAGCGCGCCGCCGGCGAGAAGCCGCGCTACAACGGCTTCTGGCGCCCCGAGCCGGGCAAGGTCCTGCCCGAGCCGCCGGCCGGCGTGCAACCCGTCGTGCGTTTCAAGAACCCGATCGGCGGCAGCGTGGTCTGGGACGACGCCGTGAAGGGCCGCATCGAGATCTCGAACGACGAGCTGGACGACCTGGTGATCGCCCGTCCCGACGGCACGCCGACATACAACTTCTGCGTCGTGGTCGATGACCTCGACATGAAGATCACCCACGTGATCCGCGGCGACGACCACGTCAACAACACGCCGCGCCAGATCAACATCATTCGTGCGATGGGCGGCCACGTGCCGGTCTACGCGCACCTGCCGACCGTGCTGAACGAGCAGGGCGAGAAGATGAGCAAGCGCCATGGCGCGATGCCCGTGACCGGCTACCGCGACGAGGGCTACCTGCCCGAGGCCGTGCTGAACTACCTCGCGCGCTTGGGCTGGGCGCATGGTGATGCCGAGATCTTCTCGCGCGAGCAGTTCATCGAGTGGTTCGACCTGGAGCACCTGGGCAAGTCGCCGGCGCAGTACAACCCTGAAAAGCTGGCTTGGCTCAACAACCACTACATCAAGATGGGCGATAACGCCCGTCTGGCCGATCTGACGCGCCCCTTCATCGAGGCGCTGGGCGGCAAGGTGGAAGGCGCGAGCCTGGCCGACGTGATCGCGCTGGTCAAGGATCGCGCCAATACGCTGAAGGAAGTGGCCCAGGCCGCGATGCTGTTCTATCGCGGCGAGCCGCAGGCGGATGCCGCGCTGCGCACAGAGCACCTGACCGACGAGATCCGCCCGGCGCTGCAGGCGCTGGCCGCGCAACTGGCCGCGCTGCCTGAGTGGAAGCGCGAGGGCATCAGCGCCACGTTCAAGGCAGTGCTGGCCGAATTCGGCCTGAAGATGCCGAAGCTGGCTATGCCGGTGCGCCTGCTGGTGGCGGGGCAGTTGCAGACGCCGGGCATCGACGCGGTGCTGGAACTGTTCGGCCGCGAGACGGTGCTGCGCCGCCTTGCGGCAGCCTGAGAAAAGTGCGGAAAAATCTCGGCAGGGGCTTGCGCTCGGGCCGGGATTTCAGCATAATCTCCTTCTCCCTGCCGCGCGGCAAAAACCACGCGGATCGGTTGAAAGGCCGAAAAGGGACTTGCAAAGCGGTTGGATTGCTATATAATCTCGGCTTCGCCGGAATCGTAGTAAATCCCGCGACAGCAAGAAGCAGTAAATGACAGTAACATTGGGGCTATAGCTCAGCTGGGAGAGCGCTTGCATGGCATGCAAGAGGTCAGCGGTTCGATCCCGCTTAGCTCCACCAAGTTTCTGTCCCCTTCGTCTAGAGGCCTAGGACATCACCCTTTCACGGTGAGTACAGGGGTTCGAATCCCCTAGGGGACGCCAAAACAGTAGGGCGTAATCAAACGTCCAGCTAGTCGTCGGAAGCAATAGCTTCGAGCGGCGAACCAACACGGAGCGGTAGTTCAGTTGGTTAGAATACCGGCCTGTCACGCCGGGGGTCGCGGGTTCGAGTCCCGTCCGCTCCGCCAAAACTGAACCCGCTTGGGTAAAACCAAGCGGGTTTTTCTTTGGGTGAGAGGTTGATTATCTGATAATCGCCTCGCGGTTTTTGGCGAAAGCAAATGCCACATGGCAGTTGCACTTCGAAAGAAAATCGTAATATAATCGCGGCTTCGCTGAAACGCGATTATGCAGTACTGGTAGTAAAGGGCAGTACCACGGGGCTATAGCTCAGCTGGGAGAGCGCTTGCATGGCATGCAAGAGGTCAGCGGTTCGATCCCGCTTAGCTCCACCAAGGATTTCGAGGCACCGACCCAGCAAAAAAGGTGCCTCAGTCGTTGAAAAGTCTGTTACAGTTACGGACTTCGCAGCGCAGACGGAAACGTTGCAACAAGTTTCTGTCCCCTTCGTCTAGAGGCCTAGGACATCACCCTTTCACGGTGAGTACAGGGGTTCGAATCCCCTAGGGGACGCCAAAACAGCAGGGCGTAATCAAACGTCCAGCTAGTCGTCCGAAGCAATAGCTTCGAGCGGCGAACCAACACGGAGCGGTAGTTCAGTTGGTTAGAATACCGGCCTGTCACGCCGGGGGTCGCGGGTTCGAGTCCCGTCCGCTCCGCCAATATTAAAAATGCCTGCGCAAGCAGGCATTTTTTTTATCCTTCGCTTCCCGTTATTGCATTGCGTGACCCGCCTTTAAATCATGCGGGTTTGCTCACCCGCATGAAATACCGTACCAGCAGCGTGCCGGCCAAGGCCAGGCTGATACTGTTGCCGAACCAGAAACCGGCGGCGCCGCGTGTCCACTCGGGTAGCGCGTCGATCAAGCCGAATCCCATCACATACCCACTACCCAGCCCCACGCCCCACAGCGATCCTGCGTAGATCAACGTCGGAATCAGGGCGATCTTGTACGCGCGCAGGATGAAGGCGGTCATGACCTGCACCGCGTCAAATGCCTGATAGAACGCGACGAACAGCATCAACGGCAGTGCCTTGGTGACTACAGTCGGATCCTTGGCGTAGGCCTGCAGCAGCGGCTCGCGGAGCAGCCACAGCAGGGCGCCTGTCAGCAGCGCCAGCCCGGCCCCGAAGCGGATGCCGCGCCACGCCAGCCGGCGTGCCCCAGCCAAGTCACGCGCGCCAATCGACTGGGCCACCAGCGTGGACGTGGCAATCGCCAGCGAGAGCGGCATCATGTACGCTACCGCGCTCAGATTGGCGATGATCTGATGCCCGGCCAGCGTCTCGGTACCGAGTCGTGTGATGAAGATCGACATCAGCGTGAACGAGGTGATCTCGATCAGATAGGTCAGCCCCATCGGCACGCCCAGTCGCAGCAGCGGGCGGATCTTGCTCCAGTTTGGCCACTCCCAGCCGGCAAAAAGCGCCAGCGGCCGGTAGGCGGCGCCGGTGCGCAGGATCAGCAGGCCGGCGATGCACCAGGTCCAGCTGATCAGCGTGGAGGCCAGTGCGCAGCCCGGACCGCCCATCGGCGCCAGCCCCAGTCCCCCATGAATGAACCACGCGTTGAGCGGCACCTTCATCGCCAGCCCGGCGATCTGGAGCACCGTCACCATGATCGGCCGCGACAGCGCGTTGTTCAGCGCCATATAGATGCGGAAGCTCAGCGCGGCCGGCAGGCCGAACGCCACGATATGAAGATAGTGCGAGGCCTTCTCGACCAGCTCAGGCGGCGCCTTGGCAAACGTGAGCAGCGGCCCAGGGAACAGCAGCAACAGCATGCCCGGCACGGCCAGTGCCACACCCAGCCACGCGGCCTGGCGCACTTCGCTGCCGATCTCGGCGGTGCGGCCCGCGCCATAGAGTTGGCCGGCGATGGGTGCCAGCGCCTGGAGCACCCCCATCAGGCTGATATAGATGGTGATGTAGATGGAGCCGCCCAGGCCCACGGCGGCGAGGTCGGTAGCGGAGGCGCGCCCGGCCATCACCGTATCGATGACGCCGAAGGCCACCACCGCGAGTTGTCCGACCAGGACGGGCGCGGCGAGGTGGAGGATGCGGCGAATGTCTTGCAGCGCGCTGCTCATTGTTCTTGTCGGAAAGCATGGCGCGCCGGCTCAGTCGTGAGTCCGGCGCGTGAGGGGGGCGAGGGGCGTCCTGCGCGGAGGATTAAGGCTGGCGCGGCAGGCGGCGCGGCACCGTGGGCCGGGGCGGCGCAGCGCGGCCAACATCGACCAGCCGGTACAGGCGGAAGCGCTCGTCCCGGTCCGCAGGCCGGCGGCCTTCCCAGACCAGCCGCCATTCGAAGTGCGAAATGTTGCCGGGCGGGCCGTAATCCACGGCGTCGTGGCGCAGCAGCACGTCGCAGCCGTCATCGGGCCCGCCAAAGCGGATATGGCCGTAATACGAGAACGACGCCAGTTGCGCATTCCCCATGCGGATCGGCTGCACGCAGGTATAGGTCGACGGTAGCGCCATCGAGGCGGCTTGCGCCACATCGCGATAGGTCTTGGCGTAGTTGATGGCGGGCAGCCACAGCGTCATGGCCATCACCCACATCAGCGTCGTGCCGGCGGCCGAGATCACCACCGGGCGCCAGATCTGCTTGGGCGCACGCGACAGCCGCCAACGCACCACCAGTACCCAGGCCAGCGTCACCGCCAGCGCGATCACCACCGCGCTCCAGGTGAACGAGTGCTGGAAGCCCGGAATCAGCCGGTACACGTTGTTGGCGATCTTGGGCGGAAAACCGGTCGTGCGGGCGATCCACATGAACCAGAGGAAGCCGCAGAAGATCGTGAAGAACAGCAGGGCGAACCAGTCGATCGCGTTGATTACGCCACGCGCCAGCGTGGGCAATGCGAAGGCAGCCAGCACGGCCATCGGCGGCAGCAACAGGATGAACTGCACGTCGCCGGGGCTGCGTTGCAGCACCAGCAACAGGAGCAGTGTCGTCAGCATCGACAGCGGCAGCGCCACGTGGGCCGCGCGCCGCATGCCACGCCACGACAACCACGCCCAGACGGCCACCGGCCAGACCGGCCACGCGAACAGGAACAGATTTCGTGCGATGAAGCCGGCCGCGGCCAGTGACGGCCCGCCATAGGTGCGACGGTCGTAGCGGGCCCACTCGCGGATGAAGGTGACAGCCTCGTCGCGGTCGGCCGCGCCCAGGTACACCATCGCCATCCACGCGCCGACGATGGCCAGCGCCAGCGGCAGGCCAATCCCCGCCAGCCACTTCGCGGGCAGCGGCCGGCAGGCCACGGCGGCAAGGGCCGTGGCGAGCAGCAGGGCGGCGGCCAGGATCGGCCCGCTGGACAGGCACAGCGCGCCCAGCCCCACGCCGTACCAGAGGCTGCCCTGCACGGGCTTGTCCAGGCTGCGCACCAGCCCGTACAGCATGAAGGCGATAAAGCAGACCTGGCCGACCTGCGCCGTGGTTTCGTGCCCGCGCATCGCCAGCCCCACGCATGCCAGGAACAGCAGCAGCGCGCCATCGGCCAGCGCACGGCCATAGGAGCGCGCATCGGGCTGGCCGCCGAACGCGAACGCGAACGGCTGCACTTCGTCGCGCCGGCCGAGCAGGTAGGTGGAATACCAGATGAAGGCGCAGGTGCCGAAGTAGAACAGCGCCGTGGCCAGCCGCGACGCGTCCGGGGCGCCGAGCCAGCCGCCAAACAGCCGGATCATGATGCCGCCGAGCCAGAACACCAGCGGGCCGTCCTCGCTGAACGGCCGGCCGGCGATGTTCGGCATCAGCCAGTCCTGTGTACCGCCGGTGGCGAGCTGCCACATCACGCCGAAGCCCGCGGCATCCTCGTTCTTCCACGGATCGCGGCCGAACAGGCCGGCCAGCCCGTAGATGATGCAGATGGCCAGCAGCAGGGCGCGCGGCAGCGCGCCGGTGGCGGCGGCGGTCAGGTGGACGGGAGAGGTCTTGGCTTGACTCATCGGCGGTGAAATCGTAGGCAGCAACAATCGGCTGCACAAAAGCAAAGAGGCAGCCGATGCTGCCTCTTTGTCAGGTCGCGCGCGGCGGGAGCATCTGTTCCCTCGTGCGCGGCATGCTCGCGGCTCCGCGAGATTACTTCTTCATCGTGCTCAGCTTGCTGCCGAACTTCTGACGGAACTTCTCGACGCGGCCGGCCGTGTCCATGATCTTCTGGGTGCCGGTGTAGAACGGGTGCGATTCCGACGACACTTCGATCTTGGCCAGCGGGTAGGTCTTGCCGTCGTGTTCGATCGTGTCCTTGGTCTGGATCGTCGAGCGGGTCACGAACTTGAAGTCGTTCGACACGTCGTGGAACAGGACTTCGCGATAATTCGGGTGAATGCCTTCTTTCATGGTGCTTCCTTTCAGGTTGGGTAGCCAGTCCGCTCATGTCTGCCGCGTGCGTGCATCGGATGACGAATGCTTGCGACGAGCGAACCACTTGCCGATAACGGGCAAACCGGGATTATGCCAGAAAGACAAGCGCTTGGACAACAATACGCGCGCGGCGGTGACCATGTCGTCGGGTGTTCGGAAGTGCATTTTGCGTCATTTTTTGGCCGGGTCCTGACGATAGAACGTGGCCAGCGCTTCGTATAGCGTAGACCAATGCCGGCGCAGGCCTTCGGGCTCCACGAAAAATGCCTCGGACGCCACTGCGAAGAACTCGCTGGGCGCCTCGCATCCGTAGGGGTCGATCACCCGCAGCCGGGGCGGCAGCCGCTCGGGGTGGTTCCATGCACTGTCCGGTACGGCCTCGCAGGCATCGGCGAAGGCATCGTACTGGCTCAGGAACGCCTCGGCCCACTGTTCGGCATCGACGCCCGGATGCAGCACGCGCGAGAAGGGCGGCACGCCGTCGGGCTCGCCGTCGAGCATGTCGAGCTTGTGGGCGAACTCGTGGATCACCACGTTGTAGGTGTCCGCCGGCAGCGCGTGGTCGGAATCGAGCCCGGCGCCGGGCGTGCTCACGTCCTGCCAGGACAGGATGACGGGACCATGCTCCCACGCCTCGCCGCTCGCCTCCTCCTCCACGCCGTGCACCAGCCCGATCTCGTCCTCCACGGTGCGCCGGATCAGGAATTCGCCCGGATACAGCACGATGCCGTGCCAGCCGCGATACCACTCGATACCGAGCTTGAGGATCGGCACGCAAGCCTGCACGGCCACGCTGACCACCATCTCATCGGTCAGCGGCAGGTCGTGGGCAGTCGAATATTCCTTGCCGGCGATGAACAGCGTGGCCAGCTCGCGCAGCGCGGCCTGATCCTCGGCGCCGTAGCGCTGCACGTAGGGCAGGGCAGCCACGGTGCGCGTCCAGAGGTCGTCCGGAATGGCGTAGTGCTCGAGCTTGCGGGCGCGTGAGCGCGAGCGCAGGTAGCTGGTCAGTTTGCCGAACATGGGCGGAGGGTCGTCGGATCGATTGGCAGAGACAAAAAAGGCGCACCCAAGGGTACGCCTTTCCTGCCTGATGCACTACCGGGGCGGTTAGCCGCCGCGGCGCATCATGTCGAAGAACTCCGCGTTGTTCTTCGTCGGCTTCATCTTGTCGAGGATGAATTCCATCGCCTGCACTTCGTCCATGTCGGAGATGAACTTGCGCAGGATCCAGATCTTCTGGAGGATTTCCGGCTTGATCAGCAGTTCCTCGCGGCGCGTGCCCGACTTGTTCAGGTTGATGGCCGGGTAGACGCGGCGCTCGGCCAGGCGGCGCTCGAGGTGCACTTCCATGTTGCCGGTGCCCTTGAACTCTTCGTAGATCACGTCGTCCATGCGGCTGCCGGTTTCGATCAGCGCCGTGGCGATGATGGTCAGCGAACCGCCTTCTTCCAGGTTACGCGCGGCGCCGAAGAAACGCTTCGGGCGTTGCAGGGCGTTGGCGTCCACACCGCCGGTCAGCACCTTGCCGGAGGCCGGCACCACGGTGTTGTAGGCGCGTGCCAGACGGGTGATGGAGTCCAGCAGGATCACCACGTCGCGCTTCAGTTCCACCAGGCGCTTGGCCTTCTCGATGACCATTTCGGCCACCTGCACGTGACGGATGGCCGGTTCGTCGAAGGTCGACGCCACCACCTCGCCGCGCACCGAGCGCATCATTTCCGTAACTTCTTCCGGGCGCTCGTCGATCAGCAGCACGAACAGGTCAGCTTCCGGATGGTTGTTCGCAATCGCATGCGCGATGTGCTGGAGCATCACGGTCTTGCCCGACTTCGGCGAGGCCACCAGCAGCGCGCGCTGGCCACGGCCGATCGGGGCGATCATGTCGATCACGCGGCCGGTGATGTTCTCTTCGGCGCGGATGTCACGTTCGAGCTGGAGCGGCCGGTTCGGATGCAGCGGCGTCAGGTTCTCGAACATGATGCGGTTCTTCACCGCTTCGGGCGCCTGCCCGTTGACCTTGTCCACCTTGACCAGCGCGAAGTAGCGCTCGCCGTCCTTCGGGGTCCGCACTTCACCTTCGATCGAATCGCCGGTATGGAGATTGAAGCGGCGGATCTGCGAAGGGCTGATGTAGATATCGTCCGTGCTGGCCAGGTACGAGGTTTCCGGCGAGCGGAGGAAGCCGAAGCCGTCGGGGAGGACTTCCAGCGTGCCGTCTCCGTAGATGGTTTCGCCCATCTTGGCGCGCTTCTTCAGGATCGCAAACATCAGTTCCTGTTTGCGCATCCGCTGTGCATTGTCGATCTCGAGCGTTGCCGCCATTTCGAGAAGCGCAGACACGTGAAGCGATTTGAGTTCTGTCAGGTGCATAGACGAGGGGTACAGAAGTGGCCCGGACGGGCGAGACCAAAGGGAAGGGGGAAAGAATGAGCGAACGCTCGGGGAAGTTGTTGATGGCATCTTAGCACAATCCGGCCGGCGCGCCAGAGCTGGCGCACGCGAAGCCGGATCATGCGGTGCCGCAGCCAGCCATGCCGGGCTGGCCGCGGGGTCTGGCGTCAGGCCAGGGCCGGGACGTTGTTCTTCAGGAACGCGGTCAGGTCCGACTTGGACAGGGCGCCAACCTTCTGGGCGACAACCTTGCCTTCCTTGAACAGGATCAACGTGGGAATGCCACGGATGCCGAACTTGGCCGGCACCTGCTGGTTCTCATCCACATTGATCTTGGCGATCTGCACCTTGTCGCCGAAATCGCGTGCCACTTCGTCCAGGATCGGGGCGATCATCTTGCACGGACCGCACCACTCGGCCCAGAAGTCCAGCAGGACGGGCTTGTCGGACTGGAGGACGTCGGCGTCGAACGATGCGTCGCTCACATACTTGATTTGTTCGCTCATGGCGTGAAACCTCTGGGGCTCAGTTGATGTTGAAGGCTGACCGCTACCTTACACGAGAATCCGGCGATCGGTTTGCGATGGCGCCGGAGGCAGTCAGGTCAGACAGGTCGTGCCGTTGATGCCGATATGTTACCAGCTTGCCGAATTTCAATACCCCCTCGGAACGGGGTGCCGACAGGGCCGGGGACAGGTGCAATTGTGCCCCTGCGCGGTAATACCTGCTCAACATTGTGTTAATCGCGGCAAGAGAATCGCTCAATCGGCATCGGGTTATCCAGTACTCAAATGGATTATCTTTGTGCCCCGGGAATTCCCCCAATAACGGTATCCGGCATGACCTGAAAAGCACTTTGAGAATCCTCCCCATGCCGGCGGACCGGCCGCGCGCGTAGAATGATATGGATTGCCAACCCCGCAGGCACCACAAGGCCACCGACCATGACTGCCGATCCCCGCAAGCCCGATCCCGCCGACGATCTGCCCGACACGCCACCGGACGTGGATCACCTGAGCGACGCCCTGGCGCACCTGAACAGCGCGGTGGAGACCAACAGCATTGCCACTGGCGCGGCCCGTGGGCTCGTCTATAGCGTGATGGAGACGCTCGGCACGCTGGTTGGCGATCCGGACCTGCCCGAGCACGCCCGCTCCGGCTACGAAGGGTTGCTCGAAACCGCCCGCGAGTTGCGTGCGCGGCTGGAGCGCGGTGATCACTGACCCGCGCCCGCCCGGGCTGCCGGGCGGCCCCGGCCAACGCCATCGTATTTCCTTGACTGACTACGCCGTGGCGCCCTGGCGCGCCACGGCCCCGTGCCCCCATTTGCGCCTGACCCGACGTGGTCGGGCGCGCCATCCATGACCCGGCTTTCGTTTTCTCCCGGCCCCGCCTTCCTTGAGCAGGCCGCCACCGCGACGTGGTATTTCCTTGACCATTGCGGACCGGCCGCCGCCGGCGCACACGTGGTCGTGCCCACGGCCGCGCAGATTCCGGGTGTCAGGCTGGCGCTCGACGCCGCCGCGCGCGCCGCCGGCACGCCCCGGCTGCTGCCGCGCGTGCTGACGCTGGGCCACTGGCTGCTGGACCTCCCGCCCGACCTGGAAGCCGAGCCCAGGCCGGTGCGCAGCCATGCCGCGCGCCTGCTGGCCGTGCAGCAGGCCATCCGCGAACAGGACTGGCTGCGCCGCGCGTTCGGCGCCCAGACTGAGGGCGCCGCCTGGGGGCTGGCGCAAACGCTGCTGTCGATCAGCGACGAACTGAGCGCGCGCTGGCTGGAGGACGCCGCCGTCCGCGACGATGACGATATCGATGGCGAGGATCGCGCCGCGCTGCTCCAGGGCGCGTTGCAACGCACCTATGCGCACCTGTCGGAACAATTTCTTGGTCAGGAGGCGCAGATTGTTCTGGCGTTCTGGCAGATGCTTTCCGGTCCGGACGATCCGCTGCCAGCCCGGCGCCGCGCCCTGCAGCGGCTGGCGCAGCAGGTGGCCGGCCCAGTGGTGTGGATTGGCCCGACGCCGCCCGAACCCGTCGAGGCCCGCTTCCTCGCCCAGGCTGGCGAGCAGGTGCCGACGCTCGAAGTGGGCTACGACTGGTCCGGCGGCGCGCACGATGCCGAGGCCACGCCCGACTGGTACGGCACGCTGCTGGCACTGTGGCCCGAGGCACGGCGGATCGATGCAGTGGCAGACGAAGACGAATCTGATGCGTCAGACGATTCCCTGACCCGTCAGTCGCAAAATGCATTGCCTGATCAGCTCCCCGAACATCGCCCCCGCATCCGCGTGGTCGGCAGCGCGCGCTTCGAGGACGAGGCGACCGCCGCCGCCGACCAACTCGTGCAATGGCTCAACGAAGGCCGCCGCCACGTCGCGCTGGTCGCGCATGACCGCGTGGTGGCCCGCCGGGCCCGCGCGCTGCTCGCCCGCGCCGGGGCGCCGGTCCGCGACGAAACCGGCTGGAAGCTCTCCACCACGCGGGCGGCCGCCGCGCTGATGCGCTGGTTCGACGTCCTGGCGCGCGATGGCGACACCGCCGCGCTGCTCGACCTGCTCAAGAGCCCGTTCTGCCTGCCCGGCTTTGCCCATCGCGGCGGCGCCATCGCGCTGATGGAACGCCAGATTCGCCGCGAAGCCATCACCGGCGGCTGGGCGCGCCTGCGTCATCTGTTTGCCGAGCGGCGCGCCAACGCCACGCTGGTCGATGCCGAGACGATGGACGCCGACGAGGCCCAGCAAGCCACCCGCGCCGGCGCGCGCGCGTTGATCGCCACGCTGGCCGACGAGGCCGCCGCGTGGCCGCGCGGCCTGGCGCAGAAGCCCCTGACGGTCTGGCTGGCGCGGCTCGACGCCACGCTGGACGCGCTCGATATGCGCACGCCCCTCGCCGCCGACGACGCCGGCCGGCAGATGCTCGACGCCCTCGCGCGGCTGGCCGAGTTGCCCGACGACGAGACCGGCGCCCACGCCACGCTGAGCCAGCAGGAATTCCGCGCGATGCTGTCCGCCTTGCTCGAATCGGTGGCGTACAAGGAGCCGTCCGCGCAGAGTTCGTCCCGCATCACGATCCTGCCGCTGAACGGCGCGCGCATGCGGCGCTTCGACGGCGTGGTGATCGTCGGCTGCGACGATGCGCAACTGCCGTCCAGCGCCGCCGAACTGATGTTCTTCTCGAACCAGATGCGCCGCGAACTGGCGCTCGAAGACCGCGAGGCGCGCTTCGCCCAGCAGGCGCGCGATCTGGCCGAAGTGCTATTGAACAACGACGACGTGGTGATGACCTGGCAGCGCTTCGGGGGGCGGGGCGAGCCGCACCACGTGTCGGGCTGGATCGAGCGACTGTCGGCGTGCTGCGCGCGCGCCGGGGCGCCGATCGAGGCCAGCATCGCCCCGCGCCTGCACGACACCTTCGCCCAGCCCGGCTATATGCCGGTGCCGACCGCCCCCGAGCGCGTGCCCGCCCGCTGGAGCGCGCAGGCGTACAACATGCTGCGGCGCTGCCCGTACCAGTTCTTCGCCGCGCGGATGCTCGGGCTGGCCGGTCTTGAGGCGGTAAATGACGACCTAGAGAAGCGCGATATCGGCAATCTGCTACACCGCGTGCTGCTGCAATACCACGCCGAAATCGCCGAAGCCGACGAACAGGACGCCGCGCGGCGGCTGGCCCGGCTGCGCCAGATTTCCGACACCGTGTTTGGCGCGCTGATGGCCGAGGACGGCAACGCCATCGGCTACTACCGCCGCTGGCTGGAGGTGCTGCCGTCCTATATCGACTGGCAGGCCGCGCGTGAGGCCGAGGGCTGGCTGTGGCGCGCCGGCGAATTCGACGTGAGCGTGGATGTGGCGATGCCGGACGGCTTGCCGCTGCGGCTGGCGGGCCGCATCGACCGGCTCGACAAGGGCCCGGATGGCGCGCACGCGGTGCTCGACTACAAGACGCAGCCGGCCAGCCGCCTGCGCCGCAAGGCCGGCGATGCCGAGGAAGACTGCCAGCTGCCGTTCTACGGCCTGCTGCGCGCCGATGCAGTGGCGGGCAGCTGGGTCGCGCTGGAAGGCGTGAAGCACGGCGGGAAAGACAGCGCCGCCGCCGCGCAGCGCGAAGTGGAACTGCCCGACTTCGCCGCCGCCGTCACGTGGCTGGAGCGCCAGCTGCGCCACGATGTGGGCCGCCTGCGTACCGGCGCCAAGTTGCCGGCCTTCGGTGACGCCGCCGCCTGTACCTATTGCGAAGCCCGCGGCCTGTGCCGCAAGGGCTTCTGGGAATCCACCGCCTTGCCAGATCTGCAGTCATGACCGACGTCCACGCCTACCTTCGCGATGGGCACCCCATCGAAGAGGCCGATTTCACGCGCGCCGCCTGCGACCCCGCCCGCTCGGTGGTGGTGGAGGCGTGCGCCGGCAGCGGCAAGACCTGGCTGCTGGTGGCGCGGCTGGTGCGCTTGCTGCTGGCCGGTGCCGCCCCGCACGAGATTCTGGCGATCACCTTCACGCGCAAGGCCGCCGAGGAGATGCGCGAGCGCCTGCTGGAAGTGCTCTCGCAACTGGCCAGCGGCACCGACGCCGAGGTGCTGGCCGCCCTGACCATGCGTGGCCTGACCCCGGACGCCGCCCGGGCCGCGCTGCCGCGTGCGCGCGGGCTGCACGCGAAGGTGCTCGCCTCGCCGGGGCGCATGGCCATCGATACCTTCCACGGCTGGTTCGGCACGCTGCTGCGTGGCGCACCGCTGGCCTCCGGCATCGTGCCGGGCGCATCGCTGCGGGAAGACGCCCTGCGCATGAAGCGGGAAGCCTGGGCGCCGTTCTGGCGTGCGTTGGCCCAGCCCCAATTCGCCGAATTGCGGGCATCGTACGAACAACTGGTCGATGCCATCGGCGACTTCCAGGCGCGCAGCCTGCTGGACCGCATGTTCCACGCGCGCAGCGAATGGTTTGCGATGCGCGAGGCTGGCGACCCGGCGACGATGCTCGCGGAACACCTCGGCGACGATGCCACGGCGGACGTACTGGTGGAGGCGCTCTGCGAGGGCGAATGGCTCGACGACTGCACGGCCCTCGCAAAACTGCTAGGGCAGGGCGGCAAGACCGAGCACGGCCATGCTGCCCGGATGATCGACGGCCTGACCGCCATCCGCACCTGGCGCGAGGCGGGCGGCGCGCCCGGCGACGCCGCCGCGCAAGCCTTCCACCGCCTGCGATCGGCGTTCTTCACGGCGGCGGGCGAGCCACGTGCGATGCGTCGCACCACGGCGCTGGTCAAGGCCGCGGGCGGCGAGTCCGCCGTGGACGATCTGCTAGCCCGCCATGCCGAACACTGCGCCCGGCTCGACGAGATCGCCGCGCGCCGCTGCGAGGCCGCCGTGCTGGCCATCAACCTCGCGCTGTACCAACTCGGCGATGCCCTGCTCGAGCGCTACCAGCGCTACAAGAACGACCAGCGCGCGATGGATTTTGCGGATCTCGAATGGCTCGCCGCCCGGCTGATGGCCGACGAGGAGACCGCCACCTACCTCCAGGTGCGGCTGGACGCGCGCTACAAGCACCTGTTGCTCGACGAGTTCCAGGACACCAATCCGCTCCAGTGGCGGATCCTGCAGGGCTGGCTGGCCGGCTACCAGGGCCTGGGCGAGAAGCCGACTGTCTTCCTGGTGGGCGATCCAAAGCAGTCGATCTACCGTTTCCGTCGCGCCGACGCCCGCCTGTTCGGCGCGGCGAGCGCCATGCTGCAGGCCGATTTCGGCGCCACCGTGCTGCGGACCAATCGCACGCGGCGTAACCGTCCGGAGGTGCTCGACTGGGTCAACGCCGTGTTCGACCATGCGCGCGCCGAGGGCCGCTATCCGCTGTACGAGACCCAGACCACGGCGCTGCGCGAGCCCGGCGGGCCGGTCTGGCTGCTGCCGCTGGTCGAGGAGCCGGCTGAGGACGAAGCCGAGGTTCCGGCTGACGCCCCATCCCACCGCGACACGCTGACCCAGCCGCGCACGCGGCAGGGCGATTCGCTGCGCTACGAAGAAGGCCGGCGCGTGGCCGCCTGGCTGCACCATGTGCGCGACCACGTGCCCGTGCGGGAAGGCGACACCACGCGGCCTGCCTGCTGGCGGGACATGCACCTGCTGGTGCGCCGCAAGACCCATCTGGCCGATTACGAGCGCGCGCTGCGCGAGGCCGGCATCCCGTGCCTGAGTCCGCGCCGGGGCGGCCTGCTGGCGACGCTGGAGGCGCTCGACATCTCCGCGCTGCTCGCCTTCCTGATGACGCCGGAGTCCGACCTCGACCTCGCGCACGTGCTCAAGAGCCCACTGGTGGGCGCCACCGACGATGACCTGCTGCTGCTGGCCGGCCTGGAAGGCGAGGGCGGCTGGTGGGCGCGCATCCACGCGGTGGGCGTGCCGCCCGAATGTTCCGATGCGCTACGTGGCGGCGTGGCCCGGCTGCGCGCCTGGCTCGCGCTGGCGCCACAGCGACCCGTGCATGACCTGATCGACCATATCTATGATGCGGGCGAGGTGCGCCGCCGCTACGCCGAGGCCGCGCCAGCCGCCATCCGCGAGCAGGTGCTGGCCAATCTCGACGCCTTCCTGAAGCTGTCGCTGGACCTCGATGGCGGTCGTTATCCGAGCTTGCCGAAGTTTATCGACGAGTTGCAGGAAATTCGGCGCGGCGACGAGGACGAGAGCCCCGACGAGGGCGGCATGGGCGAAGGCGTGGAGGACGGCGAGGCGGAGCCGGAAGATGACGGCGAAAGCCAGCTTGATGCGGTGCATATCCTGACCGTTCACGCCGCCAAGGGGCTCGAGGCCCCCTTCGTGGTGCTGCTCGACGCGAACCACAGCGACCCGGCGGCGGACCGTGGCGGCATTCTGGTTGACTGGCCGCCTGAGTCGCCGGTGCCCCGGCATTTCTCGGCCTACGGCAAGCGCAGCGAGCGCGGCCGGGCCCGCCAGCCCCTGTTCGAGGCCGAAGCGGCGCTGGCCGAGCGCGAGAACTGGAATCTGCTCTATGTGGCGATGACGCGCGCCCAACAGGGTTTGCTGGTGAGCGGCGTGAAGGGCCGTGCGAGCAAGGCCGAGAAAGAGGGCGCGGCGGCCGAGATCGCGGGTAGCTGGTACGTGCGACTGGCGGCGGCAGGCGTGGGCGAAGCGGTGGACGGCTACCCGGAAACCGAAGCTGCCCCAGGCGATGCCGCGCTGACGCCAGTGAGCGAGCGCGTGCGCTACGCGGACTTCCGCCTGCGCTATCGCGACGCGGCGCCACTCCCGCAAATTGACGAATTCGATGAGTTCGACGACAAAGACCAGGAAGAAACGGTGGTGTTCGACGCCGCAGCGGCGGCCCATGGCGAACTGGTCCACGCCTTGCTGGAACGGGTGACGCGCTATCCGGAAGCCTTCGGCGCCTTGCCGGACGTGCCCACGGTCATGCGCTGGTTCCCGCTGACCGGCGCCGGGGCGCCGCAGGCGCGCGAACGCTGGCAGGCCCAGGCCGAAGCGGCCGTGGCCGACGTCCGCACGATGCTGACCGCACCGGCGCTGCGCCCGCTGTTCTTCCCCGAAGCGGCGCTATCGTCGCGCAACGAGGTGGAACTGTACGACGGGCGCGGCCGGCTGCTGCGGATCGACCGACTCGTGGAATTCACCGACCGCGTGGTCGTGATCGACTACAAACTGCGTTTGCTGCCGCAGGAACATGCCGCCTATGGCGCCCAACTCGCGCGCTACGTGGCGGCAGTGGGGCCGATGTTCCCCGGCAAGCGCATCGAGGCCGGCGTGGCCACGGCGGCCGGGGAGTGGATCGACGCGGGCAGTTTGCGCGCGCCGGTTCCGGCAATGCAGCAGGGGTCGTTGTTCTGAGCGATTGGGGGCATGCGCCCCCAATCGAAAAATGGGAGCAGAATAGGCGGCATTGCAGGCCATTGCCGACGCTGTTGCCTGATTGTGCGGGGGCTGTGTGACGTGTAACGCGAACGGTTACGAAGATGTGCCGCGAAGGAACGCAGCAAAAGAATATGGGGGACGAGCCTGACCCTCGGCACTGATGGAAAACGGCTGTGGCTGCTTCGTTCCCGACCTGACCAGGTTGACCGCGCCACCATGCGAGGAGGCCCGTCCGACCGGCATTGTATCGCAACCGGCCGGCGGCGTCCCGAAATTAGTTGGAATACGATTTGTTCTAGCTAGTTTGATCTGACGCAGGCTGTGCGCCGGAGGATCGCTGGCAGCATGGCGGACTGGAAAAATCGTTCCATCTGAATGAGCCAGGACATGAACGCAAACGACCAGATCTTGCGCGGCGCGCTGGCGCCGCAGGACATTTCCACCGAAGTGCTGCTGGAGAAGTACGCCAAGGGCGAGGAAAGCACCATTGCCGATGTGCGTGCCCGCGTGGCGCGTGCGCTGGCGGAGGCCGAGCCGGCCGACCGGCGCGAGATGTGGGGCGCGCGCTTCCTCTGGGCGCTGGAGAACGGCTTCGTGCCGGCGGGGCGGATCAATTCCGCCGCTGGCACGGGTATCCAGGCCACGCTGATCAACTGCTTCGTCCAGCCCGTGGGCGACTCGGTTTCCGAGGCGCGCGACGGCAAGCCCAGCATCTACGCGGCCGTGGCCCAGGCGGCCGAGACCATGCGGCGCGGCGGCGGGGTGGGCTACGACTTCTCGGCCATCCGCCCCGGCGGGGCGCTCGTGCGCGCGACGCACTCGCGCGCGTCCGGGCCGGTGTCGTTCATGAAGGTGTTCGATGCTTCCTGCGCCACCGTGGAGTCCGCCGGCGCCCGGCGTGGCGCGCAGATGGGCGTGCTGCGCTGCGACCACCCCGATATCGAGAGCTTTATCCACGCCAAGGACCAGGGCGACCTCACCAACTTCAATATCTCGATCGGCGTGACCGATGCGTTCATGCAGGCCGTGGAGGCAGATGGCGAGGTGGAACTGGTCCACGAGGCCGAGCCGGGCATGGACATGATCGCCGCCGGCGCCTATCGGCGTGATGACGGCCAGTGGGTCTACCGCCGCGTGCCGGCCCGCCAGCTCTGGGACCAGGTCATGCAGGCCACGTATGACCATGCCGAGCCGGGCATCCTGTTCCTGTCGCGGATCAACGCGGACAACAATCTCTATTACTGCGAGACCATCGAGGCGACCAACCCGTGCGCGGAGCAGCCGCTGCCGTCGTATGGCTGCTGCTGCCTCGGGTCGATCAACCTGACCGGCTTCGTGCGCCAGCCGTTCACGGCCGAGTCCTATTTCGATTTCGAGGCCTTCGCCGAGGTCGTGCGGGTGTCCACGCGCATGCTGGACAACGTGCTGGACGTCACGTTCTGGCCGCTGCCCGAGCAGGAGGCCGAGGCCCGCGCCAAGCGCCGCATCGGCCTGGGCTTCCTGGGGCTGGGGAGCGCGCTGGTGATGCTCGGCCTGCGCTACGACGGCGATGCCGCGCGCGAGCTGGCCGGGCGGATTTCGGAAGCCATGCGCGACCATGCCTACCTGGCATCGGTGGAGCTGGCCGACGAGAAGGGCGCCTTCCCGCTGTTCGAGGCCGACCAATACCTGGCCGGCGGCTTCGTGAGCCGGCTGCCCGAGGCCGTGCGCGACGCCATCCGGGCGCATGGCCTGCGGAACTCGCACCTGCTCTCCATTGCCCCAACGGGCACGATCACGCTGGCATTTGCCGATAACGCGTCGAATGGCATCGAGCCGGCGTTTTCGTGGACCTACAACCGCCGCAAGCGGATGCCGGACGACAGTTACCGATCGTTCGAGGTGGCCGATCACGCCTGGCGACTGTATCGCCACATGGGCGCCGACATGGAGCGGCTGCCGGAGAGCTTCGTCACCGCGCTCCAGATGTCGGCGCTGGACCATATGCGCATGCTGGAGGCGGTGCAGCCCTATATCGACACCAGCATCAGCAAGACCGTCAACGTGCCGGAGGACTATCCGTACGAGGCCTTCCGCAACCTCTACCTGGAGGCCTGGAAGGCCGGCCTGAAGGGGCTGGCGACCTATCGGCCCAACAGCGTGCTGGGCGCCGTGCTCTCGGTCACGCCTGCCGCCGCCCCGGCGACGGCCTCCACCGCCACCACGGCCACCCCGGACGACGATCCGCTGACGCGCCCGTTCAACAGCCGGCCGCTCGGAGACCTGGAAGGCGTGACGTCCAAGGTGGAGTATCTGACCTACGAGGGCCACAAGACCGTCTACCTGACCGTGAACTTCATGCGGGTCTCGGGCGTCATCGATGGCAAGCCGGTGACGGTGGAGCGGCCGCTCGAGTTCTTCATGCCGGCGGGCCAGCGCACCGAGGGGCAGCAGTGGATCACCTCGACCATGCGGCTGCTGTCGATGGTGGCGCGCTCCGGCGGCCCGGTGGCCAAGGCACTGGCGGACATGCGCAACGTGGTCTGGGACAAGGGCACGGTCCGATATGGTGCATTGGTGCGCCAGGACGGCACCGAGGTGCCGCGTTTCCATGATTCCGAGGTGGCCGCCATCAGCTACGCGCTCCAGCGCATCCTGATCAAGCGCGGGTTCCTGGACGAGGACGGCGCCCAGGTGCCGGCGGCGGCGCTGGCGGCCCGGCTGGCCGGGCGGGACGCGTTCCAGGCTGGCGAGCCGGCCCTGGCGCTGGCCGGCAACCCGACGCGGCCGGCCCCGGCCGGCCACAACCCCGGCGTGGGCACCGGCAAGCCTTGCCCCGAGTGTGGCGCCCACGCCCTGCACAAGGTGGATGGCTGCGCCAAATGCGCCAATTGTGGCTACGTGGGGGAGTGCGGTTAATCGGCGCCATTCGGGGCGGCGCGTTTTGCTACAATCGCCGCCATGAGTTATCAAGTTCTAGCGCGCAAATGGCGCCCCAGGGATTTCACCACGCTGGTGGGCCAGGAGCACGTGGTCCGCGCGCTCACGCACGCGCTGGAACAGCAGCGGCTGCATCACGCCTACCTGTTCACCGGCACCCGTGGCGTGGGCAAGACCACGCTCTCCCGGATCCTGGCCAAGGCCCTCAACTGCACCGGCATTGACGGGGCGGGCGGCATCACGGCCCAGCCGTGCGGCCAGTGCAAGGCCTGCCAGGAGATCGACAGCGGCCGTTTCGTCGACTACATCGAGATGGACGCGGCGTCCAACCGGGGTGTGGACGAAATGGCGCAACTGCTGGACAAGGCGGTCTACGCGCCGACCGTGGGCCGATTCAAGGTCTACATGATCGACGAAGTCCACATGCTGACCAACCACGCCTTCAACGCGATGCTGAAGACGCTGGAAGAGCCGCCCGGACACGTCAAATTCATCCTCGCCACCACCGATCCGCAGAAGATTCCGGTCACGGTGCTGTCGCGCTGCCTGCAATTCAACCTGAAACAGATGCCGCCGGGGCATATCGTCTCGCATCTGGACCATATCCTGGGCCAGGAAGGCATCGGCCATGACGGCAACGCGCTGCGGCTGCTGGCCCAGGCGGCCCATGGGTCGATGCGCGACGCGCTGTCGCTGACCGACCAGGCCATCGCCTATAGCGCCGGACAGGTCTCCGAGGAGGCCGTGCGCGGCATGCTCGGCGCCATCGACCAGAGCTACCTCGTGCAATTGCTGGACGCGCTGGCAGCCGAGGACGGCGCCGCCATGCTCGGGATTGCCGATGCGATGGCGGACCGCAGCCTGTCGTTCGCCGGCGCGCTGCAGGATCTGGGCTCGTTGCTGCACAAGGTGGCGCTGGCGCAGGCCGTGCCGGCGTCCGTGCAGGACGAATGGCCCGAGGCTGACGAAGTACGGCGGCTGGCTGGCGTGTTCGACGCCCAGGAAGTGCAGCTGTTCTACCAGATTGCCAATATTGGCCGCAACGAACTGGCACTGGCGCCGGACGAGTACGCCGGCTTCACCATGACGCTGCTGCGCATGCTGGCCTTCCGGCCGTCCGCCAGCCCGGCGACGGTGGGCGGGCTGGGCGGTGGCGGCCAGCAGCAAGTTGCCCGACCGCGCCCCGCCGCGCCGGCAGCACCCGCGCCGCGTGTGGCGGCTGCGCCGGTGGCGATGGCCCCGGCTGCTGTTCCGGTTGCTGTGCCCACGCCTGCCGCTGTTTCGGCTCCGGTGGCGCCAGTCGCTCCGGTGCAGGCCGCCGAGCCGGTTCGACCCGCACCCGTGGCACCTTCTGTCCGCGCCGCCGAGCCGGTGACACCGGTCCGGGCCGAAGCGCCCGTGCCATCCGCTCCGGCGCCGGTAGCCGATGCCGCCGCGATGTCGCCCGCCAAGGCCGCCTTGCTGGCCGCCCGCCAGGCCACGGCTGGCCGTGGCGGCGCGCGGCCGATGTCGGCGCCCGCTGCGGCGGCAGCGCCGAGCCCGCGTCCTGCTGCCCAGCCGTTGCGTCCGCCTGCGGCGGCGCGCCCGGCCACGGCCGTCACGCCGGCACGGGAAGCGCCGGCTGCACCCGCCGCCCAGCCGCTCAAGCCAGTCCAGACGCCCCAACCGGTGCCATCCGCCCCGGCCGCGAAGTCGGCCAGCGGCGAAGTGCCGCCTTGGGAGGAATTGCCCCCCGATTTGCCGGTGATCGGCCCGTACGACAGCGATCCGGGCTATGACCCGAGCTTCGGCGGCTACGACAGCGGTTTCGAGTCGGACTCGTTCGAACCCGCGCCGCGCGCCAGCCGCGCCGCGCCGCAGTCGAAGCCGGCGCGCCGGCCGGAACCGGAGGCCGCCGCACAGCCCGCTCAGCCGGCTGTGCAACTGGCCCCGGCGATTCCGCCCGTGGCGCCAAGCGCCGCCGATGACGGCACGCCGCCCGTGTTCACCGACGACTGGCCGACGCTGGCCGCCACGCTGCCGCTCAAGGGCTTGGCCCAGCAGTTGGCGTTCCAGAGCGAGTTGCACCGCGTGGTCGGCCGCACCCTGCACCTGCGCGTGCCGGTGGCGGCCATCGCCGAAAACAATGTCGCCGAACGGCTCCAGGCCGCGCTGGTCGAGCAATTCGGCGTGGAAGTGCGCGTGCAGTGCGAAATTGGCGCTGTCACGCACACGGCGGCTGCTGTCGATGCAGCGGCACGGGCCGAGCGCCAGCGCGAGGCCGAGTCCACGATTGACGGCGATCCGTTCGTGCAGGGGCTGTTGCGCGAGTTCGGCGGGCAGATCGTGCCCGGCTCCGTCCAGCCACGCGCCGCCTGACAACCATTCCCGGGGCGGCCAGACCAGCACCACCGGCGCCGCCCCGCCATCCACACATATTGATTCAGGAGTATCCCCATGATGAAAGGTCAACTGGCCGGGCTGATGAAGCAAGCCCAGCAGATGCAGGAAAACATGAAGAAGATGCAGGAGCAGCTGGCCCTGATCGAGGTCGAGGGCCAGTCTGGCGCCGGCCTCGTGAAGGTGCTGATGACCTGCAAGAACGACGTGAAGCGCGTGACCATCGACCCGAGCCTGCTGGCCGACGACAAGGACTTGCTGGAAGACCTCGTCGCCGCCGCGTTCAACGACGCCGTGCGCAAAGCCGAGGCCACCACGCAAGAGAAGATGGGCTCGATGACGTCCGGCCTGCCGCTGCCCCCGGGCTTCAAGCTGCCGTTCTGATGACGCATCTGACAGGGGCGCGCCGATGAGAGCGGCGCCGCCCACCTCGCTGCAGGCGCTGATCGAGGCGCTCAAGGTGCTGCCCGGCGTGGGGCCGAAGTCCGCCCAGCGCATGGCCTATCACCTGCTGCAGCACGACCGCGACGGCGCACGCAAGCTTGGCGACGCGCTGCGCGGTGCTGCCGACGGCATCCGCCATTGCGAGCGCTGCAACACCTTCACCGAGCAGGAGATCTGCGAGACGTGCCGTGACACCGCGCGCGACGCCTCGCTGCTTTGCGTGGTGGAGACGCCGGCCGACCAGGTGATGATCGAGCAGACGCTGACCTATCGCGGCCAGTATTTCGTGCTGATGGGGCGGCTCTCGCCGCTCGACGGCATCGGCCCGAAGGACATCCACCTGGACCGGCTGCTGGCCCGCGCCACGGACCCCGAACTCGGCGGACCGGTGGGCGAGGTCATCGTGGCCACTAATTTCACGAGCGAGGGCGAGGCCACTGCGCACTACATCGGCGAGATGCTGAAGTCGCGCGGGCTCAAGGTGTCGCGGCTGGCGCGCGGCGTGCCCGTGGGCGGCGAACTCGAATACGTGGACGCGGGCACCATCGCCCGCGCCGTCATGGACCGGCGTAGCCTGTAGGTATCGGACTTCCTCGGACAAACATGAATCTGGCGCGCTTCGACCTCGTGACGCTTGGCCTGTTCGTGGCCGTGGCCCGACAGGGCAGCATCTCGGCCGGCGCGCGCCAGTCGCACCTGGCCGTGGCGGCCGCCAGCAAGCGGATTTCAGATCTCGAAGCCGCCGTGGGCGCGCCGCTGTTCTTCCGCCACGCCGCCGGCGTGCAACTGACCGAGGCCGGACAGGCCTGCTACCACCATGCGCTGACCATCCTCCAGGACGTGGAACGGATGGCTGGCGTGATGTCGGACTACGCGTCCGGCGTGCGCGGGCAGGTGCGCGTGTGCGCCAACACCTCGGCCATTACCCAGTTCCTGCCGGACGACCTCGCGGCGTTCATGCGCCAGCATCCGACCATCCGCATCGAGCTGGAGGAGCAGAACAGCAGCGAGATCGTCGCCGCGCTGGTCGAAAACCGCGCCGATGTCGGCATCTTCGCCGATCGCACGCCAAGCTCCGGGCTGGTGACCGTGGAATACCGGCAGGACGAGTTGGTCATCATCACGCCGCCCGGGCATCCGCTGTCCGAGCGCGGGCCCGTGCATTACGCCGATACGCTCGAATACGACTTCGTGAGCTTGCCTCAGGTGACCTCGCTGGCGGCGCGGCTGCTCGAGGAAAGCAGCCGGCTGGAGCGGCAGTTCCGGCTGCGCATCCAGGTGCGCAGCTTCGACGCGATGTGCCGCATGGTCATGGCCGGGCTGGGCGTGGGCGTGCTGCCGCGCATCGCGGCCGAGCCGCACGTGAAATCGATGGGGCTGTCGCTGGTGCCGCTGCAGGACGCCTGGGCGCGCCGCTCGCTGCTGATCGGCATGCGCGATCCGGCCGGGCTGACCGTGTCGGCGCGGCTGCTCATCACCCATCTCTGCGGCGACCGCGCGCCGTTCTAAGGCGATCTCCGCGCCATCCCCCGGGATCCCCGGGCGAACTCCGGGTAAGCCCGCCCCTTCGCGTTCCGAGAAAGCCCGCTTGCCGGAATGCCGATTCCGTCGCCCGCGCCGCTGGTGCACACTCCGACCCAACATGAAAAGCCAGTCCCGCAGATCGATGCGGCGCGGCAGCCACGGTCATCACGGAGACACCTCACATGGCGCAACAGATTCTCGAAGGCATTCGCGTCCTGGAACTGGGACAACTGATTGCCGGCCCCTTTGCCGCCAAGACCCTCGCGGATTTCGGCGCCCACGTGGTCAAGGTGGAGCCGCCCGGCCAGGGCGACCCCCTGCGCAAGTGGCGCATGATCCACGAGGACACCTCCGTCTGGTGGGAAGCGCAGTCGCGCAACAAGCAGTCCATCGCCATTGACCTCCGTCAGGCGGAAGGCCAGGCGCTGGTGCGCAAGCTGGCCACCGAGGCCGATGTCCTGATCGAAAACTTCCGCCCCGGCACCATGGAAAAGTGGGGTCTGGGCTGGGACGTGCTCCACGCCGCCAATCCGAAGCTGATCATGGTGCGGGTGTCCGGCTACGGCCAGACCGGCCCGCGCCGGGACGAACCCGGCTTTGCCGCCGTGGCCGAGGCCATGAGCGGCCTGCGTTACCTGACCGGCGAGCCGGGCCGGCCGCCGGTGCGCGCCGGGCTCTCGCTGGGCGATACCATCGCCGGCCTGCATGGCGCCCTCGGTGTGCTGCTGGCCCTGTACGAGCGCGATGCGCGCGGCGGGGTGGGGCAGGTGATCGACGTGGCGCTCTATGAGTCGCTGTTCAACCTCAGCGAAAGCCTGCTGCCCGAGTACTCGGCCTTTGGTGCCGTGCGCCAGCCGGCTGGCGGCGCGCTGCCGGGCATCGCGCCGTCCAACGCCTATCCCTGCGGTTGCGGCGAATATGTGCTGATTGCCGCCAATGGCGACGCAATCTTCCGCCGCCTGATGGCTGCGATGGGCCGCGCGGACCTCGGCGAAGATCCCGCGCTGGCCCGCAACGACGGCCGCGTGAAGCGCGTGGACGAGATCGACGCCGCCATCGCCGCCTGGACCCAGACCCAGACCGTCGAGTCCGCACTGGTGGTGCTGCGCGAGGCCGACGTGCCGTCCGGCCGCATCTACACGGTCAAGGACATCGCCGAAGACCCGCACTACCGGGCGCGCGGTGTGATCGAAACCGTGACGTCGGCCCGGGGGCTGAGCGTGGAAGTGCCGGGCATCATCCCGAAGCTGTCCGCCAACCCCGGGGCCATCCATGACCGCGCGCCCACGCTGGGCGAGCATACCGATGCCGTGTTGGCCGAATCCGGCTTCGACGCGGCCGCCATCGCCGACCTGCGCGCCCGAGGAGTGATCGCATGAGTGCCCAACGTTATCCGCTGGCCGGGCCGGCCAAGATCGAAATCAACGATGTGGCGCCGCGTGACGGCCTGCAGATCGAGCCGGTGGTCGTGCCGACCGAAGGCAAGGTGGCCTTCGTCAACGCGCTGGCCCACTGCGGTTTCGCGCGCATCGAGGCGACGTCGTTCACATCGGCCCGCGCCATTCCCGCGCTGGCCGATGCCGAGGCCGTGATGCACCAGATCGAACGCGTGCCGGGCGTGGCCTACACGGTGCTTGTGCCGAACCTGCGCGGGCTGGAGCGCGCGCTGTCGTGCCAGCCGGACGAGGTGAACCTCGTCATGTCGTGCAGCGAAACCCACAACCGCGCCAACCTGCGCATGACGCGCGAGCAGTCCAAGGCGCAGTTGACGGCGATGATCGACGAGGCCGGCAAGGCTGGCGTGCCGGTGAACGTGTCGCTTTCCACGGTGTTCGGCTGCCCGTTCGAGGGCGATATCCCCGAGGCCGATGTGATGGCCCTGGCGCGCCGATTTGCCGATGCGGGTGCTTCGGGCATCACTTTGTGTGATACCACGGGCATGGCCTATCCGAACCAGGTGGCGGCGATGTGCGAGGCATTCCAGCGCGCGCTGCCGCAGACCGGGCTGACCATCCACCTCCACAACACGCGCGGCATGGGCCTGGCCAATGCCATCGCGGCCTGGCAGACCGGCGTCACGCGCTTCGACGCGGCCGCCGGCGGCCTGGGCGGCTGCCCGTACGCGCCCGGCGCGAGCGGCAATGTCAGCACGGAAGAACTCGTCCACATGTTCGCGTCGATGGGCGTGGACACCGGCGTAGACCTGGACGGCCTGCTGGCCGTGGTCGGGGGCCTGCCGGCACTGGTTGAGCGCGAAATTTCCAGCCAGCTGCTGCGCGCCGGTCCGCGCCTGCGCACCCATCAACCCCCGGCCTGGATGGCTGAGCACTTCGCCGGGCAGTAACGCCAGAGATTCAGATCCCTTCGCTTCCCTATATAACAAGCACGGAGACAACCATGAACCGCAAGACTCAACTGACGGCCGCCGCGCTGCTGGCTGGCATGGCACTCGTACCTGCCGCCCAGGCGCAGGACAGCACCTATCCCAACAAACCGGTGATGCTGGTGGTGTCCGCCGCGGCCGGTGGCACGACGGACATCGCTGCGCGCCTGATCTCGGAGCCGCTGTCCAAGGCGCTCGGCCAGTCGGTCGTCGTCGACAACAAGCCGGGCGGCAACGGCACCATCGCCGCGCAGGCCGTGCAGCGCGCCAAGCCGGATGGCTACACGCTGCTGGTGCAGTATTCGGGCTACCACGTGATCACGCCGCTGCTGACCAAGCAGCCGTGGGATCCGGTGAAGGACTTCGCGCCCGTGGCGAACCTGCTGTCCGCCCCGCAGGTGCTGGTGGTGCGGCCGAGCCTGCCGGTCCACTCGCTCAAGGAACTGGTGGCCTACGCCAAGGCGAATCCGGGCAAGCTCAACTACGCGTCGTCGGGCAATGGCTCGCTCCAGCACGTGTCCACGGAATTGCTGAACCTGCAGGCCGGCACGAAGATTACCCATGTGCCATACAAAGGTACCGGCCCGGCGATGACCGACCTGCTGGGCGGCAACGTCGACCTGACCATCACCACGCCGCCGCCGCTGATGGGCCATATCGCCGCCGGCAAGCTGCGCCCGCTGGTGGTGACCAGCAAGACGCGCCTGCCTAGCCTGAAGGACGTGCCGTCGGCACCGGAGGCGGGCTATCCCGACCTGGACGTGTCGTCGTGGTTCGCCATGTACGCGCCGGCCGGCACGCCGAAGCCCGTCATCGACAAGCTGACTTCGGAGATCGAGAAGATCATGAAGTCCGATGCCTTCCGCAAGAAGGCCGAGGAACTGGGCGCCGAGGCGCGCTACATGAACCCGCAGCAGCTTGATCAGTACCAGCGGGCCGAACTGACGCGCTGGGGCAAGGTCATCAAGTCCGCCGACATCCACGCGGAGTAAAGCGGAGGAGGTCACGGAGCCAGACATTCCGACCATGGCAAGGTGATCGAAAGGCGGCGCACGTACACTGTGCGCCGCCGCGCTGCGTTTACGGCCGGCATTGCGTTGCGTTGGCAATGTCCGCCAAATGTCTGCATCGTCCGGTAGGTGTTGATCCCGATGCGGGCACCGGCCGCGGCCGGTAGCATCGCAATTTGCCGCAAGGCGGCACGCAACGAACAAAAACAGGTAGTCAGGTAGGAGAGCATCTCATGTACGACAAGACATTCTGGAAGCGGGCGCTGATCGCACTGGCCCTGTTCCTGGCCGGGTGGTTCACCTTCAGCAGCGCGCAGGCGCAGGGCAAGCCCGAGAAGACCAAGGTGACCATCGCCGTGGGGGGCAAGAATCTCTTCTATTACCTGCCGCTGACGATTGCCGAGCGCCTGGGCTACTTCAAGGAAGAGGGCCTGGACGTGGAAATCGTCGACTTCGCCGGCGGCGCCAAGGCGCTCCAGGCCGTGGTCGGCGGTAGCGCGGACGTGGTGTCCGGCGCCTACGAGCACACCATCAACCTGCAGGCCAAGGGCCAGCAGTACCAGGAATTCGTGCTCCAGGGCCGTGCGCCGCAGATCGTGCTCGTGGTGTCGAACAAGACCATGCCGAACTTCAAGTCGATTGCCGACCTGAAGGGCAAGAAGATCGGCGTGACCGCGCCGGGTTCCTCGACCAATATGATGGCCAACTTCGTGCTGGCCAAGTCGGGCCTGAAGCCGTCGGACGTGTCGTTCATCGGCGTGGGCGCCAGCGCCGGCGCGGTGGCCGCCATGCGCTCGGGCCAGATCGACGCGATGGCCAACCTGGATCCGGTGGTGTCGATGCTGACGCAGAAGAACGAGGTGAAGATCGCCTCGGACACCCGCACGCTCAAGGAAACCCAGGCGGTGTTCGGCGGGAATATGCCGTCGGGCTGCCTGTATGCCTCGACCGCCTTCATCCAGCAGAACCCCAACACCACGCAGGCGATGACCAATGCCATGGTCCGCGCGCTCAAGTGGCTGCAGAAGGCTGGCCCGTCGGACATCGTGAAAACCGTGCCCGAGAGCTACCTGCTGGGCGACCGCGCGCTCTATCTGGCCGCCTGGGAGCAGGTCAAGGAAGCCATCTCGCCGGACGGCACGATGCCGGCTGATGGCCCGAAGACGGCGCTGAACACCTTGCAGCAGTTCGATCCTGAGCTGAAGGGCAAGTCGATCAAGCTCGAGAACACGTTCACGAACACGTTCGTCCAGCGCGCCAACGCCAAGTACAAGTAATCGACAAGTCAGCGCACCCGCCTTCACGCCGCCCGCCGCGCGCGCAACGCTCGGCGGGCTTGTGTTTTCTCTGAGTCCAGTTTTTCGACGAGTTTTCTTCGAGCAATGAGCACGCCCGCACTTTCCCTCGAGAACGTTACCTGCACCTTCGTCTCGCGCGAGGACCGCAGCCAGCGCTACACCGCCGTGCGCGATGTCACGCTGTCCATCCAGCCCGGCGAGTTCGTCTCGGTGGTGGGCCCCACGGGCTGCGGCAAGTCCACGCTGCTGAACGTCGGCGCCGGCCTGCTGGAGCCTTCCAGCGGCACCGTGCGCGTGTTCGGCGAGCCGCTGGTCGGCATCAACCGCCGCGCCGGCTATATGTTCCAGTCCGAGGCGCTGATGCCGTGGCGCAGCGCACTGGACAACGTGATTGCCGGCCTGGAATTCCGCGGCGTGCCGCGCGCCGAGGCCGAGGCGCAGGGCGAGGAATGGCTACGCCGCGTGGGCCTGGGTGGGTTTGGCGACCGCTATCCGCACCAGCTCTCGGGCGGCATGCGCAAGCGCGTGAGCCTGGCGCAGACGCTGGTGCTGGACCCGGACATCATCCTGATGGACGAGCCGTTCTCGGCGCTGGACATCCAGACCCGCCAGCTGATGGAAAACGAGGTGCTGGACCTCTGGGCCGCCAAGCGAAAGGCCGTGCTGTTCATCACGCACGACCTGGACGAGGCCATCGCCATGAGTGACCGCGTGGTGGTGCTGTCGGCCGGCCCGGGCACCCATCCGATTGGCGAATTTGCGATCGACCTGCCGCGTCCGCGCGACGTGGCGGAAGTCCGCAACCATCCGCGCTTCGTGGAGCTGCACGCCGCCATCTGGGACGTGCTGCGCGAGGAAGTGCTCAAGGGCTACGCGCAGCAGCGCAAGGTCGCCTGACCCTCTGACGATACAAAAACTCGTAGAACAACGATATGGCATTTCGAGCGGATTCTAAGGGCATGCTGCGTGTGTGGCAGCTGCTGGTGCTGGTGGTGATCCTGGGGGTGTGGCATGCGGCCACGCGCTCGCAAGAGGTGGCGTTCTTCTTCGGCGAACCGCTGATGGTGGCGAAGCGCATCTGGACCTGGTTCGTCGTGGAGCGTGACATCTATATCCACCTGGGCGTGACGCTGCTGGAGACGGTGCTGGCGTTCGGCATCGGCACGGTGGCCGGGCTGGGCGTGGGGCTGTGGCTGGCGTTGAGCCCGTTCACCTCGGCCGTGCTCGACCCGTATGTGAAAGCGGCCAACTCGATGCCGCGCGTGATCCTGGCGCCGATCTTCGCGGTCTGGTTCGGGCTGGGGATCTGGTCGAAGGTGGCGCTGGCCGTGACGCTGGTGTTCTTCATCGTCTTCTTCAACGTCTACCAGGGCGTGAAGGAAGTGAGTCCGGTGGTGCTGGCCAACGCACGCATGCTCGGCGCGAACCAGAAGCAACTGCTGCGCCACGTGTACCTGCCCAGCGCCACGAGTTGGGTGTTCTCGTCGCTGCACACGTCAGTGGGTCTGGCGTTCGTGGGCGCGGTGGTGGGCGAGTACCTGGGTTCCGCGCGCGGCGTGGGCTACCTGATTCTCCAGGCCGAAGGCACGTTCGACATCAACACGGTGTTCGCGGGCATCGTAGTACTGACCGCGTGCGCGCTGGTGCTGGACTGGATGGTGACGGTGGGGGAGAAGCGGCTGATGAAGTGGCAGCCGAGTTCGGGTGAGACCGAAAAACTCTGAAATACTGCGTTAAACGTTGTTGAATTCGCCCTCTCCCGGCCATGTCCAGACAAAGGACAGGCCGGGGAAGGGCGGAGAAGCGTTACGGCATGATGACGATCTTGCCGGTCACCTTGCGCGCTTCCATGTCCTTCAGCGCCTGCGGCGCCTGCTCCAGCGGGTAGCGTGCCGAGATGTGCGGGCGAATCTTGCCTTCCTTCATCCAGCCCAGCATCTGCGCCATATTGGCCTGATTGTTACGTGGCTCGCGACGGGCGAAATCGCCCCAGAACACGCCGACCAGCGACGCGCCCTTGAGCAGGGCCAGGTTCAGCGGCATCTTCGGGATCTCGCCGTTGGCGAAGCCCACCACGAGGTAGCGGCCACGCCAGCCGATCGAGCGGAAGGCCGGCTCGGCATAAATCCCCCCAACCGGGTCATAGATGACGTCCGGGCCCTTGCCGTCGGTCAGCGCCTTGACGCGCTCGCGCAGGTCTTCGGTGCTGTAGTTGATCAGCGCGTCGGCGCCGTGCTCCTTGCAGACCGCCAGCTTCTCGTCGGTAGACGCCGCCGCGATCACCCGCGCGCCAATCGCCTTGCCGATCTCGATGGCCGCCAGGCCCACGCCGCCGGCCGCGCCCAGCACCAGCATCGTCTCGCCAGCCTTCAGCTCGCCCCGGTCCACCACGGCGTGGTGGGAGGTGCCGTAGGTCAGCGTGAAGGCGGCGGCCACGTCGAAGTCGATGCCGGGCGGCATCGGCA
Source organism: Cupriavidus sp. 10L45 (assembly GCF_056395225.1). Taxonomy (NCBI): domain Bacteria; kingdom Pseudomonadati; phylum Pseudomonadota; class Betaproteobacteria; order Burkholderiales; family Burkholderiaceae; genus Cupriavidus; species Cupriavidus sp. 10L45. Next base: position 230,212 of record NZ_JBFTJC010000007.1, read on the forward strand.
CCACGGCGCTCGCCGGGGCCTTGGCCTGCGTGGCGAAGGCGCCGTTGCCGAGATAGGCGATGACCTTGTCGCCGGGCTTGACGTGCGTCACGCCCGCGCCCACCGCGTTGACCACGCCGGCCAGCTCCGAACCGGGCGAGAAAGGCAGCGCCGGCTTGGCCTGGTACTTGTTCTGGATGATCAGCACGTCCGGGAAGTTGACCCCGGCGGCCTTGACGTCGATGACGACCTCGCCATCGCCGGGTACGAGGTCCGGGAGGGTGTCGAGCGAAAGGGAATCGGGCGGGCCCCAGGCTTTGCAGAGTACGGCTTTCATCTTGTCTCCGGTGGTGGTGTTGTGGTGTGGCGATGGTCTGCGCTCCGGGAAGTGTAGCGCAAAAAAGCACGATCGTTCTGTTCGCGTCGGGCGGCGGTTCCACGCCGTTTTGGTGCCGCGATGGCCGCTTTGCTCGGGTACAATCGCGGCCATGCATATCCTTCTCGCCAACGACGACGGTTATCTCGCGCCGGGCCTTGCCGTTCTGCATGCCGCGCTCGCCCCGCTTGCGCGCGTGACGGTGATCGCGCCCGAGCAGAACCATAGCGGTGCGTCGAATTCGCTCACGCTGCAACGTCCGCTCTCGGTTTTCGAGGCGCGCGAGGGCGTGCAGAAGGGTTTCCGTTTCATCAATGGTACGCCCACCGACTGCGTGCACGTGGCACTGACCGGCCTGCTCGAGGATCGGCCCGACCTGGTAGTGTCCGGCATCAACCAGGGCCAGAACATGGGCGAGGATGTCCTGTACTCGGGCACCGTGGCCGCCGCCATCGAGGGCTATCTGTTCGGCATCCCGTCCATCGCGTTCTCGCAGGTGGACAAGGGCTGGGAGCACCTGGACGCCGCCGCGCGCGTGGCGCGCGAGATCGTGGAGCGCGTGATCGCCCGCCCGCCCCAGGAGCCGTTCCTGCTCAACGTCAACATCCCGAACCTGCCGTTCGAACATCTGAAGGGCCAGCGCGCCACGCGCCTCGGCAAGCGCCATCCTTCGCAGCCGGTCATCACGCAGGTGAATCCGCGTGGCGATACCAACTACTGGATCGGCCCGGCCGGCGACGCGCGCGACGCGAGCGAAGGCACCGATTTCCACGCCACCGCCAATGGGTTTGTCTCGCTGACGCCGTTGCAGCTCGACCTGACCCATCGCGCGCAGCTCGAACAACTCGGACAGTGGCTGGGGTAGGCGTGTCGTTCGCGTCGGCCCTCCAGTCTTCGATTCCGGTATCGCGCCGATGAGCACCACGCCGCGCCGATCCCGCTTTCCGCTGCCGCTCGATGCGGTAGTCGAACGCAAGCCCGCGCCGAAGCGCACGGCCGGCCTGCCCGCCGTGGGCGGCCGGCATGTGGCCGCGCCCGCGCCGGCGACCGTCAAGCCACGCAAGCCGTCCGCACCGCCTGCGGCCCCGCCGCCACCGGGCAGTGCCGTGGAGGCGCGTGCCTCGGCGGCCACGGCGGGCGGGGGCGGCATGGCGTCCGATCGCGCCCGCACCGCGCTGGCTGCACGGCTGCGTGCCGGCGGCATCCGCGACGAGCGCGTGCTGAGCGCCATCGCCACGGTGCCACGCCATCTGTTCATGGAGCCGGGGCTGGCCTCGCAGGCCTATGAGGACGCCGCGCTGCCGATCGGCCATCAGCAGACCATTTCCAAGCCGTCGGTGGTGGCGCGCATGATCGAACTGCTGCGCGAGGGCCTCACGCCGGACCAGCCGATCCCGCGGGTGCTGGAAATCGGCACCGGCTGCGGCTACCAGGCTGCCGTGCTGAGCCTCGTCGCGCAGGAAGTGTTCTCCATCGAGCGGATTCGTCCGCTCCACGAACAAGCCAAGGCGAACCTGCGTCCGCTGCGCGTGCCGAACATCCGCCTGCATTACGGCGATGGCATGCTCGGGCTGCCGCAGGCCGCACCGTTTTCCGCCATCATCCTGGCCGCCGCCGGGATGGACGTGCCCGAGGCGCTGCTCGGGCAACTGGCGATTGGCGGCCGGCTGATCGCCCCGGTGGTGGCATCCGCACCGGGCGGCCCCGGCCAGACCGTCACCCAGCAGCTCTTGCTGATCGAGCGCCTGAACCGTCATCGGTTTCACAGGACCGCGCTTGAAGCCGTTTTCTTTGTGCCCTTAAAATCGGGCACCATCTGAGTCGAACTATGCACAACATCGTGAAATCGGAACATTTCGCACGTTTGGGACAACGTTTCACCGTCACCGCGCTCGTCGCCCTGCTGGCTGCCTGCGCCAATTCGCCCATGCCCGCCCCGGTGGTGGACCGTACCTCCACCGCAGGTGGACAGGCCGCCGCGTCCGTGGAGCCGGCGCCGCCTGGATACTATCGGGTCAAGCGAGGCGATACCCTTTACCGTATCGCGCTCGAGAACGGGCAGTCGTATCGCGACGTGGCGTCGTGGAACAATATCGGCAATGCGAATCAGATCGAGGTCGGACAACTGCTGCGCGTTGTGCCGCCGAGCGCCGACGCTAACGTAGCCCCGGGCGTCGCCACGGTGCCGGTGGCGCCTGGCACGGTGCAGTCGCAGCCGATTGACGCGGCGCGCCCGGTCGGCACCCCTGTCGGGACCCCCTCCGGCACCACGGCAGCGGCCTCGGTGCCGGCCGCCACGCCCTCGGCCGGTGCATCGGCAGCAGCGGCGGCTTCGGCCCCGGCTGGCGACGTCCGCCTGTCCTGGCCCGCCAGCGGTCAGCTGATCGGAAAATTTGATGACAAAGGTAACAAAGGCATTGATATCGCTGGTAAAAAAGGCGATGCCGTGCTGGCTGCCGACGAGGGTAGGGTGATTCACGTAGGCCCCTTGCGCGGCTACGGGAATCTTGTCATCATCAAACACAACGACACGTATCTCACCGCCTACGGTCATAACGACAAGGTGCTGGTGGCAGAGCAGTCAATGGTCCGCAAGGGCCAGAAGATTGCCGAAATGGGTAACAGTGATACTGACAGGGTCAAGCTGCACTTTGAGGTTCGCAAGAACGGAAAACCGGTCGATCCGATGCGGTATCTGCCGCCACAGTGAGGTTTCATGCCACGCCAGAAAACTGTCTCATCCGGAGTTGTCAGCAGGACCCGTCGTCCCAAGCAGCCGGAAGGAAAGGCTGGTGTGGCGAAATCTGCCGACGTGGTGGACGCCGAGGGCTTCGGCGACGATCCTGCTGCCGAAATGGTCCCGGCTACCGACGAGCCCATCACGCCCGTTTCGCGTGCCGGCCTGCGTGACACCGATCTCGCCACCGACCTGCGCGTAGACGTCGTCGCCGCCGACGACGGCGACGACGATGAAGCCGAGGACGAGGAAGAGGAAGAAGAAGCCGCCGAGGCCGCGCCCGAGCACGACGACTTCAAGACCGTGCTACACACGGAACTCGCCGCCGACACCGTCCAGCATTACCTGAACCGCATCAGCATCAAGCCGTTGCTGTCCGCGCCGGAGGAACTCCATTTCTCCACGCTGGCCAAGGGCGGGGATTTCTCCGCGCGGCAGGTGATGATCGAGCGAAACCTGCGCCTCGTGGTCAGCATCGCCAAGGGCTACCTGAACCGTGGCGTGCCGCTGCTCGATTTGATCGAGGAAGGCAATCTCGGCTTGATGCACGCCATCGAGAAGTTCGATCCGACCCGTGGTTTCCGCTTTTCCACCTATGCCACGTGGTGGATCCGCCAGAGCATCGAGCGCGCGATCATGAATCAGGCCCGCACGGTGCGGTTGCCGGTGCACGTGATTCGCGAACTCAATCAAGTACTGCGTGCCAAGCGTCATCTTGAAAAAGGTGGCACCGATGGCCGCGACGCCAGCCTCGAGGACATTGCTCATCTCCTCGGAAAGACGCCTGACGAGGTGCAGGACGTGCTGGCACTCAATGAACATACCACCTCGCTCGATACGCCGTTCGATCTCGACCCAGGCTCCAGCCTGCTCGATTTCCTTTCCGACGAGCACAACGCCGCGCCCGACCAGGAAGTGGCCCACCGCGAGTTGGAAAACCTGATGAAGCTTTGGCTGGCCCGCCTGTCGGAGAAGCATCGCTATGTGGTGGAGCGCCGCTTCGGCCTGAACCACATCGAGCCGGCTACGCTCGAGGAGCTGGCCGAGGAAATGGGTCTGACGCGCGAGCGCGTGCGCCAGATCCAGCAGGAAGCGCTGGTCAAGCTCAAGCGGCATTTCGCTTCGCAAGGTGTCAGGAAGGACGCCGTTTTATGACCCCTGTGCTGGTATTCGACATCGAGACGATTCCCGATGTAGCCGGCCTGCGCCGTTTGCATGACCATCCCGCATCGATGAGCGACGCCGAAGTCGCCGAGCATGCGTTTGCCGCCCGCCGGGACAAGACCGGCTCCGACTTCATGCCGCACCACCTGCAGCGCGTGGCTGCCATCTCCTGCGTGCTGCGTCGCACGCAGCGCGATGGGTCCGCCGTGTTCCATGTCGGCTCGCTCGGCACGCTCGAGGATGGTGAGGCCACGCTGATCCAGAAGTTCTACGAACTGATCGCGCGCTACAGCCCGCAACTGGTGTCGTGGAATGGCGGTGGCTTCGACCTGCCCGTGCTCCACTATCGTGGGCTGATCAACGGGGTCGCTGCGCCGCGTTACTGGGAAATGGGTGAGGGCCGCGACGACGACAGCCGCGAGTTCAAGTGGAACAACTACATCAGCCGCTATCACATGCGGCATCTGGACCTGATGGACCTGCTGGCGATGTACCAGCCACGGGCCAGTGCGCCGCTCGACGACCTGGCCAAGCTATGCGGCTTCCCCGGCAAGATGGGGATGGACGGCAGCAAGGTCTGGGAGGCCTACCAGCAAGGCCAGCTCGCCGCAATTCGCGATTATTGCGAGACTGACGTCGTCAACACCTACCTGATGTACTGCCGCTTCCAGTTGATGCGCGGCGGGCTGACGCCGCGCGAGTTCGACATGGAAGTGTCGCTGGTTCAGGAGTCGCTGGCCGAGCTGCCGGGCGAGCAGTGGATGCAGTACCTGCGCGCCTTCCAGCTCAAGCCGATGAGCCCCGAGGACGACGAAGAGCCCGAAATCTAGGCGTCCAGTGTCAGATGGATGGGCTGGTGGTCCGATGCATCGGTCTCGCCGTTGACCTCGCAACGTTGCACATCGGCGAGCAAATTCTCCGTCACGAACACGAAATCACACGCGAAGGGCGGCTCCGGCCATTGCTTCTTGTCATAGAGGGCGCAGGTCGGCGCGTGGGGCTCGCCCGGGTGGGTGTGGATCCACGCGTCTTGCCAGTTCGGCGTGGCATCGGGGTAGCGCTCGAGCATGGTCCGGTAGGCCACATCCTCCGGCTTGGCGTTGAAGTCGCCGCACAGGATCGCTTCAACGGGCCGTGGCTCCGGCGTGAACGGGCCGGGCCGTGATTCCGATTTGCTGGGCCGCCGCGCGTGATCGCACGCCTCCTTATGCCAGTCGCGCAGGGCGGTAGCCTGGGCCTCGCGTTGGAGCTTCGAATAGAACTCCAGGTGCGTGGAGATCACACGCAGACGCCTGGCGCCAATCTGCACTGTGACCTCCAGCGCCACGCGTGGCATCGACGCCACTTCCGGATCAGCCGGCCAGGGTAATGCATGGCGGAAGACCTCCCGCACCGCGAGCCGAGTCGCGACCACGTTGCCGAACTGGCGATGGCTGCCATCGTTCCCGGTGCGGTCGACGCCCGGCGCGAAGATGACGCGGTAGCCGGGAAGCAGGGCGGTCAGCTCGGCCACCTGATCGCGGCTCGGGTTGCCGGCCATGTCCGTGAAACCCCGCGTGACCTCCTGCAGGCAGATCACGTCGGCGTCGGCCATGCCGCGCATGGTGTCGACGATCCGCGCGAGGTCGACCTTGCCGTCTGCCCCGCGCCCCCATTGGATATTCCACGTAATCAGTTCCATCGCCGTCCTCTATTGCGGCTGCCGTTTGGCGCCGTGACTGGAATACAATCGCGCTTTCGCAAAACAATACGTCAGGTCCCACTGGTGTCTCAAGCCGTGTCTTCACCCGCCCAGCCGGCGACGCAGTCTAGTGTCGCTTCCGCCACAACTCCGGGGTCTCCCGACCCGATCGTCAAGATCGAAAGCCTTGACATGGAGGCGCGCGGCGTCGGCCGCCTGGTCAATGAAGACGGCACGCCGGGCAAGGTGATCTTCGTCGAAGGTGCGCTGCCGGGCGAGACGGTCAGCTATCGCAGTTTCCGCCGCAAGCGGAGCTACGAGCAGGCCCATCTGGTGGAGGTGAAGCAGGCGTCTGTGATGCGCGTGGAGCCGGGGTGCCAGCATTTCGGCGTGTGCGGCGGTTGCTCGATGCAGCACCTGGACGCGCGCGCCCAGTTGGCCATCAAGCAGCGCGTGCTGGAGGACAATCTCTGGCATCTGTCGAAGGTGCGGCCGGACGTCGTATTTCGTCCAATTGCCGGCCCAGACTGGGGCTATCGCTACCGTGCGCGACTGACCGTCCGCTATGTGGCGAAGAGGGGCGGGGCGCTGGTGGGCTTCCACGAGCGCAAGAGCAGTTACGTGGCCGACATGACGCGCTGCGAGATCCTGCCGCCGCATGTGTCCGCCTTGCTGGTGCCGCTGCGCGAGCTGGTCGCGGCGTTGTCGATCCGCGACCGCATGCCCCAGATCGAACTCGCGGTGGGCCAGGAAGTGACGGCGCTGGTGCTGCGCATCCTTGAGCCGCTGACCGATGCCGATAAGGACCTGCTGCGCGCCTTCGCCGACCGCCACAGCGTGCAGTTCTGGCTCCAGCCGAAGGGCCCGGACACGGTCTATCCGTTCGATCCGGCCGATCAGGAACTGGCGTACACGCTGCCCGAGTTCGGCATCCGCATGCCGTTCAAGCCGACCGATTTCACACAGGTCAATCATCAGATCAACCGTGTGCTGATTGGCCGCGCGCTGCGCCTGCTGGACGCCCAGCCCACGGACCGGCTGCTCGACCTGTTCTGCGGTATCGGCAATTTCACGCTGCCGCTGGCCACGCAGGGCGCATCGGTGATGGGCATCGAGGGCAGCGAGGTGCTAACCACGCGCGCGCTGGCCAATGCCGAGTACAACGGGCTGGCTGGCAAGACGTCGTTCGCCTCCCGCAACCTGTTCGAGGTGACGGCCCAGGATATCGCCGCGCTGGGCCGCTTCGACCGCTGGCTCGTCGATCCGCCCCGCGAGGGTGCGCTGGCGGTCTGCAAGGCGCTGGGTGATCTCAACCAGGCCGGCAGCGACGTGCTGCCGCAGCGCATCGTCTACGTGTCTTGCAACCCGGCCACGCTGGCGCGCGACGCGGGTATGCTGGTGCGCGAAGCCGGCTATCGGCTGGCCGGCGCCGGTGTGGTCAACATGTTCCCGCACACGTCCCACGTGGAGTCGATCGCGGTCTTCGAGCGGGACTGACCGGCGGCGATGCTCATCGCGCAGGCATGAAAAAACCGGCCCGAAGGCCGGTTTTTCGTTTGCAACAACGTTGCGGGTCGTGCGTCAGTCGCGGCTGCCGCCGAAGATGCCGAGCAGCGCCAGCAGGTTCGCGAACACGTTGTAGACGTCGAGGTAGATCGCGAGCGTGGCGGTGATGTAGTTCGTCTCGCCGCCGTTCACGATGCGCTGCACGTCAAACAGGATGTACGCGGAGAAGATGCCGATCGCGATCACGGACACGGTGATCATCAGCGCGGGCATCTGCAGCCAGATGTTGGCCACGCTGGCCAGGATCAGCAAGATCACGCCGACGAACAGGAACTTGCTCATGCCGGAGAAATCGCGCTTGCTGACCGTGGCGACGGACGCCATCGTGGCAAACACGGCCGCCGTGCCGCCGAACGCGTACATGATCAGCGCCGGGCCGTTCGAGAACGACAGCGTCGCGCTGATCAGTCGCGACAGCATCAGGCCCATGAAGAACGTGAACGCCAGCAGCAGGACCACGCCCATGCTGCTGTTCTTGGTCTTCTCGATGCCGTACATGAAGCCGAACGCGACCGCGAAGAAGATCAGGATCGAGAGGCCGGGGCTGCCCGCCATCAGGGTGAAGCCGGAGGCCACTCCGATCCACGCGCCGAGCACGGTCGGGATCATCGAGAGGGCCAGCAGCCAGTAGGTGTTGCGTAGGACCCGATTGCGGACGACGACATCGGTCGCGCCCGCGTTGTTGCCGAAACCGTAGGTGTTCAGCTTGTTGTTCATGGTGACTCCTGTCATCAATGTTCGGTGAGGCGCCGGGTGAGACCCGGGCGGCACAGCGTCAATGTGGCATTGCGTAGGCGGTTTTGCAAGGGCCTTTGTCTTAACAATAACGCATTGGCCTGGTTGTTTTCCGATTTCGCAAACATTGGACGAGACTTTGGGCCTTCCGTTCCCCGGCTGCGCACCCAAAAAGTGTATTTTACGCTACTTATTGCGCCGCAACATCGTGCGCCAGGGCTCACAACGGGGCGAACGGGTCACGCGCTCGAATCCGTCTTGGTCTCGTGCTAGAATTGCACGTTTAATCCATTTGTAACCCCTTCATTTTTCGGAGTTTTTCATGGCGATCGAACGCACCCTGTCGATTATCAAGCCGGATGCCGTGGCCAAGAACGTTATCGGCCAGATCTACGCCCGTTTCGAGGCCGCTGGCCTGAAGATCATTGCTGCCAAGATGGTTCACCTGTCGCGCGGTGAAGCCGAGCAGTTCTACGCCGTGCACAAGGCACGCCCGTTCTTCAAGGACCTGGTGGACTTCATGGTTTCCGGCCCGGTGATGATCCAGGCCCTGGAAGGCGAAGGCGCCATTGCCAAGAATCGCGACCTGATGGGCGCCACGGACCCGAAGAAGGCTGAAAAGGGCACGATCCGCGCCGATTTCGCCGACAGCATCGACGCCAACGCCGTGCACGGCTCGGACGCCGCGGAAACGGCGGCTCAGGAAGTGGCTTTCTTCTTCCCGGGTATGAACGTTTACGGCCGCTGATTGTCCCTGACATCACGACCTGTACTGAAGTAAAGCTGGAATTGCCGTCATGAACCCTCTCGTCAACCTGCTCGATCTCGACGCGGACGCGCTCACCGCCTATTGCGGCGAGCTCGGCGAGAAGCCGTTCCGTGCCCGGCAATTGCAGCGCTGGATCCACCAGTTCGGTGCCAGCCAGTTCGACGCCATGTCGGATCTCGCCAAGTCGCTGCGCGAAAAGCTCGCCACGCGCGCCGAGATCCGCTCGCCGGCCATCATCACCGACAACGTGTCGACCGATGGCACGCGCAAATGGCTGCTCGACGTGGGCGCTGGCAACGCGGTGGAGACGGTGTACATCCCCGAGGACACGCGCGGCACGCTGTGTGTGTCCTCGCAGGCTGGATGCGCCGTCAACTGCCGGTTCTGTTCGACCGGCAAGCAGGGTTTCTCGCGCAATCTGTCGACTGGCGAGATCATCGGCCAGCTGTGGATGGCCGAGTTCGCCATGCGTGCCCAGCTGGGCCGCGGCCCCAAAGACGAGCGCGTCATCTCCAATGTGGTGATGATGGGCATGGGCGAGCCGCTGCTCAACTACGACGCCGTGGTGCCGGCCATGCGCCTGATGCTCGACGACCACGCGTACGGCCTGTCGCGCCGCCGCGTCACGCTGTCCACCTCCGGCGTGGTGCCGATGATGGACCGCCTGTCGAAAGACCTGCCGGTGGCGCTGGCGGTGTCGCTGCATGCGTCGAACGACCCGCTGCGGGACATGCTGGTCCCGCTCAACAAGAAGTACCCGCTGGCCGAACTGATGGCGGCATGCCGCCGCTACCTCGAGTTCGCGCCGCGCGATTTCATCACCTTCGAATACTGCATGCTCGATGGCGTCAACGACGGCGTCGAGCACGCGCGGGAACTGCTGAAGCTTGTGGCCGACGTGCCGTGCAAGTTCAACCTGATCCCGTTCAACCCGTTCCCGGAATCTGGCCTGAAGCGCTCGAACAACGAGCAGATCCGCCGCTTCGCCCAGGTGCTGATGGACGCGGGCATCGTTACCACGATCCGAAAGACCCGCGGCGACGATATCGACGCCGCCTGTGGTCAGCTGGCCGGGGAGGTCATGGATCGGACCCGTCTGGCCGAGCGCGGCAAGTTCGGCAAGATCACGCCACTGGTGCCGGTGGTTGCCGCCGGTCAATCTCGGGAGGCCCGTCCTGCATGACCCGTCTGATTGTCGCAGCCCTGTCAGGGCTGATGATGTTGTCCGCCTGCACGTTGCCGCCTCCGCCTTCGCAGGACATCAAGACCGCCTCCGACCAGACCGCAGCGAGCCGCCGCGCCGCCATCCGGCTGCAACTGGCTACGCAATATCTTGACGCGCGCCAGTATCCGGTGGCGTTGGACGAGGTGAAGCAGGCCATCGCGATCGATCCGGCCTCCGTGGACGCCTACCATGTGCGCGCCCTGATCTATATGGGCATGAACGAGAACGCGCTGGCGGAGGATAGCTTCCGCACGGCGCTCTCGATGCGTGCCAACGATCCGGACGTGCTCAACAACTACGGCTGGTTTCTCTGCCTGACCAACCGTTTTGCCGAGGGCAAGGCCACGCTCCAGCGCGCGGTGCAGGCGCCGTCCGCCAACGGCCCGGTCAAGCCGCTGACCAACCTCGGCGCTTGCGAGCTGCGCAACGGCGACATGGTGGCGGCGGAAAAGAACCTCCAGACCGCGTATGGCTATGACCGCAGCGATCCGTCGGTCAATACGAACCTGGCGCTGCTGAACTACAAGCGCGGCGACTTCGCACAAGCACAGGAATATGCCGGCAAGGTCAACAACAGCCGGTTTGTCAGCGCGCAATCCCTCTGGCTGGGAGCGCGTATTGCACGCCGTCAGGGCGACACAGCGACACAGAATTCGCTGCTGTCGCAACTCCGCAACCGGTTTCCCGACTCGCGCGAGCTGACGGCCTACGAGAGAGGAGCTTGGGATGAGTGAACAAGAGCGCGCCTTGGAGGCTGCGACGACGGGTCACGTCGGCAGTGGCGCGACAGACTCCGACCGCGAGGCCGTGGCCCGCGAGATCGGGGCGCAACTGAAAGAAGCACGCCAGACGCAGCGTCTGTCGCTGGAGGACGTGAGCGCGCGGCTCAAGGTGGCGTCGGCCAAGCTGGCGGCCATCGAGTCCGGCAACGTGGCGAGCCTGCCTGACGTAACGTTCGCCAAGGGCGTGATGCGGGCCTACGCGCGCACGCTCCATATCGATATCGACGCGCTGCTGGGCCAGTATCACGCCCAGGCGCAGACCGCACCGGTGCAGGAAATCACGCGCCGCCGCGAAGGTGCGATCAACCAGACGTTCGACGACCGCAAGCGCTTCGGCTCGAAGAGTTCGAGCGGGGCGGGCGGCCGCTGGGTGTGGCTGTTCTTCGTGCTCGTGGTGCTGGGCGCCGGTGGCTATTTCGGCTTCGACCACGCCCGTGCATGGTGGGAATCGCGTGAGCAAGCCGCCGCGGAAGCGCCGGCCGCCGCCGTTGTCACGGAAGACCCCACCACGGCGCAGAGCCATGGCGACGGTACGGTGACTGCAGCGCTGCCGCCGGTCATGGCGGGTAACGATTCCCCGGCGCCGTCGGAGGCACCGCCCACGACCGTGGCCGGCCTGCCGCTGGCAACGGGTGGCGCATTGGGCACTTCGGATGCCGTTTCGGCGGCACCTGCCGCGCCGTCGGCACCCGCCGCGCCGTCGGCACCCGCTGCAACGAAGCCCGCTCCGGCCGCCACGGCGACGCCCGTGACGGAAACGACCAAGCCTGTCCCGGCGACGCCTGCGGCCACGGCCACCACGGCTGCGGACGGCACGATCCAGATCCGCTTCTCGGCGGACACCTGGTACGAGGTGCGTGACCGCACCGGCAAGATTATCCTGGGCGGCACCGCCAAGGCCGGCGATACCGCTGCCGGCAGCGGCGCGGGTGGCCCGTACAAGATGATCCTGGGTAATGTGAAGGGTGTGGAATCGATCACGCGCAATGGCGCGCCCGTCGATTTCCAGTCAGCCAACCGAAATAATGTGGCGCGCCTGACGCTGCAGTGATGCAGTCGGGTGGCGCATCAAGCGATGCAACAAGGTGGTAACGCTATGAACGAGAAGGCTTCCCAGCCGGTCCTGCCGGGTTCGTTGCCGCGCCGGCAATCGCGCCAGGCGCGTGTAGTGTGGGGCGACAATATCGTCACCGTGGGTGGTGGCGCACCGGTCCGTGTGCAGTCGATGACGAACACGGATACGGTTGATGCCATCGGTACCGCGATCCAGGTCAAGGAACTGGCGCGCGCCGGGTCCGAGATCGTCCGCATCACGGTGAACACGCCCGAGGCCGCCGCCGCCGTGCCGGCCATCCGCGAACAGTTGGACCGCATGGGTGTGGACGTGCCGCTGGTCGGCGACTTCCACTACAACGGCCATACGCTGCTGCACGATTATCCCGAGTGCGCACAGGCGTTGTCGAAGTACCGGATCAACCCCGGCAACGTCGGCAAGGGCGCCAAGCGCGACCGGCAGTTCGCCGAGATGATCGAGCTGGCGTGCCGCTACGAGAAGCCGGTGCGCATCGGCGTGAACTGGGGCAGCCTGGATCAGGACCTGCTCGCCCGCATCATGGACGAGAACGCCGCCCGTGCCGTGCCCTGGGGCGCGCAGAGCGTGATGGTCGAGGCGCTGATCACGTCGGCGATCGAGTCCGCGCAGAAGGCCGAGGAAATCGGCCTGCCGGGTAGCCAGATCATCCTGTCGTGCAAGGTCTCGCAGGTGCAGGAGCTGATCGCGGTGTACCGCGAGCTGGCCCGCCGCTGCGAGTACGCGCTGCACCTGGGCCTGACCGAAGCCGGCATGGGCAGCAAGGGCATCGTGGCCTCGACGGCCGCGCTGTCGGTGCTGATGCAGGAAGGCATTGGTGACACCATCCGCATTTCGCTGACCCCGGAACCGGGCGCGGCGCGCGAGAAGGAAGTCTACGTGGCGCAGGAAATCCTGCAGACCATGGGGCTGCGCAATTTCACGCCGATGGTGATTGCCTGCCCGGGTTGCGGTCGCACCACGAGCACCACGTTCCAGGAACTCGCGTCCAGCATCCAGTCGTATCTGCGCGAGCAGATGCCGACGTGGAAGACCGCGTATCCGGGCGTCGAGGAAATGGATGTGGCCGTGATGGGCTGCATCGTGAACGGCCCCGGCGAGAGCAAGCATGCCAATATCGGCATCTCGCTGCCGGGCTCGGGCGAGTCGCCGGCGGCGCCGGTGTTCGTCGATGGCGTCAAGGTGAAGACGCTGCGCGGCGAACGCATTGCCGAGGAATTCCAGGCGATCGTGGACGAGTACGTGCGCACGCACTACGGTCCCGGCGCCACGCAGCAAGTACAAGAATCGGTGGCCTGAACCCGGCTGCATCGCAGCGAGGCAGGCAACACCGCAGGTAACGAAACGGATATGAGCGAAGAGAAGACGAAGGCCGCCAAGGCACTGCAGGGCGTGAAGGGCATGAACGACATGCTGCCCGCCGACGCCCCGCTGTGGGAAATGTTCGAGAATGCCGCACGCAGCATGCTGCGTGCCTACGGCTACCAGCAGATCCGCACGCCGATCGTCGAGCATACGCAGCTGTTCGTCCGTGGCATTGGCGAGGTGACGGACATCGTCGAGAAGGAGATGTATTCCTTCACCGATGCGCTGAACGGCGAGCACCTGACGCTGCGCCCGGAAGGCACGGCGGCGGCGGTGCGCGCGACCATCGAGCACAACCTGCTCTATGACGGCCCGAAGCGCCTCTGGTACACCGGTCCGATGTTCCGCCATGAGCGTCCGCAGCGCGGCCGCTATCGCCAGTTCCACCAGCTTGGCGCCGAGGCACTTGGCTTTGCCGGCCCCGACGTGGACGCTGAGATCATCCTCATGTGCCAGCGCCTGTGGGACGACCTGGGCCTGGTCAACGTGCGGCTGGAACTCAATTCGCTGGGTCAGGCGCATGAGCGCGCGGCCCACCGTGAGGAACTGATCAAGTACCTCGAGGGCTTCCAGGACATCCTCGACGAGGACAGCAAGCGCCGCCTCTACACGAATCCGCTGCGCGTGCTGGACACGAAGAATCCGGCGCTCCAGGAAATGGCCGCCAACGCGCCCAAGCTGATCGACTTCCTGGGCGAGGAGTCGCTGGCCCACTTCGAGGGCGTGCAGCGCCTGCTGCTGGCCAACAATATTCCGTTCAAGATCAATCCGCGCCTCGTGCGCGGGCTCGATTACTACAACCTGACCGTGTTCGAGTGGATCACGGACAAGCTCGGCGCGCAGGGCACCATTGCCGGCGGCGGTCGCTACGATCCGCTGATCCAGCAGATGGGCGGCAAGCCCGCACCGGCCTGCGGCTGGGCGATGGGCATCGAGCGGATCATCGAACTGATGCGCGAAGAGAAGCTCGCGCCGGAAGCGCCAGGTTGCGATGTCTATCTGGTCCACCAGGGTGAGGCGGCCGGCCAGCAGGCCATGATCGTCGCCGAGCGGTTGCGCGACGCCGGCCTGGACGTGGTGGTGCATGCCACGCCGGATGGCAAGAGCGGCAGCTTCAAGTCGCAGATGAAGCGCGCCGACGCAAGTGGCGCATCCTTTGCCGTTATTATTGGCGACGACGAAGTGGCGGCCGGCGTGATGCAGGTCAAGCAGCTGCGTGGCGGCAGCGCTGGTGACGGCGGCCCGCAGGCAAGCGTTGCGGCCGAAGCGGTGGTGGACCACATCATCGACGCGATGATCAACGCGACAGAGTCTGACACCGCGGACGACGCGGAAGACGAACAATAAGCGAATTCAGCGGTATCCAGCCTGGCCGATCCCGGGGGACGGCCGGACTTATCAACCTTTGCGGGTAACTGCCGCGACATGGCTTGCGAGACATGGCTTACGATCTAGAAGAACAGGAACAGCTTGAGAGCCTGAAGGCCTGGTGGAACCAGTACGGCAACATCATCACGTGGATCGTGATTGCCGCGCTGCTCGGTTTCGCGGCCTGGAGTGGCTGGAACTACTGGCAGCGCGTGCAGGCGCGCGATGCCGCGCTGCTGTACGAGCAGGTCACCAAGGCTGCCGAGGCCCGCGACGCGGACCGCGTGAAGCGCGCCGCCACCGACCTCGAGGACAAGTTCGGCCGTACGGCCTATGGTCCGATGAGCGCGCTCGTGGCGGCCAAGGTGCTGTACGATGCGGGCGATCTGGCCGGCGCCAAGACGCAGCTGCAGTGGGCCGTGGATCATGGTGGCGACGAGTACGCGCCGCTGGCGCGCGTGCGTCTGGCCGGCGTGCTGCTCGACGAGAAGGCGTACGACCAGGGCCTCGCGCTGCTGAAGGACACGCCGCCCGCCCAGTTCGAGGCACTGTTCGCTGACCGCCGGGGCGACCTGCTGGCCGCGCAGGACAAGCGCGACGACGCTCGCACTGCTTACCGCCAAGCGTTGGAGAAGCTGAGCGCCGATGAAGGTGGTATGCGCCAGATCATCCAGTTCAAGCTCGACGCGCTGGGCACGGCCTGAGCGGCACATCGAATAATCCTTAGGATCGTATCCCTATGACGTCATTGCTCCGCGCCGCCGCCATCTGTTCGCTGTCTCCCGTGGTGTCTCGCCGTGTCGCCCGCGTGGTAGTCGCCGGCGCCTGCGTGAGCGCGCTGGCCGGCTGCTCGCTGTTCGGCAAGGAAAACAAGCATCCGCCCACCGAGCTGAAACCGATTTCGGCTACGCTGTCCGTCAAGCAGGCCTGGAAGGCCGACGTGGGCAAGAGCGGCCCGTACGTGATGGCCCCGGTGGCGGCTGGTAATAATGTATACGTGTCGTCCAAGGGCGGCACCGTGCTGGCGCTGGAAGGCAATTCGGGGCGTACGCTCTGGAAGGCCAAGACCGACCTCGACCTGACCTCGGGCCCCGGCTCGGACGGCTCGGTGACGGCTGTGGCCGGCGAGAAGGGCGCGATCTACGCCTTCGACACCAGCGGCAAGCAGATCTGGAAGAAGCAGGTCAACGGCGAGGTGCTGTCGGCGCCGCTGGTCGGCAACGGCCTCGTGGTCGTGCGCACGACCGATACGCGTGTGATCGGCCTCGACGCCCAGACCGGCGACCGCCGCTGGATCTACCAGCGCTCGCAGACCCCGCTGAACCTGCGCGCCGCCATGGGCATGGTCTATGCTGGCGACGGCATCGTCATGGGCTTCCCGGGCGGCAAGCTCGGCGTGCTGGCACCCGGCAACGGCGTGCTGCGCTGGGAAAGCACGGTGTCGTATCCGAAGGGCGTGTCCGAGATCGAACGGCTCAACGACGTGACCGGCGTACCGGCCGTCAATGGCCGCCAGGTGTGCGCCACGACCTTCCAGGGCCGTGTGTCGTGCCTGGAACTGGCCAACGGCCAGCCGCAGTGGGGCAAGGATTTCTCCTCGCCGACCGGGCTGGCCCAGGATGAAACGTCACTGTTCGCCAGCGACGAAACCTCGACCCTCTTCGCGTTCGACCGTTCCAACGGCAACGAGCGCTGGAAGAACGACCAGCTCCGCTATCGCAGCCTGGGCGCGCCGATCGCGCTCGGCCGCTCGGTGGTGGTGGGCGATTTCGAGGGCTTTGTCCACTTCCTGTCCCGTGAAGACGGGCAGATCGTGGCCCGCATGAAGACCGACGGCAGCGCCGTCAGCGCAGCGCCGGTCGTGGCCGGCCAGACGCTGGTCGTACAGACCCGCGACGGTGATATCTTCGGTTTCGTACCGAACTGATCGCCAGCGCACGCAAGCCTGGCCGTGCCCCTGTCGCACGGCCGGCGCCAATCCGGTAGCATGATCCCTGGTCGTGCCAGCAACTGCGGAAGGTGGCGATTCGCCCCGGTTCCGCGCCCGACAGGAAGCCCCATTTCAGGGAATACGGCCAGCCGCGCGGTAATCCGTGCGATGGTTGTCGGATCAACATGACTCCGGAGTTGCCGGGGGACGGCATATGCCGCCCCCCGTTTCCGTTTATTGCATGAAACCAGTTATCGCACTCGTCGGACGCCCGAATGTGGGCAAGTCGACGCTATTCAATCGCATGACCCGCTCCCGGGACGCCCTTGTGGCCGACCTGCCGGGTCTCACGCGCGACCGCCACTACGGCGAAGGCCGCATCGGCGAGCGTCCGTTCATCGTTATCGACACGGGTGGTTTCGAACCCGTGGCCAAGGACGGCATCGTGGCCGAGATGGCCAAGCAGACGCGCCAGGCCGTGGTCGAGGCCGACGTGGTCATCTTCCTGGTCGACGGCCGCCTGGGCCTGGCGCCGCAGGACCGTGTGATCGCCGACTACCTGCGCAAGACCGGTCGTCGCATCATGCTGGCCGTGAACAAGGCCGAGGGCATGAAGTACACCTCGGTAGCCGCGGACTTCTACGAACTCGGCATGGGCGACCCCTATGCGATCTCGTCCACGCACGGCGACGGCGTGAGCGAACTCGTGGACGAGGCGCTGGAGATGGCCGTGCAGGAGCGTCCGGAGCTCGCCGAGCAGACGGATGAGAGCCATCGCGGCGTGAAGATCGCGATCGTGGGGCGCCCGAACGTGGGCAAGTCCACGATGGTCAACACGCTGATCGGCGAGGAGCGCGTGATCGCGTTCGACATGCCGGGCACCACGCGTGACGCGATCTATGTGGAGTTCGAGCGGGGCGGCAAGCCGTACACGCTGATCGACACGGCTGGCCTGCGCAAGCGCGGCAAGGTGTTCGAGGCGATCGAGAAGTTCTCGGTGGTCAAGACGCTGCAGTCGATTGCCGACGCCAACGTGGTCGTCCTGCTACTCGACGCCCAGCAGGACATTTCCGAGCAGGACGCGCACATCGCCGGCTTCATCGTCGAATCCGGCCGGGCGCTGGTGGTGGGCGTGAACAAGTGGGACGGACTGGACGGCCACGCGCGTGACCGCATCAAGCACGACCTGGAGCGCAAGCTGCAATTCCTGAGCTTCGCGAATTTCCACTTCGTATCCGCGCGCGAACGCACCGGCATCGGCGCGCTGCTGCGCTCCGTGGATGAGGCGTACGCCGCCGCGATGGTCAAGCTGCCCACGCCGCAGCTGACCCGTGTGCTGGCCGAAGCGGTGGAGTTCCAGCAGCCCAGGCGGGTGGGCGCGTCGCGCCCCAAGCTGCGCTACGCGCACCAGGGCGGCTCGAATCCGCCGATCATCGTGGTGCACGGCAACGCGCTGCAAGGTGTGGCCGAGACCTATCGTCGCTATCTGGAAAACCGCTTCCGGACAGCGTTCAAACTCAAGGGCACACCGCTGCGCATCGAATTTCGTACGAACAAAAACCCGTACGCCGACTCGAAGGAATGAGGCGCAATGGTGCCTTTCTTCGCGGCCAAGTTTCGTTTGCGTTCGTTTGGAACTGAGGCTAAATTCACGGTAGCAGGGGAAGCCCTGCACGTTGATGCCAGCCTGGTACCGTTTTGATCTTTTTTCTGGCGCGGTTTTGCGCCAACTGACTTGAACCGGGGACTTTTGTCCCCATCATCCATCACTAAATCTATAATTTTGGAGTGTGCCATGAGCAACAAAGGGCAATTGCTACAAGACCCGTTCCTGAACGCGCTGCGCAAAGAGCACGTGCCGGTTTCCATCTACCTCGTCAATGGCATCAAGCTGCAAGGCAACATCGAATCGTTCGACCAGTACGTCGTCCTGCTGCGTAACACCGTGACGCAGATGGTCTATAAGCATGCGATTTCCACCGTCGTGCCTGCGCGCGCGGTCAACTTCCGCGTGGATGACTCCCCCGAGGGCTGATACTTCCTCTCTCGCTGCCGGCCGCATTGCGATGCGGCCGCAGCACCGTGCCTTCCCTCTTCAGTACCGTCCCACGCGGATGGTGCCATCCGCCGCGGCACGTTGCCGCAGCCGGCCATTGTATTAACAACCGTTTCTCCTTCAGGCGCTTCGCGTCCTCCCGCTTGCAACCCAGAGCTACCTCCAATACCGATCCGTCTCGCGCCATCCTGGTGGGCGTGGATTTCGGCAAGCATGATTTCCAGGAAAGCCTGTCCGAACTGGCGCTGCTGACCTCCACGGCCGGCTCGCTGCCGGTGCATACGCTGACGGGCAAGCGCTCGCGTCCCGACCCCGCGCTGTTCATCGGCTCCGGCAAGGCGGAGGAACTCAAGGAAGCGGCCGACGCGCTCGACGCCGACATCGTCGTGTTCAACCACGCGCTCAGTCCCGCCCAGCAGCGGAATCTGGAGCGATTCCTGAACCGGCATGTCATCGACCGTACTGGCCTGATCCTCGACATCTTCGGCCAGCGTGCGCAAAGCCACGTCGGCAAGGTGCAGGTGGAGCTCGCCCAGGTCCAGTACCAGGCGTCGCGCCTGGTTCGCGCATGGAGCCACCTGGAGCGGCAGAAGGGCGGTATCGGCATGCGCGGCGGCCCCGGCGAGCGCCAGATCGAACTGGACCGCCGGATGCTCGATGAGCGCGCCAAGCGGCTCAAAGCCGACCTGTCGCGGCTCCAGCGCCAGCACCATACGCAGCGCCGTGCCCGCGCGCGTAACGACACACTCAGCATCTCGCTGGTGGGTTATACCAACGCGGGCAAGTCCACGCTGTTCAACGCGCTGACCAAGGCGCGCGCCTATGCCGCCGACCAGCTGTTCGCCACGCTCGATACGACGTCGCGCCGTCTGTTCCTGGAGGGCCTGGGTAATGTCGTGCTGTCGGATACGGTCGGGTTCATCCGCGACCTGCCGACGCAGTTGGTGGCGGCGTTCCGCGCCACGCTGGACGAGACCGTGCACGCCGACCTGCTGCTCCACGTGGTGGATGCCTCCAGCCCGGTGCGGCATGAGCAGATCGAGCAGGTCAACCGCGTGCTGGCCGAGATCAACGCGTCGGATATCCCGCAGATCGTCGTGATGAACAAGATCGACGCCGCGCCCGAACTGCTTGAGCAGGGCCCGCGCGTGGAGCGCGACGAGGATGGCGTGCCGAAGCGCGTGTTCCTGTCCGCCCGCGAGGGCGTGGGGCTCGACGTGCTGCGCGAGGCCATCGTCGATGTGGCGCGCTGGCTGGCGGAGCAACCCGATGCGCCGGCGCCGTACGACCCGCGCCTGGCCGAGGTGCCGGGGCTGGCCGACGACGCCATGTTCGAACCGGACGGCCGGGAGGGCCCAGATGCCCCAGATGACCCCGATTCGGACCCTCCGCGCGCGAATTAAGCAGGCAATCTCATTGTTGTTCAGCGAGATTCGCCACCCGATTGGGGATTTTGAGCAAAAGTGATCAAGATGACTGCTAGAATCCCCCTGTTCCAAACTTCCCGGACCCGTGCACTTCATGCCCCTGTTCCAACGGAATCCTGACTCGCGCTCTGTGCCAGGCAGCCAAGCCCTGCATCCTGCAGGCTGGTCGCGCCTGCGCGCCATCTTCTCGCTGAACGATCCCCGCTGGGGCCGTAACGGTCAGGACGATGAAGACAAGGACAAGGATAAGAATCGCCAGCAGAACCAGCGGCCGCAGGACGGCCCGCCCGACCTCGACGAACTGTGGCGCGACTTCAACCGCCGCCTGAACGGCCTGCTGGGCCGCAAGGACAACGGCGGGGGTGGCCCGAACTTCGGCAACGGCCCCCGTACGCCGGGCAAGGGTTCGAACATCGGCATGGGCATCATCGTGGCGGCCGTGGTCGGTATCTGGCTGGCCAGCGGCTTCTTCATGGTGCAGGAAGGCCAGACCGCCGTGATCCTGCAGTTCGGCAAGTTCAAGTACACGACCGGCCCCGGTATCAACTGGCGCATGCCCTGGCCGGTTCAGTCGGCCGAGGTGGTCAACCTGTCGAACGTGCGCTCGGTGGAAGTGGGCCGTGCCACGTCGATCAAGGACAGCAACCTCAAGGACTCGTCGATGCTCACGCAGGACGAGAACATCATCGACGTCCGTTTCACGGTGCAGTACGACATCCAGGACGCCGGCGAATTCCTGTTTTTCAACAAGACCGACCGCGGTGGCGATGAGGAACTGGTGACGCAGGCCGCCGAGACGTCGGTGCGCGAGATCGTGGGCCGCAACAAGATGGATGCGGTGCTGTACGAGAACCGCGAGGAGATTGCGCAGTCGTTGGCCAAGTCGATCCAGACGATCCTGTCCGCGTACAAGACCGGCATCCGCGTGATCTCGGTCAACGTCCAGAGCGTGCAGCCGCCCGAGCAGGTGCAGGCTGCGTTCGATGACGTGAACAAGGCCAGCCAGGATCGCGAGCGTGCGATCAGCGAAGGCCAGTCGTACGCCAACGACATCCTGCCGCGTGCCAAGGGTACTGCCGCCCGCCTCAAGGAAGAGGCCGAGGGCTACCGCTCCCGCGTGGTGGCGCAGGCCGAGGGTGATGCGGCCCGTTTCCGCTCGGTGCAGACGGAATACGCGAAGGCGCCGCAGGTGACGCGTGATCGCATCTATCTGGAAACCATGCAGCAGATCTACGCCAACACGAACAAGATCCTCATCGACGCCAAGGGCGGCAACAACCTGCTGTACCTGCCGCTGGACAAGCTGATGTCGCAGGTGCAAGGCACCGCCGCCACGCCCGCGCCGACGCCGGGCACGAGCGCACCGCCCGTGCCCGAGGCAGGCACCGACATCCGGTCGCGCGAAGGCATGCGCAACCGCGACCGCGATTCGCGCTGAGGAGACCCGTCATGAACCGACTGATTTCCTTCGCGATTGGACTTTTCATCCTGCTGGCCGTGGTGTCGTCGATGCTGTTCGTGGTCGACCAGCGCCAGTACGCCGTGGTGTTCGCGTTCGGCGAGATCAAGCAGGTGGTGCGCGAGCCCGGCCTGCACTTCAAGCTGCCGCCGCCGCTGCAGAACGTGGTCTTCATGGACCGCCGCCTGCAGACGATCGACGTGGCCGCCAGCGAGCGTTTCCTGACCGCCGAGAAGAAGAGCATGGTGGTGGACTGGTTCGTCAAATGGCGCATCACCGATCCGCGCAAGTTCTTCGTGGCGTTCAACGGCAACGTGCGCGGCGCCCAGGATCGCATGACGCAGCGGATCGACTCCGTGGCGCGCGAGGAGTTTGGCAAGCGCACCGTGGCTGACGTAGTCGCTGGCGAGCGCGAGAAGGTGATGCAGAACATTCGTGCCGGCATGTCCGAGTACGCGCAGTCGGTGGGCGTCGAGATCCTCGATGTGCGCCTGAAGCGCGTGGACCTGCTGCCCGCCATCAGCGAATCGGTCTACCGCCGCATGGAAGCCGAGCGCAAGCGCGTGGCGAACGAGCTGCGTTCCACCGGTGCCGCAGAGGGCGAGAAGATCCGCGCCGATGCCGACCGCCAGCGCGAGGTGCTGCTGGCCGAGGCCTATCGCGACGCCCAGGTGGTCAAGGGTGAGGGCGATGCCAAGGCATCGCAGGTCTATGCCGATGCCTTCGGCAAGGATCCGAGCTTCGCGCAGTTCTGGCGCAGCATGGAGGCCTATCGCAACACGTTCCGCGACAAGCGTGACGTGATGGTGCTGGAGCCCAATTCCGACTTCTTCCGCTATATGCGCTCGTCCGGCGGAAGTCCGGCTGCCGCACCCGCAGGCAAGAAGTAGGGCGGCACGCGCAGACTCGCGTGCGTTCGACAAAACCCCGGCCCGCCCGGGGTTTTGTCCGGCTGGAGGGGCCGCGCCGAAGTGCGCCGCCGTCCGCGCCGGATAGCCAGGCCGGCCGGTCAGACCAGCCGGCCTGAAACCGTTTTTGAGAGAAGAGATTCACCATGTCCAACCACTGGCTCCTGCCCGAAAACATTGCCGACGTCCTGCCGTCGGAAGCGCGCAAGATCGAAGAACTGCGCCGCCGCATGCTGGACCTGTTCCGCACCTATGGCTACGAGCTGGTCATGCCCCCGATGCTCGAGTACCTGGAGTCGCTGCTGACCGGTACCGGGCATGACCTGGACCTGCGCACGCTGAAGCTGGTGGATCAACTGTCGGGCCGCACCATGGGCCTGCGCGCGGACATCACGCCGCAGGTGGCGCGCATCGACGCCCATCTGCTGAATCGTCCCGGCGTGACGCGCCTGTGCTACGCCGGCAACGTGCTGCACGCGCGCCCGGCCGGCTTCCATGCCACGCGCGAGCCGCTGCAGATCGGCGCCGAGATCTACGGCCATGCCGGCCTGGAAGCGGACGTCGAGATCCAGGAACTGATGCTGGCCGCCCTTGATGCTGCCGGCCTGACCAATGTGCGGCTGGACCTCTGCCACGCCGGCATCCTCGAGGCGCTGCTGGACGGCCTGCCGTCGATCCGCAAGATCGAGGACGCGATGTTTGCCGCGCTGGAGACCAAGGACGTGCCCGCACTGCGCGTGCTGACCGAAGGCCTGCCCCAGACCGAGCGCGACGCGCTGCTGGCCCTGCCGACGCTCTACGGCGGCGTCGAGGTGATCGAGCGCGCCCGCGCGACGCTGCCGGCCAGCCCGGCCATCGGCCGCGCACTGGACGAGCTGTCGGCGCTGGCCGCGCAGGTACGCGGCGCCAGCGTGAACATCGACCTTTCCGATTTGCGCGGTTACCACTATCACAGCGGCGTGATGTTCACGGCCTACGTAGCGGGTCTGCCCAATTACGTGGCCCGTGGCGGCCGTTACGACAAGGTCGGCGAGGCCTTCGGCCGCGCGCGCCCGGCTACCGGCTTCTCGCTCGATCTGCGCGAGGTGGCGGCACTGTCGCCGGTGGAAGTCCGCGCGCTGGCAATCTACGCCCCGTGGGACGCCGATCCGGGCCTGCGCACGACCATCGCGTCGCTGCGCGCGACCGGCGAGATCGTGATTCAGTCGCTGCCCGGCCATACTCATGAGCTCGATGAATTCAACTGCGACCGGCAGCTGGTTCGTCAGGGCGATGCCTGGGTGGTGGTACCGCGCTAAGACCCGATTCAGCCGGTTCGCACGACGCGTTCCGGCATTTTCCTCCGCTCTCCATGTGACTTTTTGCGCCTTTTTTCGGCGCAAAATCGCTGTCGCGGTGTCATACGTGCGCCCGAAAATCGGGAACCGTCCGGCAACGAGAGTAGAATACGTTTTTAACCTTCTGACCAATTCAACATGTCCGCATCCGCAGTAGGCCAGGGACGCAATGTCGTCGTGATCGGAACCCAGTGGGGTGACGAAGGCAAAGGGAAAATCGTCGATTGGCTTACCGATCATGCAAAAGGCGTGGTGCGGTTCCAGGGCGGCCACAACGCTGGCCACACGCTCATCATCGGCGGCAAGAAGACCATCCTGCGACTGATCCCGTCGGGAATCATGCGCGAGAGCACCGTCTGCTACATCGGCAACGGCGTTGTGCTGTCGCCCGAGGCACTCTTCCGTGAGATCGAGGAACTCGAGGCCGCCGGCCTCCAGGTGCAGAACCGCCTGCGCATCTCCGAAGCCACCACGCTGATCCTGCCGTACCACGTAGCCATCGACAAGGCCCGCGAAGCGCGCCGTGGTGCCGCCAAGATCGGCACCACCGGTCGTGGCATCGGCCCGGCCTACGAAGACAAGGTTGCCCGCCGCGCGCTGCGCGTGCAGGACCTGTTCGATCCGAAGCACTTCGCCGAGCGCCTGCGCGAGAACGTGGAATTCCACAACTTCATGCTGACCCAGTACCTGGGCGCCGAAGCCGTGGACTACCAGCAGATTCTCGACGAGATGCTGTCGTACGCGCCGCGCCTGAAGCCGATGGTGGCGGACGTGTCGGCCGAGCTGTACGCCGTGAACGAGAGCGGCGGCAACCTGATGTTCGAAGGCGCGCAAGGCACGCTGCTGGACGTGGACCATGGCACGTATCCGTTCGTCACGTCGAGCAACTGCGTGGCTGGTGCGGCTGCAGCGGGCGCGGGCGTCGGCCCGGGCCGTCTGAACTACATCCTCGGCATCACCAAGGCCTACTGCACGCGCGTCGGTGCGGGCCCATTCCCGAGCGAGCTGTATGACAACGACAACCCCGCGCGCCAGGACGCCGTGGGCGTGCGCCTGGCCAACGTCGGCAAGGAATTCGGCTCGGTGACCGGCCGTCCGCGTCGCACCGGCTGGCTCGACGCCGCCGCGCTGAAGCGTTCGGTGCAGATCAACGGCGTTTCGGGCCTGTGCATGACCAAGCTCGACGTGCTGGACGGCCTGGAAACGATCAAGCTGTGCGTGGGCTACGAGCTCGACGGCAAGACCGTCGACATCCTGCCGCGCGGCTCGGATGCCGTGGCCGCCTGCGTGCCGGTGTACGAGGAATTCCCGGGCTGGAACGAGTCGACGTTCGGCGTGAAGCAATGGGACGCGCTGCCCGAGGCGGCCCGCGTGTACCTGAAGCGGATTGAGGAAGTCGTCGGCATTCCGATCGACATGATCTCGACCGGTCCGGACCGCGACGAAACGATCCTGCTGCGCCACCCGTACCAGGTGGCCTGACGTATCGGTATTACCCGTGAGCATGATCGCGGCGCCACGAGTGTCGCGGCCTCACCAAGCCAATCGGCCCGCGGAATGCGGGCCGAAGCTTTATCGGCTTTGTCTATCGGTCATCGACCAGAGACCTGACCTGAGAGAAGAAACAGATCATGAACCTGCCTACCAATGACGAAGAGAACCTGTGGGTCTCTTGGGATGATTACCACCGCCTGGTCGCGCGGCTGGCGCTGAACGTGCACGAGTCGGGCTGGAAGTTCGACAAGATCCTGTGCCTGGCGCGCGGCGGCCTGCGCGTGGGTGACCAGATGTCGCGGATCTTCGACGTGCCGCTGGCCATCCTGGCCACCAGCTCTTACCGCGAGGCGGCGGGCACGCAGCAGGGCGATCTCGACATCGCCCAGTACATCACGATGACGCGCGGCGAGCTGTCCGGCAAGATCCTGCTCGTGGACGACCTCGTAGATTCCGGCGTGACGCTGGAACGTGTGGGCCGCCACCTGAAGGAGCGCTATCCGGCCGTGACCGACGTGCGCTCGGCCGTGCTCTGGTACAAGGCGTGCTCGAAGGTGGAGCCGGATTACCATGTGACGTTCCTGCCGTCGAACCCCTGGATCCACCAGCCGTTCGAGGAATACGACACGCTGCGTCCGCACAACCTGGCGGCCTGGCTCAAGCGCGGCAAGCGCGCCTCGCTGCTGGACGACGACTCGGCGGCCTGAGCCGGCCGAGCCATCGCCATGTCGGCTGCGCTATCCGCGATCCGGACTCAGTATTCGGACTAGTAGCCGACCGTGAACCGCTGGCGCACATGCGCCGGCGCTTCGATCTCGTCGAGCATGGCGATCGCGTAGTCTTCCATCGAGATCGTGCTCTTGCCGGCCGCATCGGCCAGCAGTTCCTCCCCACCGAGCCGGAACTTGCCCGTGCGTTCGCCCGGCAGGAACAGCGCGGACGGGGACAGGAACGTCCACGCCAGCGCGGTTTCGCCGCGCAGCGCATTCAGGAAATCACGGCCTGCGGCGGCCTCGTCCTTGTACTGGGCTGGGAACGTCGGCGTGTCGACCAGTTGCACGCCGGGCGCCACGAACAGGCTGCCTGCGCCACCCACCACCAGCAAGCGCTCGACCCCGGCGGCCTTGACCGCATCGACGATCTGCGGCGCCTTGGCCTGCAGGAATCGCACGGTGCTGATCACGGCGTCGTGGCCCCGCAGGGCGGCGGCGAGAGCTGCGCCGTCGGCCACATCCACGTTGCGCGGCGTCACGCCGGTGCGTGCCGGCAGGCTGCTGGCCTGGCGGGCGAGGGCGGTCACGGTGTGGCCGCGGCGCAGGGCTTCATCGGTGAGGCGGGTGCCCACGTTGCCGGTGGCGCCGATGATGGCGATTTTCATGGGTGTTGCTCCTTCACAGTGGCGATATGAAACCAAGATGGTTACATATCGAGGTAAAAAAATCAGCGCTTGCGGCGCTGCGCGGCGGCGTGTTCGACATCCGCGAGCATGCCGGCAATGGTGATGTCCGCGAGCGTGGCGTCCATGGCAGCTTGCGCCCGGTCTGCCACCTGGCGCAGCGCCCCGGTGATCTCGCGGCCGACCATGCAGGCTGGGTTGGGCGCGCTCTGGTGCAGCGTGATCATCGACGGTGTCTCCACGGCACGAAACACTTCGAGCAGCGTGATGGCCGATGCGGGCCGCGCAAGCGTGGCGCCGCCGGTGCTGCCCATCGTTGTGGCCACGAATCCGGCGTCGGTCAGGGCGCCGATGATGCGCCGGATCAGCGCCGGGTTCGTCCCCACGCTGCCGGCGATCATCGACGACGGCACGGGGCCGTCGCTCTGCGCGAGCAGGGTCAGGGTGTGAACGGCGACGGCAAACCGGCTGCTGGTGCTCATGAACGAAATCTCAATGTGAAACCATCTTAGTTACAGATGGTCGAACTGTCAACGCGGTAAATGGCCATTGTTGCCGTTTGTTTTTCGCGAAGGGTGGCCGAATCGTGCCGGATAATGCCGGAATCGGCACTGAAACTGATACACTCATCGACGGCGCCGTGCCGCCAATGAATTCACAAGCCAGAATGGCGTAGAGGGGAGTGCGGATTTGCAGGTTTCTCGGATCAGCGTCGGCAACGCGAAAATCATAGCGATGCCGCAAAACAAAAAGCCCGCAACTTGCGTTGCGGGCTTCTCGCTGAAACCTGGTGCCCAGGAGAGGACTCGAACCTCCACAGTGTTGCCACCGCTAGGACCTGAACCTAGTGCGTCTACCAATTCCGCCACCTGGGCAGGTGTCGAAACAACCGAAGCCGCCATTATAGCGACCGTAAAACGTTTGTCAAATAGTTTCCAGAAAAATTGAATCAGAACAACTATCCGATCCCTAGCCGGGAAGAAATCCTCGGCGTGCTGAGAACTTCGGGGTCGCCGCAATCGGCAGGCGATATCGCCAAGGCCCTGGCCGTCACGCGCAAGGAGCACGACGGCTTCCAGAAGCGCCTCGCCGCGATGGAGCGCGACGGCCAGATCGAACTGAACCGCAAGGGCCGCTATGAGCTGGCCCACCAACCGAATTTCATCGTCGGCCGTGTGCAGGGGCACCGCGATGGTTTCGGTTTCCTGATTCGCGATGACGGTGAGGACGATGTCTTCCTGCCCGAGCGCGAACTCCAGAAGGCGATGCACAACGACCGCGCGCAAGTGCGCGTGGTGGGCTACGACCGCCGTGGCCGCCCGGAAGGGCAGATCGTCGAGATCGTCGAGCGCGCCAACCGCTATGTGATTGGTCGCCTGCTGTCCGAGAACGGGGTGCTCGTGGTAGCGCCCGAGGACAAGCGCATCGGCCAGGACATTCTGATTCCGCCCAAGCAGCAGGGCAAGGCCCGCGTGGGACAGGTGGTCAGCGTGGAGCTGATCGAGTATCCGGACCGCTACGTGCAGCCCGTGGGCCGCGTGGTGGAAATTCTGGGCGATATCGACGATCCCGGCATGGAAATCGAGATCGCCGTGCGCAAGTACGGCGTGCCGCATGCGTTCTCGCCGGCCGCCGCCAAGGAAGCGCAGGGGCTGCCGGACGAGGTGCGCGAAGCCGACCTCGACCATCGCATCGACCTGCGCGACATCCCGCTGGTCACCATCGATGGCGAAGACGCGCGCGACTTCGACGATGCCGTCTATTGCGAGCCGGTCAAGATCGGCCGCGCCAAGGGCTGGCGCCTGATCGTGGCGATTGCCGACGTGTCGCACTACGTGCGCCCAGGCACGCCGCTGGACGCCGATGCGCTGGACCGCGCCACGTCGGTCTACTTCCCGCGCCGCGTGATTCCGATGCTGCCCGAGAAGCTGTCCAACGGCCTCTGCTCGCTGAACCCGCACGTGGACCGCCTGTGCATGGTCTGCGACGCGGTGATCACGGCCAAGGGCGAACTCAAGGGCTACCAGTTCTACCCGGCGGTGATGCACTCCAAGGCGCGCCTGACCTACAACGAGGTCTGGGCCGTGCTGTCGAACACCAAGGGTCCCGAGGCGCACAAGCGCGGTGACCTCGTGCCGCACATGCAGAACCTGTACGAGCTGTTCCAGGTCCTGCTCAAGGCGCGCCGCGAGCGCGGGGCGATCGACTTCGACACCACCGAGACCTACATCGTCTGCAACGCGCAGGGCAAGATCGAGCAGATCCTGCCGCGCACCCGCAACGACGCGCACCGGCTGATCGAGGAGTGCATGCTGACGGCCAACGTCTGCGCGGCCGACTTCCTCGAGCGCTTCAAGCATCCGGCGCTGTACCGCATCCACGCGGGCCCGAGCGAGGAAAAACTCAAGAATCTGCGAGAGTTCCTGCGCACGTCCGGCCTGTCTCTGGGCGGTGGCGACAAGCCGCAGGCATCGGACTACGCCGAGGTCATGGACAAGATCAAGTCCCGCCCCGACGCGCCGATGCTCCAGACCATGCTGCTGCGCTCGATGCAGCAGGCGGTCTACAGCCCCGACAATATCGGCCACTTCGGCCTCGCGTACGAGGCTTACGCCCACTTCACGAGTCCGATCCGTCGCTATCCCGACCTGCTCGTGCACCGCGCGATCAAGGCCGTGCTGGCGCACACCAAGTACCAACCGGCGTTCGCGCACGGCACCGAGCTGAACACAGCGGTCTCGCCCAAGGCGCGCCGCTTGAACGCGGCCGATGCCGAGAAGAAGGCGCAGAACTCGGCCGCCCGGGCCAAGCGCAACGAAGCCATCTGGGATGAGTTGGGCCTGCACTGCTCGGCAAACGAGCGCCGGGCTGACGAGGCCTCGCGCGATGTGGAGGCCTGGCTGAAGTGCTACTTCATGCGCGACAAGCTCGGCAGCGACTTCGCCGGCACGGTCAGCGCGGTCACCTCCTTCGGCATCTTCGTGCAGCTCGACGAACTCTATGTCGAAGGGCTGGTGCACGTGACCGAACTGGGCAGCGACTACTTCCAGTTCGACGAGGCTCGCAACGAACTGCGCGGCGAGCGCACGGGCATCCGCTATCGGCTGACCGACCGCGTGCGCGTGCAGGTGTCGCGCGTCGACCTGGACGCTCGCAAGATCGACTTCCGCCTGGTGCAGGAGCCGTCGGCCAAGACGCTGCGCGCCCGCACGACGGGACCCGAAGTGCAACCGCGCGTGCCGGCCGCCCATGCGGTGCCCGCGCGCAAGAAGGGCCGTCAGCTGGCGGCGCTGCTTGGCGGCACGTCGAAGCCTGAGGAATCGTTCGACGAGACGCTGGACCGCGTGATCGAGGAGCAGCCGGTGTTCGAGGCCGTGATCACGCCGATGAAGCCGCATGTGGGTCATGCGCCGCATGGCAAGTCCGGCGGCAAGCCGGCCAAGCGCGCGGCCAAGCCCAAGCCCGCGCACCTCGAGCAGCCGCGCAAGCCCACGGCCAAGCGCACCGCCAAGGCGGCGGCCAAGACCGCGCGCCCGGCACGCAAGCGTTAAAACACGCGGCGCCGGGGTGGCCATGGCGGGTACAATCCCGCCATGGCCAAACACAAACTCCTGATCGGCTTTCACGCCGTGAACGCACGCCTTCGCCAAGACGCGAAGAGCGTGTCCGACATCTATATCGAATCCAACCGGCGCGACCGCCGCATGCAGGACTTCATCCGCCTCGCGGAAAGCCTGAACGTGCGCCTGCATCCGGTGGATGCCGACCGCCTGCGCGGCATGGCCGGCACCGATCGCCACCAGGGCGTGGTGGCGCGTGCCGACGACATCTCGCTGGCGCTCAATCTGGACGAACTGCTCGATAGCATCGAAGGCACGCCGCTGCTGCTGGTGCTCGATGGCGTGACCGATCCGCACAACCTCGGCGCCTGCCTGCGCGTGGCCGATGGCGCCGGCGCGCATGCCGTGATCGCCCCGAAGGATCGCAGCGTCGGGCTGAACACCACGGTGGCCAAGGTGGCCAGCGGCGCGGCCGAAACCGTGCCTTACATCACCGTGACCAACCTCGCGCGCACGCTGCGCGAGCTGCAGGAGCGCGGCATCTGGGTGGTCGGCACGGTCGACGGCGCCGAGAAGACGCTGTACGACTTGGACCTCAAGGGCCCGATGGCGATCGTCATGGGCGCCGAAGGCGAGGGCATGCGCCGGTTGACGCGCGAGACCTGCGACGAGCTGGTCGGCATTCCGATGGCGGGCGGCGTGGAAAGCCTGAACGTGTCGGTGGCGAGCGGCGTCTGCCTGTACGAGGCGGTGCGCCAGCGCCGACTGCCGCGCTGACATCGGCATATTGGCGATGATTCTGGACGCGGCATTGCTCGCCCAGGCGCGCGACCGAATCGCGGCGGCGCGCCAGATCTTCGTGCTGACTGGCGCGGGGGTCTCGGCGGAATCGGGCGTGCCGACGTTCCGTGACGCGCTGACGGGCCTCTGGGCCCGCTTCGACCCCGAAGATCTCGCTACAGAGGCCGCGTTCCGGCGCCAGCCGGCGCTGGTCTGGCAGTGGTACGAGCACCGCCGCGCGATGGTTTCGGCCACCCAGCCCAACCCCGCGCACTTCGCGCTGGCGCAGCTGGCGGACCAGAAACCGGTCACGCTGGTCACGCAGAATATCGACGGATTGCACCAGCAGGCCGGCAGCCAGCATGTGATCGAGTTGCACGGCAACCTGTTCGCCAACAAATGGCTGGATGGCTGCGGACACTGCGACACGGTGCCGCCGGTACCGGGCGAGCCGCCGCATTGCGCGCTGTGCGGCGCGATGATGCGGCCCGGGGTGGTCTGGTTTGGGGAGGATCTGCCGCGCGTGGCGCGCTATCGCGCCGAGCACGCGGCGGAGACCTGCGATCTGTGCCTGGTGGTCGGCACGTCGGGGCTGGTGTATCCGGCGGCGGCGCTGCCGGGCATGGCCAGGGAGAACGGGGCGTTCGTGATCGTGGTCAATCCGCAGCCGTCGGCGCTGGACGCCACCGCGGACCTCGTGCTGGCGGCGCCAGCAGGGCAGTGCCTGCCGGCGCTGTGGTAAGGGCCTAGGCGGCCAGCTCTCCCACCAGCTTTTCCAGCTTCACCGCGTCGGCCGCGAACAGGCGGATGCCTTCGGCCAGCTTTTCGGTGGCCATCGCGTCCTCGTTCAGTTGCCAGCGGAACGCCGGCTCGTCGGCCACGACGCGCGCCACATTCGCTGCCTGCGCATGCTCTACCGACAGCTTGCGCTCGACCGTGCCGCGCCCAGCCGCCAACTGCTCGAGCAGCTCCGGGCTGATCGTCAGCAGGTCGCAGCCAGCCAGGGCCAGGATCTGGCCGGTGCCGCGGAAGCTCGCGCCCATCACCTCGGTCGCATGGCCGAAACTCTTGTAGTAGTCGTAGATCTGCCGCACCGAGCGCACGCCCGGGTCGTTGTCGCCGGCATTGGCGTCGGCGTCCCACTTGTCACCTGCCTGCTTCTTGTACCAGTCGAGGATACGGCCGACGAACGGGGAGATCAGCTGCGCGCCGGCCTCGGCACAGGCCACGGCCTGCACCAGTGAGAACAGCAGCGTCATATTGCAGCGGATGTTTTCGCGCTGGAGGATCTCGGCCGCCTTGATGCCTTCCCAGGTGGAGGCGATCTTGATCAGCACGCGCTCCCGCGCCACGCCGCGCTGCTCGTACAGCCCGATCAGGTGGCGCGCCTTGTCCACGGTGGCCTGGGTGTCGAACGAGAGCCGTGCATCGACCTCGGTGGACACGCGGCCCGGCACGATGGCCAGGATCTCGCAGCCAAAGGCGATCAGGAGCTGGTCCATCACGGCGTCCAGGCCCGCGTTGCCATGATGGTCGCGCACGGCCTGCTCGAGCAGGGGCCGATATTCGGCCTTCTGCACCGCCTTGAGAATCAGGGACGGATTGGTGGTCGCGTCCTGCGGCGTGTACTGCTTCATCAACTGGAAGTCGCCGGTATCGGCCACTACCGTGGTGAATTGTCTCAGTTGCTCTAGCTCGGTCATGATCTGTTCCATCCGGTTCCGTCAGTTGCCGCCCGCTTGGGAAGTCAGCATTCATTGTAACGGCGCTGGCACGGTTGGAAACAACGCCGTCACACGCCGATCCGCTACACTACGCGTTTCCCCCCAAGCAATCAGGCTGTTTTCACATGACGCAGGATGAACTCAAGGCGCTGGTGGCGCAAGCCGCCGCCGACTACGTGAAGCAGGAAGTGCCCCAGGGCGCCGTACTCGGCGTCGGCACCGGCTCCACCGCCAACCTCTTCATCGACGCCATCGCGGCGTTCAAGGAGCGCTTCTCGGGCGCGGTGTCCAGCTCGGAGGCTTCCACGCGACGCCTGCAGCAGCATGGCATCCAGGTGCTGGACCTGAACGAAGTGGACGAGATTCCCGTCTACGTGGACGGCGCCGACGAGATCGACGCCTCGGGCGCGATGATCAAGGGCGGCGGCGGCGCGCTGACGCGCGAGAAGATCGTGGCCGCCGTGGCCGGCCGCTTCGTCTGCATCGCCGATGGCAGCAAGCTCGTGGACACGCTCGGCGCGTTCCCGCTGCCGGTGGAGGTGATCCCAATGGCACGTGCAGCCGTGGCGCGCAAGCTGGCCGCGCTCGGTGGCCAGCCGCGCCTGCGCATGACCAAGGAAGGCGGCATCTACAAGACCGACAACGGCAACGTGATCCTCGACGTCTCGGCGCTGCGCATCACCCAGCCGAAGGACATCGAACAGCAGATCAATCAGATCCCGGGTGTGGTGACGGTGGGGCTGTTCGCGCTGCGTGGCGCGGACGTGCTGCTGCTGGGCACGGAGCAGGGTGTGCAGCGCACCGATTATTGACCGGAAGCGTGGCCCGGGCGGCCTAACCGGCCGCCCATGAAAAAGGGGTGCTTGATAAAGCACCCCTTTTCGTTTTTCCAGACTGGCGAATCAGTTCGCCGGCGGCACGTAGCCGGCGGCCGCATCGGCGCCTTCGCCGAAGAAGTACTTCTCGGTTTGCTTGAGCAGGTACTGGCGCGCGCGGGTGTCGGCCATGTTCAGACGATTCTCATTGATCAGCATGGTCTGATGCTTGAGCCAGCCGGCCCAGGCTTCCTTCGACACGCTTTGCCAGATCTTCTTGCCGAGTTCGCCCGGCAGCGGCGGGAAGTCGAGGCCTTCGGCTTCCTTGTTCAGCTTGATGCAATGGACCGTGCGGGCCATGTGAAACTCCTTGTTCGTGGCGCTTTTGTGGTGCGAGGGGACGCCGATTCGTGATGCCGGTTCTGGGCGGCTGCGTGGCCGCTATTGTAGCCAAGCCCGGCCAAGGCTGGGCTTGGCCCTGCCGGCGTTACAGTTTCTTCATGAGCACCATCGATTTGCGCTGCCAGTTATAGAGCTTGCGCTTGTCTTCCGGCAGGTCGTCCACGGTGGCGTGGACGAAGCCGCGCTTCAGGAACCAGTGCTCGGTGCGCGTGGTGAGCACGAACAGCCGGTCCAGCCCCAGCGCGCGGGCGCGGCGCTCGATGCGCTTGAGCAGCCGCTCGCCGTCGCCAGTGCCCTGGGCCTCGGACGAGACCGTCAGGCAGGCCATCTCGCCCATGTTCTCGCGCGGGAATTCGTAGAGCGCGGCGCAGCCGAACAGCACGCCATCGTGCTCGATCACCGAGAAATTGCCGATATCCCGCTCGATCAGGTGACGTCCACGTGGCACGAGCGTGCCATCGGCCTCGAGCGGTGCAATCAGTTGCAGGATGCCGCCCACGTCATCGAGCGTGGCTTCCCGCAGGCTTTCCAGGTCGGTGTCGGACACCATGGTGCCTACGCCATCGTGCAGGAAGAGCTCGAGCAGCACCGAGCCGTCGAGCGAATAGGGGATCAAGTGCGCGCGGGGCACGCCGCCCTTGAGCGCCTTGACCAGATGTTCCAGGTAATAGGCCACGTCCGGCGGCAGGTGGTTGTTCTGCAACCGTTCCACGGCCGTGCGCAGCGACATTTCCTTCATCAGCTTGCCCACCGGGTCCGGCACGCCGGGCACTTCGGTGATGTAGATCAGCTTGTCGGCCTTCAGCGCGCTGGCGGTGGCGCTGGCCACGTCTTCCATCGACAGGTTGAACGCCTGCCCGGTGGGCGAAAAGCCCAGCGGCGACAGCAGCACCACCTTGCCGTGCGAGAGCGACATGTGCATCGAGTCGTTGTCGATCTTGCGCACCAGCCCGGTGTGCTGGTAATCGACCCCGTTGACGATGCCCACCGGCCGCGCGGTGATGAAGTTGCCGGAGACCACCGACAGCTGCGCGCCAGCCATCGGCGTGTTCGGCAAGCCCTGGCTGAAGGCGGCCTCGATGTCCAGGCGCAGCTCGCCGGCCGCCTCCTTGGCGCATTCGAGCGCGGCGTTGTCGGTAATGCGCACGCCGTCCGCGTACTGGGATTCCACATGGCGCAATGCCAACTGCTCCTCCACCTGCGGGCGGGAGCCGAAGACCAGCACGATCTGCATGCCCATGGCGTGCAGCAGGGCCACGTCGTTGACGAGCGCGTTGAGCACGCCGGCCTTGACCAGCTCGCCGCTGAAGGCGATCACGAAGGTCTTGCCGCGGAAGGCGTGGATATAAGGCGCGACGGCGCGCAGCCAATCCACGAACTGCTGGTGGTCCGGCCCGCTGGCCTCGGCCAACTCGGCGGCGGCCGTGGCGGACGGGATCGGCGTGGCGGGTTCGGCGACGGGGAGGGGGGCTGCGCTCAGGGCAGCGGGGGCGTCTTCGTCGGGGGCGACAGGGGCCGGAGCAGGCGCCTGCGCATTGGAGGTTCTGGCGTTCATGCCGCGGATTATAATCCCGGCCAATGTCAGCACAACGCCCCGTCAAACCTGTTTCCCGGCCGCCACGCCCGCCCCGTCCATCACGTGAGGCGCGCCCGGCGGGCCAGCCTCCCGAGCAGCGGCCCCAGGAGTCTTCCGAACAGCGGCGCGAGCCGCGGCCGGAGCGCGCGCCGCGCCCGCCGCGCGACGCCCAGACCCCTCGAGAGCCGCGCGAGCCGCGCCAGCCGCGCCCCGTGCGCCCGGTCCGCATGGCTAATCCGCTGCCCGAGATCACCTTTCCCGAAGCGCTGCCGGTTTCCGCGCGCCGGGACGAGATCGCCGCCGCGCTGCAGGCCAACCAGGTGGTGATCGTGTCCGGCGAGACCGGCTCCGGCAAGACCACCCAACTGCCCAAGATCGCGCTGTCGATCGGCCGTGGCCCGGCGCGGGAAGGCAAGGAAGGCGGCGGCCTGATCGGCCACACCCAGCCCAGGCGGATCGCCGCCACGTCCACGGCCAAGCGCATCGCCCAGGAACTGGGCACGCCGCTGGGCCAGAACGTCGGCTATCAGGTGCGGTTCAACGACACGATGTCCGCCGGCGCCTCTGTCAAGCTGATGACGGACGGCATCCTGCTGGCCGAGACGCAGAACGACCCGTTGCTGCGTGCCTACGACACGATCATCATCGATGAGGCGCACGAGCGTAGCCTCAACATCGACTTCCTGATCGGCTACCTGCGCCAGATCCTGCCCAAGCGGCCGGACCTGAAGGTCATCATCACGTCCGCGACGATCGACGCCCAGCGGTTCGCCGAGCACTTCGCCCGTAACGGCAAGCCGGCGCCGGTGATCGAGGTCAGCGGGCGGCTGTATCCCGTGGAAGTGCGATATCGGCCGATCCAGTCCGATGCGCCGCCCGACGCCGCGCCGAAATCCGCCCAGGCCCGCGAGCGCGACCTGTACGACGGCATTGTCGAGGCCGTGGACGAACTGTGCCGGCTCGGCCCCGGCGACGTTCTCGTCTTTCTGCCAGGCGAGCGCGAGATCCGCGAGGCCGCCGAGGCGCTGCGCAAGCACCATCCTCCGCATACCGAGATCCTGCCGCTGTTCGCGCGGCTCTCGGTGCAGGAGCAGGAGCGCGTGTTCAAGCCATCGAACGCGCGGCGGATCGTGCTGGCGACCAACGTGGCCGAGACCTCGCTGACCGTGCCGGGCATCCGCTATGTGGTGGATACGGGGCTTGCGCGCGTCAAGCGCTACTCGTACCGCAACAAGGTGGAGCAGTTGCAGATCGAGGCGATTTCGCAGGCCGCCGCCAACCAGCGCGCGGGCCGGTGCGGCCGGGTAGCCGATGGCGTTTGCATCCGTCTATACGAGGAATCCGATTTCATCGCCCGTACGCGCTTCACCGACCCGGAAATCCTGCGTTCGTCGCTGGCGGCGGTGATTCTGCGCATGAAGGCGCTGCGGCTGACCGACATCGAGTCGTTCCCGTTCATCGAGCCGCCGCTGGGCCGGGCGGTTGCCGATGGCTACCAGCTCCTGCAGGAACTGGGCGCCGTGGACGAGGCCAACCAGCTTACTGGCACTGGCCGTCAACTGGCCAAGCTGCCGCTGGACCCGCGCGTGGCGCGCATGATCCTGGCCGCGCGCGAGCAGCAGTGCCTGCGCGAGGTGCTGATCATCGCCAGCGCGCTGTCCGTGCAGGATCCGCGCGACCGTCCGCAGGAGGCGCAGGAAGCCGCCGACCAGGCCCATCGCAAGTTCATGGACGAAAAGTCCGAGTTCCTGGGGTGGGTCAAGCTGTGGAAGTGGTTCGAGGAGGCAGTGGCCCACAAGAAGACCAACCGGCAGCTGCAGGACCAGTGCCGCGCCAACTTCCTCTCGCACGTGCGGCTGCGCGAGTGGCGGGATGTTCACTCGCAACTTCTGACGACGGTGACCGAGCAGGGCTGGCGCCTGAATGAGACGGAACCGACGTTCGAGCAAGTCCACAAGGCGCTGCTGACCGGGCTGCTCGGGAACGTCGGCCTGAAGCTGGACGAGGCCGACGGGCGCGGGCGCGAGTACCTGGGCGCGCGCGGCATCAAGTTCCACCTGTGGCCGGGCTCGCTGATCGCGCGCAAGGTGGGCCGCTGGATCATCGCCGCTGAACTGGTCGAGACGAGCCGGCTGTTCGCACGCACGCTGGCGCGGATCGAGCCGGAATGGATCGAGCAGGTGGGCAGCCATCTGCTGAAGGTGAGCTGGAGCGACCCGCACTGGGAAAAGAAGGCCGGCCAGGTGCTGGCGATGGAGCGCGGCACGCTGTACGGCCTGCCCATCTACCAGCATCGGCGCGTGCACTACGGGCCGATGAACCCGGCCGAGGCGCGCGAGCTGTTCATCCGCCGCGCGCTGGTGGAGGGCGAATTCGACACGAAATTGCCGTTTTACGCCCACAACCAGCGGCTGCGGCGCGAAATTGAGAATCTGGAGCACAAGTCGCGCCGGCAGGACGTGCTGGTGGACGACGAGCTGATCTACGCCTTCTATGACCGGGCGATCCCGGCGGACACCCATAACCAGACCAGCTTCGAGACGTGGTACCAGGCGGAGAGCGCGAAGGATCGCAAGCTGCTGTACCTGAACCGCGACGAACTGATGCGGCACGAAGCGGCCGGCATCACGACCGACCTGTTCCCGAAGCTGCTGCCGATTGCCGGCGTGGACATGGGGTTGTCGTACCACTTCGAGCCCGGCAGCCACCGCGACGGCGTGACGCTGACCGTGCCGCTGTACGCGCTGAACCAGGTGCGGCCCGAGCGCACCGAATGGCTGGTGCCCGGCATGATCAAGGAGAAGGTGCACCTGCTGCTGAAGTCCTTGCCGCAGAAGCTGCGCCGCCACTGCGTGCCGCTGCCCGAGTACGCGGGCGGGTTTGTCGACCGCCAGCCGTTCGGCGAGGGCGAGTTGATCGACGTGCTGATTGCCGACATCCGCGAGCAGACCGGCACGATGGTGCGCCGCGCAGATTTCAAGCAGGAGACCCTGCCGGCCCACCATGCGATGAACTTCAAGGTCATCGACGAACATGGCCGACAGCTCGAAATGGGGCGGAATCTGGCGCAATTGCGAGCCGAGTTCGGCGGACAGGCGCAGCAGTCGTTCCAGAACATTGCCGCCCGCGACGTGCCCGCGGCCGAGGCCGGCCAGTACGAAAACCTGACGTCCTGGTCGTTCGGCGAACTGCCCGAACTGCTGGAAATCCGCAAGGGCAACCAGACCCTGTTCGGCTATCCGGCCCTTGTGGATCATGGCGACCATTGCGAGGTGGAGGTCTTTGACGACCCGCAGGAGGCGGCACGCATCCACCATACGGGGCTGCGCCGACTGTTCGCGATCCAGCTCCGCGAGCCGGTGAAGTTCATCGAGAAGAACATCCCGAATCTTCAGCAAATGGCGATGCAGTACATGACCCTGGGCACGCAGGAGGAACTGCGCAACCAGATCGTGATGGTCACGCTGGAGCGCGCCTGCATGCAGCCGCCGCTGCCGCGCAACGAGGCCGAGTTCAACGCCCGCAAGGACGAGGGGCGCGCGCGGCTGTCGCTGCTGGCGCAGGAGATGGCGCGGCTGGTGGGCGCGATCCTGGCCGAGTACGCGGGACTTCCGCGCAAGCTGCTCCAGGCCAAGCCGTTCGGCTCCGCCCACCAGGACATGGAGGCGCAACTGGCGCGGCTGATGACAAAGTCGTTCGTGATCGATACGCCATACACGCAGCTCGTGCACTTCCCGCGCTATCTCAAGGGGATGGCGATGCGCGTGGACAAGCTCAAGGGCGACCCCGGCCGCGACAGCCAGCGCACCCAGGAGATGACACCGCTGGTGCAACAGTGGCAGCGCGCCGAGAAACAGCTCCGCACGCAGGGCAGGGGGGCCGACGATGCCCGATTGGACGAATTCCGATGGATGCTTGAGGAGCTGCGCATCGCGCTGTTCGCGCAGGAGCTGCGCACGCCGGTGCCGATGTCGGTCAAGCGGTTGCAGAAGGTGTGGGAGTCCATGCAGCGCTGACGCGGAGTTCGTGTGGAAAACCACGATTTGTGTCGGAATGCCCGGCGAAAGATAAATTCGCGCAAACGGTCAGCGTAACCCCCGGCTCAAACGTTAGAATGCCCGATTCCTCATGGTTGACGGTCTTATGCTCTCGTTGCGTCGTGTTGTGTCTAGCGTGGTGTCGGTCGGCGCGCTGGCATTGGCAGTGGTGTCCGCCCCCGCGCAAGCGGAGGTTGTGACGATC
The DNA here is from genome assembly GCF_056395225.1 of Cupriavidus sp. 10L45. Classification (NCBI taxonomy): domain Bacteria; kingdom Pseudomonadati; phylum Pseudomonadota; class Betaproteobacteria; order Burkholderiales; family Burkholderiaceae; genus Cupriavidus; species Cupriavidus sp. 10L45. The sequence goes on from NZ_JBFTJC010000007.1 coordinate 270,155, forward strand.
CTTAATTCGGGTGATGCAACCGTCACCCTGATCGACAAGGACACGCAGAAGGTGCTGGAAACCTTCCCCGTCGGCAAGGAACCGCACCACCTGATTGCCACGCCTGACGACAAGTCGCTGATCGTGGCCAACGCGGTCGGCAACGACCTGGTGTTCCTGGATCCGGTGACCGGCAAGGTGCAGCAGCGCGTACCGAACATCGACGATCCGTACCAGATCGGCTTCTCGCCGGACCAGAAATGGTTCGTGACGACGGGCAACCGGCTCGACCGCGTGGACGTCTACCGCTGGGACGGCCACCAGCTCAAGATCGCCAAGCAATTCCCGCTGCCCAAGACGCCCAGCCATATCGCGTTCACGGCGGACAGCAAGATCGCCTTCATCACCCTGCAGGACAGCGATCAGATCGCCGCGATCGACCTCAATTCGCTGACCGTGCTCTGGACCATGGACGCCGGCTCGGCGCCGGCCGGGATCTGGGTGACGCCGGACCAGAAATACCTGCTGGTGGGCATGACCGGCGCCGACTATGTGGCCGTGATCGACTGGCGCACGCGCACCGTGGTCAAGCAGATCCAGACCGGCAAGGGCGCGCACAATTTCCGCGCGGTGGGCGACAAGCGTCATCTGTTCCTGACCAACCGCGTCTCGGGGTCCATCAGCATCATTGACCAGCAGACGCTGTCCAAAGTTGGCGATATCACCGGCCTGCTGCCGGGGCCTGACGACATGGAGTTGACCGCCGATGGCAAGACACTCTGGGTGACGTTCCGCTGGGCGCGTTCGGTGGGGCTGATCGACGTGGCGAGCCGCAAGCTGGTCAAGACCATCCGCGTGGGCAAGTCGCCACACGGTATCTACTTCCGCACGCGGGCGCCGCTCTACTGAGGCAGGGTTCGACATGGCTCGGCTGCTGATTCGTATTCTTGCCATGCTGGCCGCGATGCTGGCGCTGGCCGGTGCTGCCTCGGCGGCGGACGCCGCCGCCAGTTGCCGTGCCGGTACGCTGTACCTGACCTTCGACACCGGCAGCATGAGCCAGGCGGAACTGATCGCCCGCACGCTGCGCCGGCATCATATCCGCGCCACGTTCTTCCTGGCCAGCGAGCCGACCGTCAATCATGACAACTCGCTGGACCCGACCTGGGCCCCTTACTGGAAAGCGTTGGCCGCCGATGGGCACGTGTTCGGTTCCCATACGTTCGATCACGTCTACCTGCGCGGGGTGCACGGGGACAAGGTGACGATGCGTCCGCAGTTTGGCGCGCAGGGCGGCAAGGACGTCGCGATGACTGCCGACGCCTTCTGCACGGAACTGCGCCGCAGCGCCCAGGCATTCCGGTCGATGACTGGCCAGCCGATGGCGCCGATCTGGCGCGCGCCGGGCGGCCGCACCGCCCCGCAGACGCTGGCCTGGGCCGAGCAATGCGGCTTCAAGCACGTGGGCTGGGCGCCGGCCGGCTTCCTCGGCGACGAACTGTCTTCCGAGAAATTTCCGAACCGGGCTTTGCTGGACCGCGCGCTGCGCGACCTCCGGGATGGCGATATTACGATGGCGCACCTCGGCATCTGGTCGCGCAAGGACCCCTGGGCACCGGGCGTGCTCGAACCGCTGCTGACCGGCCTCGAACAGAAGGGCTTCTGCTTCGCCACGCTGCGCGAGCATCCCCGCTACAAGGATTGGTTCCAGCAGCACGGGGCGGAGGGCCGGCGGTAATGTGGGACGCGTTCACGAACTGGATCAGCCTCTGGGTAGGCCAGGTGGAAGCCACGGTATTCCAGGGCGTGGTGCTGCCGGTGGTCTACCACCTCGGCTTCGGCGGCTATGCCGAGGACGCCTTCACAGGCACCGAATGGTTGCTAGTGGGTGTGGTGCAGATCGCAGTGATGGTGCTGATCCTCGGCCCGTTGGAGAAATTGCGACCCGTGGAGCCGGTGACGGACCGCGCCGCCGTGCGCACGGACATGCTCTATACGATGATCCATCGCCTGGGCCTGTTCCGGCTCGCGATGTTCTTCGTGCTGGCGCCGCTGATGGATGGCCTCGAAGGCCATCTGCGCCTGCTGGGCTGGCAGCGGATCAACGTGGAGGACTGGTGGCCCGGCGTGACGTCGATCCCGCTGGTCAGCTTCTTCGTCTACCTGCTGCTGTTCGATCTGCTCGACTATTGGTATCACCGGTTTTCGCATACCTATCGCTGGTGGTGGAGCCTGCACGCCACGCACCACAGCCAGCGCCAGATGACGCTCTGGAGCGACAATCGCAACCATCTTCTGGACGATATGCTACGTGACGCAGTTTTTGCGACCGTGGCGCTGGCGGTTGGCGTGGAGCCGTCGCAGTACGTGCTGCTGGTGGCGCTTTCGCAACTGCTGCAAAGCCTCCAGCACGCCAACCTGCGACTGCATTTCGGCTGGCTCGGGGAGCGACTGCTGGTTTCGCCGCGCTTCCATCGCACGCACCACGCGGTGGGGCTCGGCCACGAGCAGCAGGCGGCGGGCAAGCCGGTGCGGCTTGGCGGCTGCAACTACGGCGTGATCTTTCCGTGGTGGGACATGTTGTTCCGCACCGCCCGGTTCGTCGAGGCCTACCATCCGACGGGCATCCGGGACCAGCTTCCGCCGCCCACCGGCCACGGCCGCGACTACGGCGCGGGATTCCTGTCCCAGCAGTGGCTGGGCCTGAAGCGGCTGCTACGGCTCCGCTGACCGGGAATGTCGTCGGCGTGGGATCTTTTCGGCCTGTGCTAGGCTCTGAAGGTTTTCCCGACCGCTTTCCTGCATGAACGATATCTTTCGCTCGTTTGGCCGTGCCCTGATCAGCCAGTTGCATCCGCGCATGCTGATGCTGACGCTGGTGCCATTCGTCCTCGCCACCGTGCTATGGGGCGGCCTGATCTGGTGGGGCTGGGACCCGATCATGGGCGGCGCTCGCGCCATCCTCGAGGGCTCCGTTTTCACGAGCTGGATCTACTCCGCGCTGGACTGGCTCGGTCTGCAGTCGCTGCGCACCGTGGTGGCGCCGCTGTTCGTGCTGACGCTGGCTGTGCCGCTGGTGATCGCGTCGATGCTGATCTTCATCAGCCTGTTCTCGGTGCCGGCCGTGGTGAAGCACCTGGACCGCAGCTATCCGGGGCTGGTCAAGGCGCGCGGCGGCAGCGTCGCCGGCAGCGTGTTCCAGGCGCTCAGCAACACCGTGGTGTTCCTGTTGCTGGTGCTCGTGACGATGCCGCTATGGTTGATTCCGCCGTTCTTCGCGCTGATTCCGCCCGTGCTGTGGGGCTGGCTCACCTACCGCGTGATGACCTACGACGCCCTGGCCGAACACGCCACGGCCGAGGAGCGCAAGACGCTGATGAAGCGCCATCGCACCTCGCTGCTGATGATCGGCGTGGCCGTGGGCCTGCTTGGCTCCGCGCCGACCTTGCTGTGGGTCTGGTCGGCTGTCATCATCTTCCTGTTTCCGGTGGTGCTGGCCGGCACGCTGTGGCTGTACGTGCTGATCTTTATCTTCTCGGCGCTCTGGTTCGGCCATTTCTGCCTCCGGGCATTGGCTGAATTGCGCGCCGAGCGCGACGCCGCGGCACCCCCGCCGCCGCCCGCCACCGACGTGATCGACCTGGCGCCGGGCGACGTGCGCCGCATTGAACAATCTTGAGCGAGGAACACCATGGGTTTCGGTTTGATTGTCATCGGCGATGAGATCCTGTCCGGGCGGCGCGAGGACAAGCACATGCGCCGGACCATCGAACTGCTGGGCGCACGCGGCCTGGCGCTGGACTGGGCCGAGTACGTGGGCGACGAGCGCGAGCGCATCACCGCCACGCTGCGCCGCACGCTGGCCGGGCCGGACGTGGTCTTTTGCACGGGCGGCATCGGCGCCACGCCGGACGACCACACGCGTCAGTGCGCGGCCGCCGCGCTGGGCGTGGAGCTGGCGCTGCACCCCGAGGCGCGCGAGCAGATTGCGCTACGCATCGCCGAGACCGCCAATGGCGACCCGGTCAAGGCTGACCTGAACCTGCCTGATAACCAGCATCGCTTCAAGATGGGCGAGTTTCCGGTCGGGGCGCGCATCATCCCCAACAGTTACAACCGCATTCCGGGCTTCTCGGTGGCCGACCACCATTTCATGCCAGGCTTCCCCGTCATGGCGTGGCCGATGATGGAATGGGTGCTCGACCACTATTACACCCACCTGTTCCACCTGGAGGTAGCGCAGTCGCGCGCTTTCTATGTGTTCGAGGCGCCCGAGTCGACCCTGACACCGCTGATGGAGCAGGTGGAGGCCGCATTCGCCGGCATCCGCGTATTCAGCCTGCCATCCGTGGGCGACGTGAGCCGGGGCGACCGCTTCGCGCGGCGCCATATCGATCTTGGGGTGAAGGGACCGGCGGAACAGGTCCTGCCAGCCTATGCGATGCTGCTCGAAGGCGTCCGCGCCATGGGGTACGAGATCGTCGAGCAGTAGGTGAGGGTGGGGGGCTGTGCCAATCCTGTGCCAACCTTGACACAGGTCGAAAAAGCGCGCGCCGACGCGTGATAGCTTGATGGGCTTTGTTCAGCCTGCGCTGCCTCGTCAGCGCTCACACATGAAACCAGTTCTCCGGGCGTTCGGCCGCGCGTTGCTGTGCGTTCTGCATCCGCGCATGCTGATACATGCCATCTTGCCGCTCATCCTGATCCCGATGTTCTGGGCCGGCATCCTTTGGTGGGCATGGGATCCTGTCACCCAGGCATTCAATAGATTTCTCGACGCTACCCAGATGTTTGCCTGGCTGAGTGGGACTTCCCCTTGGAGTTGGCTGGCCGGGTTGGGGCCGTACGTGGCGCCGGTGCTTGTCGTGATGGCGCTGTGCCCGTTGATTGTTGTGTCGATGCTGATCTATATCAGCGTATTCTTCGAGTCGACAGTGGCTGGACACGTGGCGCGCGGCTATCCGGGACTTCGCCGTGCCCAGGGCGGTTCGCTAATGGGCGGCCTGCGGGAGTTGATCGTGAGCACTGGGGTGTTCCTGGTGCTCACCATGCTGACGCTGCCGTTGGCGTACCTGCCGGTGATTGGTTTTGTCACACCGTCACTGCTGTCCGGCTGGCTGATGTACCGTGTGATGACCTACGACGCGCTGGAAGATCACGCCACGGTGGAAGAGCGCAAAACGCTGATGAAGCGCCATCGCACATCGTTGATGGGAATCGGCGTGCTCAGCGGCTTTCTCGGCTGGCTGGCCAACCTCGTCTGGGTCTGGGCAATCGTAATGGTTGTACTGCTACCCCTGGCGCTGTTGTGCGTCATGTGGGTCTATATGATGATTTTGATCTTTGCGGTGCCCTGGTACGGCCACTTTTGCCTACAGGCGCTGGCCGACCTGCGCGCGGAGCGGGCAACCCCGCTCCCACACGCCATGGACGGGCGTTAGCTGATGGCTCCCCTTACGCCCCGTGCCACGGCAGGTTGCGCTTGCACCAGCCTTCCACGGTCTTGCGGTGGTATTCCTCGTCGCGGGGGCCTTCGAAGCCTTCCAGCACATCCATGGCACAGGTGTAGCCGGCCTCAGTGGCCAGACGGGCCGCGTGCTTCGAGCGCGCAGCGCTACGGCACAGGAACAGCACCGGCGCATCGGTCGGCACGCGGGCCTTGAGTTCCTCGACGAAATTCGGGTTCTGCTTGCCGCCGGGATAGCTGTTCCATTCCACATGGGCGAATTGCTCGTCCGGCAGGTTCACGCCACCTACCCAATCCAGTTCTGCCTGCGTGCGCACGTCCACGAGCACGGCCTTCGGGTCGGCCTGCAGCAGGTCATAGGCTTGCTGCGGGTCCAGCGCGCCGAAGTACGCAAGCTGGTTCTGTTGCTGGCGCGCGTGCGCCGCCTGGAGGAGGTCGTCTCGGGTGGTCATCTTCTGTGACGGAGTCAATAAGAGAAGCGGGAGCAAAGCGGGGTTCGCTGTGCCGGGGCAACAGCGTGACCCGGGATCGGGCGCGGCGCTGGGATGTCGCCGCGTTCGGCGCTATTCTAGCGCGCAGCCACGGCCATCCCCCGAAAATCCGCCTGCGCGGCGCATGCCCATCTTCGGTGCGTATTCTGGTGCATCGGCACTAAGATAGTGCTTTTCCTTGAATCGTGCACCGAGATGGTGTTTGATGGAGTCGCCGCGGAGCGGTGCGCAAGTGGATCGTTCGCCGCGTCGGCATGTTCAGCTTGGGTTGTATGCAATCCGCGGCCCCCGCCACGGTGCGGCGTGACCGATCACTGCACATTTTTCGGGATGGCGAGGGCAAATGAGGGCGTCGGTTGGCATGCTTTCTGCTAACATTCCTCGTCCCTTTTGGGGCGGTTCCCGCGAGGGTTTTCCGGGGCCGGACCCAACAATGGCTTTCCCAGACTCAGCCCGAATTTCCAGGAGATAGGCATGGCCCACAGCGTTGCAGATGTGATGAAGCTCGTGAAGGAAAACGACGTCAAATTCGTCGATTTCCGTTTCACGGATACCAAAGGCAAGGAGCAACACGTGTCTGTGCCCGTGTCGCACTTCGACGACGACAAGTTCGAGAGCGGCCACGCCTTCGACGGTTCCTCGATCGCCGGCTGGAAGGGTATCGAAGCTTCGGACATGCTGCTGATGCCGGATTCGAACACGGCCCACATCGACCCGTTCTACGAAGAGCCGACGCTGGTGCTGACCTGCGACGTGATCGAGCCGTCGGACGGCAAAGGTTACGACCGCGACCCGCGTTCCATCGCCAAGCGTGCCGAAGCCTACCTGAAGAGCACCGGCCTGGGCGACACCGCCTTCTTCGGTCCGGAACCCGAATTCTTCATTTTCGACGGCGTGACCTGGAACGTCGACATGCAGGGTTGCTCGGTGAAGATTCACTCCGAGGAAGCCCCGTGGTCGTCGGGCAAGGAATTCGAGCACGGCAACAGCGGTCACCGTCCGGGCAAGAAGGGCGGCTACTTCCCGGTTGCCCCGATCGACACGTTCCAGGACATCCGTTCGGAAATGTGCCTGATCCTCGAATCGCTCGGCATTCCCGTTGAAGTCCACCACCACGAAGTGGCTGGCCAGGGCCAGAACGAAATCGGCACGCGTTTCAGCACGCTGGTGCAACGCGCCGACTGGACCCAGCTCCAGAAGTACGTGATCCAGAACGTGGCGCACACCTACGGCAAGACGGCGACGTTCATGCCGAAGCCGGTGGTTGGCGACAACGGCTCGGGCATGCACGTGCACCAGTCCGTGTGGAAGGACGGTCAGAACCTGTTCGCAGGCAACGGCTACGCCGGCCTGTCGGAATTCGCGCTGTACTACATTGGCGGCATCATCAAGCACGCCCGTGCCCTGAACGCGCTGACCAACCCGGGCACGAACTCGTACAAGCGTCTGGTGCCGGGCTTCGAAGCCCCGGTGAAGCTGGCCTACTCGGCCCGCAACCGTTCGGCCTCGATCCGCATTCCGTACGTGGCGAACCCGAAGGGCCGCCGCATCGAAACGCGCTTCCCGGATCCGCTGATGAACCCGTACCTGGGCTTCTCGGCGCTGCTGATGGCCGGCCTGGACGGCGTGATGAACAAGATCCACCCGGGCGAAGCTGCCGACAAGAACCTGTACGACCTGCCGCCGGAAGAGGATGCAAAGATCCCGACCGTCTGCTCGAGCCTCGACCAGGCCCTGGAATATCTCGACAACGACCGTGAGTTCCTGACCCGCGGCGGTGTGTTCTCCAACTCCATGCTCGATGCCTACATCGAACTGAAGATGGAAGAAGTCACGCGTTTCCGCATGACGACGCACCCGATCGAGTTCGAGATGTACTACTCGCTGTAATCGCGTCCGGTTGCCAGGTTGTCACCGGGCAACAGTTGCACCAGGAAGGGGCGGCTTCGGCTGTCCCTTTTTGTTTTGCGAGCGGGTTGATCGCTAGAATGGGGCTCCTTCCCTAACCTTCATGCCGATGTTCATGAACGCGATGTCAAATAAGGTCACGCGCAGCCGCCAAGGCGGACTGTTGCACCAGGGTTCATACCGGATGACGCACCAGATCCGGGTGGGTTTCCCCATTCTGGTGATGGCCATGGCGCTGGGGCTCGGCGCCTGGAGCCGGCCCGCGCCGGCGCAGTCGTCGGATGTCTATATGTGCAAGGGCCCCAACGGCGTGCCCGAGTACCGCAACGGCAATCCAGGCGGCAGCAAGGACTGCAAGAAGCTGAACCTGCCTGACGTGATCACGGTGCCGGGTTCGCGCACTGCCAGCTCGGGCGGTGGCAAGGCGGCGGCGCCTTCGGCGTCCCCGGCGGCTTTCCCGCGCGTGGACAGCGCCACCCAGAAGAACCGCGACAGCGAGCGCCGCGCGGTGCTGGAGCAGGAACTCCAGAGCGAAGAAGCCAAGCTGGCCGGGCTGCGCGCCGAGTACAACAATGGCGAGCCCGAGCGCCAGGGCAACGAGCGCAACTATCAGAAATATCTCGATCGCACGGCACGCCTGCGCGACGACGTCGCACGTAGCGAAGCTAACGCCGCCTCCTTGCGCCGTGAGCTATCGAACCTTAAGGAATAGTGAAATGGCCATGGGTCGCCTGATTCGCGGAGTGTCGCGCAAAGTCACCGGAGCAGACCGCAAGGCGGAAGCCGAGGTCCTGCCGTTGGGCGACGCGGCGTTCCACCCCGGCCTGGACGTGGTGGCCAACCCGGTGCTGCTGGTGCGCCAGCCCGGGCTGCAGGTGGTCTACGCGAATCCGGCCGCCGAGGCCAGCTTCGCGCTGTCCCGCCGGGCGATGGTGGAACTGACGCTGCCGGACTTGTTCGGCCAGATCGACGAGCTGGACAGCATGATCGAGACGGTGATCGCGCGGCAGATCGATGTGCGGCGCCAGGATCTCGTGCTGCGCCCGCCGCTGCAGGAGCCGATGCATGCCCATGTCGTGATCGGGGCGATCGAAGGCCATGCCAATACGGTCCTGGTTGAGATCCTTCTGAACGAGCAGAAGGTACGCAGCGACCGCGAGGAGCGCATCCTCGACCTGACGTCGGCCAACAAGGAACTGATCCGCAACCTGGCCCACGAGATCAAGAATCCGCTCGGGGGCATCCGTGGCGCGGCCCAGTTGCTTGAGTTCGAGCTGCCCGAACGGTCCTTGCGCGAGTACACCCAGGTCATCATCAAGGAGTCGGACCGCCTGCAGACGCTGGTGGACCGGCTGCTGGAGCCGCACCGGCACCCGCACATCGTCTCGGACCTCAATATCCACGAGGTGCTGGAGCGCGTGCGTTCGGTGGTGCTGGCCGAATTCCCGAACGGGCTGGAGATTGTGCGCGACTACGACGCGAGCCTGCCCGACCTGCGCGGCGACATGGAGCAACTGATCCAGGCCGTGCTGAACATCGTGCACAACGCTGCCCAGGCGCTGCACGAGCGCATCGCGCGCGGCGATGCGCAGATCGTATTGCGGACGCGGGTGGCACGGCAGGTGACGATTGCCAAGCGCTTGTTCAAGCTGGCATTGGACTTGCATGTCATCGATAACGGCCCGGGCATCCCCGAGGACATCCGCGAACGCATCTTCTATCCATTGGTATCGGGCAGGGACGGCGGCAGCGGACTCGGTCTCACACTCGCTCAAACCTTCGTGCAGCAGCACGAGGGCTTGATCGAATGCGAGAGCCGGCCGGGCTGTACCGACTTCCGTATCCTGCTGCCGCTGCACTGACCTCCCGCGCCTCTGACCGGCCCGGATGTGCGAGCGGCGCGGGACCTGCCTGAGTGGGACGATGGCGGGACAACGGGAGACCACATGACACCGAGCAGACAAGCGACGCACATGAAGCCGATCTGGATAGTCGACGACGATCAATCAATCCGCTGGGTCCTCGAGAAGGCCCTTGCCCGTGAAAGCCTGCTCTCTCGCAGTTTTACCAATGTTCGCGACGTGCTCGCGGCGCTGGAGGATGACGAGCCGCAGGTCCTGATTTCCGATATCCGCATGCCTGGCGGCTCGGGCCTGGACCTGCTGCAGGCCATCAAGGCGCGGCACCCGGGCCTGCCGGTCATCGTCATGACCGCGTATTCCGACCTGGACAGCGCCGTGGCGGCGTTCCAGGGCGGCGCCTTCGAATACCTGGCCAAGCCGTTCGATGTCGACAAGGCCGTCGAGCTGATCCGGCGCGCGCTCGAAGAGAGCCTGCGCGAGGAGGAAATGGACGATCGGCTAGTCGACGCGCCTGAGATCCTGGGTCAGGCACCGGCGATGCAGGACGTGTTCCGCGCCATCGGCCGCCTGTCGCAGTCGAACGTGACGGTGATGATTACCGGCGAGTCCGGCACCGGCAAGGAACTCGTCGCACGGGCGCTGCACAAGCACAGCCCGCGCGCCAACGGGCCATTTATCGCGCTCAACACGGCGGCGATTCCGAAGGATCTGCTCGAATCCGAACTGTTCGGACATGAGCGCGGCGCGTTCACGGGTGCGCAGACGATGCGGCGTGGCCGCTTCGAGCAGGCCGAGGGCGGCACGCTGTTCCTCGATGAAATCGGCGATATGCCATTCGATCTGCAAACGCGGCTGTTGCGCGTGCTGTCGGACGGCAACTTCTATCGCGTGGGTGGCCACAACCCGTTGCGCGCCAATGTGCGCGTGATTGCGGCCACGCACCAGAACCTCGAGACGCGCGTGAAAGAGGGGCTGTTCCGCGAGGACTTGTTCCACCGCCTGAACGTGATTCGTCTGCGGCTGCCGCCGCTGCGCGAGCGGCCCGAGGACATCACGCTGCTGGCGCGCCACTTCCTGCAGAAGAGCGCCAAGGAGCTTGGCGTGGAACCCAAGCGCATGTCCGACGAGGCGCTGGCCTACGTCAGCACGCTGCCGTTCCCGGGCAACGTGAGACAGCTTGAGAATCTGTGTAACTGGCTGACCGTGATGGCGCCGGCGCAGACCATCGAAGTCAAGGATATGCCACGCGAGATGATCGGCACGCCTCAGTCGGAAAGCACCGGTTCGCCGATGCGCGCGCCGGGCGGCGAGTCGCGCATGGCAGGTGGCGACTACGATGCGATCGAGACATCCGACTACGGCATGAACACCGCGGCAGGCGAGGGTGACACGATGGTCGCCACGCGCCCACCGATGACCGCCACGGCGCCAGGCATGGCGTCCGCACCGGCCTTCGCGGGCAATGCGGTGTCGGCAAGCTGGGAGTCGCTGCTGGCCGGCGAGGCCAAGTCGATGCTGGAAGCGGGCCAGCCCGAGGTGATGGATGTGCTGACGCGGCGCTTCGAAAAAGCTGTGCTCGAAGCCGCGCTGGGCGTCACGCGCGGGCGCCGCGTGGAAGCCGCCACCCGGCTTGGGATTGGACGCAATACGATTACCCGTAAGCTGCAGGAGCTGGGATTCGATTGATGTCCAGGGGTTGAGACGATTCTCTGCTCTCCCGCTGCGGGGGAGCAGAGAACAAGAATCGTCTCAGCCGTTGCTACGTACCGCCAGCAGTCGCTCCGCCATCTCGGCGAAGCCTTCACCGCCGGCCGCCTCCGTGACGTAGGCGGGCGCCACCGGCAACTGATCCAGAATCTCCCGCACGTTCGCCACGCCCACCGACAACGGGAAGTGGCCGAACATCGCCGCGTCATTGGCCGAGTCGCCGATGAACAGCCATTCGTCGCGCGCGGCGTCGATGTCATCCCCCAGCAACTCCTGCACGCAAAGCCGGCTCATCGACAGCTTGTCATGGTCGCCGAACCAGCCGTTAACGTGGATCGAGCTGACCGTCGCCGTCATGCCGGCCTCGCGCATCATCGCGGCAATGCGGTCCACCGCCGGCTGGGGCAGGGGTGCCACGTCCTCGGCATGGTCGATGGCAAGGTCGGCCGCATGCCATGCCTGGTCCGATGCCAGCGCGCAGCCAGGCACCTCGCGCACGATCCGCTCGCCCAGCGCGTGGATCTTCTCAAGATTCCCGGCGCGCGTCGGCGCATCGTCGAGGAAGCGTGTGATCAGCTTGTTGTCGCGCAAATGTGAGAAGAAGGCGCCATTTTCGCCGATGATGGCATCTACCGGCCAGAGTCTGACGAGGATCTCCGCCCAGGCGATGCAGCGTCCTGTGACGGGTACGACATGCAGCCCAGCCCGGGCCAGCCGGTCCAGTGCGAGATAGGTGGGGGCAGGCAGCCGGCCATCGGTCGTCAGGGTGCCGTCGATGTCGGTCAGGATGCCGCGCACGCGCCGGAGGGCGGCGTCCGGCAAGGTGGCGAAGGGTTTCATCGTGCTCATGGGCGAGGATTGTACGCAAACGTCCGCCGGTGCGGCGCGCCCGGTTGTGTGACATCAATGTGTCGTCAAAATGCAGCAATATTCTCACCGCAAGGCGGGTTTGCCCGGTTTGCGGCGAGGTGCGACGGGCGTAACATCCCGCTGTCACAAAAAATGCATACAGTCGGGCGCTTTTTCTTGTTTCTTGCCCGATTTGCCCGACTGATAACAGCCTCAGGAGAGAAGTCCATGTCCTTTCCACGCACCGCCCTAAAATTCGCTGCCGTCGCCGCCCTGGCCATGGCCGGCACCGCCCACGCCGCGGTCGAGATCCAGTGGTGGCACGCCATGCAGGGCGCGCTGAACGACAAGGTCAACGAGATCGCCAACAAGTTCAACGCGAGCCAGACCGACTACAAGATCGTGCCTGTTAACAAGGGCAACTACGACGAAACCATGGCGGCCGGCATTGCCGCCTTCCGCGCGGGCGGCGCTCCGGCGATCCTGCAGGTGTTCGAAGTGGGCACGGCCACGATGATGAGTGCCAAAGGCGCGATCAAGCCGGTCTCCACGGTGATGAAGGATGCGGGCGAGAAGTTCGACCAGAAGGCCTACATCCCCGCCGTGGCCGGTTACTACACCTCGTCGAAGGGCGAGATGCTGTCGTTCCCGTTCAACAGCTCGACCACCGTCTTCTATTACAACAAGGACGCCTTCAAGAAGGCGGGCCTCTCCGAGCCGCCCAAGACCTGGCCCGAAGTGATGCAATATTCGGCCAAGCTGAAGGCATCGGGCACGAACTGCGCCTATACCACCGACTGGCAGGGCTGGGTGCACCTGGAAAGCTTCTCGGCCTGGCATAACACGCTGTTCGCGACCAAGAACAACGGCTTCGGCGGCACCGACGCCCGCCTGGTCTTCAACAGCCCGCTGCACGTGAAGCACATCACCAATCTCCAGGAGATGGTGAAGAAGGGCTACTTCAGCTACGGCGGCCGCAAGGCAGAGTCGCAAGCCAAGTTCTTCAACGGCGAGTGCGCGATGTTCACGGGCTCGTCGGCATCGCTGGCCAACATTCGCAAGAACGCCAAGTTCCAGTTCGGCGTGTCGCAGTTGCCGTACTACCCGGACGTGCAGGGCGCCCCGCAGAACACGATCATCGGCGGCGCGTCGCTGTGGGTGATGGGTGGCAAGAAGGCCGAGGAATACAAGGGCGTAGCCAAGTTCTTCACGTTCCTGTCGCAGCCTGAGATCCAGTCGGACTGGCACCAGGCCACCGGCTACCTGCCGGTGACGATGGCCGCCTACGATCTGACCAGGAAATCGGGTTACTACGACAAGAACCCGGGCGCCGATGTGTCCGTGCAGCAAATGGTCGTGAAGACCACGGACAAGTCGCGCGGTGTGCGCCTGGGCAACCTGGTGCAGATCCGTACCGTGGTGGACGAGGAACTGGAAGCCGTCTGGGCCGGCAAGAAGGAGCCGAAGGCTGCGCTGGACACGGCGGTGGCGCGCGGCAACGACCTGCTGGAGCGCTTCCAGAAGACTGCGAAAGAGTAAGTCAGGGGCGTCGCGCGGCCTGGCCGGTATGACCGGTCCGGGCTGAGGGCGCCAGACGTGCGGCAAGTGGGCGGCGGCGAAACCGTCGCCCGCTTGCGTTATGAAAAGGTTTGACGATGGAAAAACGCGTCGTTTTCCGGTCGCCGTGGCTGCCGTATCTGCTGGTGTTGCCGCAGATCGCCATCACGATGATCTTCTTTTTCTGGCCGGCCGGCCAGGCGCTGTGGCAGTCGCTGCTCCAGCAGGATGCCTTCGGCATCAATCTCGAATTCGTAGGGCTCGACAACTTCAGGACGCTGTGGGCAGACCCGCAGTATGTGGAGTCGTTCGAGGTCACGGCCATCTTCGCCATTGGTGTGACGGTGGTCGGCCTGTCGGTGGCGCTGCTGCTTGCCTACTTCGCCGACCGCGTGGTGCGCGTGGCCACGGGCTACAAGACCCTGCTGATCTGGCCGTATGCCGTGGCCCCGGCCGTGGCGGGCGTGCTCTGGATGTTCATGTTCAACCCGACGCTGGGCGTGGTGTCGTACGCGCTGCGCAAGGGCGGCGTGGACTGGAACTTCCTGCTCAATGGCAATCAGGCGCTGACGCTGGTGGTGCTGGCCGCCGCGTGGAAGCAGATCAGCTACAACTTCCTGTTCTTCCTGGCCGGGTTGCAGAGCATTCCACGCTCGCTGATCGAGGCGGCCGCCATCGATGGCGCCGGACCGTGGCGGCGCTTCTGGTCCATCATATTTCCGCTACTTTCGCCGACCACGTTCTTCCTGCTGGTCATCAACGTGGTCTACGCATTCTTCGATACCTTCGCCATCATCGATGCCGTGACGCATGGCGGCCCATTCAATTCGACGAACACGCTTGTGTACAAGGTGTTCCACGACGGCTTCCGCGGCATGGACATCGGCGGCTCGGCCGCGCAGTCCGTGGTGCTGATGGTGATCGTGATTGCGCTGACCGTGGTGCAGTTCCGGTTCGTGGAACGCAAGGTCCAGTACTGACACGAAAGGCGCCCAAAAATGGTAGAACGTCGTCCAATTCTTGATGTCATCACCCACGTGGTGCTGATCCTCGGCATCATCGTCGTGGCGTTTCCGGTGTACCTGACCTTCGTGGCGTCCACGCTGACGGCCGAACAGGTGCTCGATTCGCCCATGACGCTGATCCCCGGCAGCCACATGGTTGAGAACTTTCGCACCGTGCTGTTCAAGGGCGTGGGGGAGGCCGCCTCGCCGGTCGCCACCATGATGAAGAACAGTCTGATCATGGCGCTGGGCATCGCGCTCGGGAAGATCGCGATCTCGATCATCTCGGCCTTCGCCATCGTTTATTTCCGATTTCCGCTGCGCAAGACCTTCTTCTGGCTCATCTTCATCACGCTGATGCTGCCTGTGGAAGTGCGGATCCTGCCGACCTACAAGGTGGTGTCGGACCTCGGCCTGCTGGACAGCTACTTCGGCCTGACCATTCCGATCATCGCATCGGCCACGGCCACGTTCCTGTTCCGCCAGTTCTTCCTGACCATTCCCGATGAACTGGCCGAGGCCGCGCGCATCGATGGCGCCGGTCCGCTGCGCTTCTTCTGGGACGTGGTGCTGCCGCTCTCGCGCACCAGCATCGCGGCGCTGTTCGTAATCCAGTTCATCTATGGCTGGAATCAGTACCTGTGGCCGCTGCTGATTACTACGCAAAAATCGATGACGCCGGTGGTGGTTGGCGTGACGCAGATGATTTCGCGCTCGGGCGATGCCGCGACGGACTGGAATCTCGTGATGGCCACTGTGATGCTGGCGATGATCCCGCCTGCCGTGGTGGTGGTGCTGATGCAGAGGTGGTTCGTCAAGGGCCTGGTCGAAACAGAAAAGTAAGCGAAACAAGCGGATTACGAGAAAGCCATGGCAAAACTGTCACTTCGCAACGTTCAGAAAACCTACGCCGGCGGCACGCAGGTCGTGCACGGCATCGACATGGAAATCGCCGACGGCGAGTTCATCGTCATCGTCGGCCCCTCGGGCTGCGGCAAGTCCACGCTGCTGCGCATGGTCGCCGGGCTGGAAACCGTTACCGGCGGCGAGATCCATATTGGCGACAAGGTAGTCAACGACTTCGAGCCGGCCGAGCGCGACATCGCGATGGTGTTCCAGAACTACGCGCTCTACCCGCACATGACCGTGTACGACAACATGGCCTACGGCCTGCGGATTCGCGGCATGTCCAAGGCCGAGATCGACCAGCGCGTGAAGCACGCGGCGGGCATCCTGGAGCTGGGCGCGCTGCTCGAACGCAAGCCGCGCGCGCTCTCGGGCGGTCAGCGCCAGCGCGTGGCGATGGGGCGCGCCATCGTGCGCGAGCCGGCCGTGTTCCTGTTCGACGAGCCGCTGTCCAACCTCGATGCCAAGCTGCGCGTGCAGATGCGGCTCGAGCTGAAGGACCTGCATCGCCGCCTGGGCACCACCAGCCTGTACGTCACCCATGATCAGGTCGAGGCCATGACGCTGGCCGACCGCATGATGGTGCTGAACGGAGGCCGGGTGGAGCAGATCGGTACGCCGCTCGAGGTCTACTCGCGTCCGGCCAGCACCTTCGTGGCCGGCTTTATCGGCTCGCCGCCGATGAACCTCGTGCCCGTGGTGCGTACCAACGCCGCCCAGGGCGAGGCGCAGATGCGCGTGGTGCCGAAGGCGAATGGTGCCGGCGAAGGGCAGGGTGCGCCGGCCACGCTCGGCCATCTGCCGATGGGCCTGCACCTGCCCGAGCAGGCGTTGATGGGGCTGCGCCCCGAGCATATCGAGCCGTGCGCGGCCCACGACGCCATCGCGCATGTCGATGTGCGCGTGGTCGAGGCGCTCGGCGCCGATTCATTCGCCTATGGTTCGCTGGGCGGCCAGTTGATCGTGGTCCGGCTGGACAGCCACATGCCAGTGCGTGCCGGTGACCGTCTGCCGATCACGGCTTCGGCTGATCATCTGCACTTCTTCGACGCGACGTCGGGCAAGCGTATCGAGGCACTGGCATGAGTGCGTCAATCGTCACGTTTCCTGTGGTCGATGCAGCCAACTGGCCGTATCCGCGCCATATCGCGCACCGGGGTGCCGGCAAGCTCGCACCCGAGAACACGCTGGCCGCGTTCCGGCACGGGGCGTCGTTCGGCTACCGGATGTTCGAGTTCGACGTGAAGTTGTCGGCCGACGGCAAGCCGGTGCTGATGCACGATGCCACGCTGGACCGCACCACGTCCGGCAAGGGCCGCGTCGACGCTATGACGCTGGGCGAACTGGCCGCGCTGGACGCCGGAAGCTGGCATAGCCCGGCCTATGCCGGCGAACCGGTGCCGACCCTGGCGACGATCGCCCGCTACACGCGCGCCAATGGCTTCCACGTCAATATCGAGATCAAGCCGGTGCCTGGCACGGAATGGCGGACCGGCGCAGCAGTGGCGATTGATGCGCTTTCGCTCTGGCAGGGCGCCGACGTGCCGCCGCTGCTTTCGTCGTTTTCCGAGGAGGCGCTCGACGCCGCCCGCCAAGTGGCGCCCGGCCTGCCGCGCGCGCTACTGCTCGACAAGCTGCCCGCCGACTGGCCCGAACGCCTGCGCCGGCTGGGCTGCGTAGCCTTGGACGCCAACCATCGCGAGCTGGACGCGGCCGTCATCGCCCGCGCCCATGCGGACGGTTTTCAAGTGTTGTGCTACACGGTGAACGACGCGTCCCGGGCCGCCGAGCTATTGTCCTGGGGGCTGGACGGACTGATCACGGACGCGGTCGATCGGATCGAGCCGGCCGCCTGATGGCGTAGCACCGATGTGTGGCGGCAACGGTCATGATTTTGCATCACGAAAAGTCCCCACTGTCGTTGGGCAAACGTGCTATGCTTTTGCGAGTGAAGACTAAGGTCCTTCCCCGCACAACTTGCCCTTTCGGGCTGTCGGTGAGACCCCAGACAGACGGCACCTTCGCGGTGCCGTTCGTTCAAGGTAGCGCTGTCTGGCTCCCAAGAGTTGTTTGCAATCCGCTAACCGGTCAAGCCGTGTCGCGGAAGGTTGATGAACCCGCTTAACTCCGGCATTCCCGGAGAATAGTGAGCGCCCCATGATGCAGCAGTATCAGAGCAATTCGTACCTCTTCGGCGGCAACGCCCCCTATGTGGAAGAGCTGTACGAGGCCTATCTCCAGAATCCCAGCTCGGTTCCCGACAACTGGCGCGCGTATTTCGACGCGATGCAGAATGTCCCGGCTGTGGATGGGTCCAACTCCCGCGATATCCCCCACGCACCGATCGTTGCCTCGTTCGCCGAGCGCGCCAAGCAGGGCCCCATCAAGACCATCGTTGCCTCGGCCGATTCCGACATGGGCCGCAAGCGCGTTGCTGCGACCCAGCTGATCGCTGCCTACCGCAACATCGGTACCCACTGGGCCGACCTCGATCCGCTGAAGCGCCAGGAGCGTCCGCCCCTGCCTGATCTGGATCCGGCGTTCTACGGTTTCTCCGAGGCCGACCTCGACATCGTCTTCAATGCCAGCAACACGTATTTCGGCAAGGAATCGATGAGCCTGCGCGAGTTGCTCAACAACCTCCGTGAGACCTACTGCGGCACCATCGGCGCCGAGTTCATGTACGTGAGCGACCAGGCGCAGAAGCGCTGGTGGCAGGAGCGCCTGGAAACCACGCGTTCCAAGCCCGTGTTCACGCTGGAAAAGAAGAAGCACATCCTGGACCGCCTGACCGCGTCCGAGGGCCTTGAGCGCTTCCTCCACACGAAGTACGTCGGCCAGAAGCGCTTCTCGCTCGAAGGCGGCGAGAGCTTTATCGCCGCGATGGACGAGCTGATCCAGCACTCCGGTTCGAAGGGTGTGCAGGAAATCGTGATCGGCATGGCCCACCGTGGCCGTCTGAACGTGCTGGTCAATACGCTGGGCAAGATGCCGGCCGACCTGTTCGCCGAATTCGAAGGCAAGCACGTCGATGACCTGCCCGCCGGCGACGTCAAGTACCACAAGGGCTTCTCGAGCGATGTCTCGACCGAAGGCGGCCCGGTTCACCTGTCGCTCGCGTTCAACCCGTCGCACCTGGAAATCGTCAACCCGGTGGTCGAGGGTTCGTCGAAGGCCCGCCAGGAACGCCGTGGCGAAGCCGGCCACAAGGAAGTGCTGCCGGTGCAGGTGCACGGCGACGCCGCCTTCGCTGGCCAGGGCGTGGTCATGGAGACGCTGAACCTGGCGCAGACCCGCGGCTACGGCACGGGCGGCACCATGCACATCGTCATCAACAACCAGATCGGCTTCACGACGTCTGACCCGCGCGACGCGCGTTCCACGCTGTACTGCACGGACGTGGTCAAGATGATCGAGGCTCCGGTGCTGCACGTGAACGGCGACGATCCCGAAGCCGTGGTGTACGCCATGCAACTGGCCACCGACTTCCGCATGGAATTCAAGAAGGATGTCGTGGTTGACATCATCTGCTTCCGGAAGCTGGGCCACAACGAGCAGGACACGCCGGCTGTAACGCAGCCGCTGATGTACAAGAAGATCTCGCAACACCCGGGCACGCGCAAGTTGTACGCCGACAAGCTGGCCGCGCAGAACCTGGTGCCCGCCGACTTTGGCGACCAGCTGGTCAAGGAATACCGTGCCGCGATGGACGCGGGCAAGCACACGGTGGACCCGGTCCTGTCGAACTTCAAGAACAAGTTCGCCGTGGACTGGATGCCGTTCCTGAACCGCAAGTGGACCGACGCAGCCGACACCGCCGTGCCGGTGACCGAGCTGAAGCGCCTGGCCGAGCGGATCACGACCATCCCCGAGCACCTGAAGCTGCACCCGCTGGTGGAAAAGGTCATTAAGGACCGCGCCAACATGGGCCGTGGCGACCAGCCTCTGGACTGGGGCATGGGCGAGCACCTGGCGTTCGCATCGCTGGTGGCCTCGGGCTACCCGGTGCGTATCACCGGCCAGGATGCTGGCCGTGGCACCTTCACCCACCGTCACTCGGTACTGCACGACCAGGGTCGCGAGCGCTGGGATGCCGGCAGCTACGTGCCGCTGCAGAACGTGTCCGAGAATCAGGCCCCGTTCACCGTGATCGACTCGGTGCTGTCCGAAGAAGCCGTGCTCGGCTTCGAATACGGCTACTCGACTGCGGAACCGAATGCGCTGGTGATCTGGGAAGCCCAGTTCGGCGACTTCGTGAATGGCGCCCAGGTGGTGATCGACCAGTTCATCTCGTCGGGTGAAGTGAAGTGGGGCCGCGCCTCGGGCCTGACGATGATGCTGCCGCACGGCTATGAGGGCCAGGGTCCGGAACACAGCTCGGCCCGTATCGAGCGTTTCCTGCAGCTCTGCGCAGACCACAACATTCAGGTTGTGCAGCCGACCACGCCGGCACAGATCTTCCACCTGCTGCGTCGCCAGATGATCCGGCTGTTCCGCAAGCCGCTGGTGATCATGACGCCGAAGTCGCTGCTGCGTAACAAGGATGCGGTGTCGCCGCTGTCCGACCTGGCCAAGGGTCACTTCGAGACGGTCATCCCCGATCACGAAGAACTGAACGCCAGCAAGGTCAAGCGCGTGATCATGTGCTCGGGCAAGGTCTACTACGACCTGGTCAACACCCGCAAGGAGCGTGGTGCCACCGACACGGCGATCATCCGCCTGGAACAGCTGTACCCGTTCCCGCACAAGGCTGTGGCCGCCGAGCTCAAGAAGTACCCGGGCGTGACCGAAATCCTGTGGTGCCAGGACGAGCCGCAGAACCAGGGTGCCTGGTTCTTCGTGCAGCACTACATCATGGAAAACATGACGGAAGGCCAGAAGCTCGGTTATGCCGGTCGTCCTGCCTCGGCTTCGCCGGCGGTGGGCTACTACGCAAAGCACAACGAGCAACAGAAGGCGCTGCTGGACGCTGCGTTCTCCAAGCTCAAGGGCTTTGTGCTGACCAAGTAATAAGACGGCCGGCCCGGCGCGCAGTGGTGCGCGCCGGGCTTCGGCCTGTTTGAACATACACGCATACATCGAGGAAAATTTCTCACCATGGCTATTGTTGACGTCAAGGTTCCGCAACTGTCTGAATCGGTCGCCGAAGCGACCATGCTGAACTGGAAGAAGAAGCCGGGCGAAGCTGTTGCCCAGGACGAGATCCTGATCGAGATCGAGACCGACAAGGTCGTGCTGGAAGTGCCGGCGCCCGCCGCCGGCGTGCTGTCGCAGATCATCAAGAACGACGGCGATACCGTCGTGGCCGATGAACTGATCGCCAAGATTGATACCGAAGCCACCGCTGGCGCCGCCGCTCCGGCTGCCGCCGCCCCGGCTCCGGCCGCTGCACCTGCCGCCGCCGCCCCGGCTCCCGCTGCCGCCACCGGCGCCAGCGGCATCGCCATGCCGTCGGCTGCCAAGCTGATGGCCGAAGGCGGCCTGTCCGCCGGTCAGGTTGCCGGCACTGGCAAGGATGGCCGCATCACCAAGGGTGACGTGCTGGCCGCCGGCTCGGCGCCCGCACCGGCCGCCAAGGCCGCCCCGGCACCGGCTCCGGCCAAGCCGGCCCTGCAGCAAGTGTCCGCCCAGGTGGACTTCGCCGCGCTGGGCGACCGCCCGGAAGAGCGCGTGCCGATGAGCCGCCTGCGCGCCCGTATCGCCGAGCGCCTGGTGCAGTCGCAGTCCACCAACGCCATCCTCACTACGTTCAACGAAGTGA
This sequence comes from Cupriavidus sp. 10L45, assembly GCF_056395225.1. Classification (NCBI taxonomy): domain Bacteria; kingdom Pseudomonadati; phylum Pseudomonadota; class Betaproteobacteria; order Burkholderiales; family Burkholderiaceae; genus Cupriavidus; species Cupriavidus sp. 10L45. The sequence continues at coordinate 291,646 of NZ_JBFTJC010000007.1, forward strand.
ACATGAAGCCGGTGATGGACCTGCGCAACAAGTACAAGGACCGCTTCGAGAAGGAGCACGGCGTGAAGCTGGGCTTCATGTCGTTCTTCGTCAAGGCTGCCGTGCACGCCCTGAAGAAGTACCCGATCATCAACGCCTCGGTGGATGGCAACGATATCGTCTACCACGGCTACTTCGACATCGGTATCGCGGTGGGTTCGCCGCGTGGCCTGGTGGTGCCGATCCTGCGCAACGCCGACCAGATGAGCCTGGCCGACATCGAGAAGAAGATCGCCGAGTTCGGCGCCAAGGCCCGTGACGGCAAGCTGTCGCTGGAAGAACTGACGGGCGGCACGTTCTCGATCTCGAACGGCGGTACGTTCGGTTCGATGCTGTCGACGCCGATTATCAACCCGCCGCAATCGGCCATCCTGGGCGTGCACGCCACCAAGGATCGTGCCGTGGTGGAAGACGGCCAGATCGTGATTCGCCCGATGAACTACCTGGCCATGTCCTACGACCACCGGATCATCGATGGTCGCGAGGCTGTGCTGGGCCTGGTGGCGATGAAGGAAGCGCTGGAAGATCCGGCCCGCCTGCTGCTGGACCTGTAAGCGTCCGTCTCCTCCCTCTGAATTGAAGGACACCCGCTCCCCGCCGCCCGTTGAATCGGGCGCGTGGGAGCAGGCCGTCCAGAAGGAAACTCCATGAGCAAACAATTCGACGTGCTGGTGATCGGCGCCGGCCCCGGCGGCTATATCGCCGCCATCCGCGCAGCCCAGCTGGGCCTGAACGTGGCCTGCTGCGAAGGCAACGCCTATGACGACCCCAAGGGCGAGCCGCGCCTGGGCGGCACCTGCCTGAACGTGGGCTGCATCCCCTCCAAGGCATTGCTGGCTTCCTCGGAAGAGTTCGAGAACGCCTCGCACCACCTAGCCGACCACGGCATCACCGTGGGTGACGTCAAGGTGGACGTGCCCAAGATGCTCAAGCGCAAGGACGACATCGTCGGCAAGATGACCAAGGGCATCGAGTTCCTGTTCCGCAAGAACAAGGTGACGCTGCTCAAGGGCTACGGCAAGTTCGCCGGCAAGGCTGCCGAGGGCTTCCAGGTGGAAGTGGCCGGTGAGGTCGTGACCGCGAAGCAGGTCATCATCGCTACCGGTTCGAAGGCCCGTCACCTGCCGGGCATCACCGTGGACAACAACCTCGTCAGCGATAACGAGGGCGCGCTGAAGTTCCCGACCGTGCCGAAGAAGCTGGGCGTGATCGGCGCCGGCGTGATCGGCCTGGAACTGGGCTCGGTGTGGCGCCGCCTCGGTGCCGAAGTGACCGTGCTGGAAGCGCTGCCTGCGTTCCTGGGCGCTGCCGATGAAGGCGTGGCCAAGGAAGCGCAGAAGCTGCTGACCAAGCAGGGCCTGCAGTTCAGCCTCGGCGTGAAGGTCAACCAGGTCAAGACCGGCAAGGACAGCGTCACCGTCAGCTATGACGACAAGGACGGCAAGGCCCAGACGCTGGAAGTGGACCGCCTGATCGTGTCCGTCGGCCGCGTGCCGAACACCGACAACCTGAACCTGGAAGCGGTGGGCCTGGGCGCGGACGCGCGCGGCTTCATCGAGGTGGACGACCACTGCCAGACCAAGGTGCCGGGCCTGTGGGCCATCGGCGACGTGGTGCGTGGTCCGATGCTCGCCCATAAGGCGGAAGACGAAGGCGTGGCCGTGGCCGAGCGCATCGTCGGCCAGAAGCCGCACATCGACTTCAACACGGTTCCTTGGGTGATCTACACCTTCCCGGAAATCGCGTGGGTCGGCAAGACCGAGCAGCAGCTGAAGGCCGAAGGCCGCCAGTACAAATCGGGCCAGTTCCCGTTCATGGCCAACGGCCGTGCGCTGGGCATGGGCGCCTCGGACGGCTTCGTCAAGATGCTGGCCGATGCCAAGACCGACGAGATCCTGGGCGTGCACATCGTGGCCGCCAACGCGTCGGACCTGATCGCCGAAGCCGTCGTGGCGATGGAGTTCAAGGCCGCCAGCGAGGATATCGGTCGCGTCTGCCATCCGCACCCGTCGATGTCCGAAGTCATGCGCGAAGCCGCGCTGGCCGTGGACAAGCGCCAGCTCAACATGTAAGGCTGATGCCTGCCATTGCGTGAGCACCGGCGCGCCGCAACCAGCGGCGCGCCGTTTTCACTTGCAGCGCCCGCGCATCTTGCGCCGGACGCCCCCAGCGTGAACCCAGCATGAACGTCACCGAGTTTTACGAGAAAGAACTGCAACAGCGCGGCTACCAGTCGGACGAGGCGCAACTGCGCGCCGTGGCACGGCTGCAGCAGTGCTACGACGAATGGGTGGCCTACAAGAACCGGCGCAACAACGCGCTGAAGAAGCTTCTGGTGCACCCCGATGTGCCCAAGGGCGTCTACCTGTGGGGTGGAGTGGGGCGCGGCAAGTCGTTCCTGATGGACAGCTTCTACTCTTGCGTGCCCGTGGTGCGGAAGACGCGGCTCCATTTCCACGAGTTCATGCGCGAAGTGCATCGCCAGTTGGAGGAATTGCGAGGTCGGCCCGACCCCCTCGACGAACTGGCCAAGCGCATCGCGCGCAAATACCGGCTGATCTGCTTCGACGAATTCCACGTCAGCGACGTGGCGGACGCCATGATGCTGCACCGCCTGCTGGACCAGATGTTCGCGAATGGCGTGCAATTCGTGATGACGTCGAACTATCGCCCGGACCTGCTGTACCCGGATGGTCTGCACCGCGAACGCGTGCTGCCCGCGATCGACCTCCTCCAGGAGAAGCTCGACGTGCTCAACGTGGACGCGGGTATCGACTACCGCAAGCGCGCCCTGGAGCAGGTCGAGGCGTACCACACGCCGCTGAACCGCGAGGCCAGCGCGGCGCTGCGCGATGCCTTCGTGGGTATCGCCGGCACGGCCGACGAATCGCCGATCCTCCATATCGAGCACCGTGAACTCAAGGCGCTGCGTAAGGCGAACGGTGTGGTCTGGTTCGACTTCGCCACGCTCTGCGGCGGCCCGCGCTCGCAAAACGACTATCTGGAGCTGGCGTCGCAGTTCCATACGGTGATCCTGTCGGATGTGCCGAAGATGACGCCGCGGATGTCGTCGGAGGCGCGCCGCTTCACCTGGCTGATCGACGTGTTCTACGACCACAAGGTCAAGCTGCTGATGTCCGCCGAGGTGCCTGCCGACGAGTTGTATACCGAAGGGCAGATGGCTGGCGAGTTCCATCGCACGGTGTCGCGGATCATCGAAATGCAGTCACGGGAGTACCTGGAGTCCGAGCGACGGACCATGGATACCTCGCTGACCTGAGCGGGCTGGAAGCTGTTGTCGGACTGGTACGAATCCGACCTATTTGATCTGCATCAAGGCGTATGGTGTGCGTGCTACCTACTATCCGTGGGTATTAAAAGCGCGCCATGCCGTCCCCGTCCCTACCTACCCCATCGCTCGCACCAGCCGGCGGCCCCCTTGGGGTGCTGCCAGCGACAACGACGACCTTACCGCCCCCATCCGCCGCCCGGCGCGCGATTCCCGCGACGCCTGCGGCCCCCACGATGGCGGGCGCTTCGCCATCCCCATCGACTTCCACGCACGTAGACGGCCATTGCTTTCACTGCGGCCAGCCGCTGACGCCAGCGGAGCCGGTATTCATTGCCGATGTCGAAGGCAGCGCGCGCAGTTTCTGCTGCGGCGGCTGCCAGACGCTGGCGCAGATGCTCCACGCGGCCGGTTTCGGCCATCTGTATGGCGATACCTCTCGCTTCGCGCGTCCTATCGACGACGCCGCGCGCCGGGAAGCCGAGCCGGTCTGGGCTGCCTACGACACGCCCGAGCTGCGCCAGCAGTTCGTCCGCCCGCTAGGCGATGGCAAGGCTGAGGTCACTCTGGCGCCGGAAGGTATCCGCTGCGCTGCCTGCGCGTGGCTGATCGAGCAGCGCCTGGGCCAGCTGCCGGGTGTGGAACTGGCGGTGGCCAACGTGGCAACGCGCCGCGTGGTGGTGCGCTGGCGGGAATCGCGACAAACCGTGTCAGCCTTGCTCGGCGCCCTAGCGGACATCGGCTATATGGCGTGGCCATTCGAGGTGTCCCGCAGCGACCGCCAGGACCGCCGCGAACGGCGCGGGCTGCTGATGCGGATGGCCGTGGCGATGCTCGGCATGATGCAGGTCATGATGTACGCGTGGCCGATCTACACCCATGAAGCCACGATCGATGCTGGCCAGTTGCAACTGATGCGCTGGGCCAGCTTCGCGCTGACGCTTCCGGTCGTCTTTTATTCTGCCTCCCCGATTTTCACCGGCGCCTGGCGCAGCCTGCGCCAGCGCGCGATGGGCATGGACGTGCCCGTGGCCATCGGCGTGGCCGCCGGCTTTCTGGCCAGCGCAGCCGCCACGGTGCGCGGCGTGGGTGAGGTCTACTTCGATTCCGTGACGATGTTCGTGGCCTTCCTGCTGCTGGCCCGCTATCTGGAACTGCGCGTGCGTCAGGCGTCCCGAAGCGGCGCCGAGATGCTCGCGCGTCAGCTTCCGGCCACCTGCGAGCGCCTGACGGAGGGCGGCACCGCCGAGCGCGTGCCGGTGGCCCGCCTCGGCGCGGGCGACCGTATCCGGGTCAAGGCCGGTGAAATCATGCCCGTGGACGGCGTGGTGCTGGCTGGCATCAGCGAACTCGACGAATCGATGCTGACCGGCGAGGCACGACCGGTGCGGCGGGGTATCGGCGATGCGGTACTCGCCGGGTGTTTCAACACGGCCAGCCCGCTCGAGGTGCGCGTCGGGCGCATCGGCGCCAATACGCGGCTGGCCGAGATCGTGGCGGTGCTGGACCGTGCCCTTGCGGAAAAGCCACGACTGGCGATGCTGGCCGACCGCGTCGCAGGCTGGTTTGTCGGCGCGCTGCTTGGGATGGCGGCGGTCACCGGTATCGTCTGGGCCGTCTGGATCGATCCGTCGCGCGCGTTGTTGGTGACGGTGGCGGTGCTCGTGGTGAGCTGTCCCTGCGCGCTGTCGCTGGCTACGCCTGCGGCGCTGGCGGCCGCCGGTGCGGCACTGTCGCGGCGCGGGGTGCTGCTGACGCGGTCTCACGCCATCGAAACCCTCGCGCGCGTCACCGACATCGTGCTCGACAAGACCGGCACGCTGACCGAGGGGCGCTTCGCGGTGGTACTGACCGAAGCCACAGGCCGCCTCGAAGCGGACATCTGCCTGGCGATTGCCGCGGCGATGGAGCAGGGCGGCGAGCATCCGATAGCCCGGGCGTTCCTCGATGCCCGCGCACCATCGACCGGGCGGGAGCAGCCCTCGGTGGACGATCTGTGCAATGTGCCGGGGCAGGGAGTCGAAGCCTGTGTCGACGGGCGGCGCGTGCGGCTTGGCCGGCGCGACTTCGCGGCGGCGTTGGCGCTGGAGGCGGGCGTCTGGGTCGGCGATGACGCGGCCATCGGCGCCTCTGGCAACGCCCATCGCGGCGCTACCGAGGTCTGGTTGGGCGCTGCCGAGGGCCTGCTGGCACGGTTTTTCCTGTCCGATATTGCACGCCCGCAGACGCCGGCGCTGATCGACGCGCTCGACCTGCTTGGCATTCGTACTCATCTGATTTCTGGCGACAACGTCGAAGCGGTGCGCTGGTGGGCCGACCATTTCGGCATGGAAACCGCCCATGGCGCCGTGACGCCCGAGGGCAAACGCGCCTATGTGGCCGCGCTGCAAGAGCAGGGCGCTGTGGTGCTGGCCGTGGGCGACGGCATCAATGACGCGCCGGTGCTGGCCCAGGCACAGGTCTCCATCGCAATCGGGAGCGGCGCACCGCTGGCCCAGGCAGGCGCCGACGCGGTCCTCACGCATGGCGGCGTGGCCGAGATTGCCAACACCATCGCCGCCGCGCGCCGTACGCGCCGCGTGGTGCGGCAGAACCTCGGCTGGGCCTTCTTCTACAACATTGTGGCCATTCCGCTGGCCGCCACAGGGCTGGTCACGGCCTGGATGGCAGGCATCGGCATGTCCGTGTCGTCGCTGCTTGTGGTGGCCAATGCCTGGCGCCTGCTGCGTGCACCGAACAAGGAGCGCTGACCATGGAAACCCTTTACCTGCTCGTGCCAATGAGCCTGGTGCTCGTGGCGCTGATCGCTGGCGCGCTCTGGTGGGCGCTCAACGCGGGCCAGTACGACGACCTCGACCGACCCGGCGAAGCCATCCTGCTCGATAACGACAAGCCATGAATTGCAAGCTTTTTACGAGCCCGAGTGGCGCGCGGCAGCAACAGTTCCCTTCGTTGAATTGCGACTTGACCGGGATCAACGCGCGGGCGGCGGCGACTTTCTAAAGTCACACCAACACTAGGGTTAAACGATCTTTACTTCTGTATTTGGGGGTCTGAATGGATGTCTCTACCGCGTCTCCACGCGTCGACACCTTTAACTACGGCGTCGTACGGCAGTTTGCCGTGATGACCGTGGTTTGGGGGATCGTCGGCATGGCCGTCGGCGTTCTGTTGGCGGCGCAACTGATCTGGCCAGATCTCAATTTCAATACCCCGTGGCTGTCCTTCGGGCGCCTGCGTCCGCTGCACACCAACGCGGTGATCTTCGCCTTCGGCGGCAGCGCGCTGTTCGCCACGTCGTACTACGTGGTGCAGCGCACCTGCCAGGCGCGCCTGTTCTGCGGGCCGCTGGCAGCGTTCACGTTCTGGGGCTGGCAGATCGTCATCGTGGCGGCTGCCATCACGCTACCGCTCGGCATCACGACTTCCAAGGAATATGCGGAACTCGAATGGCCAATCGACATCCTGATTACGCTGGTCTGGGTCGCCTACGCGGTGGTGTTCTTCGGCACCATCATCAAGCGCAAGACGCGCCATATCTACGTGGCCAACTGGTTCTTCGGCGCGTACATCCTGACCATCGCCATCCTGCATATCGTGAACAACATCGAGATGCCGGCGTCGATGTGGAAGTCGTATTCCGCCTATGCGGGCGTGCAGGACGCGATGATCCAGTGGTGGTACGGCCATAACGCCGTGGGCTTCTTCCTGACCACCAGCTTCCTCGGGATGATGTACTACTTCATCCCGAAGCAGGCCGGACGGCCGATCTACTCGTACCGGCTCTCCATCGTCCACTTCTGGGCGCTGAACTTCACCTATATGTGGGCCGGCCCCCACCATCTGCAATACACCGCGCTGCCGGACTGGGCGCAGTCGCTCGGCATGGCGTTTTCGCTGATCCTGCTCGCGCCGTCCTGGGGCGGGATGATCAACGGGATCATGACCATGTCCGGCGCCTGGCACAAGCTTCGCACGGACCCGATCCTCAAGTTCATGGTGGTTGCGCTGTCGTTCTACGGCATGGCCACGTTTGAAGGATCGATGATGTCCATCAAGACCGTGAATGCGCTGTCGCACTACACGGACTGGACGATCGGCCATGTCCACTCGGGCGCGCTCGGCTGGGTCGCGATGATCTCGATCGGCTCGCTGTACTACCTGATTCCACGCCTGTTCGGGCAAAAGGAGATGTTCAGCGTCAAGCTGATCGAGTGGCACTTCTGGATCGCGACGATCGGCGTGGTGCTCTACATCGCCTCGATGTGGATCGCCGGCGTGATGGAAGGGCTGATGTGGCGCGCCACGCAGCCGGACGGCACGCTGACCTACGCGTTCGTCGAAGCGGTCAAGGCGAAGTATCCGTTCTACCTGATCCGCCTGCTCGGTGGCCTGTGTTTCCTGACCGGCATGCTGGTCATGGCCTACAACGTGGTGCGCACGATCGCCGGCAAGACGGCCACGGACGCGCCGATCCCGGCCAGCCTGCCGGCTTCCGCCCAGGCTCCCGCACACTGACCGCCGAGGATTGCTGAGATGTCACAAAAACAAGGATTCTTCACCCACGAAACACTGGAAAAGAACGTTGGCTGGCTGATCATCGCCACGATCATCGTGGTGAGCATTGCGGGTCTGGTGCAGATCGTGCCGCTGTTCTTCCAGCATTCCACGACCAAGCCCGACGCGGGCATCGTGCCCTACACGCCGCTGCGCCTGATGGGCCGCGATATCTATATCCGCGAAGGCTGCGTCGGCTGCCATTCGCAGCAGGTGCGCACGCTGCAGGCCGAGACGGAGCGCTATGGCCATTTCTCGACGGCCGGCGAGTCGGTGTATGACCATCCGTTCCTGTGGGGTTCCAAGCGTACCGGTCCAGACCTCGCCCGCGTGGGCGGCCGGTATTCGGATGACTGGCAGCGCATCCACCTGCGCAATCCGCGCGATGTGGTGCCGGAATCGGTGATGCCGTCGTATCCGTGGCTCGAGAGGACCGCGCTGCCGACGGGCGATATCCAGGGCCGGATGCGCGCCCTGAAGCGGTTGGGTGTGCCGTACACCGAGGAGCAAATCGCCCATGCCCCTGAGGAACTCGCCGGCAAGACCGAAGAGGACGCGATGGTGGCCTACCTGCAAGGCCTCGGCCTGAACCGCCGCAACGTGCGCCTGGACGCCGCCACGGCGGCCGCGGCACCGAAGGAGTAACCGCCATGGCCATCCTGACCTCCGCTGCCACCGTGCTGTCGATGCTGGCCTTCCTCGCCATCTGCTGGTGGGCCTGGTCGTCGCGGCGCCAGGCCGCCAACGAGGAGTCAGCCATGCTGCCCTTCGCGTTGCCCGACGAGACCACGATAACGACAAGCCGGAACCCACAGTCATGAGCGATTTCTTTTCCGATTACTGGAGTTACTACATTACGGCCATCTCGCTGGTCGGCATCGCGTGGTGCGTGTGGCTGCTGTTCTCGCAGCGCCGGGCGCCAAAAAGCCAGGGTGCGACCGAGGATACCGGCCATGTCTGGGATGGTGACCTGCGCGAGTTGAACAACCCGCTGCCGCGCTGGTGGATGTGGATGTTCCTGCTGGCCTGCATCTTCAGCGTGTGCTACCTGGTGCTGTATCCGGGCCTGGGTTCCTACGCCGGCGTGCTGGGGTTCTCCTCGCAGGGCGAACTGGCGGCGCATCGACAGGCCGCCGAGAAGATGCAGAACGAGATCTACGGGAAGTACATGTCGATGGACGTGACGAAGGTCGCCGCCGATCCCGACGCCCGTGAAATTGGCCAGCGCCTGTTCCTGAACTACTGCGCGCAGTGCCATGGCTCCGACGCGCGCGGCAGCCGCGGCTTTCCGAACCTGGCCGACAACGACTGGCTCTATGGCGGCGACCCCGAAACGATCCGTCAGACGATCACCAAGGGTCGCAACGGCATGATGCCGCCGTTCGCGGGCGTCATCGACGCCAAGCTCGCCGGGGACACGGCCCAGTATGTGCGCTCGCTGTCGGGCCTGGCGTCTGACCCGATCCGCGCGTCGCGGGGCGAGGGCACCTTCAAGACCACGTGTGCGGCCTGCCATGGGGCCAGCGGCAAGGGCAACCAGGCGCTCGGCGCGCCGAACCTGTCGGACAGCGTCTGGCTCTACGGCAGTTCGGAAAATGCCATCGTCGAGGCGATCCAGAAGGGTCATAACGGGCACATGCCCGCGCATGAGGAAATCCTGACGCCCGAGCGCATCCGCATGCTGACCGCCTACGTGTGGGGTCTCTCCAATACAGGAGCGGCCGGACAATGATCAACAGCCCCCGGGCAGGGCGGCCAGCCGCCTGCCGGGGCGCGAGGAACACAAGATGAACGCGCCCCCCAATGCTGCACAGCCCGTAGCGGACGACCCCGCTACGTCGGAGCCCTCACGGCCCGACGACAGCCCGCCATGGCGCCCGGCTGCCACGCCGCTATCCGGGCAATCTGCCCAATCGGCTGAATCTTCGGAAGAAACACTCTACGAGGTCCGGCGCAAGATCTATCCGCGCTCGGTCACGGGCGCCTTCTCGAGCTGGCGCGTCTGGCTCGTCATCCTCACCCAGCTGGTCTACTACGGCGCCCCGTGGCTGCAATGGAACGACCGCCAGGCGGTGCTGTTTGACCTCGGCGCGCGCAAGTTCTATATCTTCGGCCTCGTGCTGTGGCCGCAGGACGTGATCTACCTCGCGGTCCTGCTTGTCATCTCGGCGCTCGCCCTGTTCCTGTTCACCGCCATCGCGGGCCGGCTGTTCTGTGGCTACGCGTGTCCACAGACCGTCTACACAGAAATCTTCATGTGGATCGAGCGACGCGTGGAAGGCGATCGCATCGCCCGCATCCGGCTGGACGGCGACCCGTGGAGCCTGCGCAAGCTGCGGCTCAAGGCGACCAAGCACACGCTCTGGGTGGTGATCGCCCTGTGGACCGGCTTCACGTTCGTCGGCTATTTCTCGCCGATCCGCGAGCTGGGCGGGCAGGTGATCGACCTCTCGCTGGGGCCGTGGCAGTCGTTCTGGATGCTGTTCTATGCCTTCGCCACCTGGGGCAACGCCGGCTTCATGCGCGAGCAGGTGTGCAAGTACATGTGCCCATATGCGCGTTTCCAGAGCGTGATGGTCGACCGCGATACCTTCGTGGTGACCTATGACGTAGGCCGTGGCGAGCCGCGCGGCAGCCGCTCGCGCAAGACGGACCGGCACACCGCCGGCATTGGCGATTGCGTCAATTGCAGCATCTGCGTGCAGGTCTGCCCGACCGGGATCGACATCCGTGACGGATTGCAATACGAGTGCATTGGCTGCGGTGCCTGCATCGACGCCTGTAACCAGGTCATGGACAAGATGGCCTATCCGCGTGGCCTGATCCGCTACACCTCTGAGAACGCGATGCGCAAGGGCCTGTCGGCAGTCGCCGCGCGCAAGCGCTTGTTCCGCACGCGGACGATTGTCTACGCGGTGATCTGGTCGGCGCTGGTGGGGGGCTTCATCGGGTCGCTGGCGATGCGCACGCCGCTCAAGGTCGATGTCATCCGCGACCGTGGCGCGTTGGGCCGCGAGGTCGAAGGTCGCTGGATCGAGAACGTGTACCGGCTGCAACTGATCAATACGACCGAGACGCCGATGCGCGTCCGGGTACAGGCGACGAGCGCGGAGCTGCAAGGGTTGACCATCGAGTATGACAAGTCGGCAGAAACGCTGCCGCCTACGTCGAACCGGCTGTTGCCGGTGCGGATCCGTATCCCGCTCGACCACGCGCCGCAGGGCACGCACAAGATCCGTATCACGGTCACGGGGGAGGGTATGGACGACGCACGCGGACGCGCGCAGATCCAGGAAGCGACCAGTTTCATCGTGCCGCGCGGCCTGTAGGACAGGTCATTCAGGAAATATTCGACGCAAGGAGTAGGCAATGACAGCGCAACAAGTCAAGCCGTGGTGGAAGGAACCGTGGCCGTGGCTGCTGATGAGCGGACCGCTGCTGGCGATGATCGGCTGTGGTGTGACGATCTGGCTCGCCAATACCCACGCCGACGTGCCGGTGCGCGATGCCGCGCGGCATGGGCTGGTGGTGGAGAAGCTGGATGGGTCCGCCGTGCGTGCCGACGCCCATGTCAATGACACGGCGAGGCGGCCATGAGACTACGCTGGCTGATGTGGGTGATGTGGCCAGCGTTCCTGATGGGCGGCGTGGCCACGGCAACGGTGTTCTCGATTGTCGATCCCAGTGACCTGAGCTTCTTCGGTCATCCGGTCGACGCGTCGCGTGAGGCGATCTATACCGTGGGATTCCTGCTGGCGTGGCTGTTCTGCGCCTTGTCGAGCGGCCTGACGCTCTACACCATGCCAACGCCGCTCAGCAATACCGATGAACTCGAGTAGCGAGTGCACCGCCGCCGGCGAGCCGGCCTTAGCAGGAGCGGTTGTAGATCTGCTTGATGCCGGCCATGTCGATGAGCTTGACGTGGCGCTGGCGGATCTGGATCAGGCCCGCCTCGGCAAAACGAGAGAACAGGCGGCTGACGGTTTCGAGTTTCAGGCCAAGATAACTGCCGATCTCCTCGCGACTCATGCGCAACACGAACTCGCTCGACGAGTAGCCACGCGCCGACAGGCGATCGGAAAGATTGACGAGGAACGCGGCAAGCCGCTCCTCGGCCCGCATCGAACCCAACGTCATCAGCATCACCTGGTCCTGCGAAATCTCCTTGCTCATCAAGCGCAGGAACTGGGTTTGCAGCGAGGGCAGGTCAGACGAGAGCGCCTGCAAGTCGTTGAAGCGTACGACGCAGACTTCGGCATCCTCGAGGGCCGTGGCATCGGAAGCATGCTGCATTTCGCCGAGGCCATCCATACCGACCATCTCGCCGGGCAGATGGAAGCCGGTGATCTGCGAGCGGCCGTCTTCGAGTGTCACGTGCGTCTTGAGCGTGCCGAAACGCACGGCATAGACGGCGGTGAGCGGATCGCCCATGCGGTAAAGCGTTTCGCCCTTGTGCACGCGCACGCGTTCCTGCACGAGCGTGTCCATCTTCAGGAGGTCCTGGTGCGACATGCCTACCGGCAGACAAAGCTGGCCCATCCCGCACGTAGAGCAGCGGGGCGAGATCTCGGTGACGGGTATGGAGGTAAGCAATTGAGGGCTCTTGGTGATGCGCATTGCAGCGAGGGCGCGACAGATCAATTTTACCGCGTGAAGTGACGCGGAAGCGAGGGACCGTTGCCATTTGGTGTGCTTTTCAGCGTTTTTATCGTTGCGTTGTTTGGTGGCGTCCACTGTGCTGCGATGTGTGGCGGCATTGCGATGGCGGCCGAGCAGCGCGCGGCGGTGCGCGTGCCGGTGACGATCCATCGCTCGCCGCGCGGCTGGCTCGTGGAATTGCTGGCGATGCACGCCGGCCGCCTGACCACCTACGCGTTGCTGGGGGCGGTGGTGGGTGCCGTCGGCGCCACTGTATGGAAGCAGGACTATCTGCCTGTGCAGCGATGGCTCTATGGCGCAGGCGGAGCGATGCTGGTGATGTCGGGCTTGTGGCTGTTGCGTGGGCGCACCATGCGTGCGGCGCGCCTGGAGGCGTTCGCGGTGCGCATGGCCCAAGGGGTGGTGGGTCGCATGGGCGCGCTCGGTATCAGGCTGCCTGCCGGCCTGGCCCGGCATGCGCCGCTGCTGCGGCGCTTCGGTCTGGGACTCGCCTGGGGGATCGTGCCGTGCGGGATGGTCTATGGGGCACTCGCAATGGCGTTGCTGGCCGGCAATGCGGCGTCGGGCGCGCTGGTCCTGTTCGCCTTTGGGTTGGGAACGCTGCCAAACCTGCTGGTGATTTCGGGGTTGTCGGGCTATGTGCGCCATGTGTCGCGCCGGCCGGCGGTCCGGACCGTGGCGGGCGTGCTGATCATCGGCTTCGGCATCGTGGGCGTGGCGCGGGCGGTCTGGCTCCCGGAGACGCTGGCTGCGCATGGGTTCTGCGTGGTGTTCTAGGACGATTCCGGGCGGCGGACAGGCCGCCCCGGTTCGTGCCATTCGCCACGCCGGGCGGCGGGCAGGTTGCGGAGGGGGGCGGGAATGCCATACAATCGCGAGAACCACGGTATCGCGCCACGTAATTCCCTGGCGTCGCCGGGCCGGCATCCCTGATCTGGGATGCGTGTCCATGGGTCCGAGGCAGCATTGGCTTGCCGGATCCGTCCCCACAGTGCATCCGGTTCAAAAGATCTGGTTTAAAAGGCCGGTCGGCCTTGTGGAGTGGTGGCGCAGGCGCAGGACGAAGCTTGTCCGGGCCGATATCCGTTTTTTCTTGCCGCCTTGGCAATCTGATTGTCCTGGCGAATGTCCGCTCCAAGGGGAAGGGTTCCGCCTGCGAGGGTAAAGGCGAGAGCGCGACGCAAGAGGTTCGACTCCCGGCGAAGCCAGCCGGATGCGGACGATCTCCTGCCGGAACGACCCGGCAAATCGATGCAAAAGAACGAAGTGCACCGCTTGGCTGCCTGGGCTGCGACAGGCTGCGAGTTGGCTGCGCAATGAGATGGCGGTGGCATCGGTACCGCTGTATCCGAAATCTCCAGTGCTCCGGGATTCGTCCGGGAGCAGGTGCAAAGACAGGCTGCACACAATCACATGAATACCCAAGAGGCGAAGATCGTCCTCGAGACCGCGCTGATTTGTGCGCAGGAGCCCCTGCGCGTCAACGATCTCCGCCGTCTTTTCGCCGACGATGTCGGCGCCGACACCATCCGCGCCCTGTTGGACGAATTGCGACAGGACTGGCAGCAACGCGGTGTGGAACTCGTGGCCCTGGCCAGCGGTTGGCGTTTCCAGAGCCGGCCCGAGATGCGCGAGTTCCTCGACCGGCTCAACCCGGAAAAGCCGCCCAAGTATTCGCGCGCGGTGATGGAGACGCTGGCCATCATCGCCTATCGCCAGCCCGTGACGCGCGGCGATATCGAGGAAATTCGCGGCGTGACGGTCAGCACCGACGTGGTCAAGAAGCTCGAGGACCGCAGCTGGATCGAGGTGATCGGGCATCGCGACGTACCGGGCCGTCCCGCGCTCTATGCCACGACCAAGGCGTTTCTGGACGATCTGGGGCTGCGCACGCTGGATGAGCTGCCGCCGCTCGAGGATGCCCAGGCCCAGGTCCAGGCAGCCCTGCTGGACCAGCAGGCGATAGATTTTGAAGAAGTTGCCACGGCCAACCCGCCGGCTGGCGATGAAGAGACCTTTGCCGAGCCCCAGGCCGCCGAGACCGCTACCGATGCGGTGGAAGCGGAAGTCGTGGCCGTGGCGGAGAGCGACCATGCGGAGCCGGTGGAGACGGAAGCCCACGGCGCCGATACCGAACAGAACGACACGCCGCACCCGCAAGACAACAGCGTTGCGCAGTGGTCCGCCGATGGCGGGCATGACGACGACGCGCCGCTGGCCCACGCCAACGGTTTCCACGTGGACACAGCTGCTTCCTCCCCGGAAGCGGCCGACGATTCGGTCCGGGACGGCAACGCGCCGCATCCTGCTGAGGACGACGAACGCGTGTCCAACTGAATAACACGCAACATCGATAGTGAATACTTTGTCTGATTCCGCTGAGCAAGACGTCCGGCAACCGGACGCGCCGGGCGATACCGGCGCTGCGCCCGACGCGGGCAATGGCACCGACGGCGCGCCGCGCCGCAAGGGCCTGCGCCGTGGCCTGCGCAATCTGGTGGCGTCGCGCCGCCAGTCCGCACAGGACCGCGAGGGTGGCCGTGCCGAGGGCGATGCCGCCGCACCGGCGCAAGCCGACGCGCCGCAGCCCGACGCCGCCGCACCGGCCGGTCGCGAGCCGCGCGCCCGTGGCCGCCGCAAGCCGGCAGCCGATCGTGATGCCCGTGACGTCCGCGAACCGCGCGCCGAGGCGAGTGACGCCGACGGCCAGCCTGCGCAGCCACAGGGTGCCGGCGTGCGCAAGCGCCGCCAGCAGCCCCAGCGCAAGGCTGCGCTGGTCGATGGCGACAACAAGCCGGCAGCCCAGCAGCCGGGCCGGCGCGACAAGCGCGGCCAAGGCGGTCAGGGTGGCCAAGGCGGCCAGGGTCAGCGCAAGGGGCAGGCGGGCGCCGCAGGCGGCAAGCCTTCGGAAAAATTCGAGCAGCGCGCCGGTGACAAGCCGGCTCGCGGCGCGAAGGCCGGCAAGCCTGCTGGCGGTGCCGAGGACGTCTTCAAATTCGTGATCTCGGAACAATTCGATCAGGAAGAGATGGCGCTGCCGCGCACCAAGGCCAAGCCGGTGCGCGAACTGTCCGCCGACGATGACGCGCCCAAGCTGCACAAGGTGCTGGCCGAAGGCGGCCTCGGCTCACGCCGCGAAATGGAACAGCTGATCCTCGAGGGTCGTGTCTCGGTTAACGGTCTGCCGGCCCACATCGGCCAGCGGATCTTGCCGACCGACCAGGTGCGCGTGAACGGCAAGCTGATCCATCGCAAGGTGTCGAGCAAGCCACCGCGCGTGCTGCTGTATCACAAGCCGTCCGGCGAAATCGTGAGCCAGAGCGATCCGGAAGGCCGTCCGACCGTGTTCGACAGCCTGCCGCGCATCAAGGCCGGCAAGTGGGTGGCGGTGGGTCGTCTCGACTTCAATACCGAAGGCTTGCTGATCTTCACGACCTCGGGCGATATCGCCAACCGCTTCATGCACCCGCGCTACGGCGTGGAGCGCGAATACGCGGTGCGCACGCTGGGCGAGCTGGCCGAGGCCGACCGCCAGGCGCTGCTGCACGGTATCCAATTGGACGATGGCGAAGCGAACTTCCTGCGCATCGCTGATGGCGGTGGCGAAGGCGTGAACCAGTGGTATCACGTGGCGCTGACCGAAGGCCGTAATCGCGAGGTGCGCCGCATGTTCGAGGCCGTTGGCCTGACCGTGTCGCGCCTGATCCGTACGCGCTACGGCCAGTTCCTGCTGCCGCGCGGCCTCAAGCGTGGCCGCTGGCAAGAGCTGGACCCGACCGACGTGCGCGCGCTGATGGCCAATATCGGCCTGAAAGCGCCGGCGAAGGGCGAGCAGGGCGGCAAGGGTGCCACCAAGGTGGGCGGCCGCAAGGCGCGTACCGAGGCGGCCATTGCGGGCATGCCGATGCACACCGGCATGGACGGCCTGCCGCGCTACGAAAAGGGAGGCGCGCGCGGTAACGGCGGCGGTGCCGGCCGTGGTGGCCAGCCCGATCCGATGCAGACCTCGATGGGTTACATCCCGACCGGCCCGGCGCCGCTGACGTCGCATACCACCAAGTTCAGTGGTGGCGCGGCCGGCGGCCTGCGTGGCGGCGGTGCCGGTGGGCGCGGTGGCAATCGCGGCGGCCTTGGCGGCGGTGGTGGCCTGGGCGGCGGAGGCATGGGTGGCCAGCGCGGCCAGCAGCGTCGCGGCGGTGGTGGCGAGGCCAACGGCAATGTGATGCCGAAGGCAGCCAAGGGCGGCGGCAATGCCAGCGGCCCGCGTCGTCCGCGCGGTCGTGGCGGCAACCAGGGGGGTGGCGGTCACCGCTAACCCAGGCAGGCGGCATGCCGGCCGGGGCTCGCCCTGGCCGCACGCTGCCCGCGGATCCTGTCCGGCTTTTGCCTTTTGGACATAATCCGCGTATAATCCAAGTCTATTCAAAAGTGTCATCCTTAGCGAGGGTGGGCGAATGATGGGCATTGCGCCCATTTTTTTTTGGTTCGCCCGTTTTGTGCTTGTGGCCGCGACTGCGCCACGCCGGCGCCGGGGATGACGGGGCAGGCAAGGCAGCGGTTCGTTCCAGAACCTCGTTTCAGGACCTAGTTTCAGAACGGAAGTCGTTGTCCGGTGTCTGCCATGGTGTTGAAGGCCACTATTCGGGAATACAGTGCATCTGGCAGATTTGATCGAAACCACCCTTAACGGCATGGGCTACGAGTTGGTTGAGCTTGAGCGTGCCCCCGTCGGACTGCTGCGTGTCTATATCGATCAGCCTGAAACCGGCATCGTCATTGAGGATTGCGAGAAAGTAAGCCGCCAGCTTACCCATGTGCTTACGGTCGAAAATGTCGACTACGAGCGCCTCGAGGTGTCCTCGCCCGGTCTGGACCGGCCGCTGAAGAAGCTGGCCGATTACGTCCGTTTTGCCGGCGTCGAGGCCAGAATCACGCTGCGCCTCCCGGTGAATGGCCAGAAGAATTTCGTCGGCATCATCCAGGCACCCACTGGCGATGACGGAGCCGAGAAAATCGGCCTGGAATTCGAAGGACGCGACGGCCCGGCACTGCTGGAATTCGCCATATCCGACGTCGACAAGGCACGGCTCGTGCCAGTGATCGACTTCAAGGGAAATCAAAGAAAAGGGAACAAGCAATGAGCCGCGAAGTTCTGTTGCTCGTCGATGCGCTTGCGCGTGAAAAGAACGTCGACAAGGATGTGGTATTCGGTGCGCTCGAAGCAGCACTCGCTTCGGCCACCAAGAAACGCTTCGAGGAAGACGTGGATATCCGCGTCGCCATCGACCGCGAATCCGGTGAGCACGAAACGTTCCGCCGCTGGCTTGTCGTCCCCGACGAGCAGGGCCTGCAGGAGCCGGACAAGCAGATCCTGCTGTTCGAAGCCCGCGATCAGGATCCGGAGATCGAGCTCGAGGAGTTTGTCGAAGAGCAGATCGAGTCCGTGGAATTCGGCCGGATTGGCGCCCAGGCGGCCAAGCAGGTGATTTTGCAGCGGATCCGCGACGCCGAGCGCGAGCAGATCCTGAACGATTACCTGGATCGTGGCGAAAAGGTCATGACCGGCACGGTCAAGCGTGCCGACAAGAAGGGTCTGATCGTGGAGTCCGGCCGCGTGGAAGCGCTGCTGGCCCGCGACCAGATCATTCCGAAGGAAAATCTCCGTACCGGTGACCGCGTACGGGCGTATATCCTCAATGTGGATCGCGCCGCGCGCGGCCCGCAGATCGAACTGTCGCGTACGGCACCCGAGTTCCTGATCAAGCTGTTCGAGAACGAAGTGCCGGAGATGGAACAGGGCCTGCTCGAGATCAAGGCGGCCGCCCGCGACCCCGGCGTGCGCGCCAAGATCGCCGTGGTGGCCCATGACAAGCGCATCGACCCGATCGGCACTTGCGTGGGCGTGCGCGGTACCCGCGTGACGGCTGTGCGCAACGAGATCGGCGGCGAGGCCGTGGATATCGTGCTGTGGTCGGAAGACCCGGCGCAGTTCGTGATCGGCGCACTGGCGCCGGCGCAGGTGCAGTCCATCGTCGTGGACGAGGAAAAGCATTGCATGGATGTGGTGGTGGACGAGGAAAACCTCGCCGTCGCCATCGGCCGCAGCGGCCAGAACGTACGCCTGGCGTCCGAACTGACCGGCTGGCAGATCAACATCATGACGCAGGAAGAATCGGCGCAGAAGCAGGCCGAGGAAAGCGAAGTGGTACGCAAGCTGTTCATGGCCAAGCTGGACGTGGACGAGGAAGTGGCGGACATCCTGATTGAGGAAGGGTTCTCCACGCTGGAAGAAGTTGCCTACGTGCCCATCAGTGAAATGATGGAAATCGAGGCCTTCGATGAGGACACCGTCACTGAGCTGCGCAACCGCGCACGCGATGCGCTGCTGACGATGGAACTGGCCCGGGAAGAAAAGGTGGAAGAGGTGTCGCAGGATCTGCGCTCGCTCGACGGCCTGACCCCCGAGCTGATCGGCAAGCTGGCCGAAGGCAATATCCACACGCGTGACGACCTGGCCGAACTGGCTGTGGACGAACTGGTCGAGCTGGCCGGCGTGGCGGATGAGGAAGCCAAGGCGCTGATCATGAAAGCACGGGAACATTGGTTTAACTGAGGGACACGTACGGGGCCAGGGGCCCCGGCGCTTTCCGCATACGATTTGTCCCGACGTAGAAACCGAGCATTGAAAGGGTTTGAATGGCAAGCACAACAGTTGCCCAACTGGCCGCAGAACTGAGCCGCAGCGCAGCTGCCCTGCTGGAACAATTGCAGGCAGCTGGGGTGGGCAAAGCGACGCCGGAAGACATCATCACCGAATCGGACAAGACCCGACTCCTTGATTATCTCAAGCGGTCGCACGGTCAGGCCGACGACAGCGCACGCAAAAAGATCACGCTGACCAAGCGCGAAACGTCCGAAATCCGTCAGGCCGATTCCACCGGCAAGACCCGTACCGTTCAGGTCGAGGTGCGCAAGAAGCGCGTCCTGATCAAGCGTGACGAGGTCGCCGGGGATGCACACGCCGATGGCGTGGACGCCGCGGAAGCGGCCGAGGCCGCCGCCGAACAGGCACGCCGCGAGGAAGAGGAAAGCCGTCAGCAGGCCGAGGCGCTCGCGCGCCAGGAAGCCGAACTGAAGGCACGCCAGGAAGCCGCCGAGCGCGAGGAAGCCGAGCGCCGTGCGCGCCAGGAAGCCCTCGAGGCCGAGCAGCGCCGCCAGACCGAACTTCTCGCCCGCAAGGCCGAGGAAGAGGCCGTGGCTGCCCAGGCGGTGAACAACGCCGTCGAGGACGCTGCCGTGCGCAAGAAGGCCGAGGACGACCAGGCCCGCGTGGCCGCCGAGCGCGTGCAGGTGCAGAAGGATGCGGATGACGCGAAGGCAGCGGCCGACAAGGCCCGTGCCGAGCAGGACGCCGCCCGCCGCCGCCGCGAGGCTGCCGAGGCCGAGGCCCGTGCGATCCAGCAGATGCTGAACGCCCCGGCCCGCGTGCTGAAGGCGCCGTCGGAACGCAAGGCCGAGGAAAAGAAGGCCGAGCAGACCGGTACGCTGCACAAGCCGGTGAAGCCGCCTGGCACGACGACCGAAGCCAAGAAGGACGACAAGAAACCGGCCACGACCACCACGGCCACGACCACCGTCGACAAGAAGACCGGCAAGCCGGTCAAGACCGGTACGTGGCAGGACGATAGCTCGCGCAAGAAGGGCAGCGGCCTGAAGACGCGCGGCGATACGTCGGGCGGTGTGGGTGGCTGGCGCGGTGGCCCGCGTGGCCGCGGCGGCAAGCAGCATGCCGACGATCGCAGCAACTTCCAGGCGCCGACCGAGCCGGTGGTGCGTGAAGTGCACGTGCCGGAAACCATCTCGGTGGCCGATCTGGCGCACAAGATGGCCGTGAAGGCGTCCGAGGTCATCAAGCAGATGATGAAGCTCGGCCAGATGGTCACGATCAACCAGGTGCTGGACCAGGAAACCGCCATGATCGTGGTGGAAGAAATGGGCCACAAGGCGTTCGCCGCCAAGCTGGACGATCCGGAAGCACTGCTGGTGGTGGATGGCGAAGACCATACCGACGCCGAACTGCTGCCGCGTCCGCCGGTGGTGACCGTGATGGGTCACGTCGACCACGGCAAGACCTCGCTGCTCGATTACATCCGCCGCACCAAGGTTGCCGCGGGCGAAGCCGGGGGCATTACGCAGCACATTGGCGCGTACCACGTCGAAACCGAACGTGGCGTGATCACCTTCCTGGACACCCCGGGTCACGAGGCCTTCACGGCCATGCGTGCCCGTGGCGCCAAGGCCACCGACATCGTGATCCTGGTGGTTGCGGCGGACGACGGCGTGATGCCGCAGACCAAGGAAGCGATTGCGCACGCCAAGGCCGCCGGCGTGCCCATCGTGGTGGCGATCAACAAGATCGACAAGCCCGAAGCCAACCCGGACCGCGTGAAGCAGGAACTGGTGGCCGAGCAGGTGTTGCCGGAAGAGTACGGCGGCGATTCGCCGTTCGTGCCGGTGTCCGCCAAGACCGGCCTGGGCATCGACGACCTGCTCGAGCAGGTGCTGCTGCAAGCCGAAGTGCTGGAGTTGACGGCACCGGTGGACGCCCCGGCCAAGGGTCTGGTGGTGGAAGCCCAGCTCGACAAGGGCAAGGGCCCGATCGCGACGATCCTGGTCAGCAGCGGCACGCTCAAGCGTGGCGACGTGGTGCTCGCAGGCAGTGCCTACGGCCGCGTGCGCGCCATGCTGGACGAAAACGGCAAGCCGACGAAGGAAGCTGGTCCGTCGATCCCGGTGGAAATCCAGGGTCTGTCGGAAGTGCCGGCCGCCGGCGAGGAAGTGCTGGTGCTCCCGGACGAGCGCAAGGCGCGTGAAATCGCCCTGTTCCGTCAGGGCAAGTTCCGCGACGTGAAGCTCGCCAAGCAGCAGGCCGCCAAGCTGGAAACGATGCTGGAGCAGATGAGCGAAGGCGAAGTGCAATCGCTGCCGCTGATCGTGAAGGCCGACGTGCAGGGTTCGCAGGAAGCACTGGTGCAGTCGCTGCAGAAGCTGTCGACCGAGGAAGTGCGCGTGCAGATCGTGCACGGCGGCGTGGGCGGCATCTCGGAGTCGGACGTCAACCTGGCTGTGGCCTCGAAGGCAGTCATCATCGGCTTCAACGTGCGGGCTGATTCCGGCGCGCGCAAGCTGGCCGAGCACAACGGCATCGACATCCGCTACTACAACATCATTTACGATGCGGTAGACGAGATCAAGGCGGCGATGTCCGGCATGCTGGCGCCGGAGAAGCGCGAGACCACGATCGGCCAGGTGGAAGTCCGCCAGGTCTTCCGTGTGCCGAAGATTGGCGCCGTGGCCGGCTGTATGGTCACCGACGGCATGGTCAAGCGCAACTCGCTGGTGCGCGTGCTGCGCAACAACGTGGTGGTGCACACCGGCGAACTGGACTCGCTCAAGCGGTTCAAGGACGACGTCAAGGAAGTCAAGCAAGGCTTCGAGTGCGGTTTGTCGATCAAGAACTTCAACGACGTTCAGGAAGGCGACCAACTCGAGGTGTACGAAATTACCGAAGTGGCGCGTACGCTGTAAGGCGATACGCAAGACGGCAGGCTCCGGCCTGCCGTTTTCACTTTGGGCACAAGACAGGTTTGAATGGCCAAGAAAGGCAATATCTCTTCCCGCAATCTGCGGCTTTCCGACCAGATCCAGAAGGAACTGGCCGAGATGATCCAGCGCGAACTGCGCGACCCGCGCCTGGGCCTGGTCACGCTGCAATCGGTGGCGCTGACGCCCGATTACGCGCACGCCAAGGTCTACTTCACGGTGCTGGGCGCCGAGCCTGAGGTGGCCGCCGGTATCCTGCGCGAGAAGGCCGGTTACCTGCACTCGCTGCTATTCAAGCGCCTGCACATCCACACCGTGCCGACGCTGCATTTCCATCACGACACCTCGGTGGAACATGCCATCGAAATGTCGAAGCTGATCAACGAAGCCAATTCGACGCGCGCCAAGGACGACGAGTAAGTCCGTCGCGCCGTTCCGCCTTTGTGACGCGCGCCGGACCCGCTCCGGCGCCGCGCTTCTCTCCCCGCCGCAATGACCGATTCCTCCGCAACCCGTCCGCTCCGGCTGCCGCGCCGCGACGTGCATGGCGTGCTGCTGCTCGACAAGCCACTGGGCCTGTCGTCCAACGACGCGCTGGTGCGCGCCAAGCGCATGCTGCGCGCCAACAAGGCTGGCCACACGGGCACGCTGGACCCGCTCGCCACCGGCCTGTTGCCGCTGTGTTTCGGCGAGGCGACCAAGTTCTCCCAGGATCTACTCGAGGCCGACAAGACCTATGAGGCCGTGGTGCGGCTCGGCGTGACGACGACCACCGGCGATGCCGAGGGCGAAGTCGTTGCCGAACGCCCGGTCACCTGCGACCGCGCCGCGCTGGATCTGGCGGTATTACGATTTACGGGCCCAATCGAACAGGTGCCGCCGATGTATTCGGCCCTGAAGAAGGACGGCAAGCCGCTATATGAATACGCGCGCGCCGGCCAGACCATCGAACGCGCGGCGCGGGCGGTGACGATCCATGCGATCGAACTGCTCGACGTGGCCCTCGACGCCAGTCCGCCGCAATTCACGATGCGCGTGCGCTGCAGCAAGGGCACCTACATCCGCACGCTGGGCGAGGACATTGGCGAAGCGCTCGGTTGCGGCGGCCACCTGACCGCCTTGCGCCGCACGGCCGTGGGCGACCTCACGCTCGATGGCGCGGTCACGCTGGAACAAATCGACCAGCAATCCGACGATATTCGCCCGACCATGCTCGCGCCCGTGGACGCCTTGCTGCAACGCTGCGTGCTCGTGCAGCTCGACGACGCCGCGATGGCGCGATTCCTCCAGGGCCAGCGCATCGCCCGGCGCGACCTGCCCGAGGGCACCGCGCTGGAAGAGGAAACCCTGGCGCGCGTGTACGGCGGCGAGCCGTCCCGCCTGCTGGGCGTGGCCCGGATGCGAGAGGGCGCACTGCGCCCGGAGCGGCTCGTAAAGATCTGAAATCTGGCCGGGCAGCGGCCAGCCAGTCCCCGACGGACGTGTTGTATATTCACGCGTGATGCCATAGGCATCGGCGCGGCCAGCGGGCAGGGCCGCAATAAAAACAACCACTTACGGGGCTGACGATGTCTTTCCGATCCTTCGGTGCCGCGCTGCGCGCGCCGCATGCTGGTCTGTCGTCGGCCCGGTCGTGGCTGGCGATTCTCTTTCTGGGTGGTGGGGCGTTGCTGTCGGGATGTGTCACCGATGAAGACGACGGGAAAGTCCAGGCACCGGCGGGGCTGAGCTACGCCATGACATCGGCGATCTACGTAGCCGGCCAGCCCATCGTGCCGAATCGACCCAGCGTCAGTGGCGACCCTGTGACGCGCTATTCCGTGGCACCGGTCTTGCCGGCCGGGCTGACGATCGACGCGGCCAGTGGGGTGATTGCCGGTACGCCCGCCTCGGTCAGCGCCGCCACTGTATACGTAGTGACCGCCGAGAACGCCGGCGGCAGCGCTACCGCCCGGGTGCAAATCGAGGTGCGCAATACCGGGGCGGCGCCTTCGGGGCTGACTTACCGGGAATCGGCCGTCATCTACACCGTCGGCACAGCCATCACGGCCAATACGGCCACCAGCACCGGCGGCCCCATTTCCACATTCCGCATCGCGCCCGCACTGCCGGCCGGGATGGCATTCAATACCCAGACGGGCGCCATCACTGGCACGCCGACCGTCGTGTCGGCCGAGTCGAGCTATACCGTCACGGGCAACAACGGGGCGGGCGAGACCACCGCCACGCTGCGTATCGCCGTGCAGGCGGGCGTCGTGGCACCGGCCAGCCTGGCGTTCAGCACGCCCACGGCCCGCTACGTCGTGGCGGAAGCCATCGTACCCAATACCCCTGTGGTGACTGGCGGCGCGGTCATCGCCTATACGGTCAGCCCGCCCTTGCCGGTGGGCCTGAGCATGAACACGCAAACCGGCGTGATCTCCGGCACGCCAGCGGTCGTGCAGTCGCAGGCGGTCTACACGGTCACGGCCCGCAATGCTGGAGGCAGCACGCAGGGGCAGGTGCAGATCTCGATTGTGGCGCGAGGCAGCTAGGCTTCGGCTACGCCCCCGGCCCCTGACCGAGCGGCCCCGGGCCGAGGCTCCCATGACCTATCCTTGACCCACCAGCCACGAATCAGCGGTGGGAGCCATGCGTTGCCTGATTTTTTGCGCGGTGCAGTGCCTGCTGGCCGTGACGTGGACGCTCTACGCGGCCTTCCTGCCGCAACTCGCCGCGCAGGTCGGCATTGGCAAGGCGCAGGTCGCGTGGATCTTGTTGATGGATCAGGCGATCTTCGTCATCGCCGACAGTGCCATGGGCATCGCCGCCGACCGCATGGCCAACGCCATGCACCGTCTGGGCGTCTGGATCCTGGCGATTTCGGTCGTCTCCGGCGTCGCTTTCGTGCTGCTGCCGGCCGCCACGTCGCCGGCGCTGCTGGTGGGCCTGACCGCGCTCTGGGCCGCCAGCTCGTCCGCGCTGCGTGCACCGCCGATGGTCATCATCGCGCGTCGTCTTGAACGCTCCGCCACGCCGCTTCTGATTGCATGGTCGATACTGGGCATCGGGCTGGCCGGGGCGCTGGCCCCGATGCTGACGGCGGCGCTGCGCCAGTCGTCGCCCGTAGTGCCGTTCGTGCTGGCGAGCGCCGGCCTCGTGGTGGCAGTGGTCGCACTGCGCTGGATCGAGTTGCCGCCGCGCGAAGCTCTCCCGCCCCGCCGCGCCCCGCCCGCGCCGATGCCGGCGCTCTGGCTGTTCTTCGCCGCGACGTGGCTGCTGGCGTTCGGCTTCCAGATCCACATCGCGATCAATTCCGGTCCCGCCTATCTCCGCTTTGCGCCCGCCACAGAGCTGGTGCGCTACATGCCGGCCTTCTGGGTGGGCTTCGTCCTTGGGGTGTTGCTGCCGCAGGCGCCTTTGCTGAAGCGCGTGCCGGCCGCCGTGCTGCTGCTGGCTGCAGCCCTGCTGGGGGCGCTCACGCTGGTCGGTTTCGCCACGGCCTCCACGCTCCCCGGCGTGTTGCTCGCGCAGGGCGTTGCGGGCGTGTTGTGGGCGATGGTCTTCGGCACGGTGGTCAATGCGGCGACCGATGCCGGCCATGTGGGGCGGGAAGGGCGCTTCGTCGGGCTGGTGTTCTCGCTCGCGGCGCTGGCGGCGTTGGCGCGCATCGCCATGCTGGCCGCCGGTGCCGCCGCGCCGCTGGCGGGCTGGTTGCCCTGGCTGCCGGTGTTCGCCTGGGGCTGCGCCGCCGTGTTGCTGGCCGCGTTTGCCTGGCAGGGCGGCACGCGGATGGTGCCGCCCGTTGGCGCCGCGTCGCCGCCGGAGCGGCGATAGCGGCGGGTGCGCTTTGTGACGCGCTCAGTGCGCGCCGGCCGCCTCGGCGCCGCCGCCGCCCTGGCTGCGCTTGGTCAGCCAGACAAAGCCGATCAGCACGAAGAACAGCACGCCCGAGATCCAGAAGATGTCGTTGGCGCCCAGCATCGACGCCTGGAGCGAGATGTTCCGCTCCATCAGTCCGATGGCCTGCGTCTGCGTCATGCCCATCTGCATCAGATGGTTCAACTGCTCGGTGTAGGTGGCGCTGTAGGGGTTGATCTGCTCCACCAGTTGCGCGTGATGGAGCGCCGAGCGGTTTTCCCAGATCGTGGTCGAGATCGACGCCCCGATTGCCCCGAACGTAATCCGCACGAAGTTCGACAAGCCGGAGGCCGCCGGAATCTTCTCAGGCGGCTGGCCGGACAGGATGATCGACGTCAGCGGAATGAAGAACAGCGCCATCGCCGCGCCCTGGATCAGCGTGGGAATCATCAGCGTGCGCGTATCCACCCCGGTGGTGAAGCCGGCCCGCATGAAACTGACGATGCCGAACGTGATGAACGCGCCCGTCGCCACCCAGCGCGCGTCCACCTTGGGCAGGATGCGCCCGATGATCGGCGACAGGATGATCGCGAAAATGCCCACCGGCGCCATGACGATGCCCGCGTCCGTGGCGGTGTAGCCGACGATGGTCTGCAGCCACAGCGGCAGGATCACCAGGTTGCCGAAGAACAGCCCGTACGCGACCGAGATCGCCACCACGCCGGCGGCGAAGTTGCGCCCCTTGAACAGATGGATGTCCACCACCGGATGTTTCTCGTAGTTTTCCCAGATCAGAAAGAACAGGAAGCCCACCACGGCAATCACGGTCAGCGCCACGATCACGTTGGAATGGAACCAGTCGAGTTCCTTGCCCTTGTCGAGCATCAGCTGCATCGAGCCGACCCAGATCACCAGCAGCGCCAGCCCGATGCGGTCGATCGGCAGCGTCTTGGTGGGCGTTTCCCGCTCGCGATAGATCGCCCAGGTGGCGTAGGCGGCACCCAGACCAACCGGGATATTGATATAGAAGATCCACGGCCAGGTCATGTTGTCCGAGATCCAGCCGCCCAGCAGCGGCCCCATGATCGGCGCGACCAGCGTGGTCATGCCCCACAGCGCCAGCGCCATCGAACTCTTGGCTGGTGGATAGCTGGCCAGCAGCAGCGACTGGGAGAGCGGGATCATCGGCCCGGCCACAGCACCCTGGAGGATCCGGGCGGCCAGCAGCGTCTCAAGGTTCGGCGCCACGCCGCATAGCCACGATGAGACCACGAACAGCAGGATCGACAGCACGAACAGCCGCACCGCGCCGAAGCGCGTGGTCAGCCAGCCGGTCAGCGGCACCGAGATGGCGTTGGCCACCGCGAACGAGGTGATGACCCAGGTGCCCTGGTTGGGCGAGACGCCGAGATCGCCCGAGATGGCCGGGATCGACACATTGGCAATCGACGAGTCGAGCACGTTCATGAACGTGGCCAGCGACAGCGCGATCGTGCCGATCACGAGCTTGCCGCCGGTCAGCGGCGGTGGCGTGGCGGAGGGCGCCTTGGCCGGTGCCGGCGAAGCGCCCGCGCCCGGCGTGGCGGTGGTGGAATTAGCCATGAGCGGTCAGCCGTGCGGAATCAGGGAATCCGAACATCAGGAAATCAGACAATTACGTATTGGCCGGCTTGGCCACGGGAGCCGCGGCGCCCGCCTTGCCGGTCACGGCCGGTGCCCCCTGCGGCGCGGCCGAGGTGCGGCCGCCGTTGTTCAGCGAGATGATCTTGGCGATCAGTTCGTCGGCGTCCTGCGCCACCTTGTCGTAGACATCGGTCTGGAGCGGCTTGGCGGCGGAGGCGCTGAGCATCGCGCCGCCTTCTTCCTTGCGCACGTCGACGGTGACGTTCATCGACAGGCCCACGCGCAGCGGATGGTCCTTCAACTGCTGCGGATCCAGCGCGATACGCACCGGCAGGCGCTGCACCACCTTGATCCAGTTGCCCGTGGCGTTCTGTGCCGGCAGCAGCGAGAACGCGGAGCCCGTGCCGGCCGAGAAGCCCGCCACGTGACCCGTGTACTTGACCTTCGAGCCATAGACATCGGCCTCCAGCTCCACCGGCTGGCCGATCCGCATATGCGTGATCTGCACTTCCTTGAAGTTGGCATCCACCCACACTTGGTCTAGCGGCACCACGGCCATCAGCGGCGTGCCGGGGCTCACGCGCTGGCCCACCTGGACCGAGCGCTTGGCCACGTAGCCGGTGACCGGCGCGGGCATCGTCGAGCGGGCGAAGGCGAGGTAGGCCGAACGCAGGTTCGCGGCAGCGCGCTGCACATTGGGATGTTTCTCAACCGTAGTCTGGTCGGTCAGCACCTTGTTCGAAGCGAGTTGCTCCTGCGCGGCCAGCAGCGCCGATTCGGCGGCCTTCAGCCCGGTCTGCGCATGAGAAATTTCTTCGTTCGACACGGCACCCGAGCCGGCGATGGCCTGGCGGCGGCGCAGGTCGTCGCGCGCCTTGGCTACGTCGGCCTGGCGCATCGCCACGTTGGCGGACAGCGAGCCGTTGTTCACGTAGAGCGTGCGCACCTCGCGCACGGCCTGGGCGAGCTGGGCCTCGGCCTGTTCCATGGCCACCTGGGAGTCGGCGCGGTCGAGCTGGATCAGCGGCTGGCCGGCGGTAACGAGCTGCGTGTCGTCGGCAGTGATGGAGATCACCGTGCCACCCACCAGCGGCGTCACCTGCACCACATTGCCGGCGACGTAGGCATCGTCGGTATTCTCGAAATGGCGCGCGTAGACGCCCCAGTACAGGCCATAGCCAAGCCCGGCCACAACGACGGCGGCGGTCAGCGCCACCAGCAGGCGGCGGCGCTTGCCATTGTTGTCGGCGGCGGGGGTCGGGGTTTGCGGCGCGGCAGATTGCGGAGTGTTGCTCATGATGTCTGTCTTTTGCGTAGTCTTTGACGGATTGTCTGGTGTCGGCGGGCGAGCGCCCGGTCAGCCTTGGGCGGCGTGCGGCGCTTGCGCGGTATCCGGCGTCTCGCCCTGGTAGCCGCCGCCGAGGGCCTTCATCAGCCCCATCTGCAAATCGAGCCGCCGCGCCTGGAGGTCGGTGGCCAGCCGACGCTGCTGGAGCACATTGCTTTCGGCGTTGAGCACGGTCAACTGCGTGCCGAGACCGGCCTTGTAGCGCGTGGTGGCCAGCGCGTAGGCGTGCTCGGCCAGGTCCAGCGCCTCGCGCTGGGTCTTGATCTGGGTGTCCACGCTGCGAATGCTGGTCACGGTGTCGGCGGTTTCGCGCAGCGCGTCGACCAGCGTCTGGTTGTAGTTCGCCACGGCGATGTCGTATTGCGCGTTCTTGCCCTTGAGGTTGGCGCGCAGCCGGCCGCCTTCGAACACTGGCAGCCGCACCGAAGGACCGATGCCGAAGGTGCGGCTGATGCCCATCAGCAGGTTCGACGGATCGAGCGAGGCCACGCCGGCGAACGCGGTCAGCGTCACGTCGGGCAGGAACTCCTTCTTTGCCACGCTGATGTCCTTCGACGCCGCCTCCACGCGCCAGCGCGCCGCCACCACATCCGGGCGACGGCCGATGAGGCCGATGGTCAGGTCATCGGGCAGCAGCGGCGTGGCGTTGGCGAGCAGGGTGGGGCGGGCGATCTGCAGTCCACGATCCGGGCCCTTGCCCAGCAGCGCGGCGATCTGGTTGCGGGCGAGGGCGATTTCCTCTTCCACGCGTTGCAGGTCGGTCTGCGCGGCGGCCACGGTGCCGCGTGCCTGCGTGGTCTCGACCTGGGTATCGAGCCCGGCGGCCAGACGCTGGCGCGAGAGGTCGGTCAGGTCGCGACGCTGGGCGATGGCGCGCTCGGCCACATCGCGCTGCGCATACAGCGCGGCCAGCCGGTTGTAGTTGCGGGCGATGGAGGTGGTCAGGATCAGGCGCGCGGCCTGACTCTCGGCCTCCATGGCGCGGTCGTCGGAGAGCGCAGCTTCCAGCGCATCGCGGTTCTTGCCCCAGAAGTCGAGGTCCCACGACAGGCCCATCTGCAGCCGCGACTGGTTCTGCCAGGAGCCGGCCAGCGGCGTGCCTTCGAACAGGTCGGTTTCGGAAAACCGCTGGCGCACGATGCTGCCTTCGAAGTCCACGCTCGGATACAGCGCGCCGCGCGTGGCTTCGGCCAGTGCACGCGATGCCGCCACGCGGCCAATCGCGGCCTGCAGGCTCGGATTGTCCTTGACGGCCTCGTCGGCCAGCGCGCGGAGTTGCGCATCGTGGAACTGGTCGACCCAGTCCTGCGACGGCCACTGGCCGTGATCGTTGGTAAAGGTCTGCGGCGACGCCAGCGCCTGCGGCTCGGCCAGGTTTTGGGTGCTGTGCGAGTCACCCAACGCCGCGCAGCCGGCCAGCACGGCCGCGGCCATGACCGTGAGGGCCAGGGCGCCCAGACGGCGCGATGCGGAGGAGATAACGGGTTGCATATCGATCTGACTTCTTATTTAGCCTGTCGCCAGGATGGTGGCGCCGGGTGATGAGAAAACGTGCAAAGGGCGGGGCAGGGGTGCGCTAGCCGCCATCGCGCTCAGTCCAGCAGGTGCCGACGGCCTGCCCGCCACCGTTGTCGATGACCCGATGCAGCATGCCGCGCAGTACGTCGATTTCCGCCTGGCTGAAGCCGACGAAATGGCGCCGCATCACGTTGCAGAAGACGGCAGGCAGTTGGGCGGCGATGGCCGTGCCCTCGGGCGTCAGCGACAGGTCCACCACGCGGCGATCGTCGTCGCGGCGCGTGCGCACGATAAGTCCCCGTTTCTCAAGCCGRCTCAACATGCGGGTGATCGATCCGGCATCGGTGTTCAGGCTGCGGCCGATGTCGGTGACGGTACTGGCGCCACCCATCGACAACATGATTAGGCAGCTCGCCTGGGCGTGCGTGATGTCCAGGCCATTCACTTCCTGCTCGATGCCGAGCGTTAGCAGGTTCTTGGCCCGGGCCAGCAGGTAACCAACGCTGGAGCCAAGCTCGTAGACGGCCGGATCGAAAAGATCCGGCTCGGCAGGCCCTGCGCCGGAAGTGGTCGTAAAAGTGGCGTTAGATTCACTCATTGTTTGTCGCCGCAATCTTTGCTGTGACAAATATATGCATGTGACGCACGATCCGCAAGAACGGAAATTCGTCATTGCAGAAACCGCAACGACGCCTAACATAGAAGGTCGATCCGCAGCAGAGCGTTTTGCGCCGCAGCATGCTAGAATGTCGGGTTAATTTTTCGAACGCTCCGCGTCAAGGGGACGCCGCAATGACCCGCGCCATCCGTAACATCGCCATCATCGCCCACGTCGATCATGGCAAGACCACCCTGGTCGACCAGCTCCTGCGCCAGGCAGGTACCTTCCGTGAAAACCAGCAAATGGTTGAACGCGTGATGGACTCGAACGACCTGGAAAAGGAACGCGGGATCACGATCCTCGCGAAGAACTGTGCCGTCGAGTACAACGGCACGCA
Organism: Cupriavidus sp. 10L45; assembly: GCF_056395225.1. NCBI lineage: Bacteria > Pseudomonadati > Pseudomonadota > Betaproteobacteria > Burkholderiales > Burkholderiaceae > Cupriavidus > Cupriavidus sp. 10L45. The sequence goes on from NZ_JBFTJC010000007.1 coordinate 323,120, forward strand.
CATCAACATCGTGGACACCCCGGGCCACGCCGACTTCGGCGGTGAAGTGGAGCGCGTGCTGTCGATGGTCGACGGCGTGCTGCTGCTCGTCGATGCCGTGGAAGGCCCGATGCCGCAAACGCGTTTCGTGACGCGCAAGGCACTCGCGCTCGGCCTGAAGCCGATCGTCGTGATCAACAAGATCGACCGTCCGGGCGCACGCCCTGACTGGGTGATCAACCAGACCTTCGACCTGTTCGACAAGCTCGGCGCCAACGACGAGCAGCTCGACTTCCCGGTGATCTTCGCCTCGGGGCTGAACGGCTATGCCGGTCTGACCGAAGACGTGCGCGATGGTGACATGAAGCCGCTGTTCGAGACCGTGCTGACCAAGGTGCCGGTTCGTAACGACGACCCGGACGGTCCGCTGCAGATGCAGATCATCTCGCTCGACTACTCGAGCTACGTCGGCAAGATCGGCGTGGGCCGCATTTCGCGTGGCCGCGCCAAGTCGCTGCAGGACGTGGTGGTCAAGTTCGGCCCGGAAGGCAACCCGATCAAGGGTCGTATCAACCAGGTGCTGAAGTTCCGTGGCCTGGAGCGCGAAATCGTGCCCGAGGCGGAAGCCGGCGACATCGTGCTGATCAACGGTATTGAGGAACTGGGTATCGGCTGCACCGTGTGCGCGCCGGACGCCCAGGACGCCCTGCCGATGCTGAAGGTGGACGAGCCCACCCTGACCATGAACTTCTGCGTGAACACGTCGCCGCTGGCCGGCCGTGAAGGCAAGTTCGTGACCAGCCGCCAGTTGCGCGAACGCCTGGACCGCGAACTGAAGTCGAACGTGGCCCTGCGCGTGGCCGAGACCGGCGACGACACGATTTTCGAAGTGTCGGGCCGTGGCGAACTGCACTTGACCATCCTGCTGGAAAACATGCGCCGCGAAGGCTACGAGCTGGCCGTGTCGCGCCCGCGCGTGGTGTTCAAGGAAATCGATGGCGTGAAGCATGAGCCGTACGAACTGCTGACCGTGGATGTGGAAGACGGCCACCAGGGCAGCGTCATGGAAGAGCTGGGCCGCCGCAAGGGCGAACTGCTCGACATGGCATCGGACGGCAAGGGCCGTACCCGCCTGGAGTACCGTATTCCGGCGCGTGGCCTGATCGGCTTCCAGGGCGAGTTCCTGACGCTGACGCGCGGCACGGGCCTGATCAGCCACATTTTCGACGACTATGCACCGGTGCGCGAAGGCGGCCTGGGCGAGCGTCACAATGGCGTGCTGATCTCGCAGGACGACGGCGACGCCGTGGCGTACGCACTGTGGAAGCTGCAGGATCGCGGTCGCATGTTCGTGAAGCCGGGCGATGCGCTGTACGAAGGCATGATCATCGGCATCCATAGCCGGGACAACGACCTCGTCGTGAACCCGATCAAGGGCAAGCAGCTGACCAACGTGCGCGCCTCGGGTACTGACGAAGCCGTGCGCCTGGTGCCGCCGATCCAGATGTCGCTTGAATACGCGGTGGAATTCATCGCCGATGACGAACTCGTGGAAATCACCCCCAAGAGCATTCGTCTGCGCAAGCGCCACCTGAAGGAGCACGAGCGTAAGCGTGCTTCGCGCGACACCGTGTAACACCGGTTTGCCCCAGAAAAAACCGCGCCCTCGAGCGCGGTTTTTTCATGGTTCAACGTGTTTGGGGCTGCGCCACTCGGGCGGCTTCCAGAAGTAGCGCGGGTCTCGGGCGTGCCAGGCGTCGCGGAACATGTCACGCCATTCGTGGAAGGTGAGTGTCAGCGGGTTGTGCGTGCGTATCTGCCGCGTGATGCCGTATTCGGGCGCGGCCTCCTCGGGCACGAAGCTGCCGAACAGGCGATCCCAGAGGGTCAGCACGCCCGCGTAGTTACGGTCGATGTACTGCGGATTCTTCGCATGGTGGACCCGATGTACCGACGGCGTATTGAGAACCATCTCAACGAGCGGCCAGCGCCGGCCCAGCCGCGTATGGACGAAGAACTGGAACGCGAGGTTCAGGCCGACGGCCAGGATCACCCAATCTGGCGTAAATCCGATGAACGCGAGCGGAATCCAGAACAGCCACATGCCCGAGATCGGATAGGTCAGGCTCTGCCGGAACGCCGTCGAGAAATTCATGCCTTCCGATGAGTGGTGCGCCACGTGCGACGCCCACAGCCAGCGCACCCGATGGCTGGCCCGGTGGAACCAGTAATAAAGAAAATCCTGTAGTAACAGCAGCAGCGCGAACGACCACCAGGTCTCCGGCACCGCGCGCAGACCGTGCGCGTAGCACCACGTGTAGACCGTGCGGATCAGCAGCCAGAGGAAGAAGGCGTCCGACGCCTGATGCATCAGCGCGAGGCTGGCGTTGGATAGCGTGTCCCGCCAGCTATAGACGGCGGGGTCGCGGCGCGCCCAGTACCAGGCCTCCCAGCCGATAGTCAGCAGGAAGACCGGCGCGAAGGCCATCAGGATCAGGCCGGGATCGAAGCCGGCGGATTGCGGGGGCGTGACGTGCATGGCGCAAGTGTGCACATTCTCAAGGTTTTTGCGTGGAGGGCTTCCTCCATACGCACCATGTGCTCGATCGTGCGCGCGCGCGTCGTCTATCGCACATCATCACAAATCTGCAACACAGACTATCCATCGCGATGCATCAAGGTTCGTGCGGGCGCGCCGTCATTGCGTGAACGGCCAGAGAGGAGTGGCCGCTTTTCACGTTACGGAGAGTCGCCCCCATGTTTCGCAACACTACGATCGGAGCCAGGCTGTGGCTCCTCACGATTGTCACGAATTTGTTGCTGCTGATTGTCGGCGGCGTCGGTTGGCTGGGCATGTCGCGCAGCAACGACGCCACGCGTCAGGTCTATCAACAGCAGCTTGCCGCCGCGACGTATCTGGCCGAAGCGCGCTCCAACCAGTTGCTGGTGCGCGTGCTGCTGGACCAGGCCGCGTTCGCCACCGATCCGGCCGACGCCAAGGCGCGCGCCGCCACGGCACAGGACTTCGCGCGCCAGTCGGACGCGGCCTGGAAATCGTATCTTGAGATTCCTCGTAATGAGGAGCAGACGCGCGCCACCGAGGCCGTGTCGGCCCGTCGCCAGGTGCTGTTCACGCAGGGCGTGGCGCCAATGATTGCCGCGCTCCATGCCGGTAACCGCGACGCGATGATGACGGCGGTCATGGACACGATTCCCAAGCTCGACATCCAGTTCACGGCCGTCAACACGGAACTGGCCCGTCTACAGGTGGCGAGCGCCAAGGCCGTGTACGAAAGTTCTCAAGATCGTTACGGTCGGCTGCTGACGCTCTCGCTCGTCGTGCTGGCCGTGGGTCTGGTGTTCAGCACCGTGGTGGCCTGGCGCCTGCGGGTCTCCATTGTCCGGCCGCTCGACGTGGCCATCGCCCGCTTCGCCCGCATTGCCGACGGGGATCTCGGCACCGCGCATCGGGAGGACGCCGGCGTAATGGTCGACGAGCACGCCAGGAATGAGACGAGTCGCATGCTGGGGATGCTCGGCCGCATGCAGGCGCGGTTGCGCGAGATGGTGGGCGAGGTGCGCGGCGGCGCCGACTCGATCGCCGCTGCCAGCGCGCAGATCGCCAGCGGCAACGCCAACCTGTCGCAGCGCACCGAGCAGCAGGCCGCGTCGCTGGAGGAGACCGCATCGAGCATGGAGCAGCTGACCAGCACCGTACGCCACAACGCCGATAGCGCGCGCGACGCCACCTCGCTGGCGACTAACGCCCAGACGCTTGCCGAGCGCGGCAGCGCGGCGGTTTCGCGCGTGGTGGACACCATGCGCGCCATCGACGCCGGCGCCAACAAGATCGTCGACATCATCGAGGTGATCGAGAAAATCGCGTTCCAGACCAACATCCTGGCGCTCAATGCCGCCGTGGAAGCCGCCCGGGCGGGGGAGCACGGGCGCGGCTTTGCCGTCGTAGCGGGCGATGTTCGAGATTTGTCTCAACGCTGCGCGGCGGCGTCGAAGGAGATCCGGGGGCTGATCGGCGCGTCGGTGTCCAGCGTGCGCGAGGGCACCTCCCTCGTGGACGGGGCGGGCAGGGCGATGCAGGACATCGTGGACGAAGTACGACGCGTGAGCGACATCATCGGCGGCATCAGCGCGGCATCGGACGAGCAGTCGCGCGGCATCGAACAGGTGAACGTGGCGGTGTCCCATATGGACGGCATGACGCAGCAGAACGCGGCGCTGGTCGAGGAAGCGGCTGCCGCGGCGGCGTCGCTCCAGGACCAGGCCCAGCGGCTGACGGGTCTCATGGCCGCCTTCCGGCTGGCCTGAGCCGAGTCCGTTGAGACGATTCTGAATCGCAAAGTGGCCCGGCATCGTCATGTGGCTGGCGTAAAATCGCTGGCAACAAGAAAGGAGCAGAGACACATGACGGAGTTTGGATCGACGCAGGCAGTGGTGGAAGTGACGACCGAGGAGCGTGGCGGGGTGGCGTATCTGACGCTGAACCGCCCGCAGGCGCTGAACGCGCTGTCGCTGGAGATGATTCGCGCGATCACGGACGCGCTGACGCGCTGGGAGGCCGATCCGGCGGTGCACGCGGTGGTGGTGGCGGGCGCAGGCGGCAAGGCGTTCTGCGCTGGCGGAGACATCCGCTGGTTCCACAAGGCATGGCACGCGCAGGACCCGCTGCTCGACCAGTTCTTCGTCGAGGAATACGCGCTCAACCACTTGATTCACCGCTACACGAAGCCCTATATCGCGCTGATGGACGGCGTGGTCATGGGCGGTGGAATGGGCATTTCGCAAGGTGCCCGCCTGCGCATCGTCACGGATCGCACGAAGATGGCGATGCCCGAGACCAATATCGGCCTGTTCCCAGACGTGGGCGGCGGCTGGTTCCTCGCCCGCACGCCGGGCCGGCTGGGCGAATACCTGGGCTTGACCGGCACGGTCATCCACGCCGCCGATGCGCTGTACGCGCGTCTGGCGGATGCCTACCTGCCCGCCAATGCGCTGGCCGAGATGGTAGCGGCGCTGCAGGCGGCCCGGTTCAGCAGCCCCGAGTCGGTGCTGGCACATATCGCCAGGTTCACGGACCAGCACGCAGCGGCCTGCCAGCCGGCCGACAGCACCCTCGCGCGGCTGTCGGACCAGATCGACACCGCGTTCGCGGGCGCGACGGTGCCGGCCATCCTCGCCACCATCAGCGATGCCGAAGGCGATTGGGCCGCCCAGACCGCCGCGATGCTGCGCAGCCGTTCGCCGCTGATGCTATGCGTGACGCTCGAGCAGATTCGCCGTGCGCGGTCGATGGCGCTGGACGACGAGCTGCGCATGGAACTGGACATGATGTACCACGTGTTCCGCATTGGCGAGAAGGTGGAAGGCATCCGCGCGCTCGCCGTGGACAAGGACCATCAGCCCAAATGGCAGCCGGTGCGGCTTGACGACGTGACCACGGCACGTGTGCGATCATTCTTCGATAGCCCGTGGCGGCGCGAGGAACATCCGCTGGCCGGTCTGGGTCGATAGACTGAATCGATAGACAACTCGGGCAGGGCAACATGCCCCGCCCGGATTTTCGCTGCATCCGTTGCAATCCGTTGTACTTCAACCGTCAACAGTGAAAGGAACCCGTGATGAGCAATCCTCGTGATGTCGCCGTAGTGGTGGGAAGCCTGCGCAAGGAATCCCTGAACCTGAAGCTGGCCAAAGCGCTGGCAGCGCTGGCGCCGCCGCAGCTGAAACTGGATATCGTGGATATCCGGCAGCTGCAGATGTACAACCAGGACGACGACGACAATCCACCGGCCGAGTGGGTGGCGTTCCGCGACCGCATCCGCCGCGCAGATGCGGTGCTGTTCATCACGCCCGAGTACAACCGCTCGGTGCCCGGCGTCCTCAAGAACGCCATCGACGTCGGCTCGCGCCCCTATGGGCAGAGTGCCTGGGACGGCAAGCCGGGCGGCGTGATCAGCGCATCGCCGGGTGCCATTGGTGGCTTCGGCGCCAATCACCACCTGCGCCAGTCGCTGGTATTCCTCAATATCCCGGTCTTGCAGCAGCCCGAAGCCTATATCAGCGGCGCAGACAAGCTGTTCGACGCGCAGGGCGGGATTGCGAACGAATCGACACGCGGCTTCCTGAGCAAGTACCTGACGACGTTTGCCAGTTGGATCGACAAGAACGCCGCTCGCTGATCCAGGTGGGGAAGGTAGGGTCAGCCCAGTCCTACAGTGCGAAGCGGGGCGGCCCCGACATCGCCGGCAGGTGCCTGTTTCTATAGTGGAGTCAAGCCCACTACAGATATTCAGGAGGAAAACCATGCCGTACATCGTCGCGTGGCTACTCGGCGTCCCGGCCTTCGTGCTGGTTCTGATCTGGCTGTTCATGCATTGATGCCCCCCGCATCACGAGCAAGAGCCGAACGGCGCTTTCGGGCGCCGTTTTCTTTGACGCAGCACCCCGCCGAGTGCAGCCGGCGCATCCCTTACCACGCCCTGCAACGCACGCCCAGCTCACGTATACTGCGGGTCTCCCAATAGCCGGGTTCGTCCCAGGCTACATCCGCTATCCCACGACCCGCATGACCGTAAATCCCCGCCGCATCTCGGTGGCCCCGATGATGGATTGGACTGATCGCCATTGCCGCACGTTTCACCGCGCGTTGAGCCGGGACACCTGGCTCTATACCGAAATGGTGACGACGGGCGCGCTTCTTCATGGCGATGTGGCGCGCCACCTCGATTTCGACGCCGCCGAGCAGCCCGTAGCGCTTCAACTGGGCGGCAGCGAGCCTGCCGACCTCGCCCAGGCGGCAAAACTCGGCGAACAATGGGGTTACAAGGAAATCAACCTCAACTGCGGCTGCCCGTCGGAGCGCGTGCAGCGTGGCGCGTTTGGCGCTTGCCTGATGGCGGAGCCGACTCTGGTGGCGGATTGCGTGAAAGCGATGCGCGATGCGGTGTCCATTCCGGTGACGGTCAAGCACCGGATCGGTATCGACACGATCGAGCATTACGATTTTGTCCGCGATTTTGTTGGCACGATCGCTGATGCGGGATGCGAGACGTTTATCGTCCATGCGCGCAACGCGATATTGAAGGGCCTGAGCCCAAAAGAAAATCGCGAAATCCCGCCGCTCCGTTATGAGGTCGCTTATCAGCTAAAACGCGAGTTTCCGAAACTCGAGATTCTGATCAATGGTGGCATCGTGACCTACGACGAGATCGCCGAGCATCTGCAACACGTGGATGGCGTCATGATTGGCCGCGAGGCGTATCACCAACCGTATTTCCTGTCGGAAATGGATACGCGCTTCTATGGCGCGACCACGCCTATTTCTGCGCGGCAGGAAGTGGAGTTGGCGATGCAGGACTACATCGGCGCTTTGGTGGAGCAAGGCGGTTACATGGGCGCCGTCACGCGGCACATGCTGGGCTTGCATCGTGGCATTCACGGTGGCCGGGGTTGGCGGCGTGTGCTGTCAGATGCACGTCGCATGCACGCCGCGCGTGGCCGTATCGCCGTGGACGCGCTCTTCGAAGAAGCGCGTAGCCACCTGCGTCCGGACCTGCTTGAGGCAGCCTGAGCGCCCGCCGGAATCGAAGGAAAACTCTAATTTCGAACGATCGTTCTATGCAGGGTGCCCGGACGGGTGCGTGCAGCGGTGTATTGGGCAGTCGGTGGCGTCGAATCCCGCACCAGCAAAGGGATTCCCCTAATTCGCCGCTTAGCGGGCACCTTCTTACACTGTGCTTGCCCTCGAATACAGGGCTTTCTTCAACTGATTATTGGGCCCGCCGTGTGCGGGCTCTTTTTTTGTCCGCCGTACCTTGGGTTTGCCCGAATAGTGCTCACGATCCGGGCCGACTACATTGATCCTGCCTTCAGGGCATTGAGATCGCTAATTTAAGAGTCCGCTACGGCGGGCTCTTTTTTTTCGTCCTCACATTCTGCGCGTCCCCAAAAAAAGCAGGCGACTCTTGGTTACCAAGGCCGCCTGACGGGAATGTCGAGGGGGGTCAATGTCCCTCGCGAAAGAGTATCTATCAGCACCCATTGCGCCAGAACCCTGCGTTCGTGGGGCTCTCCGCGTTTTTCGTGCGGTAGCCGATAGACATTTTGACTTGGCGAAACGGCGTTCGATGTCCCACGCTATAGACATCTGGATTTCTGAAAGTAGGTAAGCGGCGTTTTCGTCATGTTACGATGCCATCAATGCCGCGGCAGTCGGCATGTGGCCTGTGAATCCTGTGCAACCAGGGTTTCGGTGGGGGAAAAGCAAGTGGGCTGGCCGGTAGTCGGCGTCGCAGCGCGTGCACGAGCATGGGCCGGCGCGACGGATCGGAAGCGAGCCTTGGGGGATAGCACATGGTGGATGGGGAAGAGCCATTTGGCGAGGTCTTCGAGGACTTCCGCCTGATCTGGGTGGCCGAGCGTCTGCAGGACGGCAAATGGACTGCGCGGTACTGCTGGCACGCCGGCACCTCGGTGGAAGCGGGTAAAGCATTGCAGCGCGATGTGCTCAATGGCAAGTCCCGGCGACTGCTCGGCTTGTTCCCGAGCGAGGCCGAGACTGTTGCCGCAATCAAGGAGGCGGTGCTGCTCGAAGCGAAGTGGCATGGCAGTCGATAAGGCAGGCGAGGCCGGTTGAAATTTTTTGTGCGGAATACTAGCCATCCTCTGAAGATCCTTGTAGAATCTTGTTTTTCGTTGAACGGCAACGCCGGTTAGCGGAAGCGCCAGCGGCAAGCTGGCAAAACCTCTACGGTGGCTGTAGCTCAGTTGGTAGAGTCCAGGATTGTGATTCCTGTCGTCGTGGGTTCGAGTCCCATCAGCCACCCCAAATTGCTTAACAAAACGGCCACTTACTCAAGTGGCGGTTTTGCTTTTCTGCGCGCCGTTGCTACCCGCTCAGCGAGCACTCCCGTCCTGATTCCCCTCCGAGAAATAGTAGAGATGGGTGTTGTCCGGCGCTTCGGCGTGGCGACGAAATTTTTCGCTGTCCGATTCGGCGCTGGCCTTGGCCAGTTCCGCGGCTTGTCGATAGGGCATCGGCTCCTTGTCCTTCTCGACCTCCAGCAACCGCGTCTGCTCATTCACGCGCACGCTGAACCGGCCCAGGTTGTAGAACAGGTACATGGCGTAGAGATTGTCGAAGTCGCGATAGGCCCCTTGCTCCCTGCGGAAATCGAGCGACAGGACGGAGGGGAAGCGGTTGGGCAGGTCCTTGAATGCCACCTTCTCCTCTTCGCGAGGTTCCACATAGGTGGAGCTGCCGTACTTCTTGTACAGCACTACGTCCATACCGTATCCGCGCTTGCCCCATTCCTTGATCAGCTTCATCGCCATCTCCGTGGGAATATTCGCGGTCGCGGCGGCCACCACGCGTCGCCCGGATAGGACTTTGGGGCTCTTTATCGTCAAATTTTTGTAGCCGGCGCCGTACTTGAAGGCGGCGCCGATGGTCTTGGCGCAGTTCAGGCGCAAATAATCGTATTGGATTGTGCCGCTGTGATATTCGGTGTCCGTTGCCCGCCGATGGTAATCGTCGTTGATGCGGCGGAAGTAATCGACCAGCGACTGTTTTTCCTGCGTGGGCACGCCGTAGACCCGCACACCGATCACCGACCGCTTGTAGATCTCGCCATAGTCGAGGCCAAACATCGTCGTTTCCGCGATGGAGGAGGCCGTCTTGAACAGATATTCCTTCTTTGGGATGCCCGCCATCAGATTGGCGGTGTAAAAATCATTCTCGTGCTTGGGCGTGCGGTCGGCGTAGAAATTTGCCGAGTAGACAATGTCGTCGCCGAGCGTGTCGTCACGGACGCCCAGGGCGATATGGCCAGCCGATCCGCCCTTCGATGTCCCAAAGCTGATCAGTAGCTCCAGGTCGTAGGGCTCTTCGCGAAGTAGGTCGGTAATCTGATCGATATTGGCGGGCTCGGGGCCACCCTTGCTACCGAACTCAGCAGCAACCCCCGGCCCCGAAATCAGTGCGGCGATGACCAGGAGCCATGCCGCCAGGCTTGTCCTCATTGCGTCCCTTATATCGTCAGCCAGTGTCCGTCGATCCTTCACCCAAAGAATAATCGTTGATCGGCCCATGTGCCGGAAAACCGTCGGGGGCGTGGATGCACTGGGCTTTGTTCCCGGATCATGTGCGACAGCCCACATAGTGACAAGTTTTCGAGAATGATTTTCGCTACGCTTCACGGCGGGCCAAATGGTCTAATCCATATCATCTAGGCAAATCACCTATACGAAGCGCGAGGTCATGCCGTGGCGGAGCGAATTCGATTCAACCCTGATGTAGCACTGGCGGCATTTTCCAGTGTGATTCCGATGCCGACCTTGGCTGCCATTAACGCGGCTATCGATCGATCCTTCGGCGAACAGCCCGAGCGTGCCGAGCCATTCGCAATGGCTGAGTTACTACGTCGCAATGAAGCCTTCCGCAAGCTCGAGGAGACGGTGTGCGCCGAGACTCGGGCCATGGCCACCACGCTCCTGAAGAAGTCGCTGCGTTGGGAAGCGTTCCACGTGATTCGTTGTGCCAGCACGTATACGCGCAACGAGAGCCATTGCCGCCACTACGATTCGCATCTGCTGACGCTGCTGATTCCGCTGAAGCTCGCCCCCGATGGCGTTTGCAACGGTGATCTGCTGGTTTATCACCCGCCACGGCTGGCGGTATCCACTGTGGCCAATGTTTTTTGCAAGCTTCGTCATGGCATTCAGCGCAATCTGCCGTTTCCCATCAGAAAATGGCTGACGCTACGGGATCTGCGCCGTGGCCGCTGCAACCGCGTGCCGGTGGAGCCGGGCAGCGTCTATGTCTTCAACGGCTTTGTGCTCCAGCATGCCAACCTTGATGTGGAAGTTGGCGAGCGCCGGTCGTTGCTGATTCACTACTACGACCCTGGCTACTCGGCGGGTCTGAGCGGGACCGTGCGGGGCGTGCGTATGCTGTGGGACCGTCTGCGCAAGAACATGACTGGCATGTATCCTGGTACCTGATCCAGCCGGGGAGGGCGAAAAAAAACCGGCACTCGGCGGGGTCGACAAGTTCCGGTTTCGCGCATCGGCGCCAATGCGCCAGTACTACGGATGCGCGCCATCGAGTGTAAAGCACCTCTCACGACGAATTAAACGTTCTCTTAATTTCACGTGGTGGGCTCGCAACTGCACTATTTACAATGATTTGGGCGACGCGGATCCGCCGCTAGCGGTTCATGCGTCCAGTTTGTCGGGCATATCCGCAAGTTCCAGCATCCGGCAGATTGCAGCCATGCTGCCGACCATCGTACGACGCTGGGCGCCCTGGTAGACGCGCACGCCCTTGGTTTGGCGGAACGGCACGGGCTTGACCGGGCGGCGGGAAGCGGTGTGGTTGACTGGCAGCATGGCGGCACCTCGAAGTTTGCGACAGCAGGAGTCCACGCCCGTCGTCCGGAGAGAACGGGGCGGCGTTGGCACTGCAAAACTGGGGACCAGGACAGGCGGCCGCCCGTCCGGTCTCGGAAGTCAGAAGCCCGAGGAGCGGATTAGCCCGACGGCGATGCCTTCCAGCGAAAATTCCTCGCGGCCGGCCTGCACCACGATATTCTCGAAATCCGGGTTTTCGGCGATCAGCTCGATCATGTCGCCGCGCCGCTTCAGGCGTTTGACGGTCACATCGTCGCCGATCCGCGCGACGACGATCTTGCCGTTGGCGGCTTCGCTGGCTTTCCTGACGGCGAGCAGGTCGCCGTCGAGGATGCCGGCATCGCGCATGCTCAGGCCCCGCACGCGCAGCAGGTAATCAGGTCGATCATCAAATACCGAGGCGTCTACCTGGTACTGACGGTCGATGTGCTCTGCGGCAAGGATCGGGCTGCCTGCGGCCACGCGGCCCACGAGCGGCAGCGTCAGCTGCATCACGCCGGCCATCGGCAGCGAGAACTGGTCCGTCATCTCCGAATCGCTACGTGCCACCTTGAGGCGGATGCCGCGCGACGCGCCTGGCGTCAGCTCGATCACGCCCTTGCGGGCCAGCGCTCGCAGGTGTTCCTCGGCAGAGTTGGGCGAGGAGAAACCGAATTCGGACGCGATCTCGGCACGGGTCGGCGGAATGCCGGTGTGCCGGATCGTGTTGCGGATCAGGTCGAAGATCTGCTGTTGCCGGGGTGTCAGGGTCGCCATGGGTCGCCGGTCTCTCGTGGTGCCGAAGCACTGTATGTTTAAACAGTATGCTGTGATTTTATACAGTATCGAGTGAAGTGCAAGCACAATTTGCAGTGGCAATGTGGGGCATGCGCGACACCAGGCGGACTCCAGTGCGCCCGGCGACACGGGTTTGCGAGAGCGGCGGCCCTCGGCGTGCCACAGTTACAATCGCCTGCACCACCCGCTCACTCGCTCGATTTTCTCGCTATATGTCTACGTCATTGCCCCGCATCGTCGTGCTCGCCACCGGCGGCACCATCGCAGGCTCGTCCGCCAGCCCCGCCAGCAGTGCGCAGTACCGCGCGGCCACCGTGCCGGTCTCGTCGCTGATCCAGGCCGTGCCTGCGCTGGGCGAGGTGGCCCGTGTGGAGACGGAGCAGGTGGCCCAGATCGACAGCAAGGACATGGCCTTCAGCCTGTGGGCGACGCTTGCCGCGCGGGTGGCGCATTGGGTCGCGCAGCCCGATGTGGTGGGCGTGGTGATTACCCACGGCACGGACACGCTTGAAGAAACGGCGATGTTCCTGCACCTGACGCAGCGGAGCGCGGTGCCGGTGGTGCTGACCGCGGCAATGCGCCCGTCCACGTCGCTCTCGGCCGATGGTCCGCTGAATTTGCTCGACGCAGTGCGCGTGGCGGCAAGCCCGGATGCGCGCGGGCAGGGCGTGCTCGTGGTCCTGAACCAGGAAATTCATGCGGCCCGCGATGTCGCCAAGGCCCATACCTCGGCGGTCAATGCGTTCACGTCGCCGGCGGGCGGGCCAATTGGTTTCGTGCAGGATGCCTACGTGCGCTTTGGACGCGCGTTCGCCCCCGGCGACGCGCCAGCGCTGCCCGTGCCTACGGCGTGGCCACTTGTCGAAATCGTGGCGAGCTATGCCCAGCCGGGCAGGGTGGCCGTGGATGCGATGGTCTCGGCCGGCGTAAAGGGGTTCGTGGTGGCGGCCACCGGCAATGGCTCGGTTCATGAGACGCTGGGCGACGCGCTCGCCGATGCAGCTGCGCGAGGCGTGGCCGTGGTGCGAAGCTCCCGCACGGGCGCCGGCCATGTGGCGGGGCCGGCACGCCCGCGCCTGGCCTCGGGCGAATTCGCCTCCGCCGGCAATCTCAATCCGTACAAGGCGCGCGTGCTGCTGCTGGTGGCGCTGGCGGCGGATGCGTCGCTTGGCACCGATCCGGCTCGCCTGCAGGCTGTTTTCCGACAATACTGAGAGATTCCCAGCGTCCTGCCGGGATGCCGGCTTGCGTGCTGGCTCGGAACCGGGCTATACTCGCGGGCTATTCAACCTTGCTACACCGGACATGGCGCCCGGGTGGCTACATCCAAAAGGAGCGTCAATGCGTCATTACGAAATCGTATTTATCGTCCATCCGGACCAAAGCGAACAAGTGCCGGCGATGATCGAGCGTTACAAGCAGCTCGTCACGTCGCAAAACGGCCAGGTTCACCGCGTGGAAGACTGGGGCCGCCGTCAGATGGCCTACATGATCCAGAAGCTGGCCAAGGCTCACTACGTTTGCCTGAACATCGAATGCGGCAAGGAAACCCTGGCCGAACTCGAGCACGCCTTCAAGTTCAATGACGCCGTGCTGCGTCACCTGATCGTGCAGACCAAGAAGGCCGAGACCGCTCCTTCGCCGATGATGAAGGAAGTGCAGCGCGAAGAAGCCCGCAAGGCCGCGCAAACGACCACGGAAGGCCAGGCTGCCTGAATGCAGTCTGCGGTGCCGGTCGTGGCAGGCGAAATCCGCCACGGCAGGCCAGGTAGCGAGAGCGGGGGAGCACAGCGGTGAACCAGTTAAGGCTGACCGCCGCCCTCGCGGAGCGCGATGCGCTGCGCTACACCCCGGCCGGTGTGCCCGTCGTCAACTGCATCCTGCAGCATGCCGGCGAGGTCATGGAGGCGGAAACGCCCCGGCAGGTGGAATTCGCCATCGCGGCGATGGGGATCGGTCCCGTCGGCCAGCGTCTAGAGCGGTTACCGCTCGGCACGCTGCTCGACTGCGAAGGATTCCTCACCCGCAGGCACCGCAACAGCAAGGCACTCGTCTTTCACATCACTGGATGTAAAGCATTCGTAAAGGATTGAATCATGGCATTCGTCAAACGTGACAACAAGAACAAGAAGCGCTTCCAGCAACAGAACCCGCTGTTCAAGCGCAAGCGCTTCTGCCGCTTCACCGTGGCTGGCGTGGAACAGATCGACTACAAGGATCTGGACACCCTGAAGGACTTCATCGGCGATAACGGCAAGATCACGCCGGCTCGTCTGACCGGTACCAAGGCTCACTATCAGCGTCAGCTGGATACGGCCATCAAGCGCGCCCGCTTCCTGGCGCTGATGCCGTACACCGACCTGCACAAGAACTGATAGTCCCAGGACCGCAAGGAGAAATACACGATGCAAGTCATTCTGCTGGAAAAAGTCATCAACCTGGGCAACCTGGGCGACATCGTTCGCGTGAAGGACGGTTACGCTCGTAACTTCCTGATCCCGTCGAAGAAGGCACGTCGCGCCACGCAAACCGCGATCGCCGAGTTCGAAGTGAAGCGCGCCGAGCTGGAAAAGGCCGCTGCCGCTAAGCTGGCCGCCGCTCAAGGCGAAGGCGAGAAGCTGAACGGCCTGACCGTCCAGATCACCCAGAAGTCGGGTGTGGACGGCCGACTGTTCGGTTCGGTGACCAACGCCGACATCGCCGAAGCCCTGGAAACCCAAGGCTTCAAGGTCGAGAAGGCCCAAGTGCGTCTGCCGAACGGCCCGCTGAAGATCGTTGGCGACCACCCGGTCAACGTTGCGCTGCACACCGACGTGGTGGTGGACGTGACCGTGTCCGTCCTGGGCGAGCACGTCTAAGCAGCACCGTATCGATGCGCCGGCCCCGGCCGGTGCGTCCGATGCACAAGAAGGCAGGAGCTGCGCTCCTGCCTTTTTTATTGCCGCCGCGCCCTTGGGCCGGGTCCGGCGCCGCTATAATCCCACCCCATGAATGCGCCTGCCGCCGATCCCCAACTAGACAGTCTCAAGGTTCCCCCGCACTCCATCGAGGCCGAGCAATCGGTACTCGGCGGTCTGCTGCTGGACAACGCCGCCTGGGACCGTATTGCCGACTTCCTCTCCGAATCGGACTTCTACCGCTTCGATCACCGCCTCATCTTCCAGAGCATTGCCCGCCTGATCTCCGCCACCAAGCCGGCGGACGTGATCACGGTGTATGAAATGCTCCAGGTGGCCGGCAAGGCCGAGGAGGTGGGTGGGCTGGCCTACCTGAACTCCCTGGCGCAGAACACGCCGAGCGCGGCCAATATCCGCCGCTATGCGGAAATCGTGCGCGAGCGCTCGGTGCTGCGCAAGCTGGTCACCGTGGCGGACGACATTGCCTCGGCCGCCTTTGCGCCGAAGGGCCGCGAGGTCCGTGAGCTGCTTGATGAAGCAGAATCCAAGGTTTTTGCGATTGCCGAAGAGGGCTCGCGGGGGCAGAAGGGCTTCCAGGAAATCCAGCCGCTGCTGACGCAGGTGGTGGAGCGGATCGACGAGCTGTATCACCGTGATTCCGCCACCGACGTGACCGGCGTGCCCACTGGCTTTATCGACCTGGACAAGATGACCAGCGGCATGCAGGCCGGCGACCTGATCATCGTGGCAGGCCGTCCGTCGATGGGTAAGACGGCATTTTCGCTGAACATCGGCGAACATGTGGCCGTGGAGCAGGGTCTGCCCGTGGCTGTGTTCTCGATGGAAATGGCCGGTGTGCAGCTGGCCATGCGTATGTTGGGCTCGGTGGGCCGGCTCGACCAGCACCGGTTGCGTACCGGCCGCCTACTGGACGAGGACTGGCCGCGTCTAACCCATGCCATCCAGCGCATGAACGACGCACAATTGTTTATCGACGAAACGCCAGCACTGAACCCGATGGAGCTGCGCGCGCGTTCGCGCCGCCTCGCGCGCCAGTGCGGGCAGCTTGGCCTGATCATCATCGATTACCTCCAGCTGATGTCCGGCTCGGGCAGCGGCGAGAACCGCGCGACCGAGATTTCGGAGATCTCCCGGTCGCTGAAGGGCCTCGCCAAGGAACTCAACTGCCCGGTGATCGCGCTGTCGCAGCTGAACCGAAGCCTGGAACAGCGTCCGAACAAGCGTCCTGTGATGTCCGATCTGCGTGAATCGGGCGCCATCGAACAGGATGCCGATGTGATCCTGTTCATTTATCGCGACGAAGTCTACAACCCGGACTCGCAGGACAAGGGGACGTCGGAAATCATCATCGGTAAGCAGCGTAACGGCCCGATCGGCACCGTTCGGCTCACGTTCCTGGGTCAATTCACGAAGTTCGACAACTTCAGCGGTGGGCCGGCGTTCTTTGACAACGACACCTGATCCCACACGGCAACCCCTGAGCGGGCCGTAACCCTGTAAAATATTGCGCTTTGATGACAGCCGCCCAGCGCGGCTGTCGTGCAATCTGCGCCGGCGTGTGCCGGGCTCCCCTTTGCAACACAACCTGACGCGCCAGCACGCGCGCCACAAGGACATTTCATGTTCGGCCGATTCATGCCCACCGAGGGCAAGTTCTTCGAATACTTCAACCAGCACGCCGATTGCGCGGTGACCGCCGCCCACGAGCTGGAAGCCCTCGTCAACGACCTGCCCAACGCTGAAGCCCATGCCCGGCGCGTGCAGGCCACCGAGAAGAAGGCTGACCGCATCACGCACGACACGATCGACCTGCTGCACAAGACCTTCATCACGCCGCTGGACCGCGACGAGATCCACAAGCTCATCACGACCATGGACGACATCCTGGACCTGATGGAAGACGTGGCCGAGACGATCTCGCTCTACGACGTGACCAGCCTGACGGACGAAGCCCGCCGCCTGGCCACCATCTGCGTGCAGTGCTGCGATCAGGTGAAGATTGCCGTGGGGCTGCTCGAAGACATGGGTAATGCCAGCACGATCCTGAAGACCGCACAGCAGATCGACCAGCTCGAGTCCGAGGCAGACCGCGTGATGCGCTCGGCCATGTCGAAGCTGTTCCGGGAAGAGACCGACGTGAAGCGCCTGATCAAGTTGAAGGCGATTTACGAGCAGTTGGAGACCATTACCGACAAGTGCGAGGACGTGGCCAACATCATCGAAGGCATCGTCCTGGAAAACGCCTGAGGCGCGCACTCGCATGCAAACCATTCAAATGAGCTTGTGGGTGATCGGCCTGCTGGTCGTGCTCGCGTTGCTGTTCGACTTCATGAACGGCTTCCACGATGCGGCCAACTCGATCGCCACGGTGGTGTCCACGGGTGTGCTGAAGCCGCACCATGCCGTGGCGATGGCCGCCATGTGCAACGTGGTCGCGATCTTCGTGTTCCACCTGAAGGTGGCCGCCACCGTCGGCACGGGCACGATTGACGTCAACATCGTCGATCACTACGTTATCTTCGGCGCGCTGGTCGGCGCCATCGCGTGGAACGTCATCACGTGGTTCTACGGGATTCCGTCGTCGTCGTCGCACGCGCTGATCGGCGGACTGGTCGGCGCAGCGGTGGCCAAGGCCGGCACCGGCGCGCTGGTTGGTAACGGCCTGATCAAGACCGTGGCCTTCATCCTGATTTCGCCGCTGCTCGGCTTCGTGCTGGGATCGATAATGATGGTGGTGGTGGGCTGGACGTTCTTCCGCACGCCGCCGTCGCGCGTGGACCGCTGGTTCCGCCGTCTGCAACTGGTGTCGGCGTCGCTCTATAGCCTCGGCCACGGCGGCAATGACGCGCAGAAGACCATCGGCATTATCTGGATGCTGCTGATCGCGAGCGGCCATATCGCCACGGGGGCCTCGGGCCCGCCGACCTGGGTGATCGTGAGCTGCTACGTGGCCATCGGCATGGGCACGCTGTTCGGCGGCTGGCGTATTGTCCGCACCATGGGCCAGAAGATCACCAAGCTGAAGCCGGTTGGCGGTTTCTGTGCTGAGACGGGCGGGGCGATTACGCTGTTCATCGCCTCGGCGCTTGGTGTGCCAGTGTCGACCACGCACACGATTACCGGTGCCATCGTTGGCGTGGGTTCGGCGCAGAAGATGTCCGCCGTGCGCTGGGGCGTGGCGGGCAACATCGTCTGGGCGTGGGTGCTGACCATTCCGGCGTCGGCGTTCATGGCCGCCATCGCATGGTGGATTGGCCGGCAGATCCTCTGACGGGATCGTGCAGAAACAAGAAAGCCAGGCATCTGAACTGACCCCCAGAAGTTGGACGGTTGATGGCTAGGCCGGAAAGGGCTGAGTCCTGTATTGCACGGGACTCAGCCCTTTTAGTTTGAGCTTGATGCGGTCATGATTGTAGTAGTGAATGTCTTGGCGCAGTCCATCCTGCAG
>NZ_JBFTJC010000008.1:0-321527 GCF_056395225.1 Cupriavidus sp. 10L45
GCTTTGATGGGCCCCTGGTTTTCTCCCCTCTCCCGCAAGCGGGCGAGGGGAGCACACCGGCAGGCTTTGATGGGCCCCTGGTTTTYTCCCCTCTCCCGCAAGCGGGCGAGGGGAGCACACCGGCAGGCTTTGATGGGCCCCTGGTTTTCTCCCCTCTCCCGCAAGCGGGCGAGGGGAGCACACCGACAGGCTTTGATGGGCCCCTGGTTTTCTCCCCTCTCCCTCCGGGAGAGGGGCGGGGGAGAGGGACGGCGTATCCACGGGCGACGCCGCGCGCAAAACCTGCATCGTTCTCCATGCATCCCCTTGTAAGACTTGCCAAGCCGCCCCACTGGCGGGCGCTGCGGGGTGGCGCCTATCTTGCAGAGACCTATGCGTCACCACAGAGGGGGAACGCCATGGACAAAGACGCCGCCCACGACGTGCGCAAGGGGCAGGTCACCGAAAAAATGCCGCGCGAGGCGTTTCGCGAGCGCTTCCGGGCGCGCTTCTACGACCCGGCGTTCCGCGCCGAAGAGGCCGCGATCGACCGGCTCGAAGCCATCGCCTGGGCCGCCTACGCCGACAGCCGCAAGGCGCCGCTGACCGCCAAGGCCGGCCCGGGCGCGGCGGACCCCGGCTACGACGTCTCCGTGGAATGGCTCGCCGCCCGGGACGCCATCGCGGCAGCGCAGCAACGGCAGTCAGACCCC
The DNA here is from genome assembly GCF_056395225.1 of Cupriavidus sp. 10L45. NCBI lineage: Bacteria > Pseudomonadati > Pseudomonadota > Betaproteobacteria > Burkholderiales > Burkholderiaceae > Cupriavidus > Cupriavidus sp. 10L45. The sequence continues at coordinate 693 of NZ_JBFTJC010000008.1, forward strand.
GCCACGCCGCCCCGCGTGCTGCTGGTGGTGGCTGCCGCGCGCAACGACTTCACCTGCCCGGGCGAGATGTCGAAGTCATGGCGGCTCGCCGAACTGGCCCGGGCGCGGCTCGAACACGATGGCATGACCGTCGATGTGCTCGACCTCAGCGTGCTGACCTCGGACCCGGACCGCCAGATCCACCCCTGCAAGGGCTGCGTCTCCACCGCCATGCCGCTATGCCACTGGCCGTGCAGCTGCTATCCGAACCACGCGCTCGGGCAGGTCAACGACTGGATGAACGACCTCTACCCGCGCTGGGCCGCCGCGCACGGCGTGATGATCATCACGCCGGTGTACTGGTATCAGGTGACCAGCCCGCTCAAGCTGATGATGGACCGGCTGGTCTGCGCCGATGGCGGTAACCCGGACCCGAGTAGCACACACGGCAAGACCGTGCCCGAGGCCAAGGCACTGGAACTGAAGGGCTGGGACTACCCGAAGCACCTCGCGGGCCGGGTCTACGGCCTCGCGGTGCATGGCGACGTGGCCGGCATCGAAGGCGTGCGGCGCGCGCTGTCTGACTGGCTCGACTGGATGGGGCTGGTCGATGCGGGGCAGAAGGCCCGGCTCGACCGTTTCATCGGCTATTACAAGCCCTACGCGACGTCGCACCGTGAACTCGATGTCGATGGGGACGTGCAGCGCGAGGTGGAAACCGTGGCCGGGGCCGTGGCCAGCGCGGTGCGGCTGCGCCGGTCCGGCGGCCTCCCGCAGGCGGACGAGGGTCTGCCGGCGCCGCGCGTGAAGTAGGGGGATGAGGCCGGCGATGCTAGCCGGCGTCGATGGCCTGGAGCAGCGCTTCCAGCTCCACCGGCTTGACCAGATGCCGGTGGAAGCCGGCCTCCTGGGTCTGCTGGCGGTCCGAGGCCTGCCCGAAGCCGGTCATCGCGATATAGCGCGTGTTGGCCAGCGCGGGCATCTGGCGCAGCGCGTGGACCACCGCGAAGCCGTCCATGCCCGGCATGGCCAGGTCGACCAGCGCCACGTCCGGCCGCATGCGCGCCGCCACGTGCACGGCTTCCATGCCATCGTAGGCAATCGTCACGGCGTGGCCGGACATCTCGAGCAGGATCGCCATGCTGTCGGCGGCGTCGCGGTTGTCGTCCACCAGCAGCACGCGCAGCGGCCGGGGCGTGCCGGCGGCGGCATCGGCGTTCTCGCTGGCCGGATTGAACGCCGCGGCCAGCGGAAGCTGCACCGTGAAGGTGGCGCCCAGCCCGGGCCCCTCGCTCGTGGCCGAGACCGAGCCGCCGTGCATCTCCACCAGCGAGCGGCACAGGGACAGGCCGATGCCCAGCCCGCCCTGCGCGGTGCTGCCGGGGCGGTCTTCCTGCACGAACAGGTTGAAGATCGTGTCGAGCGACTCGCGCGCGATGCCCCGGCCATGGTCGATGATCTGGATCACCAGCGTGCGGTGGCGCACCATCGACGTAATCGAGATCGACGCGCCCGGCGGCGAGAACTTGGAGGCATTGAGCAGCAGGTTCTGGATCACCTGCACCAGCCGCGTGCGGTCCGCGAACAGCGGGATGTCCTCGGTGGCGGCGGTTACGCCCACCGGCTGGGACTTGGCGGCCAGCGTCGGCTCGGCGGCCTCGATGCCGAGCGCGATGATCTCGCGCGCCTGCATCGGCTCCCGCCGCAGCTCGATCTTGCCGGCGGCGATGCGGCCCACGTCGAGCAGATCGTCCACCAGCCGGGTGAGGTGGGTCATCTGCCGGTCGATCAGGCTCAGGCTCTTTTCGGTGACGGCGGGCTCCTGCGGGCGCAGCCGCATCACGGTCAGTGCGTTGCGGATCGGCGCGAGCGGGTTGCGCAACTCGTGCGAGAGCGTGGCCAGGAACTCGTTCATGCGGCGCTCCGATTGTTCAAGTTCGACCAGCCGCTTGCGCTCGCTCATGTCGCGCGTGACCTTGGCGAAGCCGCGCAGGTTCTGGCGCTCGTCATAGACCGCCGTGATGGTCACGTTGGCCCAGAACAGCGAGCCATCCTTGCGCACGCGCCAGCCCTCGTCCTCCACGCGGCCCGTGGCGCGGGCGATGGCCAGCTCGCGGCCGGGCTTGTCCGCCGCCAGGTCCTCGGCGGGATAGAAGACCGAGAAGTGCTTGCCGACGATCTCGTCGCGGCGGTAGCCCTTGATATAGGAGGCGCCGGCGTTCCAGCTCATCACCCGGCCGTGCGGGTCGAGCATGAAGATGGCGTAGTCCTTGACGCTCTCCACCAGCATCCGGAAGGTTTCCTCGCTCTGGCGCAGGGCCTCGGCGGCGAGGCGCTGCTCGGTCATGTCGCGCGTGACCTTGCCGAAGCCGAGCAGGTGGCCCTTGGGGTCGCGCAGCGCCGTGATGACCACGTTGGCCCAGAAGCGGGTGCCGTCCTTGCGCACGCGCCAGCCTTCGTCCTCGAAGCGGCCGATGCGCGCGGCGGTCTCCAGCTCCATGCCCGGCCAGTTACGCGCGCGCGCCTCGTCGGTATAGAAGCGGGAGAAATGCTGGCCGACGATCTCGTCGCGCGCATAGCCCTTGATCCGTTGCGCGCCGGTGTTCCAGCTGGTGACGTGGCCCTCGGCGTCCAGCGTGAAGATGGCGTAGTCCGTGACGGCCTCCACCAGCGTGCGCAGGCGTTCGCTATCCACATCGTTGGGCGAGGCGGCTGGCGAGGGCCCCGAAGGCTGCGAAGGCGGCGGGGGCGGGGAGGGTGGGGATGCGGGGCGCGGCATCGTGTTGGCTGGCTTCAGATCCTCCAAGGATACATAGATTTCGACCATTTCTGGCCCGGTGGCTACCCGCAGGCAGGAGATTCCCACCCATCGGGCAGGCCGGGGCTGTCGCCGCTCCGCAACACGTGGCGCGGGGCGTGCCGGGGTGGGGTAACGTCGGAGAAATGCCGACATACCGGGGGGGCGCAATGGGGTAGACTCGATCGCTTCCCTGCCAGTCCTGGCTCCACGGAGACGCCACGCATGTATGCCGAGTCCGCGCTTGACCGCCGAACCATCGATTCAGCCGTGCAGGCGGAGCCGCCGCCAGCCGCCATGGCGGCGCCGCAGCCACTGGCCGGTGACGTCGGCGTGCGGGACCTGCGGCGCGTGCCGATCCACCCCGACTACTGGTATCCGCTAGCCTGGTCCAAGGAAGTGAAGCGCGGCAAGGCGCACGGCGTGCGCTTCGCGGGCGACCCGATCGTGCTGGTGCGCACCGAGAGCGGCAACGTGTTCGCGCTCGAAGACCGCTGCGCCCATCGACAGGTGCCGCTGCACGCGGGCGTGGTCGATGGCGAATCGATCCGCTGCTGCTACCACGGCTGGACCTACGACTGCACTGGCCGCTGCATCGACGTGCCCTACCTCGGCAAGGAACGCCTGCCCAACGGCGTGCGCGCCTACCCCTGCAAGGAAGTGGCTGGCCTGATCTTCGTCTTCCCCGGGGACCCCGCGCTGGCGGACAGCAAGCCGCTGCCGGCCTTCGCCTCCGTGGCGGACAAGCAGTACAAGACCCGCCGCCTGGGCCGCGCGGTGAAGTGCCACTACTCGTTCATGCATGAAAACCTGATGGACATGAACCATCAGTTCCTGCATCGGCGCCAGATGGGCATGATGCGCGCGCGCTCGGTCGGGCGCAGGCGCGGCGAGGGCTTCGTCGAGGTCGATTACACCTTCACCCGCGAGGGCGGCAAGCAGCCCGTGGGCGAGGCGCTGGTGTTCAGCAAGGACGGCGGGGAGGCCAGCAAGGATGTGATGACGGTACGTACCGTCTATCCCTATCAGACACTGCAGATTCGCTCGGGCAGCGGGACGCTGGTGATGGACCTGTGGATTGCCTACGTGCCGCTGGACGCGGCGCAGCGCACCAACCGGACCTTCGGCATGCTGTCGATTCGTCGCCCGGGGCTGCCGTTCGCGCTGGACCTGGCGTGGCCGCTGCTGGTCTGGTTCACCGAACGGATCTTCAAGGAAGACCGCGAGATCGTGGAGATGGAACAGGCCGCCCACGACAAGCAGGGCGCGGACTGGAACCACGAGGTGTTCCCGGTCATCCGCGACCTGCGCGACCTGCTGCGCGAGTGCGGCGGCCGGACGGTGATTCCGATCCAGAAGATCTGAACCCCGTCCCAGCCGACCTACGCCATTACGACGCCGACGCGGTTTCCAGCGTCGGGTAGTCCGTATACCCGCGCGTCTCGACGCCGCCCGTGCCGTACATCGTGGCCGGGTCGACCGCGTTCAGGTCGGCGCCCAGCCGCAGCCGTTCCACCAGATCCGGATTGGCGATGTACGCGCGGCCGAACGCCACGGCGTCGGCATCGCCCGTCGCCAGCACAGCCGTCGCGGCGGCCTGGTCGAAGCCATCGTTGGCGATGATCGCGCCACCGAATTCGCGCTTCAGCAGCGGCAGCAGGGCGCCTTCGCCCGGCGTCTCACGCACGAACAGGAAGCCCAGGCCGCGCTGGCCCAGCGCCCGCGCCACATGGCCGAAGGTCTCGGCCGGCTGGCTTTCGGCCATCGAATGGCTGGGCGAACGCGGCGCCAGATGCACCCCCACGCGCTTGGCGTCCCACACGGCCGTCACGGCATCCGCCACTTCCAGCAGGATGCGCGCGCGGTTCTCGATCGATCCGCCGTATTCATCCGTCCGCACATTGCTGCCGTCCTGCAGGAACTGGTCGAGCAGGTAGCCGTTGGCGGCGTGGATGGTCACGCCATCGAAACCGGCCGCCTTGGCGTTGGCGGCGGCGCGGCCGAAGTCGGCCACCACGGTGCGGATCTCGTCACGCGTGAGTTCACGCGGCACTACGAAGGGACGCTGCGGACGCAGCAGGCTCACATTGCCCCCGGCCGCGATCGGGCTCGGCGCCACAGGCTGGCGGCCATTGAGCAGGCTCGGGTCGGAAATCCGGCCCACGTGCCACAGCTGGGCCACGATGCGGCCGCCGGCGACGTGTACGGCATCCGTCACTTGTTTCCAGCCTGCTACCTGCTCGCCGGACCACAGGCCCGGCACGTTCGGGTAGCCCACGCCGTCTTCGGAGATGGGCACGCCCTCGGAAATCAGCAGGCCGGCGGAGGCGCGCTGGGCGTAGTACTCGGCCATGACCGCGTTGGGGACATGCACGGGCTCGGCGGCGCGCAGCCGGGTCAGCGGCGCCATGACGATGCGGTTCGGCAGCGCCAGGTCACCAATTTGCAGGGGATCGAACAGGGTGGGCATAAGCATATCCGTCACGGTTATAAAGCTTGCAAACTGCAAGTAACGCAAGCTTAGCAGCGCGCGGTAAGATCGCAAACGTCGATTTCGACCCACTCAATTGTTGCGGGTGGAACAATCCAGGAGCGGTCCGATGCGCGTTGCAAACTGGCTGATGGCGGCAGGAGTGATCGTGATGTCGATGCTGGGGGCGGGCTGCGCCAACCTGCCGCCGCATCCGGCCCAGCCACCGACACAGGCCCTGGCCTTGGCCGATTCCGCCGATACCGCCGATACCGCACTCGGCCGGGCACTGGCGCCGCGCCTGGCGCAGCATCCCGGCGAATCGGTGTTCTATCCGCTCACCGCCGGCGCCGATGCCTTCGCCGTGCGCCTCGCGCTGGCCCGCACCGCCCAGCGCAGCCTGGACCTCCAGTACTACATCTTCGATGCCGACGACACCGGCCTGACCCTGCTCGCCGAGGTTATGGCTGCCGCCGATCGTGGCGTGCGCGTGCGGCTGCTGCTGGATGACCTCCACACGGAGGGCCAGGACCAGGCGCTGGCCGCGCTGGACGCCCATCCCAACGTCGAAGTGCGCCTGTTCAATCCGTTTGCCAACCGGGGCGTGCGGATGTTCGAGTTCGCTACTGATTTCCGCCGCGTGGACCGGCGCATGCACAACAAGTCGATGACGGCGGACAACCAGCTCACCGTGGTGGGCGGCCGCAATATCGGCGATGCCTACTTCGCGGCCAAGAGCGATGTCGATTTCAGCGATCTGGACCTGCTGGCGGCCGGCCCGGTGGTGCCGCAGGTATCGGCCGTGTTCGACGATTACTGGAATGCCGAGGCCACCTATCCGCTCGCCACCCTGGCGAAGCCCCAGTCGGACGCCGAGACCGTGGCCTTCCAGCAGCGCGTGCGCCAGTACCTGGACGACCGCAAGGTCAAGCTGCGCGCCACGCCGTACGGCAAGACCGTGCTGGAGTCCGGCGTGATCCGCGCCATCCAGCAGGAGGCGCTGCCGGCCTACTGGGGCCGCGCCACGGTCATCGCCGACCGCGCCGCCAAGGTCACGCTGCCGCCCGAGGACGATTCGACCCACGCGATTCCGGCGCTCACCAAGGTGCTGGGCAGCGCGCAGCACGACCTCACGCTGGTCTCCCCGTACTTCGTGCCCGGCGATGCCGGCATGGCGTGGCTGACCGGGCTGCAACAGCGCGGCGTGCAGGTCCACATCCTCACGAATTCGTTCGGCGCCACCGATGTCTCGGCGGTGCACGCCGGCTACGCCCCGCGCCGCGAGGCGCTGCTCCGGGCTGGCGTGTTGCTCTATGAACTCAAGCCCAGCGCCTACGCGGAAATGGCGAAGGAGAAAAAGGGGCACGGCATGGGCGGCAGCAGCCGGGCCAGCCTGCACGCCAAGACCTATATGGTCGACCGGCGCCTGCTGTTCATCGGCTCCCTCAACCTGGACCCGCGCTCGGCGCGGCTCAACACCGAGATGGGCATCGTCGTGGACAGCGCGCCGCTGTGCGACATGCTTGGCAAGCGGCTCGACGATGCCTTGCTCGACGCCGCCTACCAGGTCGTGCTGCTGCCCGACCCCCAGACCGGCAACCTCCAACTGGCCTGGATCACCCGGGAGGACGGCGTGCTGCGCACCTACACCAGCGAGCCGGACATGAGCACCTGGAACCGTATCGGCCAAGGCTTCATGCGCCTGCTGCCGGTGGAGTCGGAGTTGTGATGACAGAGGCACATGTGTGTCTGTGCTTGCTATAACAAGCAGTAACGCCAATAATGCTTGTTATGACACGCCCGATCGCCTCGCCACTGCCCCCTGAAGTCGGATTGCGCCTCGCCGCGCTCGGCTCCCGTATCCGGGACGCCCGGCAGCATCGCAAGCTGCGCCAGGTCGATCTGGCGCAGCGCGCCGGCCTGTCCCGCTCGACCATCGAGGCCATCGAGCGCGGCAGCCCCGACACCGCCATCGGCGCCTTCGCCCGCGCCCTCTGGGTCATGGGCCTCGACCGCGAACTGGACGTCGTGGCCGACGCCGCGTTCGACCAGGAAGGCGCCGCACTCGAATACCAGCCCGGCGAGCGCCGCGTGCGCATTCGAAGGGCACTCGACAATGACTTCTGAAATCTGGGTCTGGGCCTGGCTGCCGGGTGACACCGAGCCCACGCTGGCCGGCCGCTTCCGCCACACAAAACTGCCCGGCGGCGGCACGCCGCGGTATCGTGGCGAGTTCGTCTACGGCCGCTCCTATCTGACCAACCCGGACGCGCTCGCACTGGACCCGGTGCAACTGCGGCTGGTGGACCGCGTCTACGAAACCACGGCGCTGGAAGGTGTCTTCGGCCCGATGCGCGATGCGATGCCTGACGACTGGGGCCGCTATGTCATCGACCGGCTCTTCGGCCCGCCGGCCGACCTGACGGGCTATCTGCTGCGCGGCGAGGGCGACTCGATCGGCAATCTGGGTTTCAGCACCTCGCGGGAGATCCCGCCTAAGACCTATTCGCTGCCCGGCTACGACATCCTGCCGCTGACGCGCGGGGTGCTCCGGGGCTTGCAGGAGCGCCGGCATGTCGATCCGGCGCTGGTTGGGCTGGTGCGCCCGAACACCAATCTGGGCGGCGCACGCCCGAAGATGACAATCGGGCATGAGGGCAAGCAGTGGATCGCGAAGTACCCGACGCAGGAAGACCATGGCGCGCCGATTGCCCGCGTGGAGCGGGCCATGCTGGGGCTGGCGCAAGCCTGTGGCATCCGTTCCGTCAACACCCGCGTGGTGGAGGACGATCTCCTGCTGGTGGAGCGTTTTGATCGGGCGCGCAGTGCCGATGGCACCGGCTGGCGGCGCGACGCGTTCCTGAGCGCCCAGACCGTGTTCCACGCCAATGTCGATGGGCAGGCCTACGCGTTCACAGGCAGCTACGCACGGCTGTCGCGCGAAATGGCCCGCTTCAGCGAGACGCTCGCCGCGGACCGCGTGGAGCTATTCCGGCGGATGGCCTTCAACTGCTGTATCTCCAACACGGACGACCACGAGCGCAACCACGGCTTTCTTGCCGGCGATGCGCCGGGGCTGTACACGCTCTCGCCGGCCTACGACCTGGTGCCGCGCCAGCACGCTACCCGGCGCAGGGAGCACGCGCTGGCCATTGGCGAGGAGGGTTTCGTCGCCACCCGGCAGAACATCCTGAGCGAATCCGCGGTCTTTGGCCTGACGCGCGCGCAGGCGGAGGACATCCTCGACGAGATCGCCGGGACGGTGCAGGGCCGCTGGAAACAGGGTTTGATGGACGAGGGAATCGGCGAGCAGGAAGCCGACGACTGGGCCGTCTGCTTTACCCCGCTGCCGGATTCCCTATGATCGATTAGCCGACCGACTAGCCGACCGACTAGCCGACTAACGCTGCGTCAGCGCCTTGAAGCCGTCCACCAGCCGGTGGATGTCGGCCGGGGTGATCGCGCCCATGGTGGAGATGCGGAACAATTGCGCGGACAGGCCGCCCTGGCCGGCGTAGATCACGAAGCCGCGCGCCTTCAGGCCGTCGTGAAGTTGCTCGTACGTCACGCCTTGCGGCAGTTTGTACGCGCGCAGCACCACGGACGACTGGGTGGCGGGCCACAGCGGTTCGATGCCGAGTGCCGCCAGCCCCGCGCGGGCTTGTTCAGCCAGCGAAGCGTAGCGTTGATGACGCGCCTGCCAGCCGCCTTCTTCCTCGTGCTCGCGCAGCGCTTCCACCAGCGCGTAGTACGCGTGCACGGACGGCGTGAACGGCGTGTTGCGCTGGTCCTGGAGCTTGGCCAGACGGCCGATGTCCAGGTAGTAGGTGCGGCTGGCCGCCTGCGCCAGCGCGCTGCGCCGGGCGATGACGAAGGCCGCGCCGGGCACGCCGTGCAGGCACTTGTTGGCCGTGGCGGACACGGCGTCGATGCTGCCGCCGAAATCGATGGCCTCCGCGCCGAAGCTGCTCACCGCATCCACCAGCAGGCGCACGCCGTGTTCCTGGCAGAGCCGGTCCACGGCGGCGATGTCGTTGAGCCGCCCGGTGGTGGTCTCGTGATGGATCACCGCCACGTGCGTGATCGCCTTGTCAGCCTTGAGGGCGGCGGCGATACGGTCGAGGTCGGGCGCGTCCATCCAGTCGTGCTTCACCAGCGTGTGCGCGATGCGGTACTGCGTGGCGATCTGCGCGATGCGCTCGCCATAGACGCCGTTCTGCACGATCAGCAGCTTGCCCTGCTCGGGGACGAGGCCGGCGATCATGCTTTCCAGCGCGGCGGTGCCCGAGCCCGTCATCAGCACGGTGGACCATGCGGCGGCGTCGAGCGCGTAGATCTTCAGCAGCCGCGCGCGGGCTTCGTCCTGAAGGTCGAAGAACTCGCTTTCGCGGTGGCACAGGTCGGTTTGCAGCAGGCTCTGGCGCACACGCTCGGAGAGCGTGACGGGGCCCGGGTTAAGCAGCAGCATGGTCGGTGCCTTGGCTTGTGCCTTGATCGGCGCCGATCTGGCGGCCGAGGCGGGTCTTGACTTCCACCGGCGTCACGGTCGGGCGCGGCAGGCCGTCCGGCGTGCCGGCGCGGGTTTGCAGGCAGACGAAGGTCGGGCCGGCCTTGGCCGTGGCGGCGCCTTGCAGGACCTGGTCGAGCAGGTCGAGGTGATCGCCCTCGGCTGCCGACGCGTAGCCGCATGCAGCCGCCACCGAGGCGAACGACACGTTGTGCGACACCGTCGACTGGCCGCCCGTGGAGTCGTGCGCGTTGTTGTCCAGCAGCACATGTGTGAGGTTGGCCGGGCCGTAGGCGCCCAGCGTGGCGAACACGCCCATGCGCATCAGCGCGGCGCCGTCGCCATCGATGGCCACCACGCGCAGGTCCGGGCGCGCCAGCGCGAGGCCGAGCGCGAACGGCGTGAGGCAGCCCATCGAGCCGACCATATAGAGCTGGTTCGGCCGATCATCGAGCGCATAAAGCTCACGACCGCAAAAGCCGGTGGAGGCCAGCACCACGGTGCCGTCGACCGGCGTATGGGCGATCACGCGGGCCAGTGCGTCGCGGCGGCTCGGCAGTTCGGCGGCCGGCACGTTGCGGCGCGACACCTGCGGCGTGGCCTTGGGCCGTGCCTGCGGCGGCGTCTGGGCCGTCAGCGGATAGGGCGCCACGCTGCCTTTCTGCATGACCAGCGCGTAGGGCCGGCCGGTGGCGTCCATATGGGCCACGGCGCGGTCCAGCGCGGGGCCGACATCGGCTGGCTCGGTCGGGAACAGCTCCCATGGAATTTCCATGGTTTCCAGCATGGCCGGCGTGACCGGGCCCATCAGCGCGTGCTGGGGCTCGTCATGCACGCCGGGCTGGCCGCGCCACGTCACGATCAGCAACTGCGGCAGGCGGAACGTCCACGTCAGCGAGGTCAGCGGGCTGACGGCATTGCCGAGGCCCGAGTTCTGCATCATCGTCACGCCGCGCACGCCGTTTTGCGCGCCTTGCGTCACGCCGGCGATAAAGGCCACGGCATCGCCCTCATTGGCCGCCGACACGTAATGCAGCGAGTTGTCCTGCACCACGTAGTTGATGAACGGCGTCAGGTACGAGCAGGGCACGCCTGCATACCATTGGAAGCCGCGCGCGCGCGCGGCTTCCACGAACTGGACCGCCTCGATCATCGGGCCGCCTCGCCGTCGGCGTTGCCGAGTGCGTAGGGCGTCTGCGTATGGGCGAAGTCACCGGCACGGCGGAAATCGTCCAGATCGTTCACACCGCGCCAGTGGCCGTGCACGTACTTGACCTCGACCTTCTCGCCGGCTTCGACCAGCGCGTTGAGCAGGTCGGGCAGGTCGAGCTGGTCGAAGTCAGGCCGCTCGCGCAGCTTGGCCAGCAGCGCCTGCAGCTTGGCGCGGCCTTCGCCACGCACGCTGAACAGGCCGATCCAGCGGCCATTGGGCTGGGCTTCGCCGGCGGCGGGCAGGGTGTCCGAGACCTTCTTCAGGGTGATGGTCTGGCCGAACAGGTCGCGGTCGTCGCCGCCCGAGCACCAGGCGAAGTCGCGCACGCTCTGGTTCGACGGTGCGGTCTGCGAGGAATCCACCACCACGCTGAACGGGGCGTCGGATTCGAGCAGGTCGCGCAGGATGTAGCTGCGGAACAGCAGGTCGCCGTAGGCGATCACGGTGTCGGTCTGCATGGCATCGGCCGCGCAGGCCAGCGAGGCCAGTTCGCCGGTCTGGGCGTGGCGCTCGTTGACCGCCAGCTTGATGCCGGCCGTGTCGATGGCCTGCGCCTGGTAGCCGCCCACCACGGTGATGTCGTTGATGCCTTGCTTCTTGAAGCCATCGACCAGCCAGCGCAGCAGCGGCTTGCCGGCCACCGGCAGCATGATCTTGGGCTTGTCTTCGGTCAGCGCCTCCAGGCCCTTGCCACGGCCAGCCGCCAGCACCACGGCGGCACCCGGCACCTGCGCGCCGGACAGGTAGATCTTCTCGGCGGCCGAGTACTCGTCGGCGTCCTGCAGGCGGAAGATCTCGTTGACGGAGGCGATGCGGTCTTCCACGTTCACCAGCGTTTCGCTGTCGTGGATTTCGCGGGCCACGGCCTGCATTGACGAGGCCGCCACGCGCACCAGGTGGTTGGCCCAGATCACGAGGCTGATGCCCGCCTTGCGGAAGGCCTCGGTCGGCGTGCTGTAGTACTTCGTCGGCACGATGACCAGCGGACCCCGGCCTGCCCATTCGCGCGCGAAGGTCAGGATCTCGTCCGGCTTGGACAGCTTGCTGTGGATCAGGATGGCGTCGGCGCCGGCCTGACGGTAGGCCTCGGCGCGGCGCAGGGCTTCTTCCATGCCCCAGCCGGCGATCAGGGCTTCCACGCGGGCGACGATCGAGAAATTGTCGTCGGTCTGCGAGTCCTTGCCGGCCTTGATCTTGCCGCAGAATTCGTCGATTTCCGCCAGCGGCTGGCGCTCGCCGTCGATGAAGCTGTTGGTCTTCGGGAACTGCTTGTCCTCGATGCAGACGCCGGCAATGCCGCGCTGCTCGAGCTTGCGCACCAGACGGCGCACATTGTTGAAGTTGCCGTAGCCGGTGTCGCCGTCGAGCAGGATCGGCAGGTCGCTGGCATCGGCCATGAACTCGAGGTTGTCCACCACCTGAGTCCAGCTGGCCTCGTTGTTGTCACGCACGCCGAACTGGGCCGAAATGGCCAGCCCGGAGGCCCAGATGCCCTTGAAGCCGGCCTCGCGCACGATGCGCGCGGACAGCCCGTTGTGGGCTTCCATGATGAATTCGAGCTGGTTGGACACCAGCATCTGGCGCAGACGGGCGGCGCGGGAGGTGGCGAGCAGGTTCGGGTCGATGGCGTTCATTGTGCGAATCCCACGATGGGCAGAAGTTGGGGCAGGACTTCATTGGCGGCGCGTTCGACGTCGCCGGGGAAATCGATCTCGATCCACGGCGCGCCGGTTACGTCGGCCGTGTCGAACTGGTGGCTACGCTGGGCCAGCGACTCGAGCAGCAGGTCGCGGACGGCTTCCTCGTGCGGCATGTTGGCGCGGCCCGAATCGACGTAACCCTTGACGATCTCGGCCAGCCGGCGTGCCGTGTGTTCCTGGAATCGGAAAAATCCTACGGATTCGCCGATGGTGTCGTACTGGAGGTCGGCCATCAGCTGCTTGCGCAGCTCTACCGGCACGCCGTCGCGCAGGCAGAGCTTGACGGGCTCGTCGCCGGCCTCGAAATCGCGGTCGATCAGCAGGCGGTTGACCGTCTCGCCGGCCACCAGTGCGTTGAGAATGCGCTCATCGTAGAGCACGTCGGCGTCCATCAGCAGGACGTCGCCGCCGCGCGTGAGGGCGTCCGCCACGGTGTGCACGGTCAGCACGCTGCCGAGGTCGAAGCGCGGGTTCAGCACGATTTCCACGGGCGGGTGACCGGCCGGGCGCTCGATCTGGGCCAGTTCGGCCTGCACTTGAGTGGGCTCGAAGCCCAGCGCCAGCACGACTTCCGTGACGCCGGCCGCGTCGAGCATGCGTAGGTGGCGCTCGAGCAGGGTGATACCGTCAAAGCGCAGCAGGCACTTCGGAAACTGCTTGCCCGGCTGTTGCTGAAGCCGCAGGCCCAGGCCCGCGGCGAGAATGATTGCTCGCATTATTGTCTTTCACCTTGCTTGAATTATTCGGAGCCCTGCCACGCGGCCTGCCGGGTGCGCCGGCGCTGGTATCGACGCTCGCTGTGATGCAGGTAGAGCAGCCCCGGAATGCCGAGCACGAGTTCGCGCACGCGCTTGGCCAGCGACATCGCCAGCGCGGCATCGGGCGGCAGGCCCACCAGCGGCGCCAGCAGCAGATAGCCGCCTTCCTGCGCGCCGAGCGAGCCGGGAATGGCGAACGCCGCGCCACGAATCGCCTGACCCACGCTCTCCAGCAGCAACGCCTCGTGCCAGCTCACCGGATGGCCCAGGAAGTAAAGAATCAGCCAGACCTCGCCGGTGCCAACGATCCAGCCGGCCAGATTCAGCATGAAGCTGGCGGCTACCTTGCGGCGGTCGCGGTAGAGGGCGCGGATGGCCTCGTCCACGGCATCGGCGCGCAACGCCAGATCATCCCAGTTGCGCTTGCCGAACACGCGCGCGGCCACGCGCATCACCCGGCCGAACATGCCGCGCCGCTGGAGGATGCAGAAGGCCAGCACGCACAGGGCGAGGACCACCGTCACGGCGATGATCGGCGTGCGCTGGTCGGAGAGGTTGCCTTGCGCACCGAACAGCAGAATGCCGAGCAGTGCGAACAGCATTTGGGAGAGCGCCTGCGTGGTCGTGCTGACGGTGATGGCCGCGGCGGCGTCGCGCATGCGGGCGCCATGATGGGCGAGGTAGCGCACCATCAGCACCGGGCCGCCGATCTGGCCAGCCGGCAGCAGGCTGTTGACCGACTCGCCGGCCCAGCGCGCACGCAGCGCGGTGCAGAACGAGCCATGGTGCGCGGTGCGGTCCACCAGCACGGCGATGGCGGCGGCGTCCAGCGCCAGCGGTACCACGTGGAACGCGGCGACCACGGCCAGGCCCCAGCCAGCCGACATCAGCGTGGTCGTGACCGCGCCAAAGCCTTGCCATGCCAACAGCGCGACAAACAGCGCCGCGCCAATCGTCAGCAGAAGAAATGCAGCACGTGTCACTTACCAGACTTCCCGCCCGACAGCAGGCGCTTGAAGACCTGCCGGAAGCCGAAATAGGCCACCGCGTCTTTCATATTGGAGATAAAGCGCAGCCACGGCCGCATGCCCGGATCGGTCACGTATTCGAAGGTCAGCGACACGCGGATCTCGTTCGGGCCGGCCGGGGTGATGCGGTGGCGCAGCTTGTCGCCATCGAACAGCACGATGCCGCCCGGCGGAATCTGCACCGCGCCCGGTTCGTCGGGCACCTCGGGGTTGCGGGTGTGGAGTTCGTATTCGAGCCGGCACGAGGACTCGTCCAGCACGCCGATCAGCAGCGTGTAGCGCCGGCCGTCGTAATAGGAGGTGTCGTAGTGCCAGCCGATATGGTCGCCCGGGCGCGTGTAGTAATAGAGCGCGTAGGCGTGCGGGTCGGTGGGCGGGCAGACCTGGAGCTTGTCGCCGGTGACCTGTTCAAGCCAATGAATCAGTGCGGGCGATCGATAGAGTTCGGCAATGAAGGGCGCCTGCTCGTCGATGGTGTGCCGGCTGACGCTGCCACCCTGCTTGTGGCCGGGCAGGTAGTTGCGGTTCAGCCCCGGCTGGAGCGCGCGGGCCAGCGCCTCCAGCTCGGCGCACTGCTCGGGCGGCAGGAATGTGTCGAGGTAGAGGAACGCGCCCTGGCGGTCGAAGTCGGCGCGCAGCGCGGGCGTGTCCAGCCCGGCCGCCGCGCGTGCCACGGCGGCATCCGGGTGGCCCGCATGACGCGGAGGCGGCGCGGGAGCGTCGATGACTGGATCGAGCGGGGAATCGAGCGCGATGTCGCGGGTAGCCTGTTCCGTCATGGCTGCCTCAATGTTTCGTTGGGGTGCCGACCGCCTGGGGGCGCCGCATGACGCGCCAGTAGTCGATGATCACAAGCAGGGCAAACAGCGGCGCGCCAACCGAGGCCAGCGCCAGGAACGGTCCGATGCTGCTGGTCAGCGTGACCAGCGGCAACAGGTACAGCACGTCCTCGGTCTCGAACCCGGCGGCGGAAGCCTGCTTGGTGCCACTCTTGCCAACCCGCGATTCTATACGCATGCGCAGGAAGAAGATCAGGGCCACCGCCAGCCCGGCCACGGTGCCGCGGCCCACGGGGCCGATCGCCTCGGTGGTCGCGGGCGCGGTCGCGCCAATCGCCATGCCCATGCTGACGAACAACAACACGGTAATCAGGGCGTCGCTGGCCAGATCGTAGAAATGCCCGATCTTGCTGCCTTTGCCGCTGATTCGCGCCAGTTCGCCATCGGTGTGATCGATGAAGTTGGACAGCACGACCAGCAGGGCGCCGTAATTGGTCCACGCGTAGCCCCCCTGCGCCAGGCAGGCAACGCCGGCCAGCCCGATGAGCAGGCGCAGCGTGGTCAGGTGGTTCGGGGTGACTCGGGTATTCCGGAGGGGCCGCACAAGGCGGCGGGCAAGGCGGGCATCCCAGGTGGGCGGCATGGGCGGCTCATCCGGGAAATTCGGGGATTTCTGGTTCATCCGTCAACAATCTGGAACGCGTCCCGGCGCGGAGGGGCCGGGCGATGCGCAACACTACGCCGGTGGCGCGGGAATGACAAGCGCACCAGAATACGCCTTTTTGCGGGACGGCGCACTGAGGACGGGCCCGCCGGGCGCTGGGGGCAGCACCTGCAAGGTGGCGCTGGCGCCGCCCCGGGGCGGACGATGGCGGCCGAAAAGCGGGCTAGGGCCGGAAGCCGTCGTCGAGGGTGCGCAGGAACGCCACCACGTCGCGGATCTCTCGGTCGTCCAGCGCCGGGCGGGCACCGGGCTTGCGGTCCATCGGCGGGTCGAAGTCGTCGATATTCTGGCGCAGCGCGGGCGGCAGGTCGTCGTAGGCCACGGTGCGGCCACGCGCATCGCGCCCATACCATTTGGCCGGTTTCAGGTCGCGCTCGACATAGAAGCGCACCACGTCTTCCAGATTGTGGAAGCGCCCGTTGTGGAACCACGCGCCGCGCTGCGCCGTGTTGCGCAGCGTGGGGGTCTTGAACATGCCGCAGTAGCCCTGCTGGGCGGCCTGGTCGGTGCGCTTCGGGCCGCACAGGCCGAGGTCGTAATACTGCGGATTGGCGTTGGCGGCGATCTCCGGGTTGCGCGGCACGCCGAGCGCGGCGAACTGGTAATCGGTCAGCAGCGGATGGGAGCCGTCGGCGCCCTTGTCGATGCGATGGCAGGCCGCGCAGTTGCCTTTCGCCGGGTCCGAGAACAGCCGCAAACCGCATGTCTCGGCGGCGCTGAGGGTGGTTTCGCCATCGAGGAAGGCGTCGAATTTGCTGTTGTAGCGATGGAAGCCGGGGTCGTCGAGCTGGAAGCGCTCGAGGGCCTGGGTGGCGGCATCGAAGGCGCGCTGGGGATCGTCGAACACATTGGCGCCGAAGGCGGCGCGGAAGGCGTCGCCATAGGCAGCACGTCGTAGTTTGGCTACGACGGCTTCGCGGTCCGGGTTCGCCATCTCGTCCGGATCCAGCAGCGGGCCGCCGGCCTGCTCGCGCAGGCTGTTGAAGCGGCCATCCCACATCAGGCCGCCCGTGGGCGGGCTATCGGTCTCGGTCAGGCGCTCGCTGAGGCTGGCCACCTGCACCTTGTGCCAGATCGGCGTGCGATTGAGGGTGTACGCCAGAGAGGGCGTGGCGCGCTTGCCCTGGCGGGTGAGGTCCGGGCCGCCAAGCTGCACGGCCAGCGCATTGGGCGGGCCGTAGCCGTGGGCGGGATCGTGGCAACTCGCGCACGATTGCCGGCCCGAGGCAGACAGCGTGGGGTCGAAGAAAATCGCCTTGCCGAGGCTGGCCAGCGTGGCGGCGTCGGGCTTGGCGGGGGCGGGGGCTGACGCGGCGGCGGCCGGGGTGGCAACATCACGCGGCTGGCAGGCAGCCAGCAGGCTCACACACATAGCCAGCCACAGCAGGGCGCCCAGGCGGCGCGGCAATCCGGTATCGAGGGTCATGGCAACGGCAAGCCGCCGGGCGCTTGCGCAACCCGGCGGCAGTCAGTGGTCGATCAGATGACGATCAAAGGTTGGTGAAGATATCGGTGCCGAAGCTCACCAGCCCGTCCTGCGCCGCGTACCCAAGGTAGCCGCCCACCTGGAAGATGTCTTCCAGGCTCTTGAGCATCGAGTAATGGTTGTACGGCGTGGTGGACACCGTGCCCGGCTTGATGAACGGCGAGAGCAGCACGGCGCCGGTGCGGTCGCCGCCATGGCTCTGGGTGACCAGGTTGATGTCGTACGGATAGTGCGACACCGAGGCCGGGAAGCTCTGCGTGATCGGGAACGTGACGTTCGGGCCGGGTTGCTGGTTGCAGCAGGTCTGGCCGGAGAAGATCATGTTCAGCGTCGGCGGCGTGGTGGTAGTGTCGATGGCCTGCGACGAGTACGAGCTTTCATCGAAATTGATGATGATCAGGCCGTCCTGCTGGTAGGCCGGCGAAGCCATGATGATCGGCACCCACTTCTGCAGGAAGGCATCGGCCGAGACCAGCCCGCCCGGCGCGCCGTCCACGCACGGCGAGTCGTGGCCGTCGTTGCAGAGGTTGGGCGTGATGAACGTGAAGTTCGGCGTGGTGGCCACGGTCTTCAGGTCGTCGGTCAGCTTGTTCAGGTTGACCACGTTGGTCGCGCAGTCCGGCGAGTCGGTGATCGAGTGGAAGTAGGCGAACGGGTTGTGGCGCGTGGCGTACTGGTCCGCCGGCACGCCGCCGGCCGTGGCGGCCTGGGGCGACTGGGTGGCGTCCGTGGCGTTCAGCGCCGGGTGGCCGCACGTAGCGGATTCGCGGGCCGGGTCGTTGCCCATGTCCTCCATATAGCCCTTCCAGGTCAGGTTCACGGCCTTGAGCTGGTCAGGCAGCGTCTTGATCGAGGCCGGATAGACGCAGCCCGTGCCGATGGCCTGGCCGTGGTCGGCCATGCCGGTCAGCGCGAAGTCTTTGTAGACCATGCAGTCCATCTGGGTGTCGGCGGTGACCGACTGGCCGCTGATCATGGCGATGTAGTTGCCCAGGCTGACGTGGCTGGTGCCGAAGTACTGCTGGAGGTGCGCGCCCTGGGCAACCAGGGTCTTGGAGAGGTAGGGCGCCTTCGAGTCCGCCGCGAAGGTGGTGGCGTAGTTCTGGTTCTCGAGCGTGATCACGAACACGTGGCGCACCGACTGAATGGTCTTCGGCACGACCGGGGCCGGGACTTCGGCGGCAGGCGGCGTGGTGGTGGTGCTCTTGTTGTCGTCGGAACCGCAGGCGGAGACAGCCAACGCGGCCAGCGCGGCGCAGGCGGCGGCGGGCAAGGCGGCCAGCCAGCCGGCTCGGGGGAGCTTGAACATTCGGAATTTCCTTGTTGTCGTGGGTGCGCGCGCGGCCGGACCATGGGCTCTCTTGCCACGTGCACGAACAGGGCTATGCCGCCTTTGGGGAGGCGCGCGTCTGCGAAATGGCTGGCATCAGCCGCGGCTCGCTGCGGCATCAGTTCCCGGAAGGGCGCTACACGCTGCTGCCGGCGATGGTCGAGCAGCTGATCGATACCGAGGCCGCGCGCCTGGCCGCGCTCGGGCCGATGCCATCCCGCGTGCGCCTGCACCTGATGCTCCATGCGCTGGTGAACCGCCGCCAGCGCCACACCTCGCTGGCCATCCTGGAAGTCTGGATGGCCGCGCGCGGCGATACCCGGCTGGCCGAGGCCATCGGCCCGCTACTGGCCACCGTGCCGGCGCGGCTGTTCGGGCAGGGCCCGAACGACCCGTCGCAGCCGGAGTTGCTCGCGCTCCGGCTGTTCCTCCACGGCGCGACCCTCCACAGCTTTTCCGCCGACTACGACGCCGACAAGGTCGCCGATGCCGTGCAGTGGCTGATCGGCCAGCTCACGCCGCCCCCCGAACTGCCCGCCGTGCTGGCGCGCATCGCCGCGCTACAGGCGCAGCAAGCTTCTCGCCAACCCGCCTGAAGATTTATTGCTAAAGTTCTTGCTTAACTATTTGCCGTCGCTATACTAAAGCACATGCTTAACCAATCCGATCCTCTCGATATGACGTTCCAGGCGCTGGCCGACACCACGCGCCGGACCCTGCTGGTGCAACTGTCACGCGGCCCCGCGTCCGTGACCGACCTTGCCCGGCCGTTGGCGATGTCCTTGCCGGCCGTCATGCAACACCTGGCCGTGCTGGAACAGGCCGGGCTGGTGCAGTCGCAGAAGGTCGGGCGGGTACGCACGTGCCGGATGGCGCCGAACGCGCTGAGTCAGGCCGAGCAGTGGATCAGCGCCCGGCGGGCCGAGTGGGAAGGCCACTTCGACCGCCTGGGCGAATACCTGGAAACCATGAAGAAGGAGGCAACCCCCGATGGCGACGGCAACTGAAGATACGGCAACCCAATTGGCGCAACCGCGCCCACTGACGGTCTCGCGCGCGTTCAACGCACCCAAGGAACTCGTGTTCCAGGCGTGGACGTCTGCCGAGCACGTCAAGCACTGGTTCTGCCCGCAAGGGTTCACGATTCCCGAGGCCGAGGTCGAGCCCCGCGTGGGCGGCAAGTTCGACTACTGCATGCGCGCGCCGGATGGGCAGTCGCACTGGGTGCGCGGCCATTTTGTCGAGATCCTGCCGAACGCGCGGCTGGTGATCGACATGACCGTGGTCGACGGCGACGGCGCCGCACTGTTCAACGCCCTGACCACGGTGTCGTTCGAGAACGTCTGCGGCGGCACGCAGCTCGATGTCGAGCAGCGCTACACGCTGCTGGACCCGGTCGCCGGCAATTTCACGCGCGGCGCCGCGCAGGGCTGGGCCGAGACGCTGGACCGCCTGGAGGTGGAAGTGGCCCGTATGGCCGATGCGCCGCCCGCCGAGCGCTCGGTGGTGCACGGCATCTTCCGCATCGAGCGGACCTTCAAGGCCACGCCGGCGGAGGTCTTCCGCGCGCTGACCGACCCCAAGGCCAAGGCGCAATGGTTCCGGGGTGGCGATGGCTATCAGGAACTGGCGCGGACCATGGATGCCCGCCCCGGTGGCCGCGAGCACCTGAAGGGCAGCTGGGCCAACGGGCTGGTCTCGACCTTCGATGCCATTTATTACGATGTGGTGCCCGGCGAGCGTCTGGTCTACGCCTACGAGATGCATATGGGCGAGCGCAAGATTTCCGTCTCGCTGGCCACCTTCGAGATGAAGCCGGTCGACGATGGCACGCGGCTCGTCATGACGGAGCAGGGCGCTTTTCTCGATGGCTATGACGATGCGGGTTCGCGGGAGCATGGCTCAGGGCTGCTGCTCGACGCGCTGGCGCAGTATCTGGCGGGGGCGGTTGTGTGAAGGGGTTTTCTCTCGCACGCTTTCTCGATGCGATCACGCATCTTGAGCCGCCTGCCCTCTCCCCCGCCCCGCTCCCGGAGGGAGAGGGGAGCACCCCCTCGGCCCGTCAACGGACGGCGGTTTGCTCCCCTCGCCCGCTTGCGGGAGAGGGGCCGGGGGAGAGGGATTGCGCGGAATGCGCGATATCACCTCGTCCTCACCGTGGACAAGCGTCACGCGTAACACCACCAGCGCGCTGATTACGGCAGCGTTGTCACGTACATCCGCAACCGCGCCGAGGGCTTCCCTGATCCGAGCCGATAACTGCGCCGGCGCTGGCACCGCCTCGCCCGTCCGCAGCCGTCCGCGATAGTGCCGCGCCACCCCGCTCAACACGCGCCGCACGGGTTTGCGCGCGGCGGGCGGCAAGGTCGGCAGCGCCTGCTGCAGCGTCAGCGTGCAATAGCCCACCTGCAGTTCCGTGAAGCCGTCCGAGGCCAGCCGGTCCGCGCTGGCACCGAGGCGCGGCATCAGTTGCCCGAAGCGGTCCAGCATGCGCGCGCCCACCGGCGCGGGGTCGCCGCGCCACGTGGCGGCCTGCGCCAGATCCTGCCAGCTCGCGCGGATCAGCCGGTGCGCGGCCACATGCGCCCCGAACGGCCGCGCGAGCGTCGCCCAGAGCGGCGCGAACAGCATCGCCGCCGCGTTCGCCAGACTCGTGTTGAAGGCGCCGAGCAGGTTGGCATCGTAAATACTCTGGATATTGGCGAACGAGGCCGTGTTGACCGACAGCAGCATCGCAATCAACTGGAAGCCGGGCCGCGCGATCAGCAGGCCGATGCCGAGGTAGGGCAGGGCGAGCATGCCGACCAGCGCCTCGAAGGTCTGCGCGTGCGGCACGACCAGAAACAGGTAGTACGACGCCACGCCCAGGCACGCCAGGCTCCAACGCGCGAACACCGGCGTCACGCGGCGCGGTTCGTCGAGGGTGGCGAAGAAGCAGCACGCGATGGCCGCCACCGCCACCGGTCCGCCCCCATCCTCCCATCCGGAAAACATCCAGATCAGCCCCGCGCAGAACACGGCCAGACCCGTGGAGGCCGCGCCGAACAGCAGCATGCCGTGGTCGTGATAGCGGCTTGCCGTGGGGCTTTCTGACGGGGCGATGCGCGCCGAGGCTGGCGGGACGGCTTGCGTGGGACGGTCGCCGATGCCGTGCTGGAGGGCGTCGCAGGTGGCTAGCAAGTCGTCCATCCGGCCGCGCAGGAAATCGGCCGTGTCTTGCAGGGCGCGGTTGGCGTGCGGCGCGCGCGGTTTGGCCCGTAGCACGCTGTCCAGCGCGGCGAGCGTGGGCATCAGCCGCGACATGGTCTCGCGCAGCGCCCGCGCGTGGTGCAGCGTGTGCCGGCTCTCGGTATCGAACGACAGGTGCGCGATCATCTGGTCCAGCGCGAGCATGTCCGCCGCCAGCCGGTGGCGGCTGGCGCTGGCGTGCGGGTCGGCAGCGAGGATGTCGGCCGCCCAGGCCCGGGCATCGCGAATCCACTCCCCGGCGCGCTCGCGCAGCGCCGGCGCCACCTTGGCCGGCAGCACGATCGCCCCGACCAGCCCCGCGCAGACGATGCCGATGACAATCTCCTCGATGCGCGCCACCGCCACATCGAAAATCTCCCCCGGATGGCTCACGGCCGGCAGCGCCACGATGGGCAGCGTGTAGGCGGCCAGCAGGAACACATAGCTGCGCGGGCCGCGCTCCAGCAGCGAGAGGTAGACCAGCCCCGTGATCCACAGCGCAATGGCGCCCGTCAGCACAATCGGCATATTGACCAGCGCGGGCACCGTGACCACGGCGGCGGTGGCGCCCAGCACCGTGCCGGCCACGCGATAGGCGGCCTTGGAGCGCGTGGCGCCCGTGAGCGGATGCGAGACGAAGTAGACCGTGGCCATGGCCCAGTAGGGGCGCGGCAGGCCGAAGGACAGGGCGATATAGAGCGCCAGCATCGCGGCCGCGAATGCCTTCAGCGAGAACAGCCACTGTCGGGCATGCGGCCAGCCAGCCATGATGGGAATCGTCCGGGGGCGGAAGTGTGTGGGAGCGTTGCGGGGCAGTGTAGCGAACTGGCGATCATTCCCTGCATGATTTAAAATTCGTCGATCCAGTCGGAATTTTCATATCAATCGATCCCGGGGAATGCCATGCCCATCGACATCCGCGCGCTGCGCTACTTCGTGGAAACCGCGCGGCTCAAGAGCTTCACGCAGGCGGCGGCGTCGCTGTACGTCACCCAGTCCACCATCAGCAAGATGGTGCGTCAGCTGGAGGACGAGGTGGGCCAGCCGCTGTTGATCCGCGAAGGCAAGTCCGTGCGGCTGACCGATGTGGGCCGGGTGGTCTACGACCGTGGGCAGGAGGCGCTTGGCGTGGTGCATCGGCTGACGCTGGAAGTGGCGGATCTGTCGTCACTCGGGCGCGGGCAGCTGACCGTGGGCCTGCCGCCGATGGTCAACCTGTTCTTCTCGCCTGCGGTCAGCGCGTTCCGTCAGCTGTATCCGAATCTCGAACTGACCTTGTCCGAGCATGGCGGGCAGGTGGTCGAGCAACAAGTGGCGAATGGCGAACTTGAAGTGGGCGCCACGGTGCTGCCCGGCGACAGCGGGCTGGATCTCGCCACGCGCGAGTTCGCGCGGTATCCGATCTGGGTGGTCGGCCCGCGCGGCGCGCCTTGGGCGGGCGGCCGGACGGTGAAGCTCGACGCGCTGCGCGAGACGCCGCTGGTGCTGCTGACCGACGAGTTCTCGCTGACCCGCAAGCTGCGCCAGGCGTTTGCCACGGCCCGCATGGCGCCGCGCGTGGTGGCGCAGAGCGGCCATTGGGACTTCCTGGTGTCGATGGCCGCCGCCGGCCTCGGCACCACCTTTCTGCCCGAACCGCTGCTGGCGCGGCTGGATGCCGCCGACACCCTCGCCATGGCTCGGCTGACCGAGCCGACCATGGACTGGGCGATGGCCCACGTCTGGCCGCCGGGCCGCTACCTGTCTCACGCGGCGCGCGCGTGGCTGGCGGTCTGCGAAGAGGTGATCGGGTAATCAGGTAAACGAAAAAAGGCCGGGCAAGGCGCCCGGCCGAAGTCACCGCATGGAGAGGCGGATTCGGATCCGTCTTAGAACTGCTTGACCACCTTGAACATCACGCCGTAGTCCTTCACGCCGTCCTGGTCGGCCGTGTAGCCGTTGGCGGACAGGTTGAGCAGGTTCTTGGCGTAGCCCACGCTGACCGTGCTGTTGTAGTTGAAGCGGCTGCGCTGGGTGGCATCCGGCAGCGCGAAGCGCGCATCCGGGGCACCAGCCAGGCTGGCCTGGCGCTGGCCGGCGCCGTAGAACAGGTTCGGCCCGCCCTGCAGGCGCACGCTGGCGTTCAGGCCGTTGGCGTGCTGATAGCCCAGCTTCACACCGCCGATGGCGTCCATCGCCGTGGTGGTGGCGCCCGAGACGTTGAGGTTGTAGGCCCCGGCGCCTTGCTCGTTCACCGCGTGGTCGCGGGTCTGGCGCATGTCCAGGCCCATCATCGGCGTGACGGTGAAGCCCTTCGCCACTTCCACCGGCTTGCCCACCACGAAGTTGGCGCGGTACTTGTCCTGGCCGTTCTTCGAGGAAGCGGTCTCGTTGACGCTGCCGTAGTTGAGCGAGCGGCTCGATTCCAGCCGATGTTGCTCGAACTGCAGGTCACCGGAGAGTTCCAGCCCGGCGGCGATCGGGTTGACGTACTGCACGCCGGCGAACTGGCTCACCCCCGAGAGGCCGTTGCTGGCGGCGGCGTTGGAGCCGGCGTCGATGCTGGCCAGGTTGGCCACGCCGTAGCGCACGGCCACCTTGCCCTGGTCGCCCACGCTGAAGCGCGAGGACAGCACGGCCATGTCGTACTCGGAGCCAGCCAGGCGGGCGCCGGGGGTGCCACGGGTGACCATGTTGAAGCCCAGGCCGCTCGGGGTTTCCTTGACGTTGTCGGCCAGCACGTTGAAGCGGTTGCTGAGCACCTTGGCCTGGTTCATGGCCTGGCCGAAGCCCTGGCCGGTGAGCTGGCTCACGCCCTTGGTGACTTCGGCGGCGGTGGCCAGGTTCAGGCTCTGGAACACGGCGTTGTTGGAGTAGGCGCCTTCGAGGGCGGCGGCGGCGTCCTTGAGCTTGGCGTCGGTCACCACGTCCTGGTAGGCGTTCTTGGTCATCGTCACGTCGATGCCCTTGGCGTCCTGGGCCGCGTTGGCGGTCCAGACGGCGCTGTCGGACTGAATGCTCTGGGCGCCGGTGATATCAGTGCCCTGGAACACGTTGTCGAAGGTGACCGCCTTGGCGGCGGTGCCGGCGGCGAAGGCGGTGTCGACCTTGACCTCGGAGACGTCCAGATGGCTGCCGCGCAGGGTGCCGGCCGTACCGTTGGCATTGGTGCCGACCTGGTAGCCGCGCAGCACCATGCGGGGCGCTTCGGCTGCCGGCGTGGGCACGGTGCCCTGCGAGGGCGCTGTGGTCTGGGCCACGATGGCCTTGTTGCTGCCCGTGATGGCCGCGGCGCTGCCCGGCGCAAAGATCGCACAGCCGGTGTCGCACTCGAGGTTCACGGTGCCGTTGTTGACGACCTTGCCATTGCCGCCGAAGGCGTACGAATTGTTGGCGTAGACGTTGATGACGCCCGTGGTGTTGTTGTAGATCTGGTTCGCGGTGTTGGTGCCCTTGATGCCGACCAGACCGGTGCCGTTCGTGCCGTCCGCCTTGCCGGCTTCGGTGCCGACGTTGAGGGTGCCGGCATTGATGATGTGGGTGGTGTAACCCGAATTGACGCCCAGGATGCCCACCGCCCCGTTGCCCTGCACATTGATCGTGCCTTCGTTGCCGAAACTGGTGGCGCGGCCCATGCTGATCAGTGCCTTCTCGGTGCCGTTCATCATGCCGTTGATCACGCCCGTCGAACGGTTGACCAGCCAGTTGTTCGGATTGGCGGTCGCGTCGCCATTGGCGGTCTTGAGGGCGCTGTAGCCGTCGGTGGCCGTGATCGTGCCGGCGTTGTTGAACGGCTGGCCCCCAGGCAGGGAGCTGATGTTGACCAGCGTGCCAGTGCCCGGCGCCGTATTGCGCAGGGTGCCGCCCTGTTGATTGAAGACGTTGAGGCGGCCCTGGATGGCATTGCCCGCGTTCACCGTCCAGTTGCCGGTATTGACGATGTTGTTGGTATAGGACGCTGCCGTTGCGCTGCCGTGGAAGTTGCCTTCGTTAAACAAGGTGGCGTTCGAAGCGAGCGTCAGCAGTCCCACATTCATCGTGGCACCGGCCCGGTTGTACCCCGTGCCGCTCCGCACCGCGCCGGCCGCCAGCGTGCCCTTGTTCTCGAAGGAAGCCAGCGTCAGCGAGTTCGACGGCGACGAGAAGCTGGCGCCTTGCTGGTTGAGCAGCCAACTGCTGCGCATGTCCAGCGTGGCGGCGTTGGTCACTGCGCCATAGTTGGTGAGATGGTTGGCGGCGACATAACCCAGGGGGTCATCCAGCGTAACCGACTGGCCTGTTCCGGCAATGACGCCGGCAAGTGGCGTGGCCGTGTTCGGCGTCGCCCCCATATGCGAGTCGCTCGGGTCCATGGTCTGGCCGTTGAAGTTCACGCTGCCCCGATTGACGATCAGGCTGGTGCCGTCAACGTCGAAGGCCCGGCCCGCACCGGTCTCGATGTTGATGACGCCCGTGGTGTCGTTGATGGCGGTGCCACCGTTGTAGGCGGCCATGCCGATCAACTGTCCATCGCGCGCCGTTGCGCCCTCGTCCGCGACGAGGTTGATGGCGCCTTGGTTGACAACAGTCGCACCTTTCTGGGCAACCATGCCGATGCCAGCGTTATGCATGGTGATGGTGCCTCCGGGCGCATTGGTGGCCGTGCCCAGACTGACGCGGTCGGTGCCTGCGTACATGCCGGCGCCGTAGTCGTCGGCGCGAGCAAAGGCGATATCCGACTTCGGCTGGAGGTCGATCTTGCCCTCGTTGCGCACGGCGCCCTCGATGGCACCCATGCCGTAGAGCCGGTAGCCATG
This sequence comes from Cupriavidus sp. 10L45, assembly GCF_056395225.1. Taxonomy (NCBI): domain Bacteria; kingdom Pseudomonadati; phylum Pseudomonadota; class Betaproteobacteria; order Burkholderiales; family Burkholderiaceae; genus Cupriavidus; species Cupriavidus sp. 10L45. Next base: position 27,467 of record NZ_JBFTJC010000008.1, read on the forward strand.
GCCGGTGATCGTGCCGGTGTTGACGGCGGTGCTGCCCGCATTGCTCGCGATCATCCCCATCATGCCGCTCTGAACGGCATGATAGTTGACCCACTCCCAGTCGCCGTTGCCTTCGAGGACGGCTTCGGCATCATCGCTGTTGAGCGAGATCGTGCCGCTATTTGTTGCGCTGGCGCCTTCATAAGCGAAGAGGGCGACCGTGGAGACGTGGGTACCTGTGCCCGTGACAGGGGCATCCTCGTTCACCTTCGTCAGGTCGATCGTACCTTCGTTGTTGACCCGGCTGCCCGTGCCCCGTGCCTCGATGAAGTGGGTCTGGGTGCCAGCCTGGACATGGGCTGAATCCTTGATGTCCAGGCTGGCGCCGCTGCGGACATCGATCAGGGCCGTGCCGCCGTTGTCATACATCTCGTGGGTGCTGTACCGGCTGGTATCGGCGTTAAGGTCGCCGTTCTCCCAGATGATGCGGGCGCCGTTGCTGGCCGTGATCAGTTTCGGGGAGAACGTGCCGCTGCCCTCGATGCTGGAGTGACCCGAGATGTGCAGTTCGCTGTTGCCGTCGACGGTAACGAGCGGCGCGTAGATGCTGCTGCCTGCGGACTGCGCACTGCCGGCTGCCCCGGTCAAGGCATTTTTTTCGCCCGTCAAGGACACGCCACCATTCAGGAACACCTTGTTGGTGTTTTCTGCGCCAGCCACGTCTCCGGACACGATCACCCCGTTGAGCGACTCCGCCGCGCCACTTCCACCACGGGCAACGAAGGCTTCAATCTCTTCGCCATCGGCCACGACGTGCAATTGCCCGTTCAGAATCACGGTGTTGCTGCTCCCGGTGACGGCCAGGCCCGTGGCGGTTTCCGCAAACCGCTCGGCCGCATCGGGGGCGCTCTGGTCCTTGTCTACGGTGATGCCGCCGTGCAGCGTGATCGTATTACCGGTGCCGGCCACCTTGACGCCGGTGGCGTTACCACCGATTACCGTGACGTTTGTCGTAGCCGCGCCCTGACCGGCGCTGCCGATGACGATATGGCCGTCGTTGCCGTTCAGCTGCGCGCCGGTAGCATCGTTGCCCACCGTCATCTGTCCAATCAGGTTGACCTCGGCACGGTCGCCGTTCACGGAGACGCCCGTGGCGCCGTCCGTGATGGTGTTCTGTCCGGCGTCGGTGACGATGGCGTCGTCGCCATTGACAAGCGTCCCGATCGAACCGGTACCCGCGGTGTAAACGTTGCCGGTATTGGTAATCGTGGCGTTCGAGCCGTCGACGCGAGTCCCGGTGCCGCCTTCGGCGACCGTCACGCTGCCTTCGTTGACCACCGTTGCGCCGTCGCCGGTCACCGATGTCCCGACGGCGCCCTCGCCGGTGGCCGATACCTGGCCGGCGTTGATGATCGTGGCGTTGTCGCTCTTGACTTCCGTGCCGATCTGGCCGGCAAAGACCTGGATGTCTGTGGCATTGACGATGCGAACGCCGGGAAGCGGGGCAGGGCTGGGTGCGGGCTCGGCGTCGGGGGCGACGACCGGAGCGATCACCGGGGCGAAGTCGGGAGCGATCGCCGGGGCCGGTGCGCTGGCGTGGCTGCCGCCACCGCCATTGAGCAGGGCCGCGAGGCCGCCGAGGCCGGCGACAACGCCAGCGCCGATGACGAGCTTCTGATCGCCAGACGTCGCAGTTTCCTTGCAAGTATCGACAATCGGCAGGCCGGCGGCGTCGAGTTCGGGCTCGCAGGCGGCCGCGTCGGCCGACTGGATGTCTTGGGAAGTCGTGGGCTGGGCGAGCACGGCCGCTTCCGCGTCAATCTCGCCGGCATTGGCCATGCCTTGCATGCCCATCAGGCTTGCCGCCACGGCCAAGGCAGTCAGTGCCTTGCGCACGCTGCTGCGCTTGCCGTGGGACTTGGCGATTTCGGAAACGGCAACCCAGGTGCCAAGGGATTCGTTAAAGACTGCGCGATAGGTGGTGTTCATTTCTGCTCTCCATGAGTGTGCATGGAGGGTAGAAACGAAGCGGTCTGCGCTGAATGGTAGAAACTTTAGAAACCGGGAGACGCCGGGGGGGCCCCCCCGACCCGGTTTCGATCCGGATCTATCCGATCACCCGAACGGGTTTCCGTTCAACGCGCGCGCAGCGCATCCACGATATTCAGGCGCGACGCGCGCAGCGCTGGCAGGAATCCGCCGATGAAGCCCATCGCCATCGAGAACAGCAGCGTCTTGACGACGATGCCCGGCGTGAGCAGGAAACGGAACGACAGGTCGGCGAAGGTCTGGAAGTTCGTCGTCGAAAATGACGCAAACTGCATCAGCGCGGCGCAGGCCAGCCCGGCCACGCCGCCGACAAAGCCCAGCAGCACCGCCTCGATAAGAAACGCCGCGAGCACATTGGTGCGCTGGAAGCCCAGCGCGCGCAGCGTGCCGATCTCGCCCACGCGATTGGCCACCGAGGCGTACATCGTGATCATGGCGCCGATCATCGCCGCCACGGAGAAGATCGTGGTCAGCGTCAGCCCAAGGATGTTGATGAAGGTGGAGAGCGCGCGCGACTGGTCGCTGTAGAACTGCTGCTCGCGCTTGGCCTCGTTGGCGAGGCGGGGGTCCACGTCGATGTCGGCCCGGAACTTGTCGAAGCCGTCCGCCTGGCCCAGGCGCACCACCATCGACGAATAGCTGGTGCGCCGGAACGACTGCATGAGCTGGTCTACATCGCCCCAGATCTCGGAGTCGAAGCCGCTGCCGCCGGCGTCGAAATGGCCCACCACGGTCCAGTCGCGCTGGGCAAAGCGCAGGTGGTCGCCAATGCGCACGTTGCCGAAGCCCTTGGCGATGCTGCTGCCGACGATGATCTCCGACGAACCCGGCCGGAACACGCGCCCGGCCGTGATACGTACCTGCGGGCGCAGCGTCATGCCCTGCGGCGATATCCCCCGGATCACCACATTGGCCGGGGAGGCCGCGCCGCTCTTGGTCAGCGAAATCAGCACCACGGCCTCGCGCGAGGCCATCGGCCGACCCTCCTTGTTCATCGCCACGGCCGGGTGCATCTCCATGGCCGCCGCCTGGTCGCGGGTGATCGCGCTCTGGATCTCGGTTTCGGCGCCCTTGCGGATCAGCACCACGTTGTCCGCCTCGCCGGTGGTCACCAGCGTCTGCTTGAGGCCGGCGTCGAGCATCAGCATCGCCGCGAAGACGAAGACCACCAGCGCCAGCCCGCCCGCCGTGAGCGCGGTGGTGAGCCGCCGGGCCCAGACGTTGCGTGCGATGTAGTGGAGTGGGATGACCATGTGGGGGAGGGGGCCGGGCCGGTCAGCCGATGGCCCGCAGGCCCTCGACGATGCGCACGCGCGCCGCCTGCACGGCCGGCACGATGGCCGCCGCCACGCCGCAGACGAGTGCGCAGGCCGCCTGCATCGCGGCGGTTTCGTGCGACACGGTGAACACCGGGAACACGTTGCCGACCGTCGACTTGAACAGATTGGCGGCCGGTGGGGTCAGTAATATGCCGATGGCGCCGCCGATCATGCACAGCACCATCGACTCCCCGAACACCAGCATCGCCAGGAAGCCCGGCCCGAAGCCAAGTGCTTTCAACGTCGCATATTCGGTGGTCCGCTCGCGGGCGCTCATCGCCATGGCATTCGCCATCACGGCCATCACGATCACGATCACCACGTAGGACACCACGCGGATGGCCGCGATGATCTGGTTGGACATCGCCACGAAACCGAGCTGGAACGCCTGCTCCGTCTCGGTCATGGTCTCGGCCAGCGAGTTGCGGAAGACGTCGTCCACGCGGCGGGAGACGGCGGCGGCATTGTCCGGGTTGTCGATGCCGAGGATGAACACGCCCACCTGATCCGGCTTGCCGACGGCCTTCTTGCGGATGCTTTCGTTCAGGTACTCGTAGTGGAACAGCATCTGCCGCGTGATGGTGGACTCATCGCGGCCTTCCATGATGCCGCGCACGACGAAGTCCCACGTGCCCGGGTAGATCGTGCCCTTGAGCGGGATGACATCGCCGATCTTGAAGCCGTACTGGTCGGCCAATTGCCGGCCCACCAGCGCGCCCCGGCGGTCGCGCCGGTAGTCCGCGCGCTGTTCGGGCGGCAGGATCAGTTCGGGATACAGATCGATGTAGTTGTCCGAGACGGCGAACTGGGCGAAGAAGTTCTTGGGGTCGCGATAGGTGCCCGCGAACCAGCTTGAGCGGGCGACTTGCGTCACGCCCTCCACGCCACGGATGCGATTTTCGTAGCTCAGCGGCAGCGGAAACACCAGCGAGATCGAGTTGCGCGTGACCAGCCGCGCGTTGGACGCCGCAGCCGCGCCGGCGTACCAGGCATCCACCACGGTCTGGAGCAGCCCGTATGCCAGCACGGCGATGACCAGCCCGAGCACGGTCAGCGCCGTGCGCAGCTTGTGGCGCATGGCGTTGCGGGCGATCAGCCGGGGCAGGTACATGGCGATGGGGTCCTGATGTCCTGGAATGCTGAAACTAGCGCCGGCCGGCCAGCAGTTCGCCCTTTTCCAGATGGACGAGCGAGCGCGCCGCCTCGGCCGCGTGGGCGTCGTGGGTGACCATGATGATGGTCTTGCCGGCGTCGGCATTGAGCCGTTGCAGCATGGCCAGGATCTCGGTGGCGGAGGTGCGGTCGAGGTCGCCAGTGGGCTCGTCGGCCACGATCAGCGTGGGGTCGGTAATCAGCGCGCGGGCAATCGCCACGCGCTGCTGCTGGCCGCCGGACAGCTCGGACGGGTAGTGGTCCATCCGGTCGGCCAGATTGACCATGCCCAGCACCATCTCCACGCGCTCCCGCCGCTCATGGCGCGACAGGCGCGTCAGCATCAGCGGCAGTTCGACGTTCTCGTACGCGGTGAGCACCGGCATCAGGTTGTAGAACTGGAAGATGAAGCCGACGTGCGCGGCGCGCCAGTCGGCCAGCGAGGATTCCGGCAGCCCGGCAATGTCCACCCCGGCCACGCGCAACTCGCCGCTGTCCGGGCGGTCGATGCCGGCGATCAGGTTCAGCAGCGTGCTCTTGCCCGAGCCGGACGGCCCCATCAGCGCGATGAAATCGCCCTCGGCAATGTCGAGTGTGATGTCGGACAGCACCGGCACCGTCTGCGCACCACGCCGGTACGACTTGGCGAGGTGGCGGATGGCGACGAGCGGCTCAGCGGGGCGGGGGGCGGCGGGATCAGTTGTCACGTCGGTTGTCACGTCGGTCGTCACGTCACTTCTTCGCCACGGTGACCTTGCTGCCATCGGACAGCTTGTCGGCCGGCGCCAGCACCAGCGTGTCGCCGGGCTTCACGCCCTGCACGGCCACCAGCTCGCCCACGCGGGCGCCCTTGGTCACCGGCACCTGCCTGGCCTTGCCATCCACCACCTGGAACACCACCGGCTTGCCGTCGCGCTCGACAATGGCGGCCGGCTGCACGGCGACCAGCGCCTTGCGGTCCTCGGGCGGCACAGGCTTGGAGAGGAAGGCGATCTTGGCGCTCATGTCCGGCAGCACGCGCGGGTCACGGTCGACAAAACGCACCTTGACCAGCACGGTGGCCTTCGAGCGGTCCACAGTCGGCACGATGCGCGACACCCGGCCGGCCATGCGCAGGTCGGGCAGGGCGTCCAGCAGCAGTTCCACGGGCTGGTCGACGATGATCTTGACGATGTTCGACTCGGACACATCGGCCTCGACTTCGAGGGTCTCCATGTCGGCGATGGTCACGACCGCGCCCTTGGTGTCCGAGGCGGCCGAGAACGGCGTGATGTTGTCGCCGACGTTGGCGTGCTTGATCAGCACCACGCCGTCGAACGGCGCGCGGATCACGGTCTGCTCGATGGATACCTCCGCCGAGCGGGCGTTGGCCTGGGCGGAGGTGATGGACGCCTGCGAGTTGTTGATCGACGCCTTCGCCTTGTTGTAGCGGGCCAGGTCGGCGTCGTACTGCTGCACCGAGATGGCCTTGGGCGCCAGCAGCGTCTCGGAGCGGCGCAGGTTCACCTCGGCATCGCGCAGTTCGGCCTGCTGGAGTTGCAGGTTGGCCTGCGCCACCTGCACCTGCGCCCGGGCCTGGGCCAGCGACGCCTCCACGTCCCGGCTTTCGATCCGGGCGATGATTTCGTCCTTCTTGACGCGCGAGCCTTCCAGCACGCCCAGCCATTCGAGCCGGCCCTGCGCCTTGGACGCCAGTGCCGCCTTGCGCTGCGGCACCACGTAGCCGGTGGCGTTCAGCAGGGTGTAGTTCTGGGAGGGGTAGGCGCTGGAGACGGTGACCACCTCCACCGCCTGCGGCCCGGCCAGCCGGGCGCCAATGCCGATCACGGCCAGCACGACCACGGCGATGGCCGCGTAGCGGAGCCAGCGGCGGCGCCCACGCGGCGCGGGCGCCATGGCACTGCGATCGATCTTCAGCCTGCTCAGGTCTTGATCAGCCAATTTTTCAACCGATAGGGTGCGGAAAAGGGCTGACAGTATAGCGCCGTGTGATCCCGACGCCGGCGCCTGCGCGGAATCAAAGCAGCTTGCCCGGATTCATGATGCCGCTGGGGTCGAACACCTGCTTGATGGCGCGCATCAGGCGCAGTTCGAGCGGGTCTTTCAGTGCCAGGAACGCGTCGCGCTTGAGCTGGCCGATGCCGTGCTCGGCGCTGATGCTGCCGTCGTAGCGGGCCACTTCGTCCAGCACGTCCTCGCTGACCGCCTTGCCCTCGTTGAGCGCCCATTTGGCGTCCGCGCCGAGCGGGCGCGACAGGTTGTAGTGCAGGTTGCCGTCGCCAAAATGGCCGAAGATGAACGGGCGGATGCCGGGGTGCTTCGCCAGCAGCCGGGCCTCCATCGATGCCATGAAGGCCGGAATCCGCTCGATCGGCAGCGAAACATCGTGCTTCAGGTGCAGCCCGTCGGCGCGCTGGGCCTCGGAGATCTCCTCGCGCAGCCGCCACAGGCTCTGCAACTGGGCCAGCGAGGCCGAGACCGCCGCGTCGAGGCAGAGACCCTGCTCCAGCGCGTCGCCAATCACCGATTCCAGCAGGGCGTTGAGCACGTCCTCGGGCGCCGTGTCGGCGATTTCCACCAGCACATAGGCGGGATGGCGCTCCGGGAAGGGCGCCTGCACGCCTTCGGCATGGGTCAGCACCAGTTCCAGGCAGTCGCCCGTAAAGAACTCGAAAGCCTGAAGCCGGGCGCCGCAACGGGCGAACAGCAGCGAGAACAGCTTCAGCGCCTGCTCGGACGATTCCACGGCAGCCAGCACCACGGCGCGCGAGTCGGCGCGCGGCAGCAGGCGCAGCGCGGCAGCCGTGATCACGCCCAGCGTGCCTTCGGAGCCAATTAGCAGTTGCTTGAGGTCGTAGCCGGTGTTGTCCTTGCGCAGCGTGCGCAGGCCGTGGAAGACCTCGCCATCGGGCAGCACCGCCTCCACGCCCAGCACCAGCTCGCGCGTCATGCCGTAGCGCACCACGTTCACGCCGCCGGCGTTGGTGGCGAGATTGCCGCCGATCTGGCACGAATCCTCGGCCGCCAGCGACAGCGGGAACAGCCGGTCGGCCTCCTCGGCGGCACGGCGCAGATTGCCGAGAATGCAGCCGGCCTCCACGACCATGGTGTTGGCGATGGTGTCGATCGACCGGATCTTGTCCATGCGGTCCAGGCTCAGGATCACGTTGACGGACCGGTTGTCCGGCGCGGCACCGCCGCACAGGCCGGTATTGCCGCCGCGCGGCACCACCGGCACGCCGGCCTGCTGGCACAGCGCCAGCGCCCGGGAGACCTGCTCGGTCGTGCGCGGCCGAATCACGGCCTGGGCCTGGCCCTTGTAGAGGCCGCGCCAGTCGCTGGTCCACGGCGCCACGTCATCGGGCGCGGTGGCCACCACGTCGGGGCCAAGGGTGTCGGTCAGGCGTTGCAGGAAGGCGGCGTCGGACATGGGATACCTATCTATATATAGAGGGGGTTCAGGCGGCGGCCCGCAGCGGCAGGCCAAGCCGCGCGGCGGCATTGCGAAGATGGGCGGCAGCGGCCAGCCGGGCGGCCTCGGGGTCCGCCGCGCGGATCGCCTCGAAAATCGCCACATGCTCGCCATGCACCTGCTCGGGCAGCCCCGGCTGCTGCTGGGAATTGCCGCGCGCGGTGCGCACGGCGTGATGGAGCTGCAGGTTCAGGTACTGGAGCAGGTCCTGGTAGTACTTGTTGTGGGTGGCGGTGGCCACGGCCACGTGGAACTGAGTGTCGGATTCGGCACCCCGGTCGATGTCGTGCAACTGGGCGGCGAGGGTACCGAGCAGGTCGGCCATACGCCGGAGATCGTCGTCGGTCCGGCGACGCGCGGCCATCGCGGCGGCGGCGCTTTCCAGATCGAGACGCAGCTCGTAGATCGCCGCCAGATCGGCGGCGTCGGCGCCAGCCTGGCCGGACAGGCGGAATCCAGCGTCGCTGACGCGGGAACGGACGGTGCTGCCGAGCCCCTGACGGCTTTCGATCATCCCCTGCGAGCGGAGATGCTCGGTCACTTCCCGGATGACGGCGGTGCTGACGCCGTATTGCTCGGCGAGCTGCTTGCCGGTGGGGAGGCGGGCGCCGACCGGGTAGACGCCGTCCGCAATCTCCGCGCGGAGTTGCTGGATGACGCGTTCGGTGAGGGTGATCGGGCGGGTCGTCTGCATGGGGTGAGACGTTACCCTTTTATGGTTATATGAAAACTTGGGGTAAACGCTGATGTGGTGTTGGCTTTTGGAGTCGCAGCGCCCGCAGGGCGATGTGAAACATGCCGTTGCCAACAAAAGCCAACACCATCCATCAACGAACCGCCCCCCTCGCAACCTCCAAATTCCCCCTAACCCTCCGAGCCGTCTCAGAATCCGCCGGCAGCAACCGATACAACCGCTCCCAATACCCAATCGCCTCAGGCAGCGCCCCCCGCTCAGCCGCATCCGTCCCCGCCAGGGCCAGCGCCTTGGGCTCCTCCCCATCCAGCGCCAGCGCCGCCCGCACCTGCTCCATCGGCGCCCCCTCCAGCTGCCCCCCAGCCGCGCTGGCCAGCGCATCGGCATAGTCGGCCCGCAGCGCCGCCGCATCCGGCACCAGCACCACGGCCTTCGCGTAGGCCGCCGCCGCGTCGTCAAACCGTTCCAGCGCCGTATAAGACCTCGCCAGCATGTACCAGCCGTTGGCATCGCCCGGCTCCTGCCGCAGGCGCAGGGCCAGCCGGGACACCATGGCGTCGATTTGCTGCATGTCGACCGTATGCCCATCGCCAGTCGGCAGCGTGGCCGGCGCACTGGCCCACGCCGCGCGGACCATGCCGGGGTTGCCGAGGTGGAGGTAGAGCAGCATCGCCCCGCCTGGCAGCAGGGCCAGCGAGGCGGCGACCACCCAACGGGACCGTCCCGGCGGCGGACCACTATCGAACGATTCTGGCCGATCAGTACGAGGCCGGAACACCGCCCGATGCCGCCGCCGCGCCCGCACCACAACCACCGCAGTGCCGAGCACCAGCAGCGCCGGCCCGAACCACAGCAGCCACGTCAATGGTCGCACCGGCGGGTCGTAGAGCACGAAGTCGCCATAGCGCTGCACGAGGAAGTCCTTCACGGCGGTCTCGCTCGCGCCGCTGCGTAGCTGCTCCCGGATCTGGGCGCGCAGGTCCACCGCGAGGTCGGCGTTGGAATCGGCCAGCGTCTGGTTCTGGCAGACCAGACAGCGCAGCTGTTCCGCCAGCGCATGCACGCGGGCGTCCAGTTTGGCGGCGTCTTCGGCGCCGTGGGCGGCGCACGCCATCCAGAGCAGGCAGGCGAGCGCGACTCTACGCATGGCCGGGCTCCCGTTCCAGCGTGCGCAGCAGCGGCAGGATCTTCTGCTCCAGCACCTGCGGCGTGACCGGCCCCACCTGTCGATAGCGCACCACCCCGGCTCGGTCGATGACATAGGTTTCCGGCACGCCATACACACCCAGGTCGATGCCGGCCTTGCCATCCGCGTCCACCAGCGACGCCACGTACGGATCGCCCATGCGCCGCAGCCAGTCGCGCGCGGCGTCGGGCTGGTCCTTGTAGTTCAGGCCGACCAGCGGCACCTCGGACTTCCCGGCGAAGTCGGTCAGCACGGGATGTTCGACGCGGCACGCGGTGCACCACGACGCCCACACGTTCAGCATCCACACCTTGCCTTTCAGGTCGGATGTGGCGCGTACATCGCTGGAAGCCTTCAGCAGCGGCAACTGCAACGCTGGCGCGGGCTTGCCGACCATGGCCGATGGGAGTTCGCGCGGATCGTGCCGCAGCCCGGCGGCCAGCGCGGCGGCCAGGGCGAGGAAGACGGCCAGCGGCAGCAGAAAGCGCGTCATCGCAGCGGCTCCCGGGTGGTGGCCAGCGGCACGGCGGGGCGCGGGGCCGGGGGCGCGGCCTCCGCTTCCACCTCGGCCGTCCGACGTCGATAGCGCCGGTCGCAAGCCGCCAGCAGACCACCGAGCGCCATCAGCACGCAGCCACCCCAGATCCAGCCGACGAACGGCTTCACGTGGAGCCGCACCGCCCACTGGCCGTCGGCCACCTGTTCGCCGATCGCCACATAGAGGTCGCGGGTAAAGCCATTGTCGATGGCGGCCTCGGTGGTCGGCATGTCCTGGCTGCGGTAGACGCGCCGTTCCGGCGCCAGCGTGGCCACCGTCTGCCCGTCGCGGCTGGCCACCAGCTTGGCGCGGAACGCCGCGTAGTTCGGGCCGCGCACCGGCGCCACGCCCTCGAAGCGGAACGTGTAGCCGCCCACGCTGACCACCTCGCCGGCGCGCATCGGCAACTCGCGCAGGCTTTCCTGGCTTTTCACCAGCGTCACCCCGGCGATAAACACGCCCACGCCGACATGCGCGAGCAGCATCCCGTAATACCCGGCCGGCAACTGCCGCAGCGCCGATCGGCCACGATGGCGCAGCCGGCTGGCGAGGCTGGTCAGCCCGCTGGCCACGCACCAGGTAGCCAGCCACAGCCCGAGCCCGGTCAGCGCGGAGGCCGTGCGCAGCGTCGCCAGCAGCGCCAGGGCCACCAGCAGGCTGCCGATGGCGGCCCAGCGCAGCCGCGCGGCCAGGTCGGGCAGGGCGGCGTGGCGCCAGCGCACCAGCGGGGCCACGCCCATCAGCAGCACGGCCGGCGCCATCAGCGGCACGAAGACCTGTTCGAAATAGGCCGGCCCCACCGAGATCCTGCCGAGGCCGAGCACGTCCAGCAGCAGCGGGTAGAGCGTGCCGAGCAGCACCGTGGCCGCCGCCACGGCCAGCAGCACGTTGTTGGCGAGCAGGAAGGATTCGCGCGAGACCGCCGCGAAGGCCGCGCGCACCGACACCCGCGGCGCGCGCCAGGCATAGAGCGCCAGCGCGCCGCCCGTGATGGCGCCGAGCAGGGCGAGGATGAACACGCCGCGCGTCGGGTCCACGGCGAAGGCGTGTACGGAGGTCAGCACGCCCGATCGGACCAGGAAGGTGCCGAGCAGGCTCAGCGAGAACGTGAAGATGGCGAGCAGCGCGGTCCACGCGCGGAAGGCGCCGCGCTTCTCGGTGACGGCCAGCGAGTGCATCAGCGCCGTGCCGGCCAGCCAGGGCATCAACGAGGCATTCTCCACCGGGTCCCAGAACCACCAGCCGCCCCAGCCCAGCTCGTAGTAGGCCCAGGCGCTGCCGAGCAGGATGCCGATGGTCAGGAAGCTCCACGCCAGCGTGGTCCACGGCCGCGCCCAGCGCGCCCAGGCGGCGTCCAGCCGCCCGCCCAGCAGCGCAGCCACCGCGAAGGCGAAGACCACGGCAAAGCCCACATAGCCCATATAGAGCTGGGGCGGATGGAACACCATGCCGGGGTCCTGCAGCAGCGGGTTCAGGTCGCGCCCCTCCATGGCCGGCGGCAGCAGGCGGATGAACGGGTTGGAGGCGAACAGCAGGAACAGCAGGAAGCCCACGCTGATGGCGCCCAGCACACCGATCACGCGGGCCCGCAGCGCCGGCGGCAGGCCGCGGCTGAAGCGCGCCACGGCCAGCGTCCAGAGCGCCAGCATCAGTGTCCACAGCAGCATGGAGCCCTCGTGCCCGCCCCAGACCGCCGCCGCGCGATAAATCGCCGGCAGCGCGGTATTCGAGTTGGCCGCCACGTAGCGCACGCTGAAATCGTTGTCGAGGAAGGCCAGCGTCAGCGCGCCGTAGGCTGCCATCACCAGCAGCGCCTGGGCGACGGCGGCGGGGCGGGCCACGGCCATCAGCGTGGCGTCGCCGCCGGGACCCCGCGCGGCGCCGGCAATCGGCAGCACCGCCTGCATCACGGCGACGAACAGCGCGAGGATCAGGGCGAAGTGACCGAGTTCGACGATCATCGTGGCGTGGTCTCCGGGATGCGTGCCTTGGTCTGGGCGGCCTGCTTCAGGGCCTCGGCGGCCTCGGGCGGCATGTAGTTCTCGTCGTGCTTGGCCAGCACTTCGGTGGCCTGGAACACGCCGTCGCGCAACTGGCCACGCGCCACCACGCCTTTGCCTTCTCGAAACAGGTCCGGCAGGAGGCCGCGATAGACCACGGGCACCTGTCGCATGGTGTCCGTGACGATAAAGCGGATGGTCATGCCGTCGCCCTCGCGGCGCAGCGAGCCGGTCTCGACCAGCCCCCCCAGCCGGAACGCCCGGCCGGCCGGGGCTTCCTGCGCGGCCACCTGCGTCGGGCTGAAGAAGAAGACGAGGTTGCCCCGGAACGCGTTGAGCACGAGTGCCGTGGCCACGCCGGCGCAGGCCAGCGCGGCCAGCAGCCAGCCGAGGCGACGGCGCCGGGTGGTCATGCGCGCGGTGCGTCGCCAGCCGCCAGCCGCCGCGCGGCCCGCGCGCGCCGCGCCAGCAGCATCATTTCCAGCCCCAGCGCGGCAAACGCCACCCCGAAGGCGCCGGCCACATAGCCCAGATGGGGCGAAGACAGCAGGAGGTTCAGCATGATCGGCTCCGGTTCTCGTTAGATCAGCCGCGGCTCGGCGCGCTCGCGCAGGATGCAGCGCACGCGCACCAGCGCCACGGCAATCGTGTACATCCAGCAGGCCAGCGTCATCAGCAGCATGCCGGCCAGCATGGTGTGCGCCATGGATGGCGCGGCGGTCAGGCTCACCGACGCGCCCTGATGCAGCGTGTTCCACCACTGCACCGAGAAATAGATGATGGGGATGTTCACCACGCCGACCAGCGCCAGCACCGCGCAGGCACGCTCGGCGCGGCGCGGGTCGTCGATGGCGTTTTCCAGCGCGAGAAAGCCGAGGTAGAGGAACAGCAGGATCAGTTCGGAGGTCAGCCGGGCGTCCCAGACCCACCACGTGCCCCAGGTCGGCTGGCCCCACAGCGCGCCGGTCCAGAGCGCAATAAAGGTGAACAGCGCGCCGGTGGGGGCCAGCGCGGAGGCCATCATCGACGAGAGCCGCGTGCGCAGCACCAGCGCCAGCGCGCAGTAGCTGGCCATCACGAGGTAGATGAACATCGACATCCACGCTGCCGGCACGTGGATGAAGATGATGCGATAGACCTCGCCCTGCTGGGCGTCCGTCGGCGCCACGCCGAAGCCGAGGTAGAGCCCGGCGATCAGAAACAGCGCTGCCGCCACGGCGAACCATGGCACCAGCCGCCGGGCCAGCGGGTCGAAGCGGGCCGGAGAGGCGTAGGTCAGCCAGCGCGACCGGGAGGGCTGGGGCAGTCTGGCGGAGCGGGGCAGGTCGGCCGAGGGTCCCATCGTCTCACTCCATGGCAATGCGCAGGCCGGCAGCGGCGGCCGGTGGACAGAGGCACAGCGCCAATGCCAGGCAGGCGCCCAGCAGCGACAACTGCGGCATGACGTCGAGCCCGGCATCCGCCGCCGCGCCGGCCCCGGCGCCAAAGACCAGCACCGGCACGCAGAGCGGCAGGACGAGGATGCACAGCAGCACCGCGCCGCCGCGCACGCCCAGCGTCAGCGCCGCGCCCACCGCGCCGATCAGGCTCAACACCGGCGTGCCGATCAGCAGCGACGCCGCCAGCATCCACGTGGCCCCGGCCGGCAGCGAGTACTGCTGCGCCAGCACCGGCGTCAGCACCAGCAGTGGCAGGCCACTGGTCAGCCAGTGCGCACAGATCTTGGCCAGCACCAGCAGCGCCAGCGGCGCCGGGGACAGCAGCATCTGCTCCAGGCTGCCTTCGGCATGATCGGCGGCGAACAGGCGCGACAGCGACAGCATCGACGCCAGCAGCGCCGTCACCCACAGGATGCCGGGCGCCAGCGCGCGCAGTTGCTGCGGATCGGGGCCGATGGCGAGCGGGAACAGGCTGGCGGCGATGACGAAGAACACCAGCGTGGCGACAAGGCCGTCGCGCCGGCGCCAGGCCAGCTTCAGGTCATGGACGAGCGTGGCGCCGAAGGCATGCATCAGGCGGTGCCCTCCAGCGCGAGCCCGCGCAGCCTGCCGCGCGCCGTTGCCAGTGGCAGCGCCAGCGGGCCGTGCAGGGCGATCACGGCCATGCCGCCGGCGGCCAGATGGGCGTCGAGGCGGGTGCGGAAGTGGTCGGCGGCGGGGGCGTCCAGCGCCGCCAGCGGCTCATCCAGCAGCCACAGCGGGCGCGGTGTGAGGGTCAGCCGCGCCAGCGCGATACGCCGCCGCTGGCCCTGGGAGAGCGTACGCAGGCGCGCATCGGCCATCCGCGCGAGCCCGGCGTCCGCCAGCGCCGCCCGCGCTGCCTCCGGCGTGACCCGGTGGCCGGCCAGCCGCGCCGCATAGACCAGTTGCTCGGTGGCGCTCATGTCGGCATCGAGCCCATTGTGGTGGCCGAGGTAGGCCACCGCTCGCCCATAGTCCGGATCGCCACCGCGCACGGGCCGCCCTTGCCAGGTCACGGCGCCGGCCAGCGGCACCAGCAGCCCGGCCAGCACCCGCAGCAGCGTGGATTTGCCGCTGCCATTGGGCCCGGTCAGGGCGATGGCCTGCCCCGGCGCCAGGTCGATGTCGATGCCATGGAACACGGCGCGGCCGGCGCGGGCAAAGGCGAGCTGGTGGGCCGCGAGCATGGGGCGGGCCTCAGCCGGAACGGGGTCGGGAGCGGGAACGGGCGCGCGCGGCGTGGGTCATTCGCTGCCCTCGGCCTTGGAGACATCGGGCAGCCGGTGCGCAATGCCCTTGTGGCAGTCGATGCAGGTCCGCTCCTTGTTGGCGAGGTAGGTGGAGTGCATGGCCTGGGCGCGCGGGCTCTGCCGCGTGAAGTCCATCGACTGGTAGTCGTGGCAGTTGCGGCATTCGAGCGAGTCGTTGGCCTTGAAGCGCGCCCACTCGTGCTGGGCCAGCTCCAGCCGATGGGCCTGGAACTTCTCGCGGGTGTCGATGGTGCCGAAGATCTTGGCCCAGACCTCCTTCGATGCCTGCATCTTGCGGGCCATCTTGTCGGTCCAGTTGTGCGGCACGTGGCAGTCCGAGCACTTGGCGCGCACGCCGCTGCGGTTGGTGAAGTGGATGGTGCCCTGCAGCTCCTGGTACACGTTGTCGCGCATTTCGTGGCAGCCGGTGCAGAACTTCTCGGTATTGGTGAACTCCAGCGCCGTGTTGAACGCGCCCCAGAACACCACGCCCGCGATGAAGCCGCCCAGCGTGAGGAAGCCGAGGCTGAAATACGCGCTGGGCCGGTTGATGGTGCGCCAGTATCGTTTGAGCAGGTCGAGCATCGCGCTAGTCCGCCAGGTCTTATTTCTTGGCTGCAGTGCCCTTGGGCGCCGCCGGTTTCTTCAGCATGGTCTCCACGTCCGTGAACGTGTTGCCGACCAGCGGCTTGGCGTCGGCCTGCGGCACGTGGCACTGGGTGCAGAAGTAGCGCCGGGGCGAGACATCGGCCAGCACGTTGTTGTTCCGGTCCATGTAGTGCGTAATGCTGACCGGAATCGCCTGGGTCTCCTCGGTGCGGGTGCGCGCGTGGCAGAACATGCAGCGGTTGTAGTCCTTGTCGAGCTGGTAGCCGTCGATCTTGTGCGGGATGGTCGGCGGCTGCATGGTGTAGTTGCGGGTGCGGCGCACGTCCTTGTTCTCGGTGGGGTAGAGCAGGGGCGGTTTGGACTCGCTGCCGATGGGCGTGGGACCGCGCATGGCGTCGGTCAGCCCCTTTCCCTCGGACTGGGCCTGCGCGCCGGCCAGCACGAACTGGCTGGCGAGGATCCAACCCATCCAGACTGTTGATCGCATGGCGTGGCCCCCCTATACCTTCACGATCTTGACCGCGCACTTCTTGAAGTCGGTCTGGAGCGAGATCGGGCAGGTGGCGTCCAGCGTCACCTTGTTGATCAGCTGGCTGGCGTCGAACCACGGCACGAAGACCAGCCCGCGCGGCGGCTGGTCGCGCCCGCGCGTCTCGATCCGGGAGCGCATGCGCCCGCGCCGGGACACCACCTCCACCTCCACGCCGCGCCGCAGTCCCATCGCCTTGGCATCCTCGGGATGCATGAACACCACGGCGTTGGGGAAGGCGCGGTACAGCTCGGGCACGCGGCGGGTCATCGAGCCGGAATGCCAGTGCTCCAGCACCCGGCCGGTGGCCAGCCAGAACGGGTATTCCTTGTCCGGCGACTCGGCGGCGGGCTCGTAGGGCAGGGCGAAGATGACCGCCTTGCCGTCCGCGTTGCCGTAGAACTGGAAGCCGGTGCCGGCCTTCACGTAGGGGTCGCTGCCCTCGCGGTAGCGCCACAGGGTTTCGCGTCCGTTGACCACGGGCCAGCGCAGGCCGCGCGCCTCGTGGTAGGCGTCGAACGGGGCCAGGTCGTGGCCGTGGCCCCGGCCGAAGCTCGCGTATTCCTCGAACAGCCCCTTCTGGATATAGAACCCGAACGCCTTGGCTTCATCGTTGTGGTAGTCCGGGTTGACTTCCTTGAGCGGGAACTTGTCCACCTGGCCGTTGCGGTAGAGCACATCGAACAGCGTCTTGCCCTTGACCTCCGGCATCTTGGCGATCAGGTCCGCCGGCCAGACTTCCTCGATCTTGAAGCGCTTGGAGAACTCCACCAACTGCCACAGGTCCGAACGGGCCTCGCCGGGGGCATCGACCAGTTGATGCCAGAACTGGGTGCGCCGCTCGGCGTTGCCGTAGGCGCCTTCCTTCTCTACCCACATGGCGGCAGGCAGGATCAGGTCCGCCGCGAGCGCGGTCACGGTGGGGTAGGCGTCCGAGACCACGATGAAGTTTTCCGGGTTCCGGTAGCCCGGCAGCCCTTCCTCCATCAGGTTGGCCGCCGCCTGCATGTTGTTGTTCACCTGCACCCAGTACGCGTTGAGCTTGGCGTCCTTGAGCATGCGGTTCTGCAGCACGGCGTGGTAGCCGGGCTTTTCGGGGATGGTGCCGGCCGGGATCTTCCAGATCCGTTCGGCGGTCTCGCGGTGCTTGGGGTTGGCGACCAGCATGTCCGCCGGCAGCCGGTGCGAGAACGTGCCCACCTCGCGCGCGGTGCCGCAGGCCGAGGGCTGGCCGGTCAGCGAGAACGGGCTGTTGCCCGGCGTGGCGATCTTGCCGGTCAGCAGGTGGATGTTGTAGACCATGTTGTTGGCCCAGCTGCCGCGCGTGTGCTGGTTGAAGCCCATGGTCCAGAAAGACACGACCTTGATGTTCGGGTCGGCGTAGAGGGCGGCCAGCTGTTCGAGCTTGTCGCGCGGCACGCCGGAGAGCTTGCTGACGGTGGCCACGTCGTACTTCGCCACGAACTTGGCGAAATCGTCGAACGTGATCGGCGTGGCGGCGTTGGGGTCGGCCGCGTTCTTGGCCTTCTTCTGCAGTGGGTGGTCCGGGCGCAGCCCGTAGCCGATGTCGGTCACGCCCTGCTTGAACACCGTGTGCTTGTTGACGAAGTCCTTGTTGACCTTGTTATTGGTGATGATGTAGTGGGCGATGTAGTTCAGGATCGCCAGGTCGGTCTGCGGCGTGAAGATGATCGGCAGGTCGGCCAGTTCGTAGGAGCGATGGGTGAAGGTAGACAGCACCGCCACGCGGGTCTTGGGTGCGGAGAGGCGGCGGTCCGTCACCCGGGTCCACAGGATCGGGTGCATCTCGGCCATGTTCGAGCCCCACAGCACGAAGGCGTCGGCCACCTCGATATCGTCGTAGCAGCCCATCGGCTCGTCCATGCCGAAGGTGCGCATGAAGCCGGCCACGGCGGAGGCCAT
The DNA here is from genome assembly GCF_056395225.1 of Cupriavidus sp. 10L45. Lineage (NCBI taxonomy): Bacteria > Pseudomonadati > Pseudomonadota > Betaproteobacteria > Burkholderiales > Burkholderiaceae > Cupriavidus > Cupriavidus sp. 10L45. Next base: position 45,627 of record NZ_JBFTJC010000008.1, read on the forward strand.
GCAGTGACGGGCGTTCGGGTCGATATTGTTCGTGCGGAAACCGGCCTTCATCAGCTTGGAGGCGGCGTAGCCCTCCCAGATCGTCCACTGGCCCGAGCCGAACATGCCGACCGCCGTGGGGCCTTTCTCCTTCAGCACGCGCTTGAACTGGGCGGCCATCACGTCGAACGCCTTGTCCCAGGTCACGGGCTGGAACTCGCCGTTCTTGTCGTACTGTCCGTTTTTCATGCGCAGCAGCGGCTTGGTCAGCCGGTCCTGCCCGTACATGATCTTGGACAGGAAGTAGCCCTTCACGCAGTTCAGGCCCTTGTTGACCTCGCACAGCGGGTCACCCTGGGTGGCCACCACCTTGTTTTCCTTGACCGCCACGGTCACGCCGCAGCCGGTGCCGCAGAAGCGGCAGGGCGCCTTGTCCCATTTCAGGCGGGTCAGGTCGCTGTCCGTGACGAAGTTGGCCGCGTCCGCGCCCAGCGGAATGCCGCCCACCGAGGCGGTGGCGGCCACGGCCGTCTGCTTAATAAAGTCCCGGCGAGTGACTTTCATCGACAATCTCCGTGTCCATGTCGCACGCATCCTCGTTGTGCTGGTAGACCAGGGTGGCCGCCAGCACGCCGTCCAGCTGATGGAGGAACGTCAGATGCGCCGCGATGGCGCGTGAGGTGGGGGCTTCCAGCGTGACGACGAGCTTGCCGGCGTCGCTGGCGGCGTGGATCTCGGCACCGGCCAAACCGGCGATGGCGCCGCGCACGGCATCGAGGCTCGCCGGCTGGGTGTGCACGAGCACGCCGGCGATGTGCCACTGCTGCGCATCGGCGTCATCAGGGCTCTCTGCGCGGGTGTCTCCCGGCTGCGCCGTGGGGAGTGGCGGCTCGGGGGTGGAATGCGTGGTACCTGGCATGACTGTCCTTGCGGCGGCAGGCCGCGTCGTTCAGTGCTATAGGAACTGCAGGCGTCACCCCACCGGGCGACGTCGGTCCATGCCAATCAATGCGTGGGCGGGCCGCTGACGAGTTGGGTCATCCAGACGATGAATCCGTACCCGGCCACGACGATGACGGTCAGCACCGGCACCATCACGGCGGTCAGGAACAGGAAGCTCCGGAGTTCTTCTTTCTTGCGCTGCGGATCGTCGGCGACAGCCATCGCAAAGTCCGGCATGGATTTCGTGGGGACGGGATCATTTAAGGAAGCGCATCCGGTGGTGTCAAGCGCGCATTGGGCCAATATGGCACGGCGTGATGTGTGTGGGTCGTGCGGAGGGCGTGTATCGGGCGATCTCTGATAAGTCAGAGACCGCCCCGGGGCGAGGCTCAGGGCTGGGCGCCGAACTCCGTCTGCGCGCGGGTCCAGGCGCGGGCCTGCTCGCTGATGGAGACGCCCAGGCCGGGGCGCGTGGGCACGGTGATGCGGCCGTCGCGGATCTCCAGCCGCTCGTTGAACAGCGGTTCGAGCCAGTCGAAATGCTCGACCCACGGCTCGCGCGGATACGCTGCCGCCAGATGCACATGCAGTTCCATGGCGAAGTGCGGCGCAATCATCAGCCCGGCGTGGTCGGCCAGCGCCATCACCTTCAGGAACGGCGTGATGCCGCCCACGCGCGGCGCGTCGGGCATCAGGTAGTCGGCGGCGCGGTGGCGGATCAGGTCCCAGTGTTCGGCGGCGCTGGTCAGCATCTCGCCGGTGGCGATGGGGGTGTCGAACTGCGTGGCCAGCGCGGCGTGGCCTTCGTGATCGTAGGCGTCCAGCGGTTCCTCGATCCAGACCAGGTTGAACGACTCGAAGGTGCGGCACATGCGCTGCGCGGTGGGGCGGTCCCACTGCTGGTTGGCATCGACCATCAGCGGCACGGCATCGCCCAGGTGCTCGCGCACGGCGGCCACGCGGCGCAGGTCTTCGGCGCGGTCTGGCTGGCCCACCTTGAGCTTGATGCCGCCAATGCCGCGCTCGACGGACGCCGCCGCGTTCACCTTGAGCTGGTCCAGCGGGGTGTGCAGGAAGCCGCCCGAGGTGTTGTAGCAGCGCACGGCATCCCGATGGGCGCCCAGCAGCTTGGCCAGCGAGAGGCCGGCGCGCTTGGCCTTCAGGTCCCAGAGCGCCACGTCGATGGCGCCGATGGCCTGCGTGGACAGGCCGCTGCGTCCCACCGAGGCGCCGGCCCAGCACAGCTTGTCCCAGATCCTGGCGATGTCGCTGGCGTCCTCGCCCAGCAGGGCCGGGGCGATCTCGCAGGCGTGGGCGTACTGGCCGGGGCCGCCGGCCCGCTTGGAGTAGCTGAAGCCGAGCCCGGCGTGGCCATCGGCGGTCTGGATTTCGGCGAACAGGATGGCCACCTCGGTCATCGGCTTCTGTCGGCCGGTCAGCACCTTGGCGTCGCTGATCGGGGTGGCGAGCGGCAGGTAGCAGGAAGAGAGGCGGATCCAGGCGATCGAATCGGGAGACATGCGGGTTCCTTTTCAGGGTATGACAACGTTGTCATTCAAGGGCGGAATGCCCGGCTGGGATGCGTCGTATTGGCCACGTGGTCGTTGTTTATGGCCGGGATGCGCGCCAGTTCAGGCAATCGTCGGTAGAATGCTAACGTTGTCATACGACTGGGTCAACCCGTCGGCCGACATCGTATCTCCATCCAATCCGCTTAAACCCGCCAGAACCCGCATGCCCCAAGCTCCAGCGTCGAAGTCCGTCACGCTCCATGATGTCGCCCGGCAGGCCGGCGTCTCGCTGATTACCGCCTCGCGGGCGTTGAGCAATCCGGGCATGGTGTCCGAGGCCACCATCGCGCGCGTGCGCGAGGCCGTGGCGGTGACCGGCTACATCCCGAACCTGCTGGCCGGCGGGCTGAAGTCCCGCAAGAGCCTGATGGTGGCCGCGCTGGTGCCGAACATCGCTGTGCAGCAGTTCCTGCCGACCGTGAAGGCGCTGACCGATGCGCTGGACGCCGCCGGCTACCAGTTGATCCTCGGCCAGACCGGCTACGATCACGCCCGGGAGGAGGCGCTGCTCGCCACGATGATCAGCCGTCGCACGGACGGCATCGTGGTGACCGGCCTGATCCATTCGCAGACCGCGCGCGACCAGTTGCGCCGCGCCGGCATTCCGGTGGTGGAGACATGGGATTTGAGCGATCGGCCCGTGGACATGGCGGTGGGCTTCTCGCACCTCAAGGTGGGCAGCGCCATCGCCGGCTACTTCCTCGGGCAGGGGCGGCGCCGGCTGGCCATCGCCACCGGCGACGACCAGCGGGCCGCCGTGCGACGCGAGGGCTTCCTGTCCACGGTGGGCCACGATGTGCCGACCGTGGTGGTGCCCGCCCCGAGCAGCCTTGAATACGGCCGCAAGGCGCTGGCCGACCTGCTGGCGCAGGCCCCGGACATCGAGGCAATCTATTGCAGTTCCGACCAGCTCGCGCAAGGCGTGATGATCGAAGCACACGCGCGCGGGCTGCGCATGCCGCAGGATCTGGCGATCTGCGGCTTCGGCGACGCCGACTTCGCCGCGCATATGAACCCGCCGCTGACCACCGTCCACGTGGATGGCGCGCAGATCGGCGAACTGGCCGCGCGGCAGTTGCTGGCGCGTTTTCGGGGCGAGCCGGTGCCCGAGTCGGTGATCGACGTGGGCTTCCGCATCATCGAGCGGGGCACCACGTAAGACGCTGCATCAGTGCGCCGATGAAGGTGCTCTGCCCGGCGCGGCTCGAACCGTATCAGCCGGCGCAACCTTTGCAGCCGGCACGCTAGGCCGGTCCACTGTCACATCCCGTCCGGCGGCAGCAGGTGGACGTTGTACGCCACTTCCCACAGGTGGCCGTCCGGGTCCTGGAAGTGACCGGCATAGCCGCCCCAGAAGGTCTTCTGCGCGGGCTTGGTGATGGTCGCGCCGGCCTGTTTCGCCTGTGCCATCACGGCATCGACCTCGGCCTCGCTACGCACGTTGTGGGCCATCGAGAACTCGGTGGCGCTGGGCGGCGCCACCGGCAGGCCGGCCTCGCGGGCGAGGTTCTCGCGCGCGAACAGCGCCAGCTTGGTCCCGCCTTGCAGGTCGATGAACACGGCGGCGCCATGCTCGAATTCCTGCCCGATAATGCCGGCGGTCGGCAGGCCGAGGCCATCGCGGTAGAAGCGCAGCGAGCGTTCCAGATCGTCCACGCCCAGCGTGATCAAGGTGATATAGGGTTTCATGGGCTGTCTCCGTTTTCGGTGCGACAGCTTACCTCCGATCCGCCCGCCTCAGCCCAATCAGCGGGGATGCGGCAGAATGCGCTTTCCGCACCCCCGCGCCCCCAAATCGTGATGATCCGATGCTCAGACTCGAGGACCTGACCCTGTTTGTCCGCAGTGCCGCGCTCGGCAGCTTTTCCAGCGCCGCGCGCGAAGCCGATCTGCCGCCCGGGCAGGTCAGCGCCGCCATCCAGCGGCTGGAACGGGAGCTGGACCTGCGCCTGTTCGTGCGCTCCACGCGCAGCCTGCGGCTGACCGCCGAGGGCGAGCGATACCTGCCGTACGCCACCGATGTGCTCGCGCTGCTGCACGAAGGCCACGAGCGTTCCCGGAGCGAGGAGGGGGATCTGAGCGGGGTCTTGCAGGTGTCGGCGCCGTCCGATGTCGGCCGCAACGTGCTGCTGCCGTGGATCACGGCGTTCTGCGCGAGCCATCCGCGCCTGTCACTGCGGCTGCTGCTCTCGGACCGCGTCAGCGATGTGTTCCGGGAGCCGGTCGACGTGGCCATCCGCTACGGACTGGCCGAGGACGCGAGCTATGTGGCCCTGCCGCTGGCCCCCGAGAACCGCCGCGTGCTGGTGGCATCGCCCGACTATCTGGCCGCGCACGGGCGGCCGGCAAGCCTGGACGACCTGTCGCGCCACCGCTGCGTGCTGTACCTGCTGGGCGGGCGCCTCTATGACAAATGGGTGTTCCCGGTGGAGGGCAAGCGCCGGCTGGTGGCGGTGAACGGGGCGATGATCTGCGACGATGCCGACGTGGCGCGCCGCTGGGCGGTGGCGGGGCAGGGCATCGCCTACAAGTCGTGGCTCGATGTCTGCGCGGATGTGGAAGCGGGCACGTTGGAGGTGGTGCTGCCGCACCAGCCGGGCGAGAGCGCGCCGCTCAGCCTGATCTGCCCGCATCGCAAGCAGTTCTCGCCGGCGGTGCGCCAGTTGCAGGCGCTGTTGCGCGAGCGGCTCGCCCCGCTGGAGGCCCGGTTGCGCGGCATCGCCACGCCCTAGGCCCCTTTTTTCGTATTGATCGTACGGGTCTTACTTCGATGCGACCTTGCTGATGCGGCCCTCGATATGCTTGGCGCGCGCCTCCGAGCCCGGATGCGAGCCGAACATGCTCGACTTGCCGCCATCGAGCTTGGCCAGCTTCTCGAACGCGGTGACCAGCGCCTTGGTATTGGCCTTGTTCTTGGTCAACAGGTCGAAGGCGAAGTCGTCGGCGGCGGTCTCCTGCGCCTGCGAGAACTGCGCGTTGACCAGCTTTTCGCCGAGTTCACCCAGTTGGGAGGAAGACAGCGCGGCCATGGCGCCGTTGGTGGCGCCGACCGCACTGCGCGCGGCGGTGGCGGCGTAGGCCACCTGCATGGCCTTCTTGCTGTGGCCCAGCGCCACGTGGCCGAGTTCGTGGCCCAGCACGCCGCGGACCTCGTCGTCGCTCATCATGTCCATCAGGCCGCTGTAGACCCGCACGCAGCCGTTGGCCATGGCCCAGGCGTTGACGTCCTTGGTCAGGTACACCCGCACGTTGAGATTGGGCACATCGCTGTTCTTCAGCCCGGCCATGACCTTGGTGAGGCGTTTTGCGTAGTTGGTGCGGGGGCCGGCGGTCTTGTTGGTCTGGTCGGACTCGGCGCAGGCCTGGTCCGACAGCGATTTCACCTCCGCGTCGGTCAGGGTGGCGGCCTGCGCCAGCGAGGTGCCGGCGGTGACCAGGCTGTTGACATCGGTGCCGGCGCAACCGGCGAGCAGGGCAGTGGTGAGCAGCGGAAGTACGAGGAAGCCTTTCATAGCGGTTCGCGAGGTAGTGGCGGGAGTTTCCCGGGAATGGGAGGCTATGCCACTTCATCGCGGGCGAACCCGCATCCAGATCAAGGTCCGCCGTGTTTCCGCGCGCTGGCTATGGAAATCGGATTTCTGCCAATCGCATCAATCCTGAGGTAATCGTGAATCGATCCTGACGCGACTCAAGCCGTGGCCTCATGCGCGCCGCGCGGCACGAAGCGCCCCAGTACATGGCTGGTCATGCCCTTGGCCAGTTCCTCCTCGCCATAGAACACCGTGCCGAGCCCTTCCTTGCGCAGCAGCGCGGACTCGTCCTCGCTATGCGTGCGCAGCACGATCTCCACGTTGGGGTTCAGCGTCTTGGCGGTTTCCACCATCTGGCGCACGTAGAGCGGCTCCGGCACGGCAATCACCAGCATCGCCGCGTGGGCGATATGGGCCTGGATCAGCACCGCCGGGTCGGCCGCATTGCCCGAGACCGCCGCGAAGCCCGCGCGGCGCAGGGACTCCACACGCTCGCGGTTCTCGTCCGCAATCACGAAGGGAATGCCGCGCTCCTGCATCGCCTGGGCAATCCGCTTGCCCACGCGGCCGTAGCCGACCAGCACCACCTGGCCTTCCAGAAACTTGCGCTCGGTGGTCATCGGCAGCTCGGCGTAGGGGTCGCCGCGCTGCTCCAGCCGCCGCGCCAGCGCCGATCGCTTGAGAATCCACTTTCGCAGCGGCTCCACGCCGGCAAACAGCAGGGGATTGATCGCGATGGAAATCAGCGCGCCGGCCAGCACCAGGCTCATGCCTTCCTCCGGCAGCAGCCCCAGCGTGACCCCCAGCCCGGCCAGGATGAACGAGAATTCGCCGATCTGCGCCAGGCTGGCGGACACCGTCAGCGCCGTATTGAGCGGATAGCGGAAGGCCAGCACCAGCGCGAAGGCCGCCAGCGACTTGCCGAACACGATGATGGCGACCACGGCCAGCACGTGCAGCGGCTGCTCGATCAGGATGGCCGGCTTGAACAGCATGCCCACCGAGACGAAGAACAGGACCGAGAACGCGTCGCGCAGCGGCAGCGATTCCTCGGCGGCGCGATGACTGAACTCCGACTCGCGCATCACCATGCCGGCGAAGAAGGCGCCCAGCGCGAACGACACGTTAAACAGTTCGGCCGCCCCATAGGCAATGCCAATCGCCACGGCCACCACGGCCAGCGTGAACAGCTCGCGCGAGCCGGTCTTGGCCACCTGCCACAGCAGCCACGGCAGGATGCGCCGCCCGGCCACCAGCATCAGCGCGATAAACGCCACCACCTGGAGCAGCGTCTGGAGGATGGTGAAGCCGAGCGCCTGCGCGCCCTGGTCTGGCGCGGCGTTTGTGCCGCCGAGCAGCCCGGCCAGCGGCGGCAGCAGCACCAGCACCAGCACCGTGGCGAGGTCTTCCACCACCAGCCAGCCCACGGCGATGCGCCCGTTCATGGTTTCCAGCACGTTGCGGGTTTCCAGCGCCTTGAGCAGCACCACCGTGCTCGCGCACGACAGGGAGAGGCCGAAGACCAGCCCGGTGCCCAGGCTCCAGTCCCAGATCCACGCCACCAGCATGCCCAGCGCGGTGGCAATCGCCATCTGCACCACTGCCCCGGGAATGGCGATACGTTTTACCGCGAGCAGGTCGCGCAGCGAGAAATGCAGGCCGACGCCGAACATCAGCAGCATCACGCCGATTTCGGATAATTGCGAGGCCAGATGAACATCGGCGACGAAGCCCGGCGTGCCGGGGCCGATGATGATGCCGGTGACGAGGTAGCCGACCAGGGCGGGAATCTTGACGCGTTCGGCCAGGAAGCCAAGCACGAGGGCGATGCCGAAGCCGGCGGCGATGGTGGTGATGAGGGTGAAGTCGTGGTCCATGCGTCGTCTGCGGGGTGCTGCGCAAGCGGCCAGTGAAATGCTGGGGCGAGGGGCAATTGTAACGGCAGGTGCCCGGCCTCGACGGCGGGGCCCATGAAAAAACGGGCAGATTCCGGCCAGCGCCCGCCAGCGGGGGCTTGGCAAGGTGCGCCACTTCGACAACCATACACGCACCAAAAGGCGGATAAATACGAGAGGAGAGGCGGGAATGACCCAAACGAAGACCAAAGCCCCGGCCAAGACCGCAACCAAGGCCACCGCGCCAGCGGACGAGTCCCCGGCAGCCCTGATCGACGCCCGGATCGCGGAACTGGGCGACTGGCGCGGCGAAACCCTCGCCCGCCTGCGCGCGCTGGTGAAGGAAGCCGACCCCGAGGTGGTGGAGGAATGGAAGTGGCGCGTGCCGGTGTGGTCCCACGACGGCATCCTGTGCACCGGCGAGACCTACAAGAGCGCGGTGAAGATGACCTTCGCCAAGGGGGCCTCGCTGGACGACCCGTCCGGCCTGTTCAATTCCAGCCTGGACGGCAACACCCGGCGCGCCATCGACTTCCGTGAGGGCGAGAAGATCGATGCCAAGGCGCTGAAGGCCCTGATCCGTGCCGCCGTTGCGCTCAACCAGGGCAAGGGCTAGTTCCGGAATTCCCGGTTCAGGCTTCGCCGCCGCGCTCGAGCAACTTATATAGATGGGAGCGGGAAATGCCCAGCTCCAGCGCGGCCTGCTTCTTGTTGCCGCCATGGCGGGCGATGGCCTGCAGCACGGCGTCATAAGCGAGGTCGCGCAGCCGGGCCGCCGCCGGGGCCGGGGCATCCTCGGGCGCGAAGACCTGCCCGAGCGGGTGCGTTGCCGGCGCCACCATCGTCGCCATATGGTTTTCCTCGCCCCGGGCGAAGTCCTGCACCCGGAGCCGGCTGCCGTCGCAGAACACCAGCGCTTCCTCGATCTTCTGCCGTAGCTGGCGCACATTGCCGGGCCAGCGCCGCGAGGCCAGGTGCCGCGCCACATCGGGCATGACCTGCGGCACCGGCACGCCGTTGCGCTGGCAGAACGCCTGCACGAAGTGATGGAGCAGGGCGGGTATGTCCTCCAGCCGCTGGCCCAGCGCCGGCACGCGCAGCACCACGCCGCTGAGGCGGTAGTAGAGGTCGAGCCGGAAGCGGCCACCGTCGATCAGCGCCTGAATGTCGCGGTTGGTGGCGGTCACGAGCCGGAAATCCACCCGCCGCGCCTGCCGGCTGCCGAGCCGCTCGACCATGCGGTCTTCCAGCACGCGCAGCAGCTTGACCTGCATCTCCATCGGAATATCGGCGACTTCGTCCAGGAACAGCGTGCCGCCGGCTGCCTGTTCGAGCTTGCCGGGCTGGCCATGCCGATGGCTGCCCGTGAAGGCGCCTGCCGCATGGCCGAACAGTTCGGCCTCGATCAGCGTGGCCGGGAACGCGGCCAGGTTCAGGCTGACCAGCGGCGCGGCCTGCGTCCCCTCGTCATCGCCCTGCACGCCATGTGACCCCCGGCCGGCGCTGTGGATGGCCCGCGCGACGAGTTCCTTGCCCGTGCCGGACTCGCCCAGCACCAGCACGGGCACGTCGAGCCGCGCCACGGTCTCGATCTCCCGGCGCAGCCGCTGCATCGGCGCGCTCTCGCCAATCAGCAGGCCCACTCCCGAGTCGCGCTGGCGCAGCCCGTGCAGTTCGCGCCGGTAGTGCGCCAGCTGCGACCGCAGTTCCTCCACCTCCTTGTGCATCCGGCCGATGGCCTCCGGCTCCTTGAATAGGACCTGTCCGATCGCGCCGACCGTCTTGCCATCGGCAACGATGGGCACCCGGTTCACCACGCGCGTCACGCCATTCATCCGCTGAAGCTGGCCGATCTCGGCCTTGCCGGTCGCCGCCACGTGGCCCAGCCGGGAATTCGGGATGACCTGCTCGGCGGGGCGCCCCGTGCCTTCCCCAGTGCGCAGGCCGAAGAACGCCTCATGGACGGGACTGATGAAGCGGATACACCCCGTGTGGTCCACCACCGTGATCGCCTGATAGGGATTGGTCAGGAAGTGTTCGAGGATGGCGTCCGCAAACGGCACTGCGCCGAGGAAGTCGAACAGCGCCGCCCCGGCCGCCGCGCGGCGCAGCAGGATGGTCTGTTGGCTGGCATCGAGCAAGGCCAGCCCGATATGGCGCTCGCCATCGACCTCGATATCGAAAATGCGGCCGGCATGGTGGTTCTCGGCGGGGGGCAGTGCGGCCACGCCGGCCTGCGCGGCCCGGGCGATGGCCGGATTGCGTGCTGTGCCCGAGGCGGCGAGGGTCTCGCCGTCCGGCCCGAGCACCAGCGCGCCCAGGCTTTGTGTCTTCACTGACGACATTGATTGTGTCTCCATGCGGGACATCTGAGTGTCCTCGTGCCGGACACTCTACCGGCCAGTCGAAAAAATCGCAATGAAATCAATGTGCTTCATGGCTGGCACGGGTAGTGCGTTAGCTCTCGGATAACACCCATACCCATAAGCCCGAAGACACAGAGGAGACACATGTCCTGGCAGCCGGAAATCGACGAACTGGCCTATCGCAAGCGACTGGCCGCCGAGCTTGGCGGACCCGACAAGGTCAAGCGCCACAAGGACGCCGGCAAGCTCACCGTGCGCGAGCGCATCGAGGCCATCGCGGACCCCGGCAGCTTCCGCGAGGTGGGCGCGCTCACCGGTAGCGGCCAGTACGACAGCAATGGCCGGCTGGTGGGCCTGACCCCGGCCAATCTGGTGATGGGTCGCGCACATCTGGGTGGCCGTCCCGCCGTGCTGGTCGGGGATGACTTCACGGTGCGCGGCGGCGCCAACGACGGCGCGGTGGGCGACAAGCTGATCCACGCCGAGAAGATGGCCCACGACCTGCGCCTGCCGATGGTGCGGCTGGTCGATGGCACGGGCGGCGGCGGCTCGGTGCGCAATATCGAGAACCGTGGCTACACCAATATCCCCACCATGAAGGTGTGGCAGCACGTGGTGGAGAACATGTCGGTGGTGCCGGTGGTGTCGCTGGCGCTGGGCTCGGTGGCCGGCATGGGCGCGGCGCGCGTGGCGGCCAGCCACTACTCGGTGATGGTCAAGGGCACGACGCAACTGTTCAACGCCGGCCCGCCCGTGGTGGCGCGCATCGGCCAGATCCTGGAAAAGAACGAGCTGGGCGGCAGTCAGATCCACACCCGCAACGGCGTGGTCGATGACGAGGTGGCGAGCGAGGAAGAGGCCTTCGACCGGGCCCGCCGCTTCCTGTCCTACCTGCCGCCGTCCGTGTATGAGCTGCCGCCGCGCGCCGCGCCCGCCGACGACACGCGCCGCCGCGACGAATGGCTGCTCTCCGCCATCCCGCGCGAAAGCCGCCAGGTCTACAAGATCCGGCCGATCGTGCAGGCGCTGGTCGATCAGGACTCGTTCTTCGAGATCGGCAAGCACTGGGGCCGCGCCATCGTCACCGGGCTGGCGCGGCTGGATGGCTGGCCCGTGGCCGTGGTCGCCAGCGACCCGTACTACTACGGCGGCGGCTGGGACGGCCCCACGGCCGAGAAATTCACCCGCTTCCTGGACATGGCCGAGGCCTTCCACCTGCCGGTGGTCAACCTCGTCGATATCGCCGGGTTCCAGATCGGGCTGGAGGCCGAGAAGGCCGGGATCATGCGTTACGGCGTGCGCGCGCTGGCGGCGGTTTATCAGGCCACCGTGCCGTGGTGCTCGGTGATCGTGCGCCGCGCCTACGGTGTGGCGGCGGCGGGGCACCAGCACATGGGTCGCTTCAACTTCCGCTATGCGTGGCCGTCCGCCAACTGGGGTTCGCTGCCGATCGAGGGCGGGCTGGAGGTGGCCTACAAGGCCGAGATCGAGGGCGCCGACGACCCGGTGCAGAAGCGGGCCGAGATCGAGCAGCGGGTGCGCAGCCTGACCTCGCCGTTCCGCAGCGCGGAAGCCTTCGTGATCGAGGACATCATCGACCCGCGCGACACGCGGGCGCTGCTGTGCGAGTTCGCCAACCTCGCCGCGCCGCTGCGCGAGGCGGGGGTGCGCACGTTCGGCATCCGGCCTTGAAAGCGTTCGGCAACCCCTAGCCAAAATCCTAAAAAAAGAATCAGGAGACAAACCGCATGCAACGCAGATCCCTACCTTCGCTGTGTCTCGGCCTGATGGCCACCACGTTGGCCACCACGCTGGCCGCGCCGGCCTTCGCGCAGGAGAACTGGCCCGCCAAGCCCGTCACCATCGTCGTGCCGTTCCCGGCGGGCGGCATGACCGACCTGCTGGCGCGCCGCATCGCCCGTGACATGCAGGCCGAGCTGAAGCAGCCCTTCGTGGTGGACAACCGCGCCGGCGCCAGCGGGCAGATCGGCACCGAGATCGTGGCGCGCGCCAACCCGGACGGCTACACGCTGCTGGTCTCGGCCACGCACCACGTGATCAACCCGGCCATCCGGCCCAAGCTGCCGTACAACGCGTCGAAGGATTTCACGAACATCGCGCTGCTGGCCACCACGCCCAACGTGCTGGTGGTCAACAACAAGGTGCCGGCCAACAATCTCCCCGAGTTCCTGGCCTATGCGAAGAAGCAGACCGAGGGGCTGTCCTACGGCTCGTCGAGCATTGGCGGCGCCACGCATATGTCCGGGGAGCTGCTGCGGCTGATGACGAAGGTGCCGATGACGCACATTCCGTACAAGGGCGCGTCCCCGGCGCTGGCCGACCTGCTGGGCGGCCAGATCCCCGCGCTGTTCCATGACGTGATGACCATGGCGCCGTACGTGAAGGACGGCAAGGTCAAGGCCATCGGCGTGACCTCGGCCAGGCGCAGCGAGGCGCTGCCCAACGTGCCGACCATTGCCGAGCAGGGCGTGCCCGGCTACGAAGCCACCACGTGGATCGGCTTCTACGGCCCGGCCAACCTGCCGCGCGCGCTGGTGGAGAAGCTGAACCACGCAGCGGTCAAGAGCATGAACAGCGCCGAGGCCAAGACCTACCTGACCCAGAACGGCACCAGCCCCGGCGCGCTCAACGCCGAGCAGTTCGGCAGCTTCGTGCAGGCCGAACTCGACAAATGGAAGCGCGTGGCCATCGAGGCCAAGGTCAAGGTGGACTGAGCGATGGCGGATACCAAGGAGCAAGCTTCGTTGTTGTCATTGCTGGCGCCGCGCTCGGTGGCGGTGCTGGGCGCGTCCGACAACCCGATCAAGGCCGGCGGCCGGCCCATCGACTATATGCGGCGCCACGGCTATGCCGGGCGCATCTACCCGGTCAACCCCAAGCGGGCCGAGATCCAGGGCCTGGCGGCTTACCCCGACCTGGCCGCGCTGCCGGACTCGCCCGATGTGGTCGTCATCAGCGTGGCCGGCACCGAGGCCGAGCAGGCCATCGAGCAATGCATCGCCGTGGGGGCCAAGGGCGCGGTGATCTATTCGTCGGGCTTTGCCGAACTGGGCGAGGCCGGCGCGGCGCAGCAGCAGCGGCTCGTGGCGCGGGCCCGCGCCGGCGGCCTGCGGCTGTTCGGGCCGAACACGCAGGGCGTGGCCAACTTCGCCACCGGCGCCGTGCTGCATTTCTCGACCATGATCAACGAGGAAGCGCCGCAGGACGGCCCGGTGGCCATCGTCAGCCAGAGCGGCGCGGGCTCGTCCATCGTCTATGGCGGGCTGCGCCGCAAGGGCATCGGCGTGCGCTACATGGTGGCCACGGGCAACGAGGCCGACGTGACCGCCGCCGAAACGCTGCGCGCGATTGCCGAGGATGACGCCGTGCGCGTGATGCTGCTGTACGTGGAATCCCTGCGCGACCCCGACGTGCTGGCGCAGGCCGCACGGATCGCCCATGCGCGCGATGTGCCGATCCTCGCCGTCAAGGCCGGCCGGACCCGCGCCGGGCAACTGACCGCCAGCTCCCACACCGGGGCGATGGCCGGCGAGGACGCGCTGGCCGATGCCTTCCTGCGTCAGCACGGCATCCTGCGCGTGAACGATTTCCGGGAGTTGTCCGAGTACGCGCAGATCTTCGCGGGCGGCCAGCGGCCGCGTGGCCGCAAGGTGGTGGCGATCAGCAACTCGGGCGCCACCTGCGTGCTGGCGGCGGACGCGGCGGAGTCCCACGGGCTGGACCTGTGCCAGTTCGACGAACCCGGCACCGCCGCGCTGCGCACCGTGCTGCCCGGCTATGTCTCGGCGCGCAATCCCATCGACATGACCACCGCGTTGCTCGGCCAGCCGCAGATCTATGGCCAGACGCTCGACGCCGTGGCGGCCCAGCGGCAGGCCGACCTGATCTTCGTCGGCTTTCCGATTGGCGGCGAAGGCTACGACTTCGACGATTTCTCCGCACAGACCGGGCGCTTTGCTTCGGCCAGCGGCGTGCCGGTGGCGGTCAGCGCCAATCAGGAGTGGGTGGCGCAGGCGTTCCGCGCGCAGGGCGTGCCGGTGTTCGACAGCGAGCGCTCCGCCATGCAGGCGCTGGCGCTGCTGGCCGAATATGGCGAACGCCGCGAGGCGGCGCTGGCCGCGCCCTTGCCGGCTGGCGTGCCGGCAGGAGTACTGACGCACGCGTCCCCCGCCCATGCCCTCGATGAAGTCCGCAGCCTGGCCGAACTCGCGGCGGCGGGCCTGCCCGTCGTGGCGCACCGGCTCTGCCACAGCGCCGACGACGTGCGCCGTGCCGTGTCCGAACTGGGCGCACCGGTGGTGGCCAAGGGTGTGTCCCCGGACATCACGCACAAATCCGAGCACGGGCTGGTGAAGCTGAACCTGTCCGGCGAGGCCGCCGCCGTGGCTGCCTTCGACGAGATCGACCAGATCCTGCACAGGATGGAAGTCCGCCACGGCGGCGTGCTGCTGGCGCGCCAGCAACGCGGCGCGTTCGAACTGGCCGTGGGCGCCCATATCGATCCGGCCTACGGCCCGGTGGTGATGGTCGGGCAGGGTGGCGTGCTGGTGGAAGCGCTGCAGGACGTGCAATTCCTCGTCGCGCCGTTCACGGCCAGTCAGGCGCGGGCCGCCATCGGCCGGCTGCGCATCGCCCCGGCGTTCGCCGCGCTGCGCGGCATGGAAGCGGTGGACCTCGACCAACTGGCCGACATGCTGGTCCGTCTGGGCGACTGGATGGTCGCGGCGCGCGGCACGGTGCATTCGGTCGATGCCAACCCGGTGATCGTCGCCCGTGGGGCGGTGGCGCCGGTGCTGGTCGATGCGGTGGTGATCCGCACAGGAGAGACGGCATGAACGACACCATCAAGATCCGCACGCTGCGCCGCGTGCTGGTGGCCAACCGGGGCGCCGTGGCGGCGCGCGTGATCCGCGCGCTGCGCCAGCTCGGCATCGCCTCGGTGGCGGTCTACTCGGACGCCGACGCGGGCCTGCCCTACCTGCGCGAGGCCGATATGGCCGTGCGCATCGGCGAGGCGGCGCCGCTGGACAGCTATCTGCATCAGCAAAAGCTGCTCGATGTCGCCCGGGAGACCGGCGCGGACGGCGTGCACCCCGGCTATGGCTTCCTGTCGGAAAACGCCGACTTCGCCGAACGGGTGGAGGCGGCGGGGCTCTGCTTTATCGGCCCGTCGCCCGCCTGGATCCGCCGTCTGGGCCACAAGACGCAGGCGCGCGACTTCATGGCCGGCCACGGCATGCCGATGGCGCCGAGTTCCGGCGTGCTGCCGGACGACATGGCCGTCGTGGCTGCCGCCGCCGAGCAGATCGGCTACCCGGTGCTGATCAAGCCGGCTGGCGGTGGCGGGGGCATCGGCATGCTGCCGGTGCGCGATGCGCAAGGGCTGGCCGCCGCGTGGCAGCAGGCCCGCTCGGTGGCGCAGCGCAGCTTCGGGCAGGCGGAGCTGTATCTGGAAAAGCTGATGGAGCAGCCGCGCCACATCGAATTCCAGGTCTTGGCGGACCGCTACGGCGGCGTGCGCATTGTGGGCGAGCGTGACTGCTCGGTGCAGCGCCGTCATCAGAAAGTGTTGGAAGAAGCCCCCGCGCCGGGCTTGTCGGGCGAGGCGGTGGCCGCCATGCGCGAGCGGCTGGCCACGCTGCTGGGCCACGTCGGCTACGACGTGATCGGCACCGTGGAGATGCTGCACACACCCGAGACCGGCTTTGTCTTCCTGGAGATGAACACCCGGCTGCAGGTGGAGCATGCGGTGACCGAGCAGGTGACCGGCATCGACATCGTGGCCGCGCAGGTGCGGCTGGCCTGCGGCGAGCGGATCGACGCCGTGCTGCCGGCCCCCACGCGCCAGCAGGGCCACGCCATCGAGGCCCGCGTCTACGCCGAAGACCCGGTGCGCTTCTTCCCGTCGCCGGGGCCGCTGGACACCTTCGTGCCGCCGCAGGCGCCCGGCATCCGCGTGGAGACCGGCTACGCGCAGGGCCAGCGCGTGACGCCGTACTACGACCCGATGATCGCCAAGGTCATCGCCACCGGCAGCGACCGCGCCGACGCCATCCGGCGCCTGCGTGCCGCGCTGGAGGCGTTCCAGATTGCCGGGGTCAAGACCAACCTGCCGTTCCTGCTGCGCGTGCTGGCCCACCCCGATTTCGCCGATGCCCGCATCGACACGGCCCTGACCCAGCGCGTGCTGGCCACGCCGCTCCAGACGCCTACGCCGAAGCAACCCGAAACCCTTACCGAAAGAGCAGCCTGATGCCCCAGATCGACGCCGCAGTCAGCGGCCATGTGTCCTCCATCGCCATCGAAGCCGGCGCCACCATCTCCGCCGGGGATGTCCTGATGATCATCGAGTCGATGAAGATGGAAATCCCGCTCGAAGCCGAGGCGGATGGCGTGGTCAAGGCCATCCTGGTCCAGCCCGGCGACGCCGTGACCGAGGGCCAGCCGGTGGTGGAGGTCGAGTAACGCGCCAAGGCTCCGGGGGCCTTACTCGATCGTCACCTTGCCATCCTTGACCAGCTTGGCGAACTTGGCGGTCTCGTCATCGATGCGCTTGGCGAACGCTGCCGAATCGCTGGGCATCGGCTCGGCGCCGGCGGCCAGCATGCGCTGCTGGAAGTCCGGCGAATTGACGATTTCCACGATCTTCGCGCTGAGCTGGGCGACGATGGGCTTGGGCGTGGCCGCCGGCGCCAGGATGCCGAACCACGTGCCGATATCGAAGCCCTTCAGGCCGGCTTCTTCCATGGTCGGCACGTCCGGCAGCACGCTGGAACGCTTGGCCGTGGTCACGGCCAGCGCGCGCAGCTTGCCGGCCTTGATGTGCGGCAGCACCGGGGTCAGCGTGTCGAAGGACATCGTCACCTGTCCGCCCAGCAGGTCGGTGGTCAGCGGGCCGCTGCCTTTATAGGGCACGTGCAGCAGCGGGGCGCCCGTGGCGGTCTGGAACTGCGTGCCGATCAGGTGTTGGGCGGTGCCGTTGCCGTTGGAGCCGTAGGCGAACTCGGTGGGCGACTTCTTGGCCAGCGCCACCAGCTCGGCCACGGTCTTGGCCGGGGTCTTGGCGGGATTGATCACCAGCACATTGGGCACCATCGCCACGGTGGCGATCGGCGCCAGGTCTTTCTGGAAGTTGTACGGCAGCTTCTTGTAGACGCTGGTGGCGATGGTGTGGTGGACGGCGCCCATCAACAGTGTGTAGCCGTCCGGGCGGGCCTTGGCCACGTAGTCCGCGCCCACCGTGGCGCCGGCGCCGGGCCGGTTCTCCACGATCACGGGCTGGCCCAGCTTCTTGGAAAGCTGGTCGCCGATGGCGCGCGCGAGTACGTCGGTGGTGCCACCGGAGGGGAACGGCACGATCAGGCTGATCGGCTTGGTCGGCCATTCCTGCGCCACGCACAGGGCGGAGGCCCCGGCGCCCAGCATCAGCAGCGCGGCACGGAGGAAGCGGGGAAGCGTTTGGGAAGTCGGCATGGTCTGTCTCCTGTATTTATGATTTGTGATTTATTGCTCACTAATAGCGAGATCACTCGCTGACTGCAACACCTGCAAACCCGGTACGCGCAGCGCGGCGCGTCCCGCGAAGGTGGCCGCGCAGCCCAGTTCCGCCTCGATATAGAGCAGGCGGTTGTACTTGGCGACGCGGTCGGAGCGGCACAGCGAGCCGGTCTTGATCTGCGTGGCTGCCGTGCAGACGCTAAGGTCGGCAATGGTCGTGTCCTCGGTCTCGCCGGAGCGATGCGAGATGACCGAGGCGTAGCCGGCCGCCTCCGCCATGTCGATGGCGTTCAGCGTCTCGGTCAGCGTGCCGATCTGGTTGGGCTTGATCAGGATCGCGTTGGCGGCCCCGCAGTCGATGCCCTGCCGCAGGATCGCCGTGTTGGTGACGAAGAGGTCGTCGCCCACCAGCTGCACGCGCTGGCCCAGCCGCTCGGTCAGCAACTGCCAGCCGGCCCAGTCGCCCTCGGCCATGCCGTCCTCGATGGTGACGATGGGGTACTGATCGACCCACTTGGCCAGCAGGTCGACAAAACCGTCCGCCGAATAGGACCGGCCTTCGGACTGCAACTCGTACCGCCCGTCGCGATGGAACTCCGAACTGGCGACGTCCAGCCCCAGCGCGATGTCCCGCCCGGCCTGGAACCCGGCCTGTTCGATGGCGCGCAGGATGATCTCCAGCGCGTGCTCGTTCGAGGCGAGGTCCGGCGCGAAGCCACCTTCGTCGCCCACGGCGGTGGAAAGCCCCTGCGCCTTGAGCACCGCCTTGAGCGTGTGGAAGATCTCCGCGCCCCAACGCAGGGACTCGGAGAACGACGGGGCGCCCACCGGCAGGATCATGAACTCCTGCATGTCCACGCTGTTGTCGGCATGGGCCCCGCCATTGATGATGTTCATCATCGGCAGCGGCAGGCGGGCGTCGCGGCGCTGGCCTCCGATGGTCCGATAAAGCGGCACGCCGGCCGAAGCCGCCGCCGCCTTCGCGGTGGCCAGCGACACCGCCAGCAGCGCGTTGGCGCCGAGCCGGGACTTCTCCGGCGTGCCGTCGAGCCGGATCAGGCAGTCGTCCACCGCCGCCTGGTCTGCCGCCGGCATGCCGGCCAGCGTGCGGGCGATATCGACGTCGATATGGGCCACGGCCTTGCGCACGCCCTTGCCGAAGTAGCGCCGGGGTTTGCCGTCGCTGTCGCCGTCGCGCAGCTCCAGCGCCTCGCGGGCGCCGGTGGAGGCGCCCGACGGCGCCGCTGCAAAGCCTTGCGAGCCGTCCGACAGCCGCACCTGCGCCGCCACGGTGGGGTTGCCGCGCGAGTCGAGGATCTCGTAGCCGCGAATGTCCTGGATGATGGGCATGGGGGGGTCCTAACGAAATAGCAACTTACTGGACCTGCGCGATTCGCAGCAGATTGGTGGTGCCGGCGACCGCGAAGGGCAGCCCGGCGGAAATCACGATCGAGTCGCCGGCCGCGCCGAAGCCCTCCTTGCGCACGGTCTGGCTGGCTAATTCGGTCATCTCGACCACATCGACCACCTCGTGGCACAGCACCGCGTGTACGCCCCAGGCCAGCGCCAGCCGGCGCGCGGTGGCCATGCGGGGGGTCATGCCGAGGATGGGCACCTCGGGGCGCTCGCGCGCCATGCGCAGCGCCGAGTAGCCGGAACTGGTGTAGGCCACCGTCGCCGGGGACTTCAGCAGCCCGGCCACATGGCGCACCGCCAGCCCGATGGCGTCGGCGGCCTCCGCGCGCGGCGGGGTGTGGGAGGCCTGGATGGCATCGTGATAGAGCGGGTCCGACTCGGTGCGCGAGATGATGCTGTTCATCATCCGCACGGCCTCCACCGGATACCTGCCCGAGGCCGATTCGGCGGACAGCATCACCGCATCGGCGCCGTCGTACACGGCCGTGGCGACGTCCGAGGCTTCCGCGCGGGTCGGCACCGGCGAGGCGATCATCGATTCCAGCATCTGCGTGGCCACGATCACCGGCTTGCCGGCCTTGCGGCAGGCCCGCAGGATCTGCTTCTGCAGCGAGGGCACCAGCTCGGCCGGCATCTCCACGCCAAGGTCGCCGCGCGCCACCATCACGGCATCCGATTCGGCGACGATGGCCTCCAGGCTCTGGATGGCCGCCGGCTTCTCCAGCTTGGCGACGATGCCGGCGCGGTCCTTGACGATGTCCTTGATCTCCAGGATGTCCTCGGGCCGCTGCACGAAGGACAGGGCGATCCAGTCCACGCCGAGCGTCAGGCCGAACTCCAGGTCGCGCCGGTCCTTCTCGGTCATGGCCGACAGGGGCAGCACCACGCCGGGCACGTTGACGCCCTTGCGGTCGGACAGCGTCCCGCCATTGACCACGGTGGTCTCGGCGAAGTCCTTGCCGCAGCGCTCCACGCGCAGGCGGATCTTGCCGTCATCGAGCAGCAACTCGGTCCCTTCCTGCAGCGCTGCGAAGATTTCCGGGTGGGGCAGGCTGACCCGGCTGGCGGTGCCGGCCACGGTGGCGTCGAGGTCGAGCCGGAAGCTGGCGTCGGCGGCCAGCTGGATCGGGCCATCGGCAAACGTGCCGATGCGCAGCTTGGGGCCTTGCAGGTCCAGCAGCACGCCGATGGGGCGGCCACGGTCCCGTTCCACGGCGCGGATGGTGTCCAGCCGCTGCTTGTGGTCGGCGTGGCTGCCGTGGCTGAAGTTGAGCCGGAATACGTCGGCGCCGGCTTCGAACAGCGCGTCGATGACTTCCGGCGACGTGCTCGCGGGGCCCAGTGTGGCCACGATCTTGGCATTGCGGGTGCGTCTCATCTTGTTACTCCCTTCACCGCGCGATCAGGATGGCGCGGAAGTCATTGACATTGGTCAAGGTCGGCCCGGTGACAACCGCATCGCCGAGCGCCTCGAAGAAACCGTGGCCATCGTTGGCCGCCAGCGCGTCCTGCGGGCGGATGCCGAGTTGCCAGGCGCGCGCCAGCGTGTCCGGGCCGGCCAGCGCGCCGGCGATTTCCTCCTGGCCGTCCACGCCATCGGTATCGCCCGCAATGGCATGCACGCCCGGTTCGCCACGCAGCGTCAGCGCCAGCGAGAGCAGGTATTCCACATTCCGCCCGCCGCGCCCGTTGCCGCGCACGGTGACGGTCGTCTCGCCGCCCGAGAGCAGCACGCAGGGCGCCGTGAACGGCTGGCCGTGCCGCGCCACTTCCAGTGCCAGACCGCCCATGACCTTGCCGACATCGCGCGCCTCGCCCTCGATGGCATCGCCCAGGAGGTAGGCGCGCAGGCCGGCGCGGCGTGCCACGGCGGCGGCAGCTTCCAGCGCCAGCCGGGGCGTGGCGATCAGCGTGGTGTCGATGGGCGGCAGGCGGGCATCGCCGGGTTTGATGGACTCGGACGCGTCCGAATCGAGCACGGCCAGCACATGCGGCGGCACGTCGATGCCGTAGCGCCGGACGATGGCCAGCGCGTCGGCCCGGGTGGTCGGGTCCGGCACGGTGGGGCCGGAGGCGATGTCGATGGGGTCATCGCCGGGCACATCGGACAACAGCAGGTTGCAGACCCGCGCCGGATGGCAGGCCGCGGCGAGGCGCCCGCCCTTGATCGCCGACAGGTGCCGGCGCACGGTGTTCATCTCGGTGATGGTCGCGCCGGACTTCAGCAGCGACTGGTTGACCGCCTGCTTGTCCGCGAGCGACATGCCGGCCAGCGGCAGCGGCAGCAGCGCGGAGCCGCCGCCCGAGATCAGGCAGATGACGAGGTCGTCCTCGGTCAGCCCGGACACCCGTTCCAGCATGCGCTGCGCGGCGTGGAAGCCGGCGGCGTCCGGCACCGGATGGGCGGCCTCGACGATCTCGATGCGCGCGCACTCCACCGCGTAGCCGTAGCGCGTGACCACCAGCCCTTCCAGCGGATGGGGCCAGGCATCTTCCAGCGCGCGGGCCATGGCCGCCGAGGCTTTGCCAGCCCCGATCACGATGGTCCGGCCAGGAGACGGTGGCGGCGGGGGCAGGTGGGCGGCCAGCGTGCGCGCGGGCTGGGCGGCGTGGATGGCCGCCTGGAACATCTCGCGGAGCAGTTGGCGGGCCTGGGGGGTGTCCATGGCGGGGCTCGGGGTCATCGGATCAATGGAGGAGCGAGGCATGGGCATCGCCGATGCGGGCCAGCCGGGCGCCGACCGTGGAGGTAGCCGGCTCGGGCTGGTCAGGGATCAGCGCGTCGGGGTCATCGGACAGCTTGCCGTCCAGCGCGTCCTGCAACTGCTGCTGATCCACCGCGCCCACCCAGCGGGCGATGGCGACCGTGCCCACGGCATTGCCGATGGTGTTGGTAATGGCGCGCGCCTCGGACATGAAGCGGTCCACGCCGAGCAGCAGCACCATGCCGGCCACCGGGATCGTGCCCAGCGAGGCCAGCGTCGCCGCCAGCGTGATAAAGCCGGAGCCGGTGACGCCGGCGGAGCCCTTCGAGGTCAGCAGCAGCACCCCCAGCACCACGAACTGGTCGGTCAGCGAGAGCGGCGTGTTGGTGGCCTGGGCGATGAAGATGGCGGCCATGGTGTAGTAGATGCACTGGCCGTCCGGGTTGAAGGTCAGCCCGGCGGGCACCACCAGCCCGACTACCGGCTTGGACACCCCGGCCTTCTCCAGCTTGCCCATCAGCTGCGGCACCACGGATTCGGACGAACTGGTGCCCAGCACCGTGAACAGCTCGTCGCGGATATAGCGCAGGAACTTCCACAGGCTGAAGCCGGAGAGCCGTGCCACGCCGTTCAGCACGATGGCCACGAACAGGAAGCACGTGATGTACATCGTCCCCATCAGCTTGCCGAGCGAGACCACCGAGCCCAGCCCGTACTTGCCGACCGTGAAGGCCATGGCGCCGAAGGCGGCCAGCGGGGCCAGCCGCATGACCATGCCGACCACGCTGAAGATGCCGTGCACGAAGGAATCGAGGAAATCGACCACCGGCTTGGCGCGGGGGCCGATATGGGACAGGGCGATGCCGAACAGCGTGGCGAAGACCAGAATCTGCAGGATGTCGTTGCGGGCCAGCGCGTCGATGATGCTGGTCGGCACCAGGTTCATCAGGAAATCGATAAACGAATGTGACTTTTCAGCCGCATGGGTGTAGGTGGCGATGGCCTTGGTGTCGAGGTGCGCCGGGTCGATATTCATGCCGCGCCCCGGCTGCACCAGATTCACCACGATCAGCCCGAGCACCAGCGCGAAAGTCGACAGCAGTTCGAAGTACAGCAGCGCGCGCACGCCCACCCGCCCCAGCTCCTTCATGTTCTCCATGCGGGCGATGCCCAGCACCACGGTGGCGAAGATGATCGGCGCGAAGACCATCTTGATGAGCTTGATAAATACGTCGCCGAGCGGCTTGAGGTCGCTGCCGAGTTGGGGTGCCCAGACACCCAGTGCCACACCGGCGGCAACGCCGATCAACACCTGGACGTAGAGCTTTCCCAGTAGCTTTCGAATCATGGCTGTCTCCTGCACATTCGAATCTGGCGCGCCTGCGGACCGGCTCTGATGGCCGTTTTTTAGCGTCCGCAGGGCAGCGCGAGCCGCGATCCGGCTCGCAAGGGCCGCCCGGCCAATGGCGGGGCGGCGGGAGGGTTAAGCCGCCTTGGCCTGCTTGTTGGCGGCCAGGTAGTCGCAGACCGCCTTGGTCACCTGGACCGTGGTGGCCTTGCCGCCGAGGTCGCCGGTGTGGAGGGCCGGGTTGGCGGTCACGGCCTCGATGGCGGCCATCACGCGCTTGGCGGCGGCGTCTTCGCCCAGGTGTTCGAGCAGCATCACCACGGACCAGAAGGTGCCCACCGGATTGGCGAGGCCCTTGCCCATGATGTCGAAGGCGGAACCGTGGATCGGCTCGAACATCGACGGGTAGCGGCGTTCCGGGTCGATATTGCCGGTGGGCGCGATGCCGAGGCTGCCGGCCAGCGCGGCGGCGAGGTCGCTCAGGATGTCCGCGTGGAGGTTGGTGGCGACGATGGTGTCCAGCGTCTTCGGGCGGTTGACCATGCGCGCGGTGGCGGCATCGACCAGTTCCTTATCCCAGGTCACGTCCGGGAAGTCCTTGGCCACTTCCACGGCCACCTCGTCCCACATCACCATGGCGTGGCGCTGGGCGTTGGACTTGGTGATCACGGTCAGCAGCTTGCGCGGACGCGATTGCGCCAGCTTGAAGGCGTAGCGCAGGATGCGCTCCACGCCCACGCGGGTCATCATCGACACATCGGTGGCCGCCTCGATCGGGTGGCCCTGGTGCACGCGGCCGCCTACGCCCGAGTACTCGCCTTCCGAGTTTTCACGCACGATCACCCAGTTCAGGTCCTCCGGGGCGCAGCGCTTGAGCGGGCCGTCGATGCCGGGCAGGATGCGCGTCGGGCGCACGTTGGCGTACTGGTCGAAGCCCTGGCAGATCTTCAGGCGCAGGCCCCACAGCGTGATGTGGTCGGGAATCTGGTTGTCGCCGGCCGAGCCGAACAGGATGGCGTCCTTGCCGCGCAGCGCGTCCAGGCCATCGGCGGGCATCATCACGCCGTGCTGGCGGTAGTAGTCGCCGCCCCAGTCGAAGTTTTCGAATTCGAACTGGAAGCCGGCGCCACCGGCGGCCAGCGCTTCCATCACTTCACGGCCGGCGGGAACCACTTCCTTGCCAATGCCGTCACCGGGGATCGTGGCGATCTTGTACGTCTTCATCTTGTGTCTCCTGGTCAGAATCATCGCTGTAGTGCGTGGGACGGATTCTTGACCGTGGACGCGGTGTTGGATCGACGCTAAAGTTAAACCATCTTTAACCTGACATTAACAATGCCATGAGCGCGACGAGCGGCATTCAACCGTCCGAACTGGGCTTTTTCGCGGCGGTGGCCACGGCGGGCAGCCTGAGCGCGGCGGCGCGGGATCTTGGGATCTCGACGGCGGCGGTCAGCAAGCGGCTGGCCCAGATGGAGGCGCGCATCGGCATGCCGCTGCTGACGCGGACCACGCGCCGGATGGGGCTGACGCCCGAGGGGGAGGTGTTCCTGGAGCACGCGCGGCGCATCCTGGGCGAGATCGACGACCTGAGCCAGTTGCTGACCAGCGCCAAGGGGCGGCCGAGCGGCCTGCTGCGCGTGAACGCCACGCTGGGCTTTGGCCGCATGCATGTGGCGCCGGTCATCGCCGAGTACAGCCGGACCTACCCCGATGTCGATGTGCAGCTCCAGCTGTCGGCGGATCCGCCGCCGCTGACGGAGGATGCCTTCGATGTCTGCGTGCGGTTCGGGGAGCCGCCCGACGCGCGGATCATCGCCAAATTCCTGGCCCCGAACCGGCGCCTGCTGTGCGCCTCGCCCAAATACCTGCGCGAGCACGGCGTCCCGGCCACGCCGGGGGATCTGGCGCGGCACAACTGCATCGGCATCCGGCAGGGCAGCGATGCCTACGGGGTGTGGCGGCTGACCTCGGGCAAGGGCGCCAAGCAGCGCACCGAGGCGATCCATGTGCGTGGCAATTTGACGACCAATGACGGCGAAATCGCCGTGCAGTGGGCGCTGGAGGGCCATGGCATCGTGATGCGCGCCGAATGGGATATCGAGCGCTACCTGCGCAGCGGGCGGCTGGTGCAGGTGTTGCCGCACTACGCCACCCCCGAGGCGAACATCTATGCCGTCTACCAGCAACGGCACCAGTTGTCGTCGCGCATCCGCCTGTTCGTGGAGTTCCTCGGCTCGAAGTTCAGCGAGTTTGGAACCTGATCAGGCTTGCTTGACTACTCGATCGATGCCCGCAGGCTGCTCAACCGGTCCAGCGCCTGGCGCAATTCGGCGGTCAGTTCGGCGACCAGCGCGCCGGCGGGCAGGGCGCGGGCGAGCGGTACGGCCTGGCCGGCCCATTGTGCGGCGAACTCGCTGACACCCTTGGCCTTGGCGGCGGCGTGCAGGGCCTTGCCGGCGTCGTAGGTGACGGGATAGTCGGGAATCGCGGGGGCGCCCGGCGCCACGCCGAGGGCGGTGAAGCGGCTGGTGAAGCCACGCGCGGCGCGGCCGGAAATCGCCCGCGTCAGCGTGGTGGCGCGCGGCTCGGCGGCGGTCAGGGCGGCGCGGTAGGCGGCGTCTGCCGATGATTCATCGCACGCCACGAAGGCGGTGCCCAGTTGCGCGGCCTGCGCGCCCAGTGCCAGCGCGGCGGCAATGCCGGCGCCGTCCATGATGCCGCCGGCGGCGATCACCGGCAGGCTGGTACGCGTCACCAGCACCCGCACCAGCGCCAGCGTGCCCAGTCCTTCGTCATCGCCCTCCGGATCGAACACGCCACGGTGCCCGCCGGCCTCGATGCCTTGCGCGATGATGCCGTCGATGCCCGCCGCTTCGATCTGGCGCGCCTCCCGCAGCGAGGTGGCGCTGGCCAGCAGGAGGATGCCGGCGGCCCGCAGCGCATCGATCTTCTCCTGCGCCGGCAGCCCGAAATGGAAGCTGACGACCGCCGGCTTTTCTTCCAGCAGCATCTGATACATCGCCTCGTCGGCCACGAAGCTCTTGTAGATCTCGCGCAGGCCGGCAGGCGGCGTGGCGCCGAATTCGGCGAACTGCGGCGTCAGGTATTGCAGCCAGGCGGCCTCCCGCGCCGCATCGGCCTGGGCCGGGGCGTGGCAGAACAGGTTGATATGGAAGGGCTTGGCGGTCAGCGCGCGGGTCTCGCGGATGACCTTGCGGGCGCCTTCGGCGTCCATCGCCCCAACGCCGAGCGAGCCCAGGCCGCCGGCTTCGGACACGGCGGCGGCCATGGCCGGCGTGCTGACGCCAGCCATCGGCGCCTGGATGATCGGCGTGGCGAGGTTGAGGAGGGAAACCAGATTGCGGGCGGCGGAGTTCATGGCTGGGCTTCAGGTTAGGTGGGCGATGAAGAGGATGGGCCTTGCTGCAATTCCCGCAGGAACGCCGTGTAGGCCGAGGTGGCGAAGCCGGCGCGCTTCACCAGGAAAGTGTGGACGGTGCGGACCGGCACGGTCTGGAGGTGGGCCATTTCGCGATGCACCGCCAGCAGCGAGCGCGGCACGATGCCCACCGCCGACCCGGCGGCCACATAGGCCAGGATGGCGTGGTAGGACGGCAGGTCGATCACCGAGAGCCGGCGGCGCATGTCGTCGCCCGCCTGCTCCAGCCAGTCTTCGGCACATTGGCGGTAGGTGCAGCCGCGCGCGAAGGCAGCCAGTTGGTGCAGCGTGACGTCCTGCGGCTGGCGCACCGGCGGGTGCGTGGCGGGCAGCACCAGCACCAGTTCCTCGGTTTGCAGGTAGGTGCCGTCGAGGCCGTCGCCCATTTCGGTCAGGTCGATGTCGGCTGGCGCGCCCGTGCCCGGATGTGCCACCACGGCGCAGTCGAGCCGATGGCCGAGCACGGCATCGACCAGCGCCTGCGAGGTGCCCGTGGTCAGCTTCAACGCCACGTCCGGCCAGCGCGCGTGGAAGGCGCCGAGCGGGCGGGGCAGCAGCGTGGCCGCCGAGCTTTCCATCGAACCAAGCCGCAGCGGGCCGCTCGGCGCATCGCTGCGCATCGACTGCCGCGCCTCGTCGGCCAGCGCCAGCAGGCGGTCGGCATAGTCGAGCAGGCGGAGGCCTTCCGGGGTGAGCAACATCTTCTTGCTATCGCGCTGGAACAGGCTGACGCCGAGGCTCTCCTCGAGCTGCTTCACGCGGGTGGTCACGTTCGACTGCACCCGGTCGAGCCGCTTGGCGGCGCGTGTGATGCTTTGCTCACGCGCCACCGCCCGGAAGATCTCTAATTCTGCCAGTTCCACGGTTTACGTTCTTCAAACAAGAATGAAAGTAGATGAAGTATCGTGAATGAAGAACGTCAAGTCAAGGGAATGACTTGGGGTAACCAGGCGCTTAGTGGCCGGCGCTCTGGCCGCCATCGACGTGCAGGATCTCGCCCGTCACGAACGAGGCGCTTTCCAGGAACAGCACGGCTTCGGCGATATCGCCCATTTCGCCCATATGGCCCACCGGGTGCAGTGCGCCGAGTGCCTCATGGGTTTCCGGCGCATGCATCGGGGACTTGATGATGCCGGGCGACACGGCGTTCACGCGGATGCCGGTCTTGGCGTACTCGATGGCCAGGGACTTGGTGGCGGCGTTGATGCCACCCTTGGTCAGCGAGGCCAGCACCGACGGCACGCCGGCGATGGCGTGATCGACCAGGCTGGTGGTGATGCTGACCACGTGGCCGCTGCGCTGCTTTTCCATCTCGGCGATGGCCAGCTGGGTGATGTGGAAGAAGCCGGACAGGTTCACGTTGGTCACGGCGGCGTAGTCCTGCGCGGTGTACTGCGTGAACGGCTTGGCGACGAAGATGCCGGCGTTGTTGACCAGCGAGTCGATGCGGCCGAAGGCTTCCAGCGCCGTGGCCACCACGCGGCGGGCGGTGTCGGGGTCGCCGATGTCGCCGGGGACGATGGCGATATCGGGATCGTCGGTCGGCTTGATATTGCGCGCCGTGGCCACCACGCGGTAGCCGCGTGCACGGTAGGCCTTGACCAATTCGGCGCCGATGCCTTGGGATGCGCCAGTCACGATGACAACTTTTTGCGAGGACATTTCAGATTCTCCTGGTAGGGGTTCGGCGTGTTTGCCTTGGGCTCAAATCTAGTGGAGCCGGCCCCAACGAAGAAGGCATCGCCCACATCAACAGTTTTGCGTGGCGGGAACAAGTCGGGAGGACGGGCGGTGGACGGCAAAAAAAACGCGCGCCGGCGGGGAGCCGGACGCGCGCGCTTAGGGGAGCTTAGGGGGAGCTTAGGAGATCGAACTACTTGATGTCTGGCGCTGGGCGTTTAGCGCTTAGCGCTTGTCCACGTCCAGCACGGCCTGGGCGAACGCCACCGGCGCTTCCTGCGGCAGGTTGTGGCCGATGCCGCCGGTCAGGTCGCGGTGCTCATAGCGGCCCGTGAACTTGCTGGCATAGGCGCTGGGCTTGGGGTGGGGCGCGCCGTTGGCGTCGCCTTCCATGGTGATGGTCGGGATGCTGATGGTCGGCGCGGTGGCCAGGCGCTTCTCGAGATCGTCGAACTTCGGCTCGCCCTTGACCAGGTCCTGCCGCCAGCGGTAGTTGTGGATGGTGATGGCCACGTGGTCCGGGTTGTCGAAGGCGGTGGCGCTGCGGTTGAAGGTGGCATCGTCGAAATCCCACTTCGGCGACGCCAGCTTCCAGATCAGCTTGGCGAAGTCGTGCGTGTACTTCTGGTAGCCGGCCGCGCCACGGTCCGTGGCGAAGTAGAACTGGTACCACCATTGCAGCTCGGCTTCGGGCGGCAGCGGCACCTTGCCCGCCGCCTGGCTACCGATCAGGTAGCCGCTGACCGAGACCAGGCCCCGGCAACGGTCCGGCCACAGTGCGGCCATGATGTCGGCGGTACGCGCGCCCCAGTCGAAGCCGGCGACGACGGCGGTCTGGATCTTGAGGGCGTCCATCAGCGCGATCATGTCGGCGGCAATCGCCGACGGCTGGCCGTTGCGCATGGTGTCCGGCGAGAGGAAAGTGGTCGTCCCGTTGCCGCGCAGGTAGGGCATGATCACCCGGTAGCCACGCGAGGCCAGCAGCGGCGCCACATCGACAAAGGCGTAGATGTCGTACGGCCAGCCGTGCAGCAGCAGGGCCACGGGGCCATTGGCCGGGCCGGCTTCGGCGTAGCCCACGTTGAGCACGCCGGCCTGGATCTGCTTGAGCGGAGCGAAGCTGGTGTGGCTGCCCGGCTTGGAGGCCGGCAGCGCGGCGGCCTTGGTGATGGCGGACTGCGCCTGTGCGGCCTGCGACAGCGTCAGTTGCGCGGCGGCCAGCGTTGCGGCGGCGGCGCCCAGGAAACCACGACGGGGCAAATCGATTTTTTCCGACATATTGTTCCTCTCTCCTCGGGTCAGTGATGAACTGACACGAAGTCTATGAGGCCATGGCAAGTGCCATGTGTCGGAATGCACGGTTTTTGTATCGCTGTGTATATGGCGATGCCTGACTGACACGCGGATGCAGAAACCGGGGCTCCCCTAGAGCCGTCGATGGGCGAAATGCCCGCGCCGGGCCCCGGCCATCAGGGTGGCGAACTGCTCGGTGCTCATGTGCACTACCTCGTCGCGATCCCCGGCTTCGAAGTAGACATCGGGATGGGTCATCAGGCTGTCATCGAGCCAGGTCTGCGTGCCGTAGGCCATGCCGACCGGGGGCAGCGCGCCAGGGTCGCAGTCCCGGAACACCTCGTGCACGCCTTCCGTACGCGCCCGGGCCAACTGGCGGCCGGTCTGTTCGCAGATTTCCGAGAGTTTCAGGTGATGGGTGGCGGGGATCACGGCGGCGAGGTAGCCCCGGTTGTCCTCCAGCAGCACCGTGCGGGCCAGCCGGTCGCCGGGAATCGATATCGGCCGGGCTGGCGCCGCGCCATCGGGGCTGCCGTGCCGGTGCACGGTCTCGAACTCGCTCTGCGTCTTGCTCAGGCACCTTGCGAGGGCGGTGGACATGGTCATGAGGGCAACCTCCGAGCGTGGGGCGCTACAGTTGTCTGGAGTACGGGAACTATAGGACAAGCGCCTGACGGCATTTGGTTGGGGCTAACCCGAGCATGGCGGGGGGCGGGGAGGTGACCCGGGTGGCCCATAGCAAGCCGCTATCGCGACGATTGCAATCGTCACATTTGGTTGACGGCGGCTCTCAACTATATTTTGTGTGCGGCAGGCTTGCCGAGGCAGGCCCACGTGGAAGCGTCGACGCGGAAAGACTAGAACTAGCGTTGGGTACCCCCCAAAGGAGATCGCATGTCTTACGAAAAGTGTCCCTTCAACCATGCCGCCGGAGGCGGCACCACCAACAAGGACTGGTGGCCACAGCAGTTGCGGCTGGATCTGCTCAGCCAGCACTCGGACAAGTCCAATCCCCTGGACAAGAGCTTCAACTATGCCGAGGCGTTCAAGACCCTCGACCTCGCCGCGGTCAAGAAAGACCTGACGGCACTGATGACCGACTCGCAGGACTGGTGGCCGGCGGACTTCGGTCACTACGGCGGGTTGTTCATCCGCATGGCCTGGCACAGCGCCGGCACCTACCGCATCGGCGATGGCCGGGGGGGTGGCGGGCGCGGCCAGCAACGGTTCGCCCCGCTCAACAGCTGGCCGGACAACGTGAGCCTGGACAAGGCGCGCCGGCTGCTCTGGCCGATCAAGCAGAAGTACGGGCAGAAGCTTTCCTGGGCGGACCTGATGATCCTGTCCGGCAACGTCGCCCTGGAAAGCATGGGATTCAAGACCTTCGGCTTCGCCGGGGGCCGCGAAGATACCTGGGAACCGGACCAGGACGTGTATTGGGGGAATGAAAAGACCTGGCTGGGCGGCGAAGTCCGCTATGGCAAGGGCGCGGCGGGCAAGGATGACGATGGTGGCGTACTGGTGGCTGACGTCGAGAAGCACGGCCAGGAATCCAGCCGGACCGATCCCGGCCGCTACCTCGAGAATCCGCTCGGCGCGGTGCAGATGGGCCTGATCTATGTCAATCCGGAAGGGCCCGACGGCAATCCGGACCCCATCGCCGCCGCGTATGACATCCGCGATACCTTCGGCCGGATGGCCATGGATGACGAGGAAACCGTGGCGCTGATCGCCGGTGGCCACAGCTTCGGCAAGACCCACGGCGCCGCGCACCCCGAGAACGTGGGCGACGAACCGGAGTCCGCCGAACTGGAACTGCAGGGTTTGGGCTGGCGCAACAAGTTCGGCACTGGCTGCGGCCCGGACACCATCACCAGCGGCCTGGAAGTCACCTGGTCGAATACGCCGACGCAGTGGGGGAACAGCTTCTTCGAGAACCTCTTCAACTTCGAATACGAGCTGACCAAGAGCCCGGCCGGCGCCAATCAGTGGATCGCCAAGGACGCACCGGAGTCGGTGCCGCACGCCTATGACCCGGCCAAGAAGCTCAAGCCGACGATGCTGACCACGGACCTGTCGCTGCGCTTCGACCCCATCTACGAGAAGATCTCGCGGCGCTTCAAGGACGACCCGCAGGCGTTTGCCGATGCCTTCGCCCGTGCGTGGTTCAAGCTGACCCACCGCGACATGGGCCCGCGCGCGCGCTATCTCGGCCCGGAAGTTCCGGCCGAGGAACTGCTCTGGCAGGACCCGATCCCGCCGGTGGACCATCCGCTGGTCAATGACCAGGATGTGGCGGGGCTCAAGCAGAAGATCCTGGCTTCGGGGCTGTCGGTCTCGGAACTGGTGTCCACGGCCTGGGCGTCGGCGTCGACCTTCCGCGGTTCGGACAAGCGCGGCGGGGCCAACGGGGCGCGCATCCGCCTGGCGCCGCAGAAGGACTGGACGGCCAACAATCCGGATCAACTCGGCAAGGTGCTGAAGACGCTGGAAGGCATCCAGAGCGCGTTCAACGGTGCGCAGTCGGGCGGCAAGAAGATCTCGATGGCGGACCTGATCGTGCTGGCGGGCGGCGCCGGCATCGAGAAGGCGGCGGAGGCGGGCGGACAGAAACTGACCGTGCCGTTCACGCCGGGCCGCATGGATGCGTCGCAGGACAAGACCGACGTCCAGTCGGTGGGCGCCCTGGAGCCGAAGGCCGATGGCTTCCGCAACTACCTCGACGCGAAGGTGCAAGCACCGGCCGAAGCCATGCTGATCGACAAGGCGCAACTGCTGACCCTCACCGCCCCGGAAATGACGGCGCTGGTCGGCGGCCTGCGCGTGTTGAAGGTGCAGAGCGGCAAGGATGCCCACGGCGTGTTCACCGATCGCCCGGAAACGCTGACCAACGACTTCTTCCGCAACCTGCTCGATATGGGCGTGCAGTGGAAGCCGGTGTCACGGAATGTGTTCGAGGGTAGCGACAAGTCCGGCAAGGTCCGCTGGACCGGCACGCGCGTGGATCTGGTGTTCGGCTCGCACTCGCAGCTGCGGGCGCTGGCCGAGGTCTACGCCAGTGAAGACGGCAAGGAGAAGTTCGCCAAGGACTTCGTGGCGGCGTGGGTCAAGGTGATGAACCTGGACCGGTTTGACCTGAAGAAGTAAGGGGGGAAGGGCGCCGGACGAAGGGTCCGGCGCCCCCGCCTCAGGCTGCCACGCCCACGGCAAGCCCCATCGATTCCGCCACCGCCGCCGTATTCGCCGCCTCGGCACCATCGACATCAAGCCACTGGCTGACCGCCCCCCGTACCGTCTGTGCCAGCGCCTGCTTGCGGCGCCAGGCGGAACGCTTCTTCGAGGCGATTTCGGCGATGTCGCGCTCGGGCTGCCGCACGGGGATCTCGATATTGCCGGCGGCGTCTGGCGTGCCGTGGTACTCCATCCAGAATCCCTCGTAGTCGCACTGGATCTCGCGCGGCGTATGGCGCTGGCGGCCGACGTGATTCGCCCGGGACACCGCCGTCACGCGGCGCGCGCCGATATGGCCGGCGAAGGCCAGCAGCGCTTCCATGACCACGTCCTTGGGGCGCAGGCCCTCGCAGGCGCGCGTGGCGATGCGGATGCGCTCCCGGGCGGTCTCGCCCATCGTGCCCTGCAGGCCGCCGATGAACACCTCGGGGCCGGCCGGGCCCTGGCGCAGGTAGAAACTCAGTTGGGCGAGGCAGATGCCGGCTTCCTGGTCGATCCAGTAGAACGCCAGTTCGCCTTCCTTGGGATTGGGACCGGGATCGGCCAGGCGCAGCTGGTAGCCGCCGTCCGCCGAGGTCCAGGTCAGGCCGCCTGACATATAGATACGGTCGCAGACGCAGGCCGGCACCATCGCGGCCATGACGGCGTAGTGCTCGATCATCAGCCGGGCGCGCTCGTAGAAACACAGGCCCAGCGCGCCGAGCGGGCGGAACGGCTTCTCCAGCACCAACGGCCGGGCCGTGGCCACCCGTTGCAGCAGCACGCAGGACGCCGCTGCGCCCAACCACAGGCGGGCGGCATTGCCACGCGTGGCCGCCACGGCCAGCAGCCGCAGACGTCGAGACAGCCACTTTCGGCTGCCCGACGGGTAACAGATCGACGACACCGAGGCCACGGCAGTCAAATATTTCAGATACCGGGCCGGAAAATGCTCAAAACGTCCCGCTGCGTCGGCTTGGGAAAGCCCCCGCAAGGTCAAAAATGTTGCTTGCACGACTTAACGCTCCCCTGATTCACGCGCCGTTCCTTCGATGGGAACTGGCTGCGCATATGGCTTCCCTGTCCGCAACGCCCAAAATGAGCGCCAGGTATGGCTAGCCCGTCACTTTTTTCTTGTCGTGCGGGGTGTGCAGGCCGGCTCGTAATATTTCGTAACGCTTTGAAATATTGCCGGTTGACAGGGGGATACCCGGGGGATGCCTTCTTTTGGGGAATACCTCCGGCAATCCTCCTTCGGGGGGATGTGTCGCTTAAGACATAAATCGGACACACAGCGTTAAAATCCTCGCCGCCGCACCAGCGTCGGCGCGGGGGGAAGCACCACGCTGAACGTGCAGTCGAGCGACTTTATTCGTCTGCAAACCAGCCAGCCGGTGCGCTGGCAGGCAGTGATCACGAGCGACAAGACGACGGTCACCAATCAGGTGCTGACCGAGACCCAGTGGTCCGGCAATCTGGTCAGCCCCACGGGCGACGCCATCACTCTGACGGCGACGCAGGTCAGCGATCCATCCAAGGTGTTCACGCTGAAGATCGCCGTGGCGCCGCAGCGCTACAACGGCGTGGCGTACAAGGTGGGCGAGGTGGCGACGTTTGCGGAGACGCAAGTCCGCTTCAACGGCACCACGACGACCGAGAACCTGGCCTATACCATCGCCTCCGTGAGCAACGGGCGGCCAATGATCACCAGCGCCGACGCCATCACGAACGCGCCGGACACCAGCTACGTGCAGGACTTGGATCGCAACCGCCTGTCGCGCACGTACACCAACGGCAATGTGTGCACGTATTCGCCCAAACGCACGCTCTATGAGCTGCCGCTCTACGTCGGCAAGACCTGGACCGGCGCGTGGGACTACGCTTGCCAGATGGGTTACACCGAAAAGGGCGCGGTGGTCGGCAAGGTGGAAACGTATGAAAGCATCACGACGCCGGCTGGCACGTTCAACGCGCTGCGTCTCGCTTTCACGATCACGTACACCAACTCGAACGACACCCAGCTGCCCAATGGCGCCGCGGGCAACGCCACCTACAAGGAGACGATCCTGGGCTGGTGGGCGCCGGACCTGGGCCGCGTCGTCAAGTGGCAGTCGAACTATTCCTATGCAACGGGTTTCGCAAATCCGACGTATATGACGACGTACACGCAGACGCTGACCAGCCTCCGTTGATCGCTCGCTGACGAAGCACAAAGTAGTAGGGCTCCCCGCAACGGGGAGCCTGATCACCGCCCGGGGATTCTCAGGTAGCCTATGCCGGGCACACCTGCCCGCCTGACCGCCCACGCCATGCCCACCGCCATCCGCAACGCGCTTGTCTGGATCTTCGATGCATTCGAGCGGGATCCCACCTACGTCTGCAAACGGATGTTTGGCAGCGATGCCGCCTACATCGACGGGAACCTGTGCCTGATCGCGGCGGATCGCGACGACCCGTGGAACGGGCTGCTGGTTTGCACCTCCCACGAGCACCACGCCGCGCTGATCGCGGACATGCCGGCCTTGCGGCCGCACCCGGTGCTAGGCAAATGGCTGTATGTGCCCCAGACCGATCCGGCGTTCGAGGAAGCTGCCGAATGGCTGGTGGCACGCGTGTTCGAACGGGATGCACGCGTGGGCGTAGAGCCGAAGCCCTCCCGGCGGCGGAAGGGATCGATGCTGCCGAAGAACGGTTAGGGGAGGTCTCACGATACCGAACGGATCGTGCCGCCGTCGACGCGGATCGTGGCGCCGTTGACATAGTCGGCGTATCGGCTGCACAGGTAGGCGACGGCGGCGGCGATCTCCTCGGGGCGGCCCAGGCGCCCGACATCGTTGGGCACCATGTCGCGGACGCAGCCCCGCTCGATCTCTTCCCAGCTGTCTCCCCAGCCGTGGTGCGGCGCGATCGATTCGAGCAGGCTTTTGACCGCCGGCACAAGGATGGCCCCGGGGGCGACGATGTTCGACGTCACACCGGTACGCTTCAGTTCGCGAGCCAGCGATACCGCGAGGTTATGGCGCGCGGCGAGCGACGCGTTGTAGTCCGGCAGGCCGGCCCCCGGTTGGCCCGCCAGGCCGCCGCCGATCTGGATCACGCGCCCCCAGCCGCGCTCGCGCATCGCGGGGACGAACCGCTGGATCATCCGCACGGCGGACAGGACATTAGCCTCGAAGGTCTCGGTCCATTGGTCGGGCACGGCAGTCGTCCAGTTCAAATGCTGGTAGCGGCCCGCGTTGTTGACCAGGATGTCGACAGGGCCGCCTTTGCGGACCTGCGTGGCGACGGCATCGGCGCCGGCATCGGTGGAAAGGTCGCCCAGGGCCAACCCGGCCATCCCGCCGCTGGCCTCGATCTCCGCGATCACCGCATCCGCCCGCTCCCGGTTCCTGCCGTGCACGATCACGGTCGCCCCTTCAGCGGCCAGCATCTTTGCTATCGCTTCACCGATCCCTGCGGTTGCGCCCGTTACCAGGGCGCGTTTTCCCTTGATTTGCAAATCCATCATCCACTCCAGTGGGCTAAAGTTCTACAAGTGTATAATTTTGTTTCGTGAAAGTCTACGAGTGTAGAAATTATGAAGGCACTGGGCAAGAAGGGCGCTGCAACGCGACAGGTCATCCTGGATGCCGCGCGACAGTCGTTTACGGCATCGGGCTATGACGTGGGGGTTCGGGAGATCGCCGAGGCTGCCGGCGTGACGGCCATGCTGGTCAATCGTTACTTCGGATCGAAAGACCAACTGTTCGAGGAGGTGGTGGATACGGTGCTGGCCGCGCCCGGCATCGTGACGGCGGAGGTCATGGACGATCGGCCCGCCATGCAGGCGTTTTGCAGGGCGCTGGCGCGCGGCTTGGTGACGCGGACCATGCCCGAGGCCACGCCGATGGACGGTTTCCTGATCATGCTGCGTTCGGCAAATAGTCCGAAGGCTTCGGCGATTCTGCGCGGCAAGTTCGAGCAGGTTTTCGCACAGCCGCTGGCCGCGCGGCTACCCGGGCCCCAGGCTGGCCAACGCGCCGCGATGCTGCTGGCCGTGATTGCGGGCGTTCAACTCATGCGCCAGGTGGTTGAGATGGCGGGGCTGACTGAAGCGGATCCGGAGGACCTTGCCGTCCAACTGGAGGGGATTTTCTGCTTGCTGGCCGGGATTACGCCTGAAACTGTTCGACCAGGAAATCGATAAAGGCCCTGGCTCGGGCGGTTTGATTCCGGCGCTGGGAGTAATACACGAACAGGTCAGCGGAGGGGATCTTGTCATCGGGCAGGACGACGCGGAGGCGTCCGCTCTCGAGATACTTGGCCAGATCCCATTCCGAGCGAATCAGGATGCCGTGACCGTCCAGCGCCCACCCCAGGACAATATCTCCGTCATTACTCGATAGCGCGCCATCCACCTTGACGGTCTCCTGACGACCGTCATGTTCCAGACGCCATACGCCGTAGGCGTCGTCATTTTGTCGATGGACAATGCAGCGGTGGTGGGCAAGGTCCGCCGGCGATTTTGGGGTGCCATGCCGCTCCAGGTAGCCCGGCGACGCGCAAAGGAATCGTCGGTTCGACATAATGCGCCGCGCGGCCAGGCGGGTGTCCGGCAGGGTCCCAAAACGGATCGCCAGGTCGAAACCGCTTTCGACGAGATCCACCGGGCGGTCAGTCACTTCCAGCTGGACTTCGACGTGCGCATAGCGCCGTGCGAATTCCGAGACCAGCGGTGCGATGGTGGTTCGACCGAAGCCCAGTGAGGCATTCACTTTCAATAGCCCGCGTGGCTCGGCGCCGCTGCTCGATACGACGTTCTCCATTTCCCTGAGGTCCGCCAGGATGCGTGTGGCATAGGCGAGATAGGTCTCGCCTTCGTTCGTCAAGCTGATGCTGCGGGTCGTGCGGTTCACCAGCCGTACGCCCAGGCGACTCTCCATTATGGCAAGCCGCTTGGTCGCCGCGGGAGGCGTGAGATCCAGCTCCCGCGCCGCGCCCGAGAGGCTGCCCAGCTTGGCCACCAGGACAAAGAACTCAAGCTCCGAGGCAACGTCAGTTTTCACTTGGATTTAATAATGTTTTGAATTGGATTCAATTCTAGAGCATGGTTCTCCGCCTACGCTACGGATTCCCCACGCGTATGCGTGTGCTATCTGTGCATCAGGAGACACATCGTGAGAATCGTTGAAATCCGGGAGAAGACGCTCCCCATCAGCTCGCCCATCCGCAACGCCTATATCGATTTCAGCAAAATGACCCTCAGCCTGGTGGCGGTCATTACGGACGTGATCCGTGACGGCAAACCGGTGGTGGGCTACGGCTTCAACTCGAACGGCCGCTACGGCCAGGGCACGCTGATGCGCGAGCGGTTTATCCCGCGCCTGATGGAAGCCGATCCCGATTCGCTGGTGGACGCCACCGGCAACAACCTGGATCCGCACAAGGTCTGGGACACGATGTTCAAGAACGAAAAGCCCGGCGGGCATGGCGAGCGCTCCGTGGCCATCGGCACCATCGACATGGCCATTTGGGATGCCGTGGCGAAAATCGAAGGAAAACCGCTGTTCCAGTTATTGGCGGACCGCTATGGCAACGGCCAGCCTGACCGCAAGGTGTTCGTCTATGCCGCCGGCGGTTATTACTATCCCGGCCAGGATCACGGCAAGCTCAAGGACGAGATGCGCAGCTATATCGACCGTGGCTATACCGTGGTGAAGAAGAAAATCGGCGGTGCGTCATTGGACGAAGATCTGCGCCGCATCGATTCGATCCTGAGCGTGCTGCAGGACGGCCAGAAACTCGCGGTGGACGCGAATG
The DNA here is from genome assembly GCF_056395225.1 of Cupriavidus sp. 10L45. Taxonomy (NCBI): domain Bacteria; kingdom Pseudomonadati; phylum Pseudomonadota; class Betaproteobacteria; order Burkholderiales; family Burkholderiaceae; genus Cupriavidus; species Cupriavidus sp. 10L45. Next base: position 84,321 of record NZ_JBFTJC010000008.1, read on the forward strand.
GCCGCTTCGACCTCGACACCGCTATTCAATATGCGAAGGCGCTGTCGCAATACGACCTGTTCTGGTACGAGGAGCCGGGCGATCCGCTGGACTTCGAACTCCAGGCCACGCTGCGCAATTACTACGACAAGCCCATGGCCACCGGTGAGGACCTGTTCTCGATGCAGGACGCCCGCAATCTGATCCGCTATGGCGGCATGCGTCCAGATCGTGATTGGTTGCAATTCGACTGTGCACTGAGCTATGGCCTGGTCGAGTATCTGCGCACGCTCGACATGCTCAAGCAACACGGCTGGTCGGCCAGCCGCTGCATTCCGCACGGGGGACACCAGATGTCGCTGAATATCGCCGCTGGCCTGGGCCTCGGCGGCAATGAAAGCTATCCGGACCTCTTCCAACCGTTTGGCGGCTTTCCGGACGGCGTCAAGGTAGAGAAAGGCTACCTCACGATGCCTGACTTGCCGGGTATCGGCTTCGAGGGTAAGTCGGACCTGTACAGCGTGATGCGGCAACTGTCGGCGTAAGCCGCACGGTTAAATAAACGAAACGGAGGCAACCGAGCGGATCAGTAATCGGCCCGTGACCGGGTGAGATTGGGGGGTATCATCGCTCCACAAGCGTTGGTGCGCCCCAGCCCCTTCAGGGGTTCAATTGGCTCGGGAGAGGATTCTGAAAGATTTCATTAATGAGACGGAAGGCCTGGCTGGCGCGAGGCTGACATTGCTTCGCGATGGTCCGATCGAACTCTACCGCGCACAGTTTGTGAATTCGTCGGTAATCGCTGCGATACCCGTGGCCCCGGTGTCCGAAACCTCCCTCGAGCAGCTGCGCTACGAATACAGCATCAGAGACAAGTTCGATGGCGGCTTTGCACTGCGCCCTTTAAGGTTCACCGTACATAATCAAAACCCGGCTCTGCTGCTGCACGATTCTGGTGGCGAGATGCTGAAAGACCTGATCTCAGGCGCCACGCCGCCGGAGATTTTCATTCGCCACGCACTGCTCGTGGCGTCGTCGCTGGCATCCGTCCATGACGCAGGCCTGGTCCACGGGGGATTGACGCCTTCGAACATCATGGTGCATCCAGGCGAGCTACGTGCAAGGTTGACGGGTTTTCGTGCGCTAGCCTTGATGCCGACGCTGTCCGCATTCGCTGGCGGAACGGAACGGGAAATGGACCGCGAGGCGCTGCACTATATGGCCCCGGAAGCGACTGGGCGGGTCAATCGAGTCTTCGACGAACGCTCAGATCTATATTCACTGGGCTGCATTTTCTTCCACATGCTGACCGGCCGCGTGCTTTTCCCTGGCGTTTCGCCATCGGAGCTCATCCATGCGCATATCGCTCGTCGTCCTGACGAAGATGTGCTCCTTGATCTGAAACGAAGTTTCAACGCGCGCCTCGTTGAGCTTGTATGTCGACTGCTGGCCAAGGAGCCAAGCGAGCGGTATCAACGGGCTTCCGATGTTGTTGACGATCTGGTTGCCCTGACCACAGTGAATCATCCGCGAACAGCAACCTTGGGACAAAGGCGTCGATCGGGTGCAAGTCTGTTCCGATCCGGAAGGCTGGTGGGTCGCCTGGCGGAGCTTGAGCGTCTTCGCGATGCCATTCAAAGCACGCCGGATGACCAGAAGCGGAGATTATGGTTAGTGGAAGGCCCGGCGGGCATTGGCAAGACCGCTTTAGTCAATCGTCTCAGGTTGGAGGTCGGCGGCAAAACCTGTGAGTTTGCGCAAGGCAAATGCGAGCTTGGGGATGGTGTCACACCCTATGCCAGCTTGTCCCGGGCCCTTCACGCACTCTTGAGAGCGGCGCTTGGATATCCTCCGCTGCAGTATGCGCAACTGCAGCGAAGGCTCCGCGAGGCCTTTGCCGACGAATCATCGATCATCACGACCATTTTCCCGGATTTCAGCCGACTCCTGGGAGAACACACGCACCATCCCGCTGTGTCGGCGCACGCAGAAAGGCATCGTTTCCTCGATGCCATCGCAAAGCTATTGCGTGCGTTCGCCTCGAAAGAGCGCCCGCTCTTATTGTTTCTGGATGACTTGCAGTGGGTCGACGAAGCAACGCTCGAGGTTGTTGAATATGTGCTGCAGAACCCGCTCTGTGGTCATGTCTTGTTGGTCGGCGCAATGCGCGACGGGAAAGTTGAGAGCGAGGGGGCTCACGTGCGCCCCTTTGTTCTGACCGATATGGTTGAGCGGATGACACTCGGACCTCTCTCTGGACGGGAAGTGGGCGGGCTCCTGCGTGCAGTCCTGGACGAAGATGATGTCGGGAATCTCACCGTACTCGAGGGCGCCATTTACCGCGGCGGCGGCGGTAATCCGCTTCACACGATACAGCTGGTCAGATCACTCATCGACGATGAGGTCATGGTCTACGACGAGGGCAACGGCGAATGGGTGGCATCCCTGCCGGCACTTGAAGCAAGATCAGACCTCTCAAGCGTGGTCGAGTTGTTGTCAACAAGGGTTGGGAGTCTGGCCCAGGACGCGCTGATGGCAACGCAATACCTAGCGATTCTCGCAGAGCCGTCATCGCTTGAAATCCTGTCTACGGCGATGTGCCGCCCACAAAATCTGGTCGAGCTTTCGCTGCGAGAAGCCCTTGAAAAGCAGTTCATTGTGTTGAGCGACGGTCTCTACTCCTTCACGCACGATCGGGTTCGCGACGCTGTATACGAAACATTCGGCGATCTCGAACGGCAGGAGAAACATCTGGAGGTTGGCAGCAACCTTTGGGAAAACGTTGTCAAGAATGGATTGAAGGTCAGTGTTTTTGTTGTCGCGAACCATTTGACCAGGGCGAGGCTGCCGGTTTCCGATCATCGACGGCGTCAGTTCGCGTTGATCATTCTTGACGCTGCCAATAAGGCCAGGGAAGCGACGGCCTATGAGGCGGCGATTGCGTACCTCGCCAATGCCCGGGATTTGTTGAAAGATCGGGCCGACCTCGACGGTGACTTGCTCGCGGTTATCGAATTGAGGCTTGGAGAGTGCGAGTTCGTGTGTATGCGAACTATTGAAGCATCAGAGCGAATCGCGGCGATATCGAAAGATCTACTGGATTCCAGGCACCGGGCAGAGCTTATTCGACTACGCCTCGCAATGTATGTGACGTTGGACCAGCCCGATAAAGGTCTGGAAGTTGGATTCCGGTATCTCGAAGAGGAGGCCGGCATCGTCTTCTCGAAGGACAATCGATTGGAAGGCGTCGAGGCCGACTATCGGCGACTTCTAGAGCATTACGGAAGCCGTAGTGTTCAAGATCTCGTCAACCTGAAGCTTATGGTCGACGAACGCGTTCGAAATGCGATGGACGTGATGACGGATCTCATACCGGCGGTGATGTTTTCCAGTCAGGACCTCGCCGAATTGATCATTCTTCGAATGATCAACCTCAGTCTTGAATATGGACACTGCGATGCGTCATGTTATGCCTACGTCTGTCTAAGCTTCATTGCTGGAGCCAGATTTGAGGACTATGCGACGACCGCTGTTTTCGGCGAACTCGCGATGCGGCTCCCGGCGGAGCGAGGGCTGAATCTATACGCCGGTCGTGTTCAGATGTGCTTCGGTGCGCTCAGCCTTCCTTGGACGGGCTCCGCCACGGAGGCGAGGCGGCATCTGGAGGAGGCGACGGCACTCACCGACCGCCAGGGTGACATGACGTTCGCCGTCTATTCCCGACGGCACATTGTCACGAATTTACTGTTCAGTGGTGGTGCGTTGTCGGAGGCTCAACAAATCGCCGAGGACGGTTTGAAACTCGCGCGGGATGCTGCGTTTGCGCTAGTCGTTGACGCGTTCATGGCACAGGCGTGGTTGATCCGCGAGCTCAGGGGGGTTCCCGTCGATATCGGGATGCACGATCCAAATGTCGAGTATCTCGATTTGCTGAGCGACTGTATCAGTGGAAAGTTCCATCGGGACATTGCCGCTTTTGCATTTTGGACGTACCGCCTGCAGGTCGCGGTCCTGTGGGGAGACCTGCCCAAGGCAATGGAGGCTGAAGCGCGCGCCAGCGCATCCGCATGGGCGTCTCCCGCCTTTCTGGAGAATGCTGATTTTGTTTTCTATAGCGGACTATTGCGCATCGCCATGGCGAGGACAGCCGCACCTGCCGATCGCGAAGCTCACACGCGTCTTGTGCGAGATCGGGTTCGGCAGATGCAGTGTTGGGCGGAGGCCTGTCCCGAGAATTTTCTCTCGCGCGAGAAATTGCTCGCCGCGGAGCTTTCTGAGCTGATGGAGGACAAGGCGAATAGTCTCGCGCTCTATGAAGAGGCGATAGCCTTGGCGGATCAGTCGCGCGATATGCACATTCAGAGCGTCGCCAGAGAGCTGGCATCTCGTTTCGCAGCGCGTTGTGGGCTCCGCTCCGCGCAACAGGGATACCTGGAGCAGGCGAGGAGTGCATACGCTTGCTGGGGGGCGGATGCAAAGGTTCGGCACCTCGATGTGGAGTTTCCCGCGCTTAGAGCAGGAAGGAGCACGGAGTTTCGCGAACTCGGGAACTCACTGTTATGGAGCGAGGATCGTTTCGAAACGGAAGTTGTACTGAGGTCGGTCCGGGCCTTGTCGGGGGAGTTCTCGTTACAACAGGTCATGAAGATCATCCTCCAGAATGCCCTGCAATATGCCGGCGCGGAGCGTGCGGTGCTGTGCTTGCTCGAAGACGGCGTGTTGTATGTGGCGGCACGTGCAAAATTGGCACAGGGACAGTTGGAAATGAATCTCGTACGGACGGTCCTCTCGCCGGAGTTGATTGCGACGCCCATCGCCTACCTGACGCTGCGCAGCAAGGAGTCTGTCGTGCTTGAGGATGCGCGCGATGACCCGCAATACGGACTCGACAGCTATGTTCGGGCACACAGATCGCGGTCGATTATGTGTGTCCCACTCCTCAAGCAGGGTTCACTCACAGGATTGCTGTATCTGGAGAATGCGTTGATCGCAGGCGTCTTCAATGCGACGCGTGTGAGGACCCTTGAGGTTCTCGCATCTCAGGTGGCATTTTCCCTGGAAAACGCGAAGTTGTATGAGAACGTTGAAGCCGAGCATATTCGGCGCGCGGAAGCCGACCGTTACGCCCGAGAGACACAGGAAAAATTGGCACGGGCTGCGCGGTTGACAGAATTGGGTGAACTCGCGGCATTCATCGTGCACGAAGTCAGTCAGCCCATCTCCACGGTGAGCACGTGTGCCCGCGCCGCAATTCGATGGCTGAATCGAGAGATTCCGGACCTTTCGGAGGCCGTGGCGGCGCTCGAGATGATCTCCGCAAGCAGCGAGCGTGCGACGAATATCATCGGAAGCATTCGAGCGATGGTCAAGGAGTCTCGTCCGAATAAATCGAGCATGGATATCCACGAGGCAATACTCGAGGTCTTCAATGTCTTGCGGGAGCGCATTGATGCTGAGAAGGTAATGCTATCGAGCACCTTCGCAACGGATGCCTTGATTGTCTCTGGTGATCGCATATTGCTGCAGCAAGTAGTGATGAATCTCTTGACCAACGCACTCGAGGCAATGAGTGACATGGAAGAGCGAGAGAAGTGCATTGCAGTCCAGACCCATATTGATGAACACCATATGGTCTGGGTGTCAGTCAGCGATACCGGCCGGGGCATCTCGGATGAGATCGCAGCGCACATCTTCGACTCTCTGGCCACCACAAAAGGATATGGGATGGGCATGGGCCTCTCCATTTGCAAGTCGATTGTGGAGGCTCACGACGGGAAGATTGAAGTTTGTAGTGCCGGCGCAGCAGGCGCCAGCTTCCGCTTCTCCGTCCCAATCTGGTGCAATTTCAAATAATCCGGTCTATCCCGACAAGGTGATGCGTCGATAACCGTCAAGCTGTGTGCGTTGATTCAGCAACGACTGTGAGGACGCATGCAGGCCACGCTTAACGGCACCGAACTCTTCTTTGACGTGGATGGCGAAGGATTTCGCCCGGAGCAGGGCACACTGGTGGAAAAGCCGGTGCTGGTGGTCATCCATGGGGGACTTGGATTCGACCATGGCTACCTGAAGCCCGGGCTGTCCGCGCTGCGCGATCAGGTGCAACTGCTTTACGTCGACTTGCGAGGGCAGGGGCGCTCGGGACGCCCACCGCTGGATACCTGCACGCTTGAGCAGATGGCCGATGATGTCGCGGCGCTGTGCGCGTATCTCGGCGTGGGGCAGGTTCATGTGTTTGGCCATTCGGCCGGCGGCTTTGTCGCCATGCATTTGGCGTTGCGCCATCCTGCGCTGGTACGGGGGCTGGTGCTGTGCAGCAGCTCGCCAACCGTGCAGCCGATTATGGACGATAACGGAGAGCCGGCGCCGACGCTGGCCTCGCGCGCCGGGCCCGAAACGATGGCGGTAGCGGCGCGGGTGTTTTCCGGTGACATTACCGCCGAAAGCGTCGAGGCCTTCTTCCGCGAGGTCGGTCCCTATTATGCGGCGCCGTCCCACATGGACGTGCCGCCTGCGCTCACGGCGCTCAGCATCGCTTCGGTCGACATCATGCGGCATTTCATGACGGTGATTGCGCCGTCCTACGACTTGCGGCCTCTCCTGGGCAGCATCTCCGCCCGAACCTTCGTACTGGTCGGCAAGTTCGACTGGGTGTGCCCGCCGCGCGCCAGCCGTGCCCTCGCCCGGGGCATTCCAGGCGCGGTGCTGGTGGAGTTCGATGACGCGGGCCATTTTCCATTTTCCGAGACACCGACGGCGTTCATCGACGCAATGGCGAATTATTTCGCGAGCTAATACGGAGGGATCATGACTGAACTTTGGCGCCTATCGGCAACTGAACTGGCCTCGCGTATTCGGCATCGTGAGGTGTCTGCCCGCGAGGCAGCAACGTCCGCGCTCGAACGCCTGGATGCCGTCAATCCGTTGATCAACGCGGTGGTCGCACATCGCCCGGAGTCGGTCCTGGCGCAGGCGGATGCCGTTGACGCGGCGTTGGCGCGCGGGGAGGACCCGGGGCCGTTGGCGGGTGTACCCGTCACCACGAAGATCAATACCGACCACGCGGGATTTGCGACGACGAACGGCACACGCCTGCAAGAGGGGCTGGTTGCGCAGCACAACAGTCCGGCCGTCGAGAACCTCGCGCGGGCGGGCGCCGTCCTGCTTGGCCGCAGCAACTCGCCCACGTTCGCGCTGCGCTGGTTCACCGACAATCGGGTCCACGGTCATACAAGCAATCCGCGCAATCCTGCGCTTACGCCTGGAGGATCGAGCGGGGGAGGGGCGGCGGCGGTAACCGCGGGGATCGGCTGTATCGCGCTCGGTACCGACATCGGCGGCTCTATCCGCTACCCGGCGTACGCATGCGGCATCCACGGATTGCGGCCGTCGTTCGGCAGGGTGCCGGCGTTCAACGCCTCGTCGCCCGAGCGTCCGATCGGCGCCCAAATGATGTCCGCGACGGGGCCCATGGCGCGTACGGTGGCGGATCTTGAAGTTGCGCTGATGGCCATGTCCGCGCCCGATGTGCGTGATCCGTGGTGGGTGCCCGTGCCGCTACAGGGTCCCGAGACGGCGTTGCGGGCGGCGCTCTGTTTGCGCCCGGGTGGCATGGAGATCGCCCCGGAAGTGGAAGCTGCGCTGCGCGATGCGGCGCGGCGGCTGGTGGACGCGGGGTGGACGGTCGAAGAGATCGACGACACGCCGCTGATCCGTGATGCGGCCGAAGTTCAGGAGCGACTGTGGCTCGGCGATGGATTCCCGGCGCTCGTCGACGCTGTTACCCGGGATGGCGATCCCGGGGCGCGGGCCGTGGTCGAGGGCGTGCGTGCCAAGGTCAGTGCGATGCCCGGTGACGTCGTCAACAGCTCGCTGGTGCGCCGGACCACGCTGGTGCGTCATTGGCGCGCCTTCCTTGCCCAATACCCGGTGCTGCTGCTTCCTGTATCGGGAGAGCTGCCGTTCCCGGACGGGCTCGACATGCAGGGCGCGGCGGGCTTTCAGCGCGTCTGGGAAGCGCAGCTGACCATGCGGGCACTCCCGGCGATGGGGCTGCCGGGGCTCGTCGTCTCCACGAATCTGGTCGACTCGGTCCCCGTCGGCGTACAGATCGTGGCCAGCCATTTTCGGGAGGACCTGTGCCTGCTGGCAGGCAAGGCGATCGAGGCGCGCGGCACGCCGCCTTCGCCGATCGATCCCTTTACCAAGTGATGGAGGAGAGCCCCGCGTGGTAGCCACATTCGCGGAAAATGCGAATGACGCCGTCAACCTGCTGTGGCTCAATCCACAATGAAGAGCTTGGCGCCTGTCTTGGTATAAGACTGATGTGGCTCCGCGTTGTCGCCCACCTGATAGCTCATGCCCGCCGTCAAAACAAATTTCCGTCCATCTTCGAGCGTTGTTTCCAACTCACCTTCCATGCAGAAGAGGACATGCCCCTTTTGGCACCAATGGTCCGCGAGGTAGCCAGGGGTGTATTCCACCATCCGCACCCGAATCTGATTCGGCTTTTCACCGAAGCATCGCGTGCGCCAATAGGCCATGCCGGTTTCCCCCTGGTGCTCTGTCTTTTCGACTTCCGCCCAGTTGGTCGTCCCAAATGCAAATGCATCCATCTTCATGCTGTTGTTCCTTGTACTAGGAGTGTCGGTTCACAATTGCCGCCTCTACCAGAGTTTCACGTACGCCTTGCCGATCAGCGGGCGAAGCGAGGCCGATGCAAACCGATAGTTCCTCGCCCTCGACCAATGACCTGTAGACGACGCCAGCGCGTCGTAATGCGGTGAACGATTTCGGCAGCAGGGCTATGCCCTTTCCATTCGCCACATCAGCAAGTAGAACGTGATGGTCCGATGGCTCCCTCAATTTGGATGGGGCGAAACCATGGCGGGAGAAAACTGTCTGGCAGTGATCGAAGAACGCGGGCTGTCGCGCACGCTCGAACCAGAAGACTTTCTCACGTGCCAGGTCCGCGAGACCAATTCTTCTGCGCTTGGCTAAAAGATGGCGTGACGGTATCGCGACGACCATCGGAAGTTGGTCGAGTTCCCGGACCTCCAGTTCGTGCGTTTCCGTAGGCAGCGCGATGAACGCTGCGTCCAGTTTGCCAGCGCGAAGCTGGCGTACGAGCCGGGGCGATGTATCGGAGAAGGTCGAGACAACGGTTCCGGGATGACGGGCTTGCACCCGTTGTGCCAGCCCGTGGAACCAGGCTGGTTCCACGGCGCTAGTCATTCCAAGCCGGAGGTTGGCCGGCAGACCCTTAATCGTGAGCGCTGCCTCAGCCTCGCGAAGCAATTTGGCAATGCTGCGCGCATAAGGGAGCAGCTTCTCCCCAGCGACGGTAAGCGTCACGCCCCGCGTATTGCGGTCAAACAACCGCGTTCCCAACCGTTCTTCGAGTTCTCGAATTGCCCGGCTCAGTGGCGGCTGGGAAAGATGCAGCGTCTCGGCCGCCTGCCGGAAGCTCAGTGCGTCCGCCACGGCAAGGAAAAGCAAAAGGGATCGGGAATCGAGGCGATCAGACATATCAAAAAGGTATCACAAACTTGGTCATTCCGCATCCCGGGTGCGTGCCCTACATTTGCCGCACCAACTCTTCTGGAGAAGATCAATGAACCTGACTCACCATGCTGCCCTGGCCGCTGTTTCCCGGCGCAATTGTCAACGGGGTGACCTATGAACCCAGAACGTTACGAGCGTGGCTTGCAGATGCTGGCTGCAGTGGATGGGGTTGCCGGTCAGAACGTGGTCGAAACGCTGGCGCAATCGTTTCCGGACTTCGCGCGCTACGTGGTTGAGTTTCCGTTCGGCGACATCTACGCCCGAAACGGCCTCGGCTTGCGCGAGCGGGAACTGGCAACTGTCGCAGCGCTTTGCGCACTCGGCAGTGCATTACCGCAGCTTCGCGTGCATGTACAGGCTGCATTGCACGTCGGCTGCAAACCGCGAGAGGTGGTGGAGGTTGTGATGCAGATGGCGGTATATGCGGGATTTCCGGCGGCACTGAACGGTTTGTCCGTCGTACGTGAGGTCTTCGCGGAGACTGGGATTCCGCTACCACTGGATTGAGGTCGCGGCGCCGACTCGGAGTTCCGCACACCGACCGTGCCTAGGCACGCTTGACGGTCGCATTCTGGTCATCGACATACGCATCGAGGAAAGCATCGGAAGCGACATGGTCGGCGAGTGCGCGCAGGGTGGCAGCTGAATCACTACCCAATACCTCGGGCATCGGCCTCGCCTTTAGCAGTCATTTGTGGGGGGATCGGCCTTGTCCGTCTTGAGGGGAAACTTGCAAACCGGGACCCGTGAAACGCGCGCGGCATGACATCAGAATCTGACGTTAGACGAAAATTCCACGCAGATCAGGCTGAAATCGCGCGAATTTGCGCTTTCGCCGCCACCTTCTAAGCTGCTCTCATTGCCTGCGGCCCTCAGGCGTTTGCCGCGCGCGTCCCCGCGTGCCGAACGATGAGGCGCCAATGATAAAAAGAAGATGCTCAAGGCTTGTACGGCTGACGCTCGGCTTGTTGTGGGCCGTGGCACCCGGCCTGACGCAGGCGGCACCCGACACGGTGCAGTATCAGGTGCCGATGGCCGAGGCACCGGTCTTTGTCACGCAGGCCATCGACACGTTGCCGGTGCGCGGCACCCGGGTGATCTCGGTGATGGCGTGCGGGATGGAACTCGACTTCGTCAATCGCTTCCGCGCGCACGACAGCAGCGAGGACATGGCCGCCGAAGTCCTCGGCAAGGTCGTGTGGAGCCAGCTCGGCAGGCGTCGTTTGCCATTGGCGGAGTTCGAACCGGGCTGGTGTACGGCAACGGTGACGTTCGACCGTACCGCGATCTGCCGGCTGTTCGAGGACGAGTGCAGGTCCACTGACGAAGCGACCCGCATCGCTGCCGCAGACAAGTTCCTCGACGATCCCATCTGGAAAGCGCTGGTGAGCCCGCCAGAAGGCAGCCTGCCCGATGTGGCGCCACTGCAGCAGAAGCTGGTGGGATTCGCGCCGCCCGTATGCGCAACGCCCGGTTTCTACAACGTATCGGCTGTCCTGCAGGATCCACCGGACCCGAGCATTCCGACAGACTTCGGACGCGTACACCTGACCTTCCGCATTGCCACGGCCTGTCTGATTGCGCAGGCCAACACGGCGCTGCTCAATATGTCGCGGGGCACCCAGCAGGTGGGGACGGACGGGATGCTGTGCGCGGGCCGCGTGGGCAAGACGCACGGCGACTGGGACGCCACGTTGAAGGACCTGATCCGCGTAGCCGAGCTGGACCGCGCGCGGCCCATCCTGTCACAGGAAGCGAGGACCAGGCTCAACGATCAATTGATCGATATCGATGGCGGCCCCGCGCAGGAGCGCTATCACCTGTGGGAATGCGGCAACGAGGAGCGCAGTGTCGGCAGCCCGCAGGAGCGATCGGACGACCGCGACGGCTTCGACGGGTTCATGGAAGACCTGGCGAACACGCTGGAAGACCTCGCCTGGATTCTGCTGATCATCTTCCTGATCGCTGCGGCGGTGGCGGTGACCATCTTCACTGCCGGTCTTGGCGGCGTGCTCCTGCTGGTGCTGGTAAGCGTGGTGGCCGCGGGGGTCGCCACGGCAGCTGCCCTCGCGCTGGTGCTCACGATTCCGGAAACCGAGAATCACCTCTTCCTGATCAACACTACGAAGTACCTCAACAACCAGTACATCATGTCGAATGGGGGCACCGGCTATGCGAGCGACCAGAAGAATCTGCGCGAATGGCTGCTGGAACATTCCCAACGCGTGGTGAAGGCCGACTTCCTCGAATACAACAGCCGGCCCTATCAGCGATACAGCCTGGCCGCGATCATGAACCTTGCCGATTTTGCCAAGGACCCCGATGTCAGAACTGGCGCGCGGCTTGCGCTTGAGTATGCGGTGGCGAAGTATGCGATATCGAGCAACGAAGGGCGGCGCATCGTGCCATATCGCCGCAAGCGCGAGTACCTGTTTCACGTCGATGGCCTGCCTCACGATCCCAAAAAATGGCCGTTCAACGGATTGTTCGACCTCAGCGAGGGCGCCGACTACCTGCACGCCCTGGGACTGCTGTACTTCGGCCCATCGCTGAACCTGCCGGCAGGCGGCGGCAATTCCTATGCGGCCACCAGCGCGTACGCGTCGCAGGCGATCTATGCGGCCACGTCATACTGGCGGCCCGACGAAGCCATCTTCTCGTTGGCGATGGAACGCGGCCATGCGCCGCTCGTGCATCAGCGCATTCACCACGATGGCTGGGAGATCGTTTCCAGCGGGGCCAGTTTCACGATCACGGCCGGCGGCGTGACCACGGGCATGCCGATGAACACGACCACCGATGGACTTGACGGCACCATCCTCAAGGACACGCAAGACGGCCTGGGCGCGGCGGTGCCGACGACGCTGATGCTGGCCGGCCCCCCGCACGTCGCACCGCTGTTCGACCGCAAGGAACGCGTTCGGGAATCGGATACACGCCGTTCTTCGTTGGAGCGTTTCCTGCGTTTCGATGGCAGGCGGGCGGAGGTGGGGGGCCATGCCCCCAGCTACGACCAGAACCTGTGCGTCTGGGACGGCTTCGCTTGCGGCGTCAATCTCATGATTCCAGACGACCTGAGAGCGTGCATGAAGCCGGATGACCAGCGCCCGAACTGGTTCCTGGTCCGGTCCGACGATCCCGCGTGCCCGGGTTACAACGCCGGTCCCACGTTCTGGATGGCCATCTACAACGAGCCGCGCGCAGGGAACGACTCGCGCTTCGGCCCGTTCGATAACGTCGGCCTGATCGAGATCGTCGACGGCGCGGAGATGGACTTCGAGACGTTCAGCACGCGCGCGCGGCAACGGAATCCGGGGCCCGGTCCGCTGATGGGCACGGGCTCCGCCTGCAATGGTGAATACGTGTCGGTGCGAGGCACGACCGGCCAGCGTATCGGTTTCGATTGCGTACAGGTGACGTCCGTCAACGGCACCGCACAGCCGGACCGCGATGACTGGCCTCACGCGGGCGCCACCCCGGGCGCGTTGGGCGTGGCGCCCATGACATCGGGCGGCGACGGCCGCGTCGAGATCACCAGTCCGGTGACGCGGCGCAGGATCGTGCTCGATTTCACGCGGCTGGATAACCCGATGTTCATCCTGCTGGGTCCGCCATGAACCTGATTACGAAGTGGTTGCACGGTATCGTGCCAATGCTCGTCGCGGGCCTGGCCCATGCCGATGCCACCGTCACGGCCTGCGGCCAGGACGTCTGGCCCGGTGATGCACGCACGGACCTGAGCGAGGCGCTTCAGGCCGGCGGGCGTATCACGTTTGCTTGCGCCGGGACCATCGCCTTCACCACCACGCATGCGCTCGGCCGGGACATGGTGATCGACGGCGAGGGCAAGGTCACGCTCGATGGCAACGGACACCGCATGTTCGGGATCCGCGCCGGTGTACACGCCTCGTTCACGCGTATCACGATCCGTGGGGGTGGCACATCGGGCGGCAACCCAGGCAGCGTGATTTCGGGGGAAGGAGCGGTATCGTTGCTGGCAGGGACCACCATCCGCAACTCGGATCGTCCGATCTGGCTGCTGGCGGGCAATCTCGTCTTGCGCGATGCCTGGATTGCCGAGAATACCGGTCCCGTGCTGGTGGTGTCCGAAGGAGAACTCGATATCTCGCAAAACAGTCGTCTGACCGACAACAAGGGTGGCGAGGTGCTGGCCACGGGGCCGGGCACCACGGTGCGCATTGCGGATACCCAATTCCTGCGCAATGGCCACGCCAGCTTTGGCGGCAGCGCGGCGGGAAACTGCGAAGTCACCATCCGGAATGCCTGGTTTGCCGATAACGCCGATACACAGGACGGCGGCGCCATCCTGTCGCGCTGCGCGCTGACCGTGGAAGACAGCCAGTTCGAGCGCAATCGCGCCGGCGGCGATGGCGGCGCTATCCGCCAGACACACGGTGCCACGGCGGTCATGCGCAAGGTGACGTTCCGCGCCAACCAGGCGGCCGGCAGCGGGGGCGCCATCGCGGCCGTCTGGGATTTGCAACGGCAGGGCAGCCTGCGCGTGCGAAACAGCCGATTCGAGCGCAACGTCGCCACCCGTGCCGGCGGCGCAATCTATGCGGGAGAGTCTGCGCTGGTGGAGATCAGCGTCGATGGCTTTGTCGGTAACACGGCCGGTACGGCGGGCGGCGCCATCTACGCGCGGCAGGCGCGGCTCGACAGCAGAGGCAGCCTGTTTCGCCAGAACACCGCCAATACCGGCGCCGCTATTCAGACGCTGTGCATGCCGGCCATGGGGCAGATTGCGAACACGATCCTTGTCGACAACTCGGCAAAGCAGGGCGCTGGCGCGTTCCATGGCGGCAACGTGCGATTCCTGAACGTCACCATCGCCGGTAATGGCAGCCGTCCCGTACAGCACGCCCAGCTTTGTGGTGATACATCGGCCATCGAGTTCGCCAACACCATCGTGCTGGGTAACTGGAATGGCGCCTGCGGGGGCGCGGATGCGCAGCGCACATTCCGCGACCTTGGCCATAACCTCCAGTTTCCCGGCAATGCCTGCGGCAGCACGATTCCCAGTGTTTTCCCGATACTGGGGCCGTTTTATGCACCGCTGCGTCCACTGAGTCCGGCCGGCAACGGTGGCGACAATGCGCTATGCATGGCGGCTCCGATCAATGGGCGGGACATCTTCGGCACACATCGGCCGCAGGGTGAGGCGTGTTCGATCGGCGCGGTGGAAGGGGACCTCTCGACCCTGTTCGACCGTTACTGGCGCAAACGGCGCGACGCGTTGACGAAGTAGAGAGGCGGCGCCGATCGCAGCAGAGTGTGCGTGCTCCGAACGGGGTAAGCCGTGAGTAGCATGGCAACCAGTGAAAGACATCCTATGCTCGGCGCATGCTGCGCTGCATCGATTTCCGCTCGGGATGCCCACTGACGTAGCGGGCACAGCAAACAGCGTAAAAGCCACTGAATTCAGGTGGCTGACCTCGTACCAGAAACGGTCGTTACTACATGCGGAACGCGTGTCAAGGCTCGCGCGTCCTCGATCCAGGTGCCGTGGGATAGATCGCCATCCACGAAATGCGCATCGGACCAGAATTGCTGCTGGGCTCTGTCTCCATCAAGTTAGTTTTTTTGAGGCGTGCCCCTTGAGACACTCCTACACAGCATACGGGCGTGAAAATTCAGTCGTGCGAGAACGTGGCTCCGCCGGTTGGCCGGATATACCGTGGGGTTGGCAGCCCCATGGCCTTGGCGGCATTAAGAATGCCGTCCTCGATCGCACCGGCGTCACGCACGGACTGGTATTCGCCGTCCTTGAAGATTACGTTGGCGCCATAGACGACCATAAAGCCCTCAGCGGGCTCTTTGGCATCGGCCGGTACCGAGAACGTGTGAATGGAGCCGCCCGGTTCATACAGGTAACTACCGGCTGTTTGCGGGTCCTCTGGGTACTCGACATAGTTCCATTCGCCCTTCGTCGTGAAGAAGTGGACGGTCCCGGTGTGGAAGTGGGGCGGCAGTGTCGTGCCTGGCTCGAATTTTCCGTACAGGACCCAGACACCGCTCTCACGATCGAGGAAGAGCGGGACGATGGTGGAGCCGGATTCCGAGCCTGGGAACGCCACTGCATCGTGAATGTTGAGGGACAGCAGTCGATCCTGATGGGTAAAGACCTTGGGCAATGCCATGATGCAAATCTCCTGAGGCGACGAGTCGAATCGCGCGGATATAGATGTGTCTCGTCGCCGGTATGTTGAAAGTGTCCGGAAGTCCGCGTGGCTCAGAGATAAAGTCCGCCATCGACTGCAATCTCGGTGCCGGTGATGTAGCGAGATTCATCGCTTGCCAAGAACAGCGACGCATAGGCGATGTCCCATGGAGTGCCTTGGTGGCCCATCGGGCAACGCAGATTTCGCGCGTCGCGTGCGGCTTGTCCCGCCGCAGCGTCACCCTTGGTCAGGTGCGCGGCGTGTGGTGTGTCGATCAATCCGGGGACCACGACGTTAGCCCGAACACGATCAGAAGCGTAGCGGCGCGCGAGCACACGCGTCATATGGTTGAGCGCCGCCTTTGACGTGTTGTAAGCCAGAAACGGCATCGGGCTCCATTTTCGGCTGGCGATCGACGAAATGTTTACGATCGAACCACCGCCCTGTTGCACCATGCGAGGGACTACCTGCTGGCATGCCAGCATGACGCCTTTGAGATTGATGTCGAAGACGCGATCCCAGTCTTCTTCGCGGATATCCTCGAGCTCCGCCACGATCTCGATACCGACATTGTTATGTAGTACATCGATGCGTCCGAACTCGGATGCGCAATAGCTGGCCATGGCTGCAAGCTGGGCCTTACTGCATACGTCGGCCTCGAACGGCAGTGCATCGCCGCCGGCTTCGCGGATTTGCTCAACAACGCGTTGCGCGGCTTTGGTGTCGCGGTCTACGCAGAGGACGCGCGCGCCTTCCCGCGCATAGACAATGGCCGCGGCAGAGCCATTGCTGACGTCCGCGCCACTGGAGCCAGCGCCCACGACGATGGCGACCTTACCGGCCAGCCGGCCATGCCCACTGGCGATTGCAAGTGCTGAATCTCCCATGCCGGCGTCCCTTAGCGTAGGCCGAGCGCGCGCAGCTTGGCGTCGGGCGCCGAGTATGGGCGCTCGCAGATGATCTTGTCCGAGCCCGGCGCAAACTCGAACGTGGCGGCCATTCGAACCCGGAAGGTGCGGCCCGTCGGTGCGAAGGTCTTGCCGTTGGCCTGGAGCGGACCGAGATGCGTGCCCTGCAACCAGAACTCTACGAGCACCGTTTGGTCGACGGCAGCAATGGCGATAATTTCGTTCTTGAGGTCGGGGAAGGGAATCCGCGACGAATCAAAGTAGCCGCGCACCTCGGTTTCGCCGTCAAAGACAACGCCGCTGCCATGCATTTCGTAGCGGGGGTGGGCAAACGTATCGATGACGGCATCCCAGTCATGGACACATTCCAGAGCCATGTGGTCCCGCACGGTCTTGATGCGTGCGGCGTCGAGCGTAGCTGACATTAAAAATCTCCTGTGGTAGATGATGAGAATTCGAATGGTGATCGGGTGCTGTGTGTGAGGCCGGTCGCTCAATCCAGCTTGATGTTCGCTTGCGTCGCGATTGCCTTCCACATGGGAATATCGCGGGCATTGACAGCCTGTTGCTCCGGTCCGGGCACATACTTTGCAGTGATACCCAGCGAGAGCAGCTTGTTGACGACGTCAGGCTCCTTGAGCGTGGTTTCCAGGACGCGAGACAATTTCTCCACGATGGGTTTTGGCGTCTTTGCTGGCACGTACATGACCCAGGTCAGTTCGCGGTCGAAGTCCACCCCCTGTTCCTGGTAGCTGGCGACGTTTGGCAAGCTAGGCGAACGTCGCGTGCATACAGCGAGCGCCTTGACCTTGCCTTCCTTGACGAAAGGGGTGGCAGTCACCATATCGACGAAGCCCACAAAGATGTGGTTGCCGAGGATGTCGGTCACAATCTGCGACGTGCCCTTGTATGGCACGTGCTGCATCGGTATGCCGGTCTTCTGGCTCAGGAGCTCGCCACAGAAGTGGCCCGTGGATCCCGCCCCCCAGCTTGCATACTGAATCGGCGTCTTGTCCTTGCGCGACAGCGCAATCAGTTCCTTGAGGTTGTTCGCTGGATACTGATTGGCAGCAATCATCACGATTGACGAATTCCCTATCGCCCCCAGACTCTGGAAGTCGCGCACCGGGTCGTAGGGCAGCTTCGTGTACGTGGCCGGCGCAAGCTGGTGGGTCGACATGCCGCCGATCATGATCGTGTAGCCGTCCGGTGCTGCGGTGGCGACGGCGTGGGTACCGATCGTGCCAGCCGCACCCGGCTTGTTCTCCACCACTACCGGCTGCTTGAGTTGCGCCGCGAAGCGTTCGGCGAGCAGGCGGCCGAGAATGTCGCCGCCGCCGCCGGCGGAGAAGGGCAACAGCATGCGGATAGGGCGATCGGGATAAGTGGCGACATCGCCGGCCTGGGCGGCGGCGGTGGCAAGGGCGAGCAGGGCGCTGGCGAGAAATCTGTTCATGGCTGTCTCCGTGGGTATCCGTCCGTTCTGCGATGCAGACGTCTTCAGTGCGTTCCAATCGATGTGGAAACGTTTCCATGAAAGTTTGGTAGACCATGTGGGGCACGGCAATCATGGTAAACTCTATGTCGCATCTGAATGCAACGCAGACTAGAGTTGGAACTGGAAACGTTTCCAATTTTGGGGAGGGAGGCAATGAGTTTGCTGTTTGGTGGCGTTTGCCAGATTGGCTATGTCGTGCGCGACATTGAGAAGGCCATGCGGCACTGGAGCGACGTGTTGGGCGTCGGCCCCTGGTTCTACAAGGAAGCCGTTGGTACCACCGAGTTCCGTTACTACGGGAAGACATCGGCACTGCCAGACCTGTCTATCGCCCTTGCCAATTCAGGGGGCGTCCAGATCGAGCTGATCCAGCAACGCAACGAAGCGCCGTCGCTGTATCTGGATTCCCTGAAGCGGGCAGGAGAGGGCATGCAGCATATCGCCTACTGGACAGACGACCGGTTCGACGAGTACGCGGAAGCCTTACGTGGGCGCGGCTACGTAGAGGGGCACGGCGGCCGCATGGGCATGCGCGGCCGATTTGCCTATTACGTCCACGCGGACTTGCCGGGCAACATCGTGGAGATTTCGGAAATGGCGGGCGGCAAGGGCGAGTATTTCGCGTCGATTGCCGCCGCTGCCAAAGGCTGGGACGGCGCTGATCCCATCCGCCGGATCGGAGCGCCGCAATGACCGCCAACGAAAGCAGGGAAGCAGGGCGACGCGTCGGGGTGGTGACGGGCGCTGCGCGTGGCATTGGATTGGCGATTGGTGCCCGTCTGGCCGCAGAGGGTTTTTCCGTAGCATTGTGGGATCGCGATGCCGGGCAACTCAACGAGGCTGTGCAATCGCTGCGTGCAAGTGGCGCAAACGCGATGTCTGTCGCGGTTGACATTACGGATCGCGCTCAGGTCGACCGCGCGCTGGCACAGTCCACGGAAGCGCTGGGAGCGCCCACGGTGCTGGTCAACAATGCCGCGATTCTGGGGCGCAGCGGCCCGACGATCGAGGCCTCTCTCGATGAATGGAAGCGCGTCTTCGACGTGAACGTCTTTGGCGGGTTGCTGTGCGCGCAGGCTGTGATTCCCCTCATGGTGAGTCACGGTTATGGCCGCGTGGTTAATGTGGCGTCGATTGCCGGGAAGGAGGGCAACCCCTTCGCCGGCGCCTACGCTGCATCGAAGGCAGCGCTGATATCGATGACCAAAAGCCTGGGCAAGGAATTGGCCGAAACCGGTGTGCTGGTCAACTGCATCACGCCCAGCGCGGCTGACACCGATATCTTCGGCGTCTACGACGATAGCCAGCGTGCGCAACTGCAGGCGCGACTGCTGGAGCGCGTGCCGATGAAACGCTTCGTCCGCGTCGAGGAGGTCGCCGAGATGGCGGCCTGGCTGTGCTCCGCGCGTTGCAGCTTCAGCACCGGGGCGGTTTTCGACATCAGTGGCGGCCGTGCGATGTACTAGATGTGGCAAGGGGCGGGGCGGATTTGGGCGATAATCGCGAGCGAAGCCGGCCGCACTGCCGCCATCCGCTAGCAAGCCCCGGGATCAAAAATGAGCAGCCGAACGCGCACCCCTAGTTCCGATACGCCCGCCCGCGTCACGATTCGTGACGTGGCGCGGGCGGCCGGCGTGTCGCTGGGCACGGCCTCGCGGGCGTTAAATCGTAGCGGTCCCGTAAGCGAAGCGGCTCTCCAGGCCGTCGAACGCGCAGCGAAGGCGCTGGCGTATGCACCAGATCCGATTGCGCAGAGCATGCGCACAGGTACTTCTGGCGTGGTGGGACTGCTGGTTTCCGATCTGGCCAACCCCCTGTATGCCCGCATCATTACCGCGGTGGAGATGCGCCTGCAGCGCGAAGGCTACGCCATGGTGGTTGGAAACACTCACAATAGCAAGGCGCAGGAAGAGCTGATGGTGGACCTGTTCCGCCGACGACGCGTCGATGGACTGATTCTCGGGCCCTGTGAAGTAGAGCGTGCCGACTATCTTGAACAGATCTCGCGTGATCTGGCCGTGGTTGCCATGGACCGCGACTTCGGCGAGCAGGGATCGGGCGTTCACGTCGACCACTTCCGCGGCGCATACGAAGCCTGCCGGTATCTGCTTGACCTGGGTCATACGCGCATCGCGCTGATGACCTCCGACGGTGCCTTGCGACCCGGACGCGAGCGTATCGATGGATATCGCGCGGCGATGGCCGAGCGTGGCCTGACGGTGGATGAAACGCTCGTCCGAGCCAGCCGCTCGGCCATGGATTTGTCGTTCAGCGACGCGCTGGCCCTGCTTTCCGCAAAGTCCCGGCCGACGGCATTCATTTGCCTGGGCACGCGCATCCTGTCGGGTGTACTGCAGGCAACGCGACAAACCGGCCATCGGGTGCCGCACGATGTCAGCCTGATCTGCGTCGGCGACGGCGATCTGCCCCAACTGTATTCGCCCGCGATCACCGCGATCAGTTGGGACCTCGAGGCCGTGGGCACGGCCGCCGCTGAAATTCTGCTGCGAGCGATTGGCGGCGCCGCGGAGCGCGCACAGGCGAAGGAGCAGGGGGGGCAGGAAGTACGGCTGACCACGCAAGTCGTTATGCGCGAGTCCTGCGCACCGCCTCCCGCAGCCAAGGCCTGAGCGCACTATCGCGGGGGGCACTCAGCGTGCCTCGACGGAGCCCACGACCATCGGGCCCGTATCGCGTGGCCGGAACCACGCGACCAGAATGACCGCCGCCAGTACCAGCGGCAGACTCAACAGGTAGGGGCTGAGCGTAAAGCTGCCGGTTGCTGCTGGATCGCGCCGACTGCAGCGGGCGCCACCAGGGCTGAGGCCGCGCAACAACGCCTCTCAACGAATCTGGAACAAATCGAGCCATCCCGCGACACTCCAAAAAGAATAAGGCCTCCAGGAGGCCGCTTGGATTTGCCGCCGCAGCAGCTCCTTCTAAATCAATCCTACATATCCAGATGCGCTTCTCAAAATGGTTTGTCGCCACTATGGTCGCAGTCACCTCGTTTTCACACGCGAGTCAGGGCTTGGGAGGTCACCGCTACCAAGGACTCGGGTGGAGGCGTTCGCCGAATTATTCGCTTCAGAAGCGAGCTGCCTGACTGGGTTCACAGATCCTCGCACGGAGCACTTGTTGTGATTTCCTGGCCGATTGTCAGCCAGTCCGGCTTGCCAACCAAGCGCGAATCTCAGCTTCACTACGCTTTCGAGGACGGACTGCAAGCGGCTGAAGAAGGCGAGCGAGTTGGTGTACTTGCCGTCGTGGCTACCGGAGAAGGGAAAGTCGAGTGGTACTACCTTGCTCGTTCGCACGACCTGTTCATTCGCTCGACGCGGCCCTTGGCCTGGCTTGTGTTGGCACACAGGATGTCGATGTTCAACTCGAACAGGGCGCGCCCGAACTGCGTATAGCCGCGGCCTTCGGCAGTCTCCTGTCGGTTGACCCGGAAGATCTCGGCCTGTCGGAATAGAAGGCCATCGGCTTGCCGTGCCGTTCGATGTAGGCCCGGGTGACGGCGAAGTAAGCCGGCGTCGATTCGGTCGGCACGAACAGCAGCTGCATTAGCCGGACGGTGGCGTCGTCGACAAACACCAGCCCACGACGGCCTCGATGACTCTGCTGCGATCCAGTTCCCGCATGCTCATGGTGACGTATCCGGTCGTCCCATGGTGTTGCTCCCGTGCGTGAAACGCAAGGCGAACAGCATGGCCAATCCGGACATTTCTATTTGGCTCAGAGGGGGTGCGGACGAAAATTTGGACTACTTGGAGGTAGTTCATGTTTTCGTACGAGGATCGCATCAGGGCGGTCAAGCTGTATTTTAAGTACGGCGGGAAGACGGCAACGGTCGTTCGTGAACTGGGATATCCGTCAGGCAAGAACCTGAAGCGGTGGGTGCACATCTACCAGGCATTGGGAGACTTGCCCAAGCACCGCCGTCCGAGGCAGCGATACACGCCGGAGCAGAAACGCACGGCGGTGGATCATTATTTCGACCATGGCTGCTCTCTGGCTGGCACCCGCAGAGCCCTCGGATATCCCAGTAGCCAAATGCTTGGCAGCTGGATTGACGAGCTGCGTCCTGGCTCGCGCCGCCTGGTCACGAACACAAACGCCAGTGCACCGTTTGCAACCAATCAGAAACAGCAGGCGGTCGCCGACCTTTGCGCCCGCCAAGGCTCCGCGAAAGATATAGCAGAAAAGGTTGGAGTGAGCCGACCGATGCTGTACAAGTGGAAAGATCAACTGCTCGGAGACGAGGCATATCGATCTATGCGCAAACGTAAATTGGTCTCTCCTGAAGACGATCATGCGACGCATTTGGAAAGAATCGCGCAGCTCGAACAGCAGGTACGCCAGCTGCAACTTGAGCGCGACATCCTGGCGCGGGCGGGCGATCTAATAAAAAAAGACCAAGGCATCAACTCCCTGCCCCTGACAAACAGGGAGAAGACACAGGTGGTTGATGCCTTGAAAACTACGTATTCGTTGTCTGAACTTCTCCGCGTCATCGGGCTTGCACGTAGTAGCTATTTCTATCACAAGACGGGATTGGGCCTGCGCGACAAATACGCCGATGTACGTAACGCCATGGTCGAGATCTTTGACAGCAATCATCGCTGCTATGGGTATCGTCGTATCCACGCGCTGCTGAGTCAGCGCGATATACGGATCTCCGAGAAGATCGTGCGCAGATTGATGGCTGAGGAACAGCTCGCCGTCCACCGGCCACGTCGCCGGTACAGCTCCTACAGCGGGGAGATTGGTACTGCCCCCGAGAACCTGATTGCCAGGGATTTCCATTCGCAGGCGCCGAATCGGAAATGGCTGACGGACATCACCGAGTTCCAGCTTCCGGCAGGCAAGGTGTATCTATCGCCCATGATCGATTGCTTTGACGGCAAGGTTGTGAGCTGGTCTATCGGCACGAGGCCTGACGCGCAATTGGTCAATAGCATGCTCGATGGTGCCATCACCACGCTCACCGATGGCGACAGGCCTGTGGTACATAGTGACAGAGGCGCGCACTATCGTTGGCCGGGATGGCTACAACGTATCGACGCGGCGGGTCTCGTCCGATCCATGTCGCGAAAGGGCTGCTCACCTGACAACGCTGCCTGCGAGGGATTCTTTGGACGCCTGAAAAACGAGATGTACTACTGTCGCAACTGGGCCGGCACCACGGTAGAAGGATTTATGCACGAGCTAAACTCGTACATCCAGTGGTACAACGAACGGCGCATCAAGCTGTCCCTGCAGGCAATGAGCCCGGTCGACTACCGGCGCCACCTGGGAATCGCAACCTAAAACAGTCCAAGAAATCGTCCGCACCCCCAGATACGACATTACTATTTAGCGCCAACATCGTTCAGAGGCATAATGCGTATTATGTTAAATCAATGATCCGAGGCCGAAAGCCCTGCAGGCAGCCTTGCCCCGGACATGCTGCGGCTGGCTACCTGCCCGTGTACCGGTCCAGCAGCTCCCGTTGCCCGGCTGGCACCTCGTAGGACATGCCGTACATCCCCAATTGCAGGCTCTTGGCAATGCGCAATGCCGGCCGCACGAACTCGGCTGCTATTGGTTTGTTGAAAGTGGCTTGTGCCGTGTCGATGAAGAGTTCGAGCCAGCGGTCGAAATGATGGCCCTCGATCCCCGCGAGCATCATGTGGCGGGACAGGACATGCCCCCGGTAGCGCTTGCTCCCAAGGACAATGCTTGACCAGAACGTGTCCATCGTTGTGAGATGCTGGTCCCATCGGCCCGAGATGACTCGGTCGAAAAGCGGGCCGATACTCTCGTCGGCGCGAACCCGCGCGTAGAAGGCACGGACAAATGCCGATATTTCGGCTTCGTCGGGCAGATGCGCGCCTTGGGCCACGGCGTCGCTGGCGGTCTGAAGGTTATTCCCGGGCATCGTCATCCCTAAAAGATGCATCAAGAATGCATCTTATCATCTATATAGTCGGGGCTGACGAATGCGCAGATAAACCCCTGCCCTTCGTCAGGTCTTCGCAGCTTGCCTCGAGACCTTGACGGGGATCCGCGCCAGCACAGACGCGGCAGCGTGCTCGTCCAGCACGCGCTGCATCATCTTCGGCTTGAGAATGAGATCTTCGAGCGTGTGTTCGTCCAACACCCGGAAGTATGCGTCCAGCGCCGCGTGCAGCACGCCGCGCAAGCCACATATCGGGGTGATGACACATTGATTGCCTTCCGCGTGGAAGCATTCGACCATCGCAAAATCACTCTCCATCGTGCGAATCACTTCGCCGACGTTGATCTTGGACGCGGGACGGTTGAGCTGGACGCCGCCGGAGCGGCCCCTGAGGGTATGCAGGAAACCCTCCTGCCCCAGCCGGTGCACGATCTTGATCAGGTGGTTCCTGGGAATGCTAAAGCTGTCCGCAATCCGCTGGATCGTCACCAGTTCGTCCGGGTGCGCAGCAATGTAGATTAACGTACGTAGTGCATAGTCGGTGTAGTCGGTCAGTCTCATCTTCGATCCCCACTCGCCTCCAGGACGGGACGCGTCAGTATATCTTACGCGCCAAATGCATCTTTTAGGGAATCGACCCCCGAGTCAGGTGGAATGCGGCCGCCAGGACCGCCGCATCCCACCACGATCAGAACTTGTACTTCACCCCCGCATACAACGCGCGTCCGACCCCTGGGTAGAAAACCGCCGTGTTGGCAGTGCGCGCATTCGCCACGGTGCCGAAGTCACTGACGTAGCGTTTGTCGGCCAGGTTGCGGGCGTCGAGGAACAGCGTGACGCCGCGCTGGAATTCGTAGCTGGCCTGGATGCCGAACAGCACGTAGGCCGGCACCTTCATCGTGTTGGCGTAGTCCACGTAGGCGCCGGTCGGCACCCAGTCGATCGTGCCCGCCACGCGCGCGGAGCCCCTGTTGTAGGCCACGGTCGTGCGGAGCACATGCTGCGGCACGCCCGCGATGCGGTTGTTGCCGTAAACCGGATCGTTGTCGAAGCGGAAATCGCTGTAGTTCCACATTTGCGACAGCGTGAGCCGGTCGCCTGCGCCAATGATATTGCGCAGTATCTCGGCGCTGGCGCCCAGCTCCACGCCCTGCAGGATGGTCCGGTTGGCGTTGAACGTGGAGGCTGGCACGTCGGGGCTGACCGTGTACTGCAGCATCTGGTCGCGCACCAGCGAACGATAGAGTGTCAGGTCCCAGCCGAAGCGGTCCAGTTGCCCGCGCGTGCCCGCCTCCACCGTCCAGCCGCGCTGCTGCGCCAGTGGCACGAACTGGTTGGTCGCGCCGATGGTCTGGTTCAGGTCCGAGAAGTCCGGCACGTCGGCGCTGCGCGTGATGTCGACGAAGGCCTGCACGTCCTTGCGCGGCTCCCACAGCACGCCGAACTTCGGGTTCACGCCGCTGTAGGTGGCGCTGTCCGACTTGGCCGTTGGGCTGGCGGACAAGCCGCCGTAGTCCTGGTACTCCCGCCGGTTGCGGTACGCCTTCGCTCCCGCCATCAGCGCGACCGTAGGCCGCACGTACAGCCGGTCTTCGAGATAGGCCTCGTAGTTGAAGGCATCCTGCCGGGCGTTCAGCGTCTGTGCGCCGCGGTCGCCATTAACGTTGACGTATTGGCGGGCATTGTTGTTGCCACCAAAGAAGCGTGCCCCGGCGATCAACTGGTTGCGCATGCCGCCCAGCGTGAAGTTGCCGGTGTAGCGCGGCGCAAAGCCGTAGGTCCAGTAGTCCTGATCGATGACCTGAAAGATCGGGTGGTACAGGCTCTTGTGGATGAGCCAGGTGCTGAAGTCCAGCTGGCCGTTGTCCAGCTTCACGCTGGTCACGTTGGCCAGCCGCTCGGTGCGCGTGTTACGTGCCTGGTCCCCTGCCAGCGCACTGGCGGACGCCTTGCGCGGATCGTTGAGCGCCTCATTGAGCGTGAGCGTGCCTGGCAGCAGTTGGTCGACCACGTAGGCCCCGAAGTAGAAACGCGTTTCCACGGCCGGGCTGAAGCGGTAGCCGAAGTTGGCGTTGAGCTGTTCGTACTGCCCGCGTTCGTGATTGCGGTAGCCCTCCGAGTGATTGACGCTGAGATTGGCGAGGAAGTCGAATGCGCCGATCTGTCGCGATACCTGGCCGCTGGCGCGCGCGGTGCCGAAGCTGCCACCGTCCACGCGCAGCATGTTTGGCGCATCCGCCGTCAGCGCGGTTGGCGTGGTGAAGTTGACGGCGCCGCCCAGCGTCGAGCTGCCGAATGCCAGGCCGTTGCCGCCCTTGTAGACCTCGGCCGCGGAAAGTCCGATGGGATCGATCTGGTAGTAGTCACCGCTGCCGTCCGCGAAGTTGGTCGGCACGCTGTCCTGCAGGATTTCCAGGCCACGCGTGTGGAAGCCGCGCGAGATGCCGGAGCCGCGGATCGACAGGCGCAGCTCCTGGCCGTAGCGCTCCTGTACGTAGACCCCGGGCGAGTCCTTGAGGACATCGCGCAGATTGCTGGCGTAGGTATCGGTGTAAGACTGCGCATCGACAAATCCGACCGACCCGGCCGATTGGAACAGCGTGTCACGCTGGCGGGCCACGCCGGGCACCGTGAGTGAACCCTCGGCTGGCGCCGCTGCGCTGACGGTGATGGTGGGCAGCGTGGGGAGTGGCGCGTCATTGGATGCCTGCGTGGCGTTGGTTTGCGCGATGGCCGCGCCGCTCAGCGCGAGCGTCTGTACGACTACAGCAATGGCGGTCTTGCGCCAGGCTTTTTCAGATCTCATTTTGTTCTCGTCTACGTTTCAGGTGCCGTGGTATGGACCCCGGGCAAGCAACGAAAGCATACGAAGCACGTATCGGCCTGCGCCATGCGACATGGCAGCGCACGGCATTGAAAAGGTCTATTGCGATGTCGGGCATCGATCAGGGCAGCAGATCCGCTATCGAGTAGCCATCGAGCACGGTGAGGTAGGCCACCAGCGCCCCACTCAGCGCCGCGTGACAATCGGCAACGCTCGAGACCACGCAAAATCCCCCGGCGCGAAAGCACGCCATCAAGTCCAACCTGTATTCCAAGACCCGGACCACGTCGCCCACAGTGATGGCCGATGCAGGACACGCCAGGCGTGTTCCACCGATACGCCCGCGCGCGGTGTCGAGGTAGCCAGCACGGCGCAGCGCGTGGACGATCTTGACGACGTGATTGAGCGGCAGCCCAATGGCGTCGGCGATGTTCCTCGCCGTCTGCGGCCTGCCATCGTTGCGCGCGAGATGGACCAGCGCATGCAGTCCGTACTCGGTATAGACGGTCAGGCGCATCACGCATTCCGGCAAGGCGGCACCGTCGGATGGCGTAAAAAGACAGCGACATAGGTATCCATTTGCTCGCAAGACTTCCCGATCCATGTTTCGATGAAGTCTATTAAAGATGCATACCCAGTACAACATAAATGCTATGCATCGGATAAAGAGGCAAATTTCCGTTGCATGGAGGACGCGATAGTCCTCACGGGTGGTGTGGCTTAACCCGCCCTGCCGCATATAAAGATGTATAGTGAATGCATCTTTAAAGGCGAAGGCCGGCCACTCAAACAATCGGGGGTACCAAGTTGAAGTCCTTACTTTCCGCAATCCTTGCCACATCGGCGCTTCTGACGGCGCACGGTGCTTGCGCGGCAACCCGGAACTTCGAGATGAACATCGAAGACACCCGGGTCACGTTGGTAGACAAGCAGCAATTCCATACGTTTGCATTCAACGGGCAGGTGCCAGGCCCGCTGTATGTGGTGGATGAAGGCGACGATGTCAACGTCACCGTCAACAACCTGACCGCCCTGCCCCACACCGTGCACTGGCACGGCATGTACCAGAAGAACTCCTGGAAGAACGACGGCGTGCCGGGTGTTACCCAGGAGGCCATCAAGCCCGGCGACTCTTTCAAGTATCAGTTCAAGGCGGCGCCGTCCGGCACCATGTGGTACCACTGCCACGTCAACGTCAATGAACACGTCGCCCTGCGCGGCATGTGGGGTCCGTTGATCGTCCGGCCGAAGAATCCGACCGCTCTGGAGAAGAAGGTCACCAAGGAATTCATCCTGATGTTCTCCGAGTGGGACTCCAAGTGGGCGGACAAGCCCGGCTTCGGCGGCCTGCCATCAGACAAGCCCGACTACTTCACGATCAACGGCAAGGCTTATCCGGACACCCAGCCCATCCGTATCGAGAAAGGCGACGTGGTCCGCCTGCGCCTGATTGGCGCTGGCGACGGCACGCACAGTTTCCACCTGCACGGGCACAGCTTCAAGATCGCCTTCAAGGATGGCTTCCCGCTGGCCAACCCCATCATGGCCGACACCGTGCTGTTCGGGCCCGGTGAGCGCTACGACCTGATCTTCGAAGCCGACAACCCTGGCCGCTGGATGGTTCACGACCACGTCGACTCCCATACCGTCAACGGCGATCGTCCGATGGGCGGAATCATGAGCGTCGTGGAGTATGCGGGCGTGCCTTCGGACCCCTGGTACGACTGGGCCGGCAAGAAGTACCAGCCCAACTTCTACTACGAGGAATCGCTGAAGAAGGGTCCCGGTCAGTACAGCAACGACTTGCTCAAGGGCAAGGCCGTCCAGTAATCGACCCAGGAACGATCTCGATGAACATCCCTCACCTCACGCGCCTTGCCGTGGCCGCCCTCGCCTTCACGGCGGCGGGCACCGCCGCCCAGGCGAAAACCGGGCAGGAAGTCCTGCAGGCGCAATGCGTGGCCTGCCACGCCGTCACGAAACCCCAGAAGCTCGATGTGGATCGTCTGTGGCAACGGAAGGGCCCGGACCTGTACTACGCGGGCGTCAAGTTCAACCAGCCATGGCTGGAGAAGTGGCTGCAGAGCCCGACCACCATCCGCCCCGCGGGGGTGATGGTGGCCCGGGCGGTCAAGGCCTCTGCCGACAAGGGGCCCGACACCATCGACCCCGCCGCGTTGAGCCCGCACCCGAAGCTGGACAAGGACGAGGCCGCCGCCGTAGCCGCCGAGTTGATGAAGCTCGGCGGCGATGCCGGCCTGGTGGAGAAAGGCGGCTTCAAGAACGATCCGCCCAACGCCTCCATGGCCAGCCTGCTGTTTGCCAAGCTGCGCGGCTGCGCCTCCTGCCATTCGGCCAAGCCGGGCAACGGCGGCAGCTCTGGGCCGGAGATGGTGGATGGTGGCGCGCGGCTGCAGCCGGACTACGTGGTCGCCTACATCAAGGATCCACAGAAATTCGACCCGCATGTCTGGATGCCGCGCCTCGACCTCAATGATGCCGATATCCAGAAGCTGGCCGGATACATCACCACGTTGAAGGGAGAGCCGAAATGAGGCGCCAGACGACTTTCCTGATGCTCGCGCCGCTGCTTGTGGCCGCTGGCATCAACCGTGCGCATGCCGACGACCAGTTCGCGCATGCCACACGGCTCTACAACACGTATTGCGTGCAGTGTCACGGTGTGAACCGTGACGGCAACGGTGTGAACAGCCGCGACATGGCGGTCAAGCCGCGCGATCACACCGACACCAAGGCTATGGGTGACACACCAGATGAAACGCTGTTGAAGGCGATCAAGGGAGGTGGTCTCGCTGTAGGGAAATCCGTTCTGATGCCGAAATGGGAGGGCCTGCTCACCGACGACGACATGAAGGAAATGGTCAGTTACCTGCGCTTCGTAAGCAAGACTGGCACCAAGTAATACGCAACCGAGGAAACACAAGACAAATGAAAGCCCTTCCAACCCTGCTCTTTGCCGCCGCCGCTCTCCTGGCCGGCGTGCAGGCGCATGCGAAGACCGTCAAGGTCACGATGACAGCCAAGGAGATCGACCTGCCTATCGACAACAAGGGGACGATGTACCGCACCTGGACCTTCGACGGCCAGGTGCCGGGCACCGTGGTCCATGTCACCGAAGGCGACACGATCGAGTTCACACTGATCAACGACAAGGCGAACAAGAACTCGCACTCGATGGACTTTCACGCGGCACGCGTGGATGTCGTCAAGGACTTCGAGGCCGTGAAGCCGGGTGAAGAAGCCCACTACACGTTCACTGCCGACTACCCGGGGGTGTTCTTCTACCACTGCGGCGCGGACCCGATGATCCAGCATATCGCACGCGGCATGTACGGCACGATCATCGTGGATCCGAAGGATTCCAAGGCCATGCCGAAGGCGGATCGCGAGTATGTGCTGATCCAGTCCGAGCTGTACGCGAATCCGGACAACCAGGCGGACATGATGGCCAACAAGTGGACCAACGTCATGTTCAACGGCAGCATCTTCAAGTACGACCCGGTGCATGATCCGAGCGCCACCCGCGTGCTGCAAGCCAAGCCGGGCGAGCGCGTGCGGATTTACTTCGTCAACGCCGGTGTGAACGAGTTCTCGTCGCTCCACCCCATCGCGGGTATCTGGGATCGCGTCTACGGCAGCGGCAACCCCAAGAACGTCCACGTGGGCATGCAGAGCTTCGTGGTTGGGCCGGGCGATGCCGCCACGTTCGACCTGATCTCGCCGAAGGAAGGCGCCAACGCCATCGTGTCGCACTCGCTGCGTCAGGCGCTGTCGGGCGCCATCGCCATCATGCAGTTCTCCAATGATGCCGATCC
Source organism: Cupriavidus sp. 10L45 (assembly GCF_056395225.1). Classification (NCBI taxonomy): domain Bacteria; kingdom Pseudomonadati; phylum Pseudomonadota; class Betaproteobacteria; order Burkholderiales; family Burkholderiaceae; genus Cupriavidus; species Cupriavidus sp. 10L45. The sequence continues at coordinate 115,056 of NZ_JBFTJC010000008.1, forward strand.
GAAGGCCGGCAAGGGCGACAACATCCTCGTGAGGTAAGCAGCGCGGGGCTAACGGCTGGCCGAGGCGGGGACATCGTCGCGGCCGGCCACAGAGAGCAAGGTGAAAAACATGAAAGAAGGTGCGATGCTGGGCATCGGCGGCGCTACCGTGGCACTGCTGGCTGGTGTGGTGGGAATGGTGGCTTCGTACGACTACGTCAACGATCCACTGATCAGCCAGGCGCGGGCGGTGACCGCCGATGCTGGGGCGCATGCGGATGGCGGGCACGACCAGATGCACGGTCGACCTGAAGCCGGGAATGCACTGCTGACGGCGGCAACCAAGTCCGCCAGCGGCGTCACGCAGTACACCTGCCCCATGCATCCGAACATCGTCACGGCCCAGCCGGGCAACTGCCCGATCTGCGGCATGCACCTGGTCAAGGCCGGCGCCACCCAGTCGATGCCGCAGCACCAGCACGCGCAGCAATCCGCTGCCGCCGCGCCGATTGCCGTGACCGTGGGCGATGCCGCCTACCGGCAGATGGGCATCGCGGTGGAGGTCGTCACGCACCGCCAGTTGAAGCCGGTCATCAACACCTATGCCGTGCTCGAATCCGACCAGGGACGTGCCACGTCCGCCACGCCGAAGTTCGAGGGCTGGATCAAGCGCCTGGGCGTCGCCGCAACCGGCGAGCGGGTGCGTCAGGGCCAGGTGCTTTACGAGATCTACTCCGCCGAGGCGCAACAGCGCCAGCGCGACTACCTCGACCTGCTGACCCGCCGCGACGGCCTGACCTCCGGCGGCATGGCCGCGCTGGAACAGAGCAACGCGATGCTCGGCAGTCTTGCGCGCGAAATTGCCCGCCAGCGGGACCGCCTGCGCGAAGCCGAGATTCCGCCGGCGGTCATGGCAAAGCTCGATACGGAGCGCCGCATTACCGAGGTCATTCCCGTGCTGGCGCAGCGCGACGGCATCGTTTCCGCCATCAATGTCAGGCCCGGCGGCTTTGCCGGACCCAGCCAGCCGGTGCTGACCTACGGCGACCCGCGCGGCACTAGCGCCACGCTGTCGCTCTATCCCGATCAACTGCCACTGCTTGCGCAGGGTGGCCAGCTCACGCTGACCTCGGACACCGTGCCCGGCTGGCGCGCCACCGCGCCGCTGCGTGCCACCACGGCGGAGGTGGACCCGGCCACCCGCAAGGCCCGTGTGCGCGTGACGCTCAACCAGGTGCCCGCCGCCCTCGTCGCCGGCACCTTCCTCCATGCCATCGTCGAGGTCGCGGGCGAGACCACGCTAACGGCACCGCGCGATGCCGTGCTGCGCACCGGCCACGGGAGCTTCGTCATGGTCGCGCTGGGCGAAGGACGTTTCGTGCCGACCGAGGTGCGGCTGGGCAAGGAAGACGCCGAGCGCGTTGAGATTGTCGACGGACTGGCCGAAGGCGCGGCAATCGCCGTGAACGGCCAGTTCCTGCTCGGTGCGGAGGCTTCTCTGGCGGCCACGCGCCAGCGCATGGGCGGCGGCGCGGCCGCGAAAGAGATCCTGTAACGACAAGGCGACAGCGCGGCGGCAGCGCATCCGCCCCAATGACATCGGCATGACGGAGAACATATCGTGATAGGACGCATCATCGACTGGTCCATAGCGCATCGCGCGGCCGTCCTGCTTGCCGCGGCGATGCTTTGCACGGCGGCCATCGTCTCGCTGCGCAGCTTGCCGCTCGATGCCCTGCCCGATCTCTCCGATACGCAGGTCATCGTCAAGACCGACTACACCGGGCAGCCGCCTCAGCTGGTCGAGGATCAGGTGACCTATCCGCTGGCCAGCGCGATGCTGTCCATTCCGGATGCCGACGCCGTGCGCGGCTTCTCCATGTACGGCCAGTCCTACCTGTACATCGTCTTTCGTGATGGCGTGGCGCCTGCCGTGGCGCGTGCGCGCGTGACCGAGCAACTCAACCAGATCCGCGACCGCCTGCCCGCCGGCGTGTCGCCCACCTTGGGTCCGGATGCCTCGGGCGTGGGCTGGATCCTCGAATACGCGTTGGAGGACCCATCCGGGCAGGTGCCGCCGGATCGGCTCAAGGCACTGCAGGACTACTATCTCGCGCCGGAACTCCGCGCCATCCCCGGCGTGGCGGAAATCGCGGGTGTGGGTGGCAAGGGTCGGCAGTACGAGATCCAGGTGGATCCGCAGCGGCTGGCATCGCTCGATCTCTCGATCGCGGATGTTGCCGGCGCCGTGCGCGAGAGCAACCAGGCCATCGAGGGCGGCGCGTTCGAGCTGGCGCGCTCGCGACTGGTGGTGCGCGCCAATGGCCTGCTGCGCAAGCCTGCCGACCTGGCCGAGATTCCCGTGGCGAACAGTGCAGACGGCGGCGCGATCCGGCTCCGGGATGTCGCCACCATCGCCACCGTGCCGCGCCCCACCGAGGGTGCCGTCGACGTGGACGGTCACGGCGATGCCGCCAGCGCCATTGTGGTCATGCGCCAGGGCCAGAACACCCTCGACACCATCGAGCGGGTCAAGACGCGCCTGGGCCAGTTGCAGGGCGGTCTGCCGGCGGGCGTGAAGGTGACCATCCAGTACGACCGCTCCTCGCTCATTCTGCGCGCCGTCGATACCCTGCGCACCAAACTGATCGAGGAATCGCTGGCCGTCGCGCTCGTCTGCCTGGTGTTCCTGCTGCACCTGCGCTCGTCGCTGACCGCCATCGTCACGCTGCCGGTCGGCATTCTCGGCGCCCTGCTCGTGCTGCGGTTGCAGGGCAGCACCGCCAACATCATGTCGCTGGGCGGCATCGCGATTGCCGTGGGGGCGATGGTGGACGCCGCCATCGTCATGGTGGAAAGCATGCACCGGCGCCTGGAAAAGGAACCCGACCCCGCACCCGCGCGCCGCTGGGAGATGGTGCGCGCCAGCGCGAACGAGGTGGGCCCCTCGCTGTTCCTCTCGCTGGTGGTGATCGCCGTGTCCTTCCTGCCGGTCTTCGCGCTGCAGGGGCAGGAAGCGAAGCTGTTCTTCCCGCTGGCCTTCACCAAGACCTATGCGATGGCCTTCGCGGCCGGGCTGGCCATCACGCTGACGCCGGTGCTGATGGGCTACGCGGTGCGCGGCAAGATCCGTGGCGAATCCCGCAACCCCGTCAGCCGTGTCCTGCGTGCCGTGTATGCGCCGCTGCTCTTCGGCACGCTGCGCCATGCCCGTCTGGCGCTGGTCGCCGGCCTCGCCCTGGTGCTGAGCGCCGCGTGGCCGCTCTACCGGCTGGGCAGCGAGTTCATGCCGCCCTTGGACGAAGGCGACCTGCTCTACATGCCGACCACGCTGCAATCGGTCTCCGCCGCCGAGGCGCAGCACCTCCTGCAGATGACCAATCGCATGATCCTGCAGGTACCGGAGGTCGAGCACGTGTTCGGCAAGGTGGGTCGTTCGGACTCGGCCACTGATCCGGCGCCGCTGTCGATGATCGAGACCACTATCCGCCTGCATCCGCGCGACCAGTGGCGCCCCGGCACGTCGATCGAGGACGTGATCGCAAAGCTGGACGCCGCCGTGCGCGTGCCAGGCCTGACCAACTCCTGGGGCTATCCCATCCGCACGCGCATCGACATGGTGTCTACCGGCATCCGCAGCCAGCTCGCGCTCAAGGTCAGCGGGCCGACACTCGCGGGCATCGACACCATGGCCGGCGAGATCCAGGCCGTGCTCAACCGGGTGGAAGGCACGCGCTCGGTGTTTGCGGAGCGCGCGGGCAGCGGCCGTTATCTGGATATCGACATCGACCGCGCCGCGGCCGGGCGCCTCGGCATCCGCATCGCGGACATCCAGGGTGTGATCGAAGGCGCGCTCGGCGGCCAGCAGTTGACGGTGATGACCGACGGGCGGGAGCGCATCCCCGTGACGCTGCGGCTGCCGGCCTGGCAACGCGAGACGCCGGACGCCATCGGCGCGCTGCAGGTCAAGGCGCCATCCGGCGCGCTCGCGCCACTGCGCGATCTGGCGCACATCCGCATCAGCGATGGCCCCACCGAGATCAAGAGCGAGAACGCCAAGCTGATCGGCTACGTGTTCGTCGACGTGGCTGGCGCCGATATCGGCGGCTACTACCGCCGCGCCAGCGCCGCGCTGGCGGCGGCCGGCATCCACCAGCAGGGTTACACCGCCACCTGGACCGGGCAGTACCTGCAGTTCGAGAACGCGTCCGCCAACCTCGCACTGATCGGCATCGCCACGGCTGCGCTGGTGCTGGGCCTGCTCTACCTGCACTTCCGCAGCCTGCGGCGCGTGCTGCTGGTGCTGCTCTGCCTGCCCGCCGCCGTGGCCGGGGGCGTGTGGCTGGTGTGGTGGCTGGACTACCAGATGTCGGTCGCGGTTGTGATCGGCCTGATCGCGCTGGCCGGGGTGGCCACCGAGTTCGGCGTGGTCATGGTGCTCTACCTCGACCAGGCGGTCGGCCGCTGGCGGCATGATGGCGGGCACCTCGGCTCGGCGGGCTTCTACCGCGCCGTGGTGGGCGGCGCGCTGCTGCGGCTGCGGCCGAAGGCCATGACGGTTTCGGTGATCCTTGCCGGGCTGCTGCCGGTCATGCTGTCCGACGCCACGGGCGCTGACGTGATGAAGCGGATCGCCGCACCACTGCTGGGTGGGATGCTGTCGGCGCCGGTGTTCTCGCTGCTGCTGATGCCGGCGCTCTACGTCATGCTGTTCCGCGAGCGTGCCGCCCGCGCGCCGCGCCTCGGCACACTGGATAGGGAGGTACGGGTATGAGCACGAACGCCCCAACCCGGCCATCGGCCCACCCCGCACCCATCGCACTCGGGGAACGGGTGCGGAAGGCGGCCCGCGCGTTGTATCACCTGCTTGGCTCGATGCGCTTCGCCGTGGCGATCCTCGTCATCGTGGCGCTGGCGGCCTGCATCGGCAGCATCGTGCCGCAGAACGCCGGGCCGGCCGCCTATGTCTCCCAATACGGCACGACCTGGACGGCGGTGCTGGTGTTCCTCGGCATGACCGACGTCTACCACGCGAGCTGGTTCGGCGCGCTGCTGGTGGTCATGTCCACGTCGACGGCGATCTGCGTGGTGCGCAATACGCCCGCCATGCTCCGGCAGGTCTTCGATCGGCAGGATCAGGTGAACCGAAAGTTCGTCGAGACCCTGCCCTGCCGCGTGCGCTTCCGTCACGACGCAGGCGAGGCCGCACTGCTGGCCACCCTGATGCCGGCGCTGCGGCGCGAGCGCTTTCGTGTCGCCACACGGCGGACTGCCGATGGGGCGCTGCTGGTGGCGGCGCGGCGCGGTGGCGCGCGGCGCGTCGGCTATATCCTGACGCACGCCGCAATCGTCCTGATTACCGTGGCTGCGTTCCTTGACAGCGATCTCGCCGTGCGGGGCCGCGTGCTGGCCAGCCTCCAGCAGATCGAGACCCGCGACCTGCCCGTCGATGCCGTGCCGCCCAGCAGCGTGCTGCCGGCCGGCACGCTCAGCTATCGCGGCCAGCTCACCCTTGCCGAAGGTGAATCGGCCAGCAACGCCATCGTCCCCATCGGCGATGGCTATCTGGTCCAGCCGCTGCCGTTCACCGTGCGGCTGCACCGCTTCCACATCGAGCGCTATCCCAACGGCCAGCCCCGGGACTTCGTCAGCGACCTGGAGATCCAGTTGCCCGGGCAGCCGCCGACACGCCACGCGCTGCGCGTCAACCATCCGCTCGCCGAGCACGGCGTCACGCTCTACCAGTCCGGATTTGCTGATGGTGGCAGCACGCTGAACCTGCGCATGCTCTCCCGGACTGGCGCGGCGGTGCCGCTGGCGGCCACCGTGGGCAGCGATGTGCCGCTGCTGATCGATAACGCGCCCTGGACGTTCCAGGCGAGCGACCTGCGCATGGACAACATCCAGGACACCGGCAACGCGCCGGCACAGGGGCTGCTGCGCCGCTACCTCGAAGGCCGCTCCGGCACCGTCGCCGACCTGGGACCGACCATCGAATACGTGCTGCGCGACCCGGCTGGCCAGCCCCGCACCATGGTGACGTACCTGCGGCCGCTGACCTTTGGCGGCGACCGCTACTTCGTCAGCGGCGTGCGCCGGGCGGATGGCGAGGGCTACGAGTACATCCGCGTGCCTGTCGATGCGGACGGATCGGCGACCACGTTCGAGCGATTCGAGCGCCAGCTGCAGGATCCCGCCGCGCGGCAGCGTGCGGCGCGCCGGATACTGGCCAAGCCCTCCGCGGAAATGGCGGACGTGGCGGCCCGTGCGCTGGAGGTGTTCGCCCATGACGGCTCGCCCGGCATCGCCGCGCTGGTGGAAGCGACGGTGCCCGAGGCGGAACGCGGCGCAGCCACCACGCTGCTCTCCGGCCTGGTGGTGCGCGCCGCGCGCGCGCTGGCCGCCGAGGACGACGAGCAGGGTCCACAGGACGCCTCCGCCCGGCGCCGCCTGCAGGACCTGCTGAACGCCCACGACGACATGGTGGCCAGTGACGCGCCCGCGTGGGCGCTGGCCGGCACCGTCAGCCAGCGCGCCGCCTCCGGCCTGCAGGTCGCCCGGCGTGGTGGCGATGCGCTGTTGATCGTCAGCCTGTCGATGCTGGCCATCGGCGTGTGGCTGCTGTACGCGGTGCGCGAGCGGCGCCTCTGGCTGTGGTGGGACCCAGCCAGCCGCGTGGCGGTGGCCGGTCTGCGCGCCAATCGCAAGATGCCCGGGCTCGAAGCGGAACTGGCTGCATGGCTGGCGCCGCTCGGCCCCCTCCCGCCGGTGGACGCCGGCAACCGTGACTTATCGGAACCATCATGAAAACTGCCATTGCAGAGCCCGCCCCGGCGGGTGCCTCCGCCCCCGCCCTGAACGCCGCTGCGGTGGGAAACCCGCCACCGGCGGGCGCCCTCCCCGGCAAGCTGTTCGCCATCGCGCTGGCGGGCGGGGTCGCCGTCTGCTACGCACGCTGGTGGGCGGCCATGGACGGCTACGAGGTCGTGATCCTCGCGCTGGCCGCCGCCGGGCTGGTCTATGCCGGCAATGCGTGGCCGCCCCTGCGGGCGTTCATGGCCGGCACGGGTGCCGTGGCATCGCTGCTCTGCTGGCAGCTCGGCCGCGATATCGGCGGCGCCGTGGCCGTCGGCAACCTCGCCAGCGGCCCGGTGAGTCAGCCGGTGTTGCTGGGCTCGGGCGCGCTGATCGGCGTTGCCACGCTGGCCTCCATCGCCGGCTGGGTAGGACAGCGGGCGCACCTGGCCGCGATCGGCCGTGCTGCCACGTGGAGCGGGCTGGGGCTCGCGGCTGCGGCCTTCCTCACGCGCTGGTACGAGTCGTACCGCATCGGTGCCGGCATGGGCCACATACCGGTCAGCAATCTCTATGAGGTGTTTGTCGTCTTCATCATCCTGACCGGCCTGATGATGCTGTACATGGCGTCCCGCTATCGCGCGGCGGGGTTCACGGTGTTCACCCTGCCGCTGCTGTGCGCGGCCTACGCCTTCCTGTTCTGGTATGGCGGCGCGCGCGGCGCAGGCGCGATCACGCCGTTGATTCCGGCGCTGCAGTCGTATTGGATGAAGCTGCACGTGCCGGCGAACTTCCTCGCCTATGGCGCGTTCTCGATCGCAGCCATGCTCGGCGGCGCGCGCCTGCTGTCGGGACGGCGTTTCATGAGGTCGCGCATGCCGGATCCGGCATGGATCGACGAAGCGGTGTACCGCGCCATCGCGAGCGGCTTCGCCTGTTTCACGGTCGCCACGATCCTCGGGGCGCTGTGGGCGGCGGAAGCCTGGGGCGGCTATTGGTCATGGGACCCCAAGGAAACCTGGGCCCTGGCGGTCTGGCTGAACTACGCGGCGTGGCTGCACCTGCGCATGCTGGGCAAGGTGAGCGCGCCCGTGCTGGCGTGGTGGGCGGTGGCCGGCCTGTTCGTCACGCTCTTCGCCTTCCTTGGCGTCAACATGTACCTGGCTGGCCTGCACTCGTACGGTTCACTCTGAACGCGGCCGACGGTTACAAAGCGCTCACACCGCGCGCACGTCCACCAATTCGCCTGCCGCGCCACGCTCCCCTTGGGGATCGACGAGATCGGCGATGGCCATGGTGACGCTGACGCCCGAGAACAGGAAAGCGACGGCAAGGGCGAAAAGGGTGGCGACTTCCATGAAGCACTCCAGCTACGTTTAGGAGTTTCCATTATATGATGCGTCGCACCATCTGTAAATATTTTGTATGTGGTATATCACGAGAGATTGAGCATCTCGCCTGGAAATGATCGATCAGTCGCTTTCCGTCTCTTTTCTGCATCGATCGGCGAATTCCCGGGCGGCCCAGTCGAGAAACGCCCTCACCCGTGGCGATAGCTGCCGGGACCGCTGATACAACAGCGAGACCGGCGCCGAAGGCGGCGGCGTGTCCGGCAGGATCTCCACCAGTTCGCCATCGGCCAGTTCCCGTTCGATATGGAAGCGCGGCACCTGGGCCAACCCTAGCCCCAGCTTGATCCCGGCCAGGTAGCTTTCCGTCCCGGTCACGGTCAGTACGGCCGGTATCGATACGGCCTGTATTTCCCCGTGGACGTCGAACTCCAGCGGCGTGACATTCCCCGTCGTAACCGATCGGATGCCCACCATCTGGTGCCCGTCGAGCGATGCCAGGCTCGTTGGCGTGCCGAACCGCGCCAGGTAAGCCGGCGTGGCGCAGGTCAGCCGGTCCAGGGTCGCCACTTGCCGCGCCACCAGCTCGCTATCGGGCAATTTGCCATAGCGGAGCACGCAATCGACGCCCTCCTGCACCATGTCGACCCAGCGGTCGCCCTCGCTCATCGAGATCTGGATATGCGGATGCCGGGCGAGGAAGTCCGGAAATCCCGGCAGCAGGAAATGGCGCGCGATTGTGCCCTGCACCTCCAGCCGCAGCAGCCCCTTCGGCTCGGCGCCGTTGAAGGCGCCCTCGGCGTCCTCGATGTCGTCCAGGATGGTCAGGCAGCGCCGGTAGTACGCCTCCCCGTCCAGCGTCGGCCGCACTACGCGCGTGGTCCGCTGCAGCAGCCGAACTCCCAGCCGCCCCTCCAGATCGTGGATGACCTTGGTCACCGTCGATCTCGGCACCTCCATGTCGTGCGCCGCCAGCGTAAAGCTGCGCCGCTCCACCACCCGCGTAAATAGCCGCATTGCGTCGAACCGGTCCACCCCACCCTCCGCCGATTGTTTCCCTGCCAGAACAAGTGCGGGCAATTTTAGACCGATTATCTATCCGCTCCAATCGCGCATAGTTCACTCAACCCGCAGCGCCACACAGCGAATGGCGGCCACCCAACCCCGGAGAAGAACCATGAGCACCACCCAGAACAGCACCCAAGCCAAGTCCAACCAGCAGGTCGCCATCGTGACCGGCGCCTCACGCGGCATCGGCGCCGCCATCGCCCGCCGGCTGGCGCAGGAGGGCTTCACCGTCGTCGTCAACTATGCCGGCAGCGCTGGCGAAGCCGAGGCGCTGGTCGCCGAAATCGAAGCCGCCGGCGGCCGGGCGATTCCGGAGCAGGCCAATGTGGCCGACCCGGCCGCCGTGGCGCGCATGTTCGATGCCGCCGAAGCCGCTTTCGGTGGTGTGGACGTCCTCGTCAACAACGCCGGCATCATGAAGTTGGCGAAGCTGGCCGACAGCGACGACGCCTTGTTCGACAGCCAGATCGCCATCAACCTCAAGGGCACGTTCAACACGCTGCGCGAAGCGTCGCGCCGCCTGCGCAACGGCGGCCGAGTGATCAACCTGTCGTCGAGCGTGGTCGGCCTCTACCAGCCCGCCTACGCGGTGTACGCCGCCACGAAGGCCGGCGTGGAAGCCATGACGCATGTGATGACGAAGGAAATGCGCGGCCGGAACATCACGGTGAACGTCGTGGCACCCGGCCCCACTGCCACCGCCCTGTTCCTCGACGGCAAGCCGCAGGAAGTCATCGACAACCTCGCCCGGCTCGCCCCGCTGGAGCGCCTGGGCGCGCCGGAGGACATCGCCAACACCGTGGCCTTCCTGGCTGGCCCCGATGGCGCCTGGGTCAACGGGCAAACCATCCGCGTCAACGGCGGCATCATCTGATGCAGGAGCGGAGTCCATCATGAAGAAAGTCATCCTCATCACTGGCGCGTCGAGCGGCTTCGGCCGCCTGACCGCCGAGGCCCTCGCCAAGGCCGGCCACACGGTCTACGCCTCCATGCGCAACACGGCCAGCCGCAATGCCGAAGTCGTGGCGCAAATGGCTGCGTTCGCCCGCAGGCATGACGCTGATCTGCGTACGGTGGAGCTGGACGTACAGTCGCAGCCGTCCATCGATGACGCCGTGGCCAGCATCCTCGCCGCCACGGGCCGCATCGACGTGCTGATGCATAACGCGGGCCACATGGCCTTCGGCCCCGCCGAGGCGTTCACGCCGGAACAATTCGCCCAGCTGTACGACATCAACGTGCTCAGCACCCAGCGCGTGAACCGCGCGGTGCTGCCCCATCTGCGCCGCCAGAAGCAAGGGCTGCTGGTCTGGGTCTCGAGCAGCAGCTCGGCCGGCGGCACCCCGCCCTACCTCGCCCCCTACTTCGCGGCGAAGGCGGCGATGGATGCCATCGCGGTCCAGTACGCGCGCGAGTTGTCGCGCTGGGGCATCGAGACATCGATCATCGTCCCGGGCGCGTTCACCAGCGGCACCAACCATTTCGCGCACACGGGGTTGCCTGCCGATACCGCGCGCGCGGAGGAATACGAGTCGGGCCCTTATCCCGGCTTTGGCGATGAAATCCAGCACGCGTTCGCCGGCATCGTGCCGCCCGATGCGGATGCGGGACAAGTGGCCGACGCCATCGTCGATGTCGTCAACGCGCCGTTCGGCAAGCGGCCGTTCCGCGTGCATGTCGATCCGACGCAGGACGGCGCCGACGTCGGCTTCGCCGTGCTGGACCGCCTGCGTGCCGAGATGCTCCATCGCGTGGGCATGGGAGATCTTCTCGTGCCGCGCGTCGCGCAGTGAGCACGCTGCAATCTCTACGACCTCGTAACATTTTCCCCCACGCTTCTTCCATCACAACTGCACCGAGACACTGCATCATGCCCTGATGCAGTGCTCTCACGTCACCGCTTCATTACTAGTGTTGCGTGACGCGCGCATGACCCTTGTCGCACGCGGCCGACCGAACGGCCGTACTAAGTATTGCGATATACAGCCCTTACACTTCCTTACAGCACGCCCCCGTCAAACTGACTACCTTTGAATCGCTCCGGCAATGCCATGCCGATCCCATCCGCGATATGGTGTGACGGAGCATCAATGGGCGTGTATCGCCTCGCTGTACCGGTCCGCTTTTGTGGGCCTCTCAAATGACCGGCCTGCCTGCCCGGTCTGGAAGTAAAGCCAGTTCCGGCGCGTAGCAACAGCCCGGGACCACGCGCATAAGAACTACCTGGGGACGACGACGTTGCGCCTCCGCGCGCGCCAACACCGCGTGCGGGGTGCAGCTTTTGCCCGTGATTTCCGCGATTCCGCTCCGGCCATCGCGGTGGGGACGCTTTTGCCCGTTTTTTGACGGGCGCTGACTATTGTTCGGAGGATGGCATGCAGAACGACAAGCCCGACAACAAACCAACGTTGCCGACGCGCCGGCCCACCTCCCCCGCGCCCCCGCCCGGCGGTAAGCTCGACGACCCCCTCGTCGCGCGGCGTGGCGGCATGCTGAGCCTGCGGCCACTGTGGCAGATCGTGCCGCGGCTGGCCAGCTACGGGATGGTGGCCTTCATCATCTGGGTGGTCCTCTCCGTGATGTTCCCGCCCGTGTTCACGCGGTCTTCCGAGCGCGCCGTGGTGAACAGCCCCGTGAACCTCGTCACCACGCCGGTGGAAGGCATCGTGACGAAGCAGATCGTGGCTGTGGGCAGCACCTTCGCGCAGGGGCAGTCGCTGATGACGCTCCAGAATCCCAATACCGACCGCTCGCTGCTGGTGGAACTGCTCGGCAAGCAACTCGACAACCAGAAGCGCTATGAAGCCGCCAAGGCCAAGCTCGAGGGCAACCAGGCGCGGCTGGCGTCCACCGGCGACGACATCAAGCGCTACCAGTCGGCGGCGCAGCGCGAGCATGCGTCCAAGCTGCGCGGCATCGAGGCGCGGCTCTCCGTGGCCAAGCAGCAGATCGACCAACAGACCGACCTCGTCAATCGCAACCAGGCCATGCAGTGGGCCGGGGCGGTGAGCCAGGCCTATACCGATGCCTCGCGCAACCAGCTCACCGTGCTGGCCGGCAATCGGGATGCGATCCAGGCCGAACTGGATACCGCACGCGGCAGCAGCGAGGCGGCGCGCGGCAAGGTGTACATGTCGAGTACCGACGGCGCGCTGGGCTCGCTCGCGCAACGGCAGGACGAGTTGCGCGCGGAGAACGTGCAGCTCGAAGCCGAGATCAAGCAGTTGGAGGAGTACGGCCAGTCGGTCGACAAACTCGTCGCCGCCGAGCAGGAGCGCGTGGAGCGGGTCACCAACCTCGACATCAAGGCCTATGGCGGCGGCATCGTCGAGGATGTGACCGCCCCGCCGGGTACGCGCGTGGCGGCCGGCGCCACCTTGATGCGCACCACCAACTGCGCCCAGCCGAGCGTGGTGGCGGTGTTCCCGCGCAGCCTCAGCAAGGACCTCCTGCCCGGCGCCAAGGTCAAGGTGCAGGTCGATGGCGTGGCCGTGCCGCTGTCGGGCGCGGTGTCCGAGATCCTGCCGCGCGCCCCCGATGGCGACCAGGCGCGCTACTTCGTGCCCTTCCCGCCCATCGAGAAGAACGAGATCTATCTGATTGCCAAGCTGAACAAGCCTCTGCCTGACTTGCCCGGCAGCAGCGGCAGCGGCACGGACCGCTGCGCGCTCGGCCACTGGGCCAAGGTCAGCCTCGATCGCCCGTGGTTCAAGAGCCTGATCTGAGATCGATTGCGTTCGATTGCGTTCGACTGGATCGGCAATCCGCCACGTTCCCCACGCCCGCAGGAAGGAGACCTCGCCGTGCAGCGTTATTCCCTACCCTCCCAAGCGCTGGCGTGCGCGGGGGCGTGCCTGATGGCCGCCGCGCTCGCCACGCCGCCCCCCGCCATGGCCGCGCCCCCGGTTCCGCCCGACGCCGCGCGCCAGCAATTGCGCGATGGCGCCTGCCAGGCGCTGACCGCGCGCGTCGGCGCCTTGCCCGGCAAGGGCCCGGTCATGCTCGGCAGCTACGAGCCGGCCCCCGGCGGCGAGCCCCTGCCCGCCCCGCTGCGCCAGTCGGCCTTCGTCTATGACAACGCGCTGGCCGGCATCGCCCTCATTGCCTGCGGGCAGCCCGCCGCCGCGCGCCGGATTGCCGATGGCGTGGTGGCCGGCGTCACGCGTGACCGCCACTACCACGATGGCCGCGTGCGCAACGCCTACCGCGCCGGCGCCGTGCCCGATGGCCCGGTGCCGCTGCCGGGCTGGTGGGACGAGCCGAGCAAGAAATGGTTCGAAGACCGCTACCAGGTGGGCACGGCCACCGGCAATGTCGCCTGGGCCGCGCTGCTGCTGCTGGCGGTCTATGAATCGACGCAGGACCGTCGCTACCTGGACACCGCCGGCACGCTGATGGGCTGGATCGACAAGCAGACCTTCGCCAGCGAGCCCCCGGCGGCCTTTATCGGCGGCTTCTTCGGCCATGAGCCCGCGCCGCAGCGGCAGGGCTGGAAGTCCACCGAACACAATGTCGATGCCTACGCGGCCTTCCGCTGGCTGGGCCGCTACAGCGATGACCCGCGCTGGCGCACCGGCGCGGACCGCGCCAAGCGCTTCGTGGAGGCGATGTGGCAGCCCGGCGAAGGCCGCTTCGTCATCGGCACGCGCGACGATGGGCGCTCGCTCAACGCCGGGCCGTCCGCGCTCGATGCCTCGCTATGGCCGCTGATCGCCGTGCCCGAATCGGCCAATACCTGGCGCCGCGCGCTGGACTGGACGCGGAGCCGCCACGCCGTGGGCGGCGGCTACGGCTTCAACGCCAGCCCCGATGGCGTCTGGACGGAAGGCACCGGACAGGCCGCGCTGGTCCTGCGCGCCATGGGCCGCGAGGACGAGGCCCGCCCGCTCTGGCCGCTGCTGCTGGCCCAGCGGGCGCCCTCGGGCTACCTCTTTGCCACGCCCGAGCGCCGCATCCGCACCGGTCTCCAGATCGGCCCGGACAGCACCACCGACGATTTCTACTACTACCACCTGCCCCACCTCGGGGCCACCGCGTGGGCCATCCTGGCCGCGGCCGGCTGGAATCCGTTCCAGCCCGGCGGACGACAGGCCGACACCGCCAATGTCGCCAACAAGGAGTGACGATGTTCGCCGATTTTCTCGAAAACCGGATGCTGATGGAGATCAACGCCGGCGCCTTCCTGATCGCGGTGCTATGCCTGCGCGGCAGCCGCCATCGCGCGGCGGACCGTTGGCTGTTCGGCATCGCCGCCGGGGTGCTGCTGTCGTGCTACTACGTCTGGCGCTGCACGCAGACCCTGCCGGACTGGCGCATGGACTTCCCGAGCGTGTGGTCGTACGCGTTCTTCGGCTTCGAGACCCTGACGATTGCCTACACGCTGATCTCGATCGTCACGCTGACGCGCACCTCGGACCACAGCGCGGCGGCCGATGCCGGCGAGGCGGTCCTGCGCCGCAGCCCCGAGGTGCCGCAGGTGGACATCTTCATCGCCACCTATAACGAGGGGCTGGACGTACTCGAAAAGACCATCGTCGCCGCACTGGCCATCGACTATCCCAACTTCCGCGTCTGGGTGCTCGACGATACCCGGCGCGACTGGCTCAAGGACTTCTGCGGCACGGTCGGCGCGCGCTACGTGACCCGTCCGGACAACACCCACGCCAAGGCTGGCAACCTCAATAACGGGCTGCAGCACAGCGCGGAGGCGGGCGGCGCGCCGTTCATCATGGTCCTGGACGCGGACTTCGCGCCGAACCGGAACATCCTGCTGCGCATCATCGGCCTGTTCGACGACCCCGTGGTCGGCGTGGTGCAGACGCCGCAGTTCTACTACAACGCCGACCCGATCCAGTACAACCTGCGCTCGACCGAATGCTGGGTGGACGAGCAGCGGGCCTTCTTCGACGTCATGCAGCCGGCCAAGGACGCCTGGGGCACCGCGTTCTGCATCGGCACTTCGTTCGTGGTGCGGCGCGACGCGCTGACCAAGATCGGCGGATTTCCGACCGGCACGGTCACCGAGGACATCCAC
Source organism: Cupriavidus sp. 10L45 (assembly GCF_056395225.1). NCBI lineage: Bacteria > Pseudomonadati > Pseudomonadota > Betaproteobacteria > Burkholderiales > Burkholderiaceae > Cupriavidus > Cupriavidus sp. 10L45. The sequence goes on from NZ_JBFTJC010000008.1 coordinate 130,281, forward strand.
CTGACCTACCGCCTGATGCCGCACGGCTACATCACGCGCTGGCTCAACGAGCGGCTCAGCGTGGGCCTGTCTGCCGAAGGGCTGCCTGAATACATCAGCCAGCGCAGCCGCTGGGGGCTGGGCACGATCCAGGTGGCGCTCACCGCCGATGGTCCCCTGCGCGGGCGCGGCTATTCGCTGCGGCAGCGGCTGCACTACGTGCACGGCCTGCTCCACTGGCTGAGCCGCCCGTTCACCTTGATGCTGCTGGCCGGCCCCCTGCTCTACTGGTATTTCAACGTGCCGACGCTATATGGCGATCCGGTCCAGTTCCTCGCCTATGGCGTGCCGGCGCTGCTGCTGTACTGGGCCTACAGCATCTGGATCACCGGCTCGCGGGCGATGCCGATCTTCACCGAGGTCACCCAGATCGTGGCGGCACTGGCGGTGACCGCCACGCTGGCCAGCGCCGTGTTCAAGCCGTTCGGGCGACCGTTCAAGGTCACCAACAAGGGGCTGGACCGCTCGAAGCTGGTGATCCACGGCAAGTTCGCCGCGCTCTACGGCGGAATGTTCCTGCTCACCGGCATGGGGCTGGCGCGTGCCGTGGCCGCCGATGGCTCGGCGCCCGGCCTGGCCTTCAACATCGGCTGGACGCTGGTGTCGATGGTGCTGTACTTCGCCTCCCTGCTGGTGTGCTTCGAGCTGCCGCGCCCCCGCAAGGAAGAACGCTTTCCGCACCGGGAGCGCGCCGTGCTGCGGCTCTTCGGCAAGGATGGCAACGCCTACGAATTCCACGGCACCACGCGCGACCTCTCCTGCAACGGCGCGGGCCTGCTGCTCGACGGCAACGCGGCCGTCACGCGCGGCATGGACGGCGCCGAAGGGGCGATCTGGCTGGAACCGCTGGGCTGGGTGCCCTGCCGCGTGGCGCGTGCGCGCGGCAACCTCGCCGGCGTGGCGCTGCGCCCCGACACGGCCGCCCGCCACCGCCTGATCCGCCTGCTGTTCAGCGAGCCCGCACACAACATCGCAGACCGTGGCCGGCCCGGCGTGGCCATCGCCCAGCTGCTGCGACGCGCTTTTTCGGGATAACCACCATGACCAAGACAATCACGACGATGCGCTACCTAGTCCCCCTGCTCCCGCTGGCGCTGGTCGCCTGCACGCTCGAACCCACCTACCAGCGGCCCGAGTCGCCGGTGCCCCAGCAATGGCCGACCGGCGCCGCGTACCAATCTGGCGCATCCGGTGCCCAGGCGGCCTCACCGGGGCAAGCGCAGGCGCAGGCACCCGCCGCCAGCCTGGGCTGGGAAGATTTCTTCACCGATGCGCGCCTGCGCCGGCTGATCGAACTCGCGCTGGCCAACAATCGCGACCTGCGCATTGCCACGCTGTCGATCGACCAGGCGCGCGCGCAGTACCGCATCCAGCGGGCGGCGCAGTTCCCGGCCATCAATGGCAGCGCCGGCTTCGCCAGTTCGCGCATCAGCGGCGACCTGCGCCCGCCGGGGCAGGACCCGATCATCAACGCGTGGACCGCCGGCGTGGGCTTCAACGCCTTCGAACTGGACCTGTTCGGCCGGGTGCGCAGCCTCAAGCACGAGGCGCTGGAGCAATACCTCGCCATCGAGGAGGTGCGCCGCAGCGCGCAAATCAGCCTTGTGGCCGAGGTTGCCAGTGCCTACCTGACGCTCCGGGCCGATCAGGAACTGCTGAAGATCTCGCAGGACACGCTCAAGGTGCAGGAAGACGCCGCGCAGATGATCGACCGCAGCAAGCGCGCGGGCGGCATGGCCCAGCTCGACACCCATCGCGCCCAGACCCAGCTGGAGACGGCGCGCGTGGGCGTGGAGCAGTACACGCGCCAGGTGGCGCAGGATGAAAACGCGCTGGCGCTGCTGATCGGCGGGCAACTGCCGGCCGACTTGCCGGCGCCGCAGCCGTTCGAGAACAATTCCTTCGTGGCCGAATTGCCGGCCGGGCTGCCCTCCACCGTGCTCGAGCAGCGGCCAGACATCATGGCCGCCGAACACCGGCTCAAGGCGGCCAACGCCAATATCGGCGCGGCGCGGGCGGCCTTCTTCCCGACCATCTCGCTGACCGCCAGCGTCGGCGCGGCCAGCAGCACGCTGGCGGGGCTGTTCTCGGGCGGCATGGCCTGGGTCTTCGCGCCGCAGATCACCCTGCCGATCTTCAATGCGGGCGCCAATCAGGCGCGCCTGACCGTCTCCGAGGTGCAGAAGGACATCAACGTGGCCGCCTACGAGAAGACCATCCAGGGTGCGTTCCGCGAAGTGGCCGACGGGCTGGCCGCGCGCGGCACCTACGACCGCCAGACGGCTGCGCAGGAGGCGCTGGCGAAGGAGATTACCGAGACGCGGCGCCTGTCGGAAATCCGCTTCAAGAACGGGGTGGATGACTACTTCGGCGTCTTCGATGCCCAGCGGCAGCTCTACAACGCCCAGCAGACGCTGGTGACGATCCGCCTCGCGCGGCTGACCAGCCGGGTGGGCCTGTACAAGGCGCTCGGCGGCGGATGGACGCAGGCGACGGTGGCCCAGCCGGCCCAGCCCGCACCCGGCGCGCCAGCCGCGCCAGCCGCCCCCGCCGCGAAAGCTGCCACGCCGGCCGTCACGCAGCCGGTTGCGCAGGCACGGTGAACTGGACCACGGCGCCCCGGGGCTGGTTCGGGCTCGCCCAGAGCCGGCCGCCGTGGGCCTCGATGATCGACCGGCAGATCGACAGCCCCATGCCCAGGCCCGTGGCCTTGGTCGTGTAGAACGGGGCGAACACGCGCTCGGCGTCTTGCGGCGCAAAGCCTGGGCCGGTGTCGCTCACCGTCACCAACACGCTGCCGGCCTCGGCCTGCACGGTGCGGATAAGCAATTGCCGGGCACCGTCGCCGATGCCGCCCATGGCCTCCAGCGCGTTCATGATCAGGTTGAGCAGCACCTGCTGCAGTTCCACGCGGTCGCCTTCGATGGCTGGCAAGCCGTCCGCAAGCTGCGCCTGCACCGTGGCGCGGCCCTTGTCGGCTTCGCCACGGGTCAGCTCGACCACCTCGCCGATCGCCTGATTGATGTCCACCAGCTCCTTGCGCGGCGGCGCCTTCTTGATCAGTTGGCGGATGCGCCCGAGCACGTCCCCCGCGCGGTTGGCGTCCTTGACGATACGGGTGAGCGCCTGGCCCACCTCGTCGATATTGGACGGTTTGGCGCCCAGCCAGCGCAGTGCCGCCTGCGCATTGGTCACCGTCGCCGCAATCGGCTGGCTGACTTCGTGCGCGATCGACGCCGCAAGCTGCCCCATGGTGGCCACGCGGTTGGCGTGCGCCAGTTCGGCCTGGACTTCGCGATAGCGCTGCTCGCCCTGGTGGACCCTTTCCTCGGCCTGCTTGCGCTCGGTCAGGTCGAGCACGAACGCCACGCCCTCCTTCCGGCCGGCTTCGAACGTGGCCAGGCCAACGATGACCGGCAAGTAGCTGCCATCCTTCCTGACGTACGCCTTCTCGAAGGGCCGCGCGTGCCCCGTCCGCACGGCCTCGGCCAGTGCATGGTGGTTGACCGGGCGCAATTCCGGCGGCGTCAGGTCGTCCCAGCCCACGCGCCCCGAGAGCAGTTCCTCGCGCTCATATCCCACCATGCGCAGGAAGGCATCATTGGCTTCGAGAATCTCGCCCTCGCCCCGCCAGAAGACGATCCCGATGATGTTGGCGTCCACGAGTCGCCCGATCTTCGCTTCCCGTTCCGCCACGTCGCGGTACAGCCGGGCGTTTTCCAGCGAGATGGCGGCCTGCGAGGCCAGCAGCTTCAGCACCGCGATCTGGGCCGGGCAGAACACGCGGGCGGTCAGGTTGTTTTCGAGGTACAGCGCGCCGATGAGCTTGGCCTGGTTCATCAGCGGCAGGCAGAGCACGGAGCGGGCGCGATGCTGGCGAATGTACGGGTCGGCGGAGAAGGACGGCTCGGCCACGGCGTCGTCGAGGAACACGTTCTCGCGCGTGCGCAGGGCATGGTAGAGGACCGATTCCGGCAGCATGGCCGCGCTCACGGGCGCCGCGCGCAGTTGCAGCAGGATCGCGTCGCTGCCGGTCGTGGCTTCCGCCGCAATTCGCAGTTCGCCGCCGTCCGACAGGATCAGCAGGCCGCGTTCGGCGCCGGCCTGCTCGATGGCCGTGCGCATGATCATCTCGATCAGGTTGTCCAGGACGATTTCGCCCGAGGCGGCCTGTGACACCTTGATCACGGTGGCAAGGTCGAGATGTTCGACTGGCGTGGCGATGGTGTTCGTCGCCCCGGGCGCGGCTTCCTCCGTCCGCAGTTGCGGATACTCGGCCTCCAGCTGCCGCACCTTGCCCGCAGCGCCCCAGCGCAGGTAGCCGTAACGGGCGTCCCGCAAATAGACACGGGCGATCTTCGCCAGACCACGCGCCGCATAGAAGCGTGCCGCGAGTTCGTTGACAAGCGCCTCATTGTGCACATAACCGCCATCCTGCGCGAGCTGGATGGCGGTCTCGTAGCCAAGTTCGGCGTCCACCACACGGTCTTCGAGCCGGGCGATTTCGGCAGCCACCAGCGCGGCATGGCCGGCAAAGTTCTCCGGGCAGAGATCGGCCCAGATGCGGAGTTCGCGCTGCTGAGCGGCCAGGATGTCCATATGTGGCTGGCGGTCGTCGGCTGGCATGGCGGTGCACAGGCCGGCCCGGGCCAGCGCGCTATAGAAGACGTACTCGCCCTCTTCGATGAACCCGTGCGCGGCCGGCAGCAGCGGTTCTGCCCGGGACGCGGCCTCCAGGGCGCCCGCATGGTCGCCGGCGACATAACGCGCCTGCAGTTTGCGGATCCAGTACCAGCAGGCGTTCAGGATGGAGCCCATGGGCAGGCGGCCCTCGACCTGGGCTTCGTTGAACTGCGCGTCGTCCAGGCTGCCGAATGCCGGCGTCAGGCCGCGCAACATCCGGATCAGCGCAAGCTGGGTCTCCATGAAGCCGATGACGAGGCCGAAGCGCTTCATCTTCACGTAGGCCAGGCCGCGTTCGGCTTCGCTCTGGGTCTCCGCCAGCGGCGTGCCGATGAACAGCAGGTTGGCGGCGAGGCTGTTGCAGACGAAGGCGCCGAACGGCACGTCGCCAGTCCGGTTCGCGGCGTCGAAGGCGCGGCGCAACTGGTCGTTGGTGGTCCGCACAGGCTCCGCCCAGCGCCGGGCGAACAGCGCGTAGGACAGGTAGGTGCGGGCTTCGTAGTGATCGAGCCCGCGCCGCTCCGCCAGTTCGCAGCCAAGCTGGCCGAACTGGAAGGCGCGCGCGTAGTCGCCAAAGCGCCGCCCGACCACCCGGGGCACGTTGGTGTAGGCCACGCACGAGGCATCGGCGTTGCCGTGCTCCAGACTGAGGTTGGTCGCCTTGCAGATGGTCAGGGACGCGAGGTTGGCATCCGTATGCGACGCCGGCACGAAAAGCTTGATCAGGACGTCGACGGTGCCGATCGAGGCGGGATCCTCCATCGGCGGCAAGTCGATCAGCGTTTCGATCGGCCGATCGCCGAGTTGGGACCGGATGCGCGCGTACTCGGCCTGCACCGCGGTCTCGTCCGGGTGCGGGGACCAGTCGATCCCCACATGGCGGAGGAAGGCGAGGCAAACGGCGATGGCGTTGTCGCGCTGGCCGAGCACCACGTAGATGTCCACCTGCCAGCAGGTGACCTGGGCACGTTCGACCGTCGTCGTGGCGCGCGCGGACAGCGCCGCGAACCGCGCTTCGGCCACCGGCGCCTGCCCGGACAGGAACTCGCACTGGGCGCGACCCGACTCCAGCGCGAATCGCAGCGCAGGCCGGCGGACCCAGCCGTCGTCGTTCAGGAGTGCCGCGCCCGCCGCGAAATAGGTGAGCGCCGAGGCGTAGGCCGTCGCCGCCTTGGCGCGCTCGCCGGCAAGCAGGTTGAATTCCGCCAGTTGGTCCCGTTCCTCCTGTTCGGCGATCAGCGCCGCGCCCCGGTTGAGCTGGCCCACGATCTCGAAGATCGCGCCTTGGCGCTCGCCCGGTGCCGTCTGGGCGGCAATCAGCCGCCCGACCCGGAGGTGGGCCTCGGCGCGCGAGGCTTCGGGGATCATCGAATAGGCGGCTTCGTGGATCCGGTCGTGCACGAAGGCGTAGGCGCCCTCCTGCCGCTCGACCAGCTCCTGGCGAATCGCCTCCCAGAAGGCCGCATGGACCTGCCCTTCGGCCATGCCGAGGATGGTCGAGAGCGTGGTGATGCCGGCGACGTTGCCGAGGCAGGCCAGTTGCTGCAAGGCCTGCTGGGTCGCGTCGGGCAGGCGGGCCAGCTTGCCGACCATCAGCTCCACCACGTTGTCGGTGTAACCCTTGGCGTGGATGCGGTCGGCCTCCCAGCGCCAATCCCGGGCGGCATGGTCGAAGGTCAGCAGGTTCTCATCGACCAGCCCGTGCAGGAACTGGATCACGAAGAACGGGTTGCCGACGGTCTTGTCCCAGATCAACTGCGCCAGCGGCGCGATGCGCGCCGGCTCGCCATGCAGCGACTCTGCCACCAGTTGCTCGACATGGCCGCCGGTAAGCGGCGCCAGCCGGATTTCGTCGATCCTGACGCCCTTGCCGCGAATGGCGCGCAGCGTGCCCGCCAGCGGATGCGCGTCGTCGACCTCGTTGTCGCGATAGGCGCCGATCAGCATCAGATAGCGCAGGTCCGCATGGCTCAGCAGGTCTTCCAGCAGGGCCAGCGTGGCGGCGTCGAGCCACTGGAGGTCGTCGAGAAACAGCGCCAGCGGATGCTCGGCCCGGGCGAATACGCCGATGAAGCGCCGGAAGACGAGCAGGAAGCGGTGCTGCGCCTGCTGGGGCTCCAGTTCGGCCACCGGCGGCGGCTCGCCGATGATCAGCTTCAGTTCCGGGATCAGGTCCGTCATGAGCCGCGCATTGGGCTCCAGCGCCTCCAGCAGCGCGCCGCGCCAGCGTTCGAGCTCCGCATCGGGCTTGCCGAGCAGCGAGCGCACCAGGCCCTGGAAGGCCTGCACCAGCGTGGAATACGGGATGTCGCGCTTGTACTGGTCGAACTTGCCGGACGCAAACAGCCCGCGCGGCGGCACCTGCACCCGGTGCAGTTCATAGACCACCGACGACTTGCCGATGCCGGAATAGCCGGAGACCAGCACCATCTCCGGCACGCCGCCGTCGACGATCCGCGCGAAGGCGTCGAGCATCGTATCGACCTCCTGCTCACGCCCGTACAGCTTCTCGGGTATCCGCAGCCGGTCGCGCGTGCCGTGCCCGTCGAGTGGGAGTGCGTCGATGCTGCCCTGCCGCCTCCAGTCGTCCAGACAGCGCCGCAGGTCATGCTCGAGCCCGGCGGCGGTCTGGTAACGCTCCTCGGCCGTCTTGGCCAGCAGCTTCGCGACGATGTCGCAGAGCATGTCCGGGATGGTCTCCACCCGCGTGCGCGCCGCCACCGGGAGGCGGGCGATATGGCAGTGGACCCACTCCATGGCGTCGGTCGCCACGAATGGCAGCACACCGGTCAGCATCTGGTACAGCGTGACGCCCAGGGCATAGAGGTCGCTGCGCGAGTCGATCGACCGGTTCATCCGCCCGGTCTGCTCGGGCGCCATGTAGGCGAGCGTGCCGGCGATGGTCTCGGGCGGCTCCGGGGCCTGCCGTTCGCGTGGCAGCCGCGAGGCAAGGCCGAAACCGGTGAGCCGGGCCTGGCCGTCGGCGCAATTCACGAGGATATGGGTGGGCTTGAGGTCCTTGTGGACCAGCCCGCGCTGGTGCAGCTTGCCCAGTGCCGATGCGATGCCGATGGCGTGCCCCAGGAACGTCTCCGTCTCCATCGGCACGCCCAGTTGCTGCGAAAGCGGTTCGCCGCCGGCGTCCTCCAGGATCAGCAGGCTCCGGCCACCTTCGTGGACCAGTGCCAGCGGACGGGCGGCCCAGCTGCCATCCAGTTCGTCCTTCAGGCCGAATTCGTGGGCGAGGCGATCCAGCGAGGCAGGCAGCGGGTGCTCGGCGGCGGGCCGCGCCAGCAGGACGGTCGGCCCGTTGCCGCCGCCCGGGTGCCGCCCTCGATGGAAGACGCGCTCCCCATCGTCCCACTGCATCTTCACGCTGTCATTCATTGGCACCGGCACCTGTCTATATCTATGCGCGAAAAGGCGCCGCGACAGCATATACCAAGCCGCCAGCCGCAAGCTGCCCGGAAGGCACCGCGCGACAGGATTGTCCGAGTTTCAGGGCTGTCTGGCGGCCCGCTGTTGTCGGCTTAAATATCGGGTCGAGATAATGATAGTTATCAGGCCATGTCGAATCGTGATTCGGCCGATTTTTCGGGGTGACGAAGGGAAAAGCCGAGGGGGCGGCTACACTGTCGCCGCTGCAATTCCCCTCGCTTACCCACCATGCGTTTCCCCTTCCTCGCGCTCCTGGCCGGCATCGCCATCCAGACCAGCGCCCATGCCGCCGGCGATATCGAGACCGGACGTGCCGTGTTCGACCGCAAGTGCGCCTCCTGCCACAAGATCGGCCCGGCGGCGCGCGGCACCTTCGGCCCCCACCTCAACGGCATCGTTGGCCGGCCGGCGGGCACGACTTCCGACTACCGCTATTCCGATGCCATGAAGACGTCGAAGGTGGTCTGGACCCCCGAGACGCTCCGCGCCTTCATCCACGCCCCGAACAAGGTGGTGCCGGGCAACAAGATGCGCTTCTGGGGCATCGGCGACGACAGCGAGATCACCGACCTGCTGGCCTTCCTGCAAACGGTTCGGTAGGGGCTAGAATCCCGCCAGCACCTCCCCACAGGTTTTCCATAGGCTTCCAGCGTGGCACTTGAGCAGGGCTTCATCCTGACCCGGCACTGGCGCGATACTCCCGCCGGTACCGAGGTCGATTTCTGGCTGGCCACGGACCAGGGGCCGCGCCTGCTGCGCCTGCCGCCCCAGCCGTCGGTGGCCTTCGTGCCCGAGGCCCAGCGCGATCAGGCCGAGCCGCTGCTGCGCGGCGAGCGCGATGTGGACTTGCGCCCGCTCGAGTTGCAGGACTTCCACCGCCGGCCCGTGCTCGGGCTCTACTGCCAGCAGCACCGCCAGCTGATCCGGATCGACAAGGCGCTGCGGCAGGCTGGCGTGGATGTTTACGAGGCCGATATCCGCCCGCCCGAGCGCTACCTGATGGAGCGCTTCATCACCGCGCCGGTCTGGTTCGACGGCCAGCCGGACGCGCACGGCGTGCTGCGCCAAGCGCAGATGAAGCCGGCCACCGACTATCGCCCCACCCTGCGCCTGGTCTCGCTCGATATCGAAACCACCGCCCATGGCGAGCTGTATTCGATTGCGCTGGAAGGCTGCGGCCAGCGGCAGGTCTATATGCTCGGCCCGGCGCCGGCGGGCGATCCGGCCCCGCTGGACTTCGCGCTCGAATACTGCGACACCCGCCCCGCCCTGCTCGAAAAACTCAACCAGTGGCTGGCCGAGCACGACCCGGACGCCATCATCGGCTGGAACCTCGTTCAGTTCGATCTTCGCGTGCTGCAGGCCCACGCAGTGCAGTTCCAGGTGCCGTTGCGGCTGGGCCGGGGCGGCGCCGAGATGGAGTGGCGCGAGCACGCCAGGCAGCAGCACTACTTCGCGGCGGCGGCCGGGCGGCTGATCATCGACGGCATCGAGGCGCTGCGCGGCGCCACGTGGAGCTTCCCGTCGTTCAGCCTGGAGTCGGTGGCCCAGACCCTGCTCGGCGAAGGCAAGGCGATCGACAACCCCTACGACCGCATGGACGCCATCGACCGCATGTTCGCCGAGGACAAGCCCGCGCTGGCACGCTACAACCTGCGCGACTGCGAGCTGGTCACCCGCATCTTCGCCGCCACCGAGCTGCTGACCTTCCTGCTGGAGCGCGCCACCGTCACCGGCCTGCCGACCGACCGCAGCGGCGGCTCGGTGGCCGCCTTCACACATCTATATATGCCGCTGATGCACCGGCAGGGCTACGTGGCGCCGAATCTGGGCGAACTGGCGCCCGAGGCCAGCCCCGGCGGTTTTGTCATGGATTCGCGCCCCGGCCTGTACGAGTCGGTGCTGGTGCTGGACTACAAGAGCCTGTATCCATCGATCATCCGCACCTTCCTGATCGATCCGATTGGGCTGGTGGAGGGGCTGGCCCACCCCGATGACGCCGATTCGGTGCCCGGCTTCCGGGGCGCGCGGTTCTCGCGCGGCAAGCACTGCCTGCCGGCCATCGTCGCCCGGATCTGGCAGGGCCGCGAGGCGGCCAAGCGCGAGCAGAACAAGCCGCTCTCGCAGGCGCTGAAGATCATCATGAATGCGTTCTACGGCGTGCTGGGATCGAGCGGCTGCCGCTTCTTCGACCCGCGCCTGGCGTCGTCGATCACCATGCGCGGCCACGAGATCATGCGCCAGACGCGCCTGCTGATCGAGGCGCGCGGCTATGACGTGATCTATGGCGACACCGATTCCACCTTCGTCTGGCTGCGCGGCGCCCATGCCGAGGATGATGCGGCACGCATCGGGCGTGAACTTGTCGCCTACGTCAACGACTGGTGGCGCGACCACCTGCGCCAGACCTTCGACCTGGACAGCGCGCTGGAACTCCAGTTCGAGACCCACTTCCGGCGCTTCCTGATGCCAACCATCCGGGGCGCCGAGTTGGGCAGCAAGAAGCGCTACGCCGGTCAGGTCATGCGTGCCGATGGCCGCGCCGAGATGGTGTTCAAGGGGCTGGAGACGGTGCGTACGGACTGGTCGCCGCTGGCGCAGCAGTTCCAGCAGACGCTCTACGCGATGATCTTCAACCGCGAGCCGTACCGCGATTATGTGCGGGACATCGTGCGCCGCACGCTGGCCGGCGAACTGGACGCGCAACTGGTTTACCGCAAGCGCCTGCGGCGCCAGCTTGGCGACTACCAGCGCAACGTCCCGCCTCACGTGCGCGCCGCGCGGCTGGCCGATGCCTATAACGATAGCCAGGGCCGCCCGCGCCAGTACCAGAACGGCGGCTGGATCAGCTATGTGATGACGGTGGCCGGGCCGATGCCGATGGAGACGCTCGATCCGCGCCAGTCGCCGATCGATTATGACCACTACATCACAAAACAGCTCCAGCCGATTGCCGACGCCATCCTGCCCTTCCTCGACGATGATTTCGACACGCTGCTGACTGGGCAGATGGCGCTGTTTCCGGACTGAAATCCGCCCCCATCCCAAGAGCAGCGCGGGATTCCTGCTGCATCGCGGCAGATTCGAACCGCCCGAACCCATTACACTTGGCGCCTGTTCTGATACTGCGCCCCATTCCGTCCATGTCCGAGACCCACGCCACTGCCGCCCCCGTTCGCTCCAAAGCCCTGCGCGCCGCCGCCAGCGTGCTGGTGCTACGCGACGGCCCGGCGGGCATGGAGGTGCTGATGATGCGCCGCCCCCAGCGCGACGACGACCGCAGCGCCGGTGCCTTTGTCTTCCCGGGCGGCACACTCGATGAGCAGGATACGGCACTTCACCCCTTGTGCGATGGCCTCGACGATGCCGCCGCCAGCGCCCGGCTCAATGTCGACAAAAACGGGCTCGACTATTACCTCTGCGCCGCACGCGAAGCGTTCGAGGAAGCCGGCCTGCTGTTCGCCCGCGATGCCAACGGCCAGAATGTGGATCTCGATGCACTCGACGCGGACACCTACGGCAGCCTGCGCGAAGCCGCCGGCTACGGCGGCGCCGGCATCGCCCATGTCTGCGAACGGCTGGGCGTGCGCCTCGCCGTGGACCAACTGGCCTACGGCAGCCACTGGCTGACGCCGCCGGGCCTGCCGAAGCGCTTCGACACGCGCTTCTTCTTCGCGCTGGCGCCGGCTGGGCAGACCGCGCGGCACGATGGCGTTGAAGCGGTCGAGCATCGCTGGATGCGGCCCGTCGATGCGCTCGACCCGGCGAACGAGATCTCCCTGGTCAACGTCACGCGGCGCATGCTCCAGTCGATTTCGCACTTCCCGACTGCGCAGGCGTGCTTCGACCATGCCCAAAAGCTGCGCAACATCGTGCAGATCATGCCGCGCCTGGCCACCGGCCCCAAGGGCGTGCGGCCGGTGATGCCGGAGGAAGCGCCGTACGCCGAAATCGCCCGGATCGACCCCGATGGCGCCGGCCATGGCCGCTACGCGCTGGCGCCGGGCGCAGCGGTGAAGCTCTCCGAACGGGTCTGGCGCGTCACGGCGGACAACGGCAACGTGATGACTGGCCCCGGCACCAACACCTACTTCGTGGGCGGCGGCGCGGACAACACCTGGGCGATGATCGATCCCGGCCCCGCCGATCCGGCCCATATCACCGCCGTGCTGGCCGCCGCGCCGGGCCCGGTGAAGTGGATTCTCGTCACGCATACCCACCTGGACCATTCGCCCGCCTCCGTGGCGGTGCGCGAGGCCACCGGCGCGCCGGTCTGGGGGCGCGTCACGGCCGTGCAGGACCGCCAGGACCAGACTTTCGCGCCGGACCGCATGCCCGAGCACGGAGAGCGCATCGTGCTCGGCCCGCACGCCACGCTGCGGGTGGTCCACACGCCGGGGCATGCATCGAACCATCTCTGCTACCTGCTCGAGGAAGAGAAGACGCTGTTCACGGGCGACCACGTCATGCAGGGTTCCAGCGTCGTCATCAATCCGCCCGATGGGGACATGCGCGCCTATCTGGCGTCCCTGCAGGCGCTGCTCGACGAAGACCTGGAGTGGATTGCGCCGGGCCACGGCTTCCTGATGCCGCGCCCCCGGGATGCCATCCGGCTGCTGATTCGCCATCGGCAGCAGCGCGAGGCCAAGGTGCTGAACGCGCTGCGCGCGCTGGCGCCGGCCGATATCGGCACGCTGCTCGCCAGCGTCTACGACGACGTGCCCGAGCGCATGCATCCGGTGGCGCAGCGCTCGCTGCTGGCCCACCTGCGCAAGCTCGAGGAAGACGGCGTGGCGCGCGAGACCGAGGCGGTCTGGCATCTGATTTCGGCATGAGCCACAAATGAACCGCGCATGAACTTCAGCCTTTCCGATCTGCGCGCCTTCGTGGCGGTGGCCGAACTGAGCAGCTTCCGCGCGGCAGCGACGGAGTTGCATCTGTCCCAGCCGGCGTTGTCGCGCCGGATCGAGAAGCTGGAAGACGCCCTCGGCGTGCGGCTGTTCGACCGGACGACGCGCTCGGTGGAGATGACCGCCGTGGGCCGGGAGTTCTCGCGCAAGGCGCGCGAACTCCTGAACGGGCTGGAGGAGTCGCTGCTCGGCATCCGGGACGTGGCCACCCGCGTGACCGGCGAAGTCACGGTGGCGTGCGTGCCCTCGGCGGTGCGCTACTTCCTGCCGGCGGTGCTGCGCAAGTACCACGAGACGTGGCCGCGTATCGTCGTGCGGCTGATCGACGAAGGCGCCAACGAGGTGCTGAACCTGATCGTGCGCAACGAGGCCGACTTCGGCCTGAACTACATCGGCACGCAGGAGCCCGACGTCGAGTTCGAACCCGTGCTCAAGGAACCGTTCGTGGTGGCCTGCCCGCCCGACCATCCGCTGGCGCGCAAGCGCAAGGTCACCTGGGCCGAACTGGGCCAATACGACTACATGACCGTGGGCAAGGCCAGCGGCAACCGCATGCTGCTGGACCTGGCGCTGACCGATGTACCCGATCGCCCACAGTGGTATTGCGAGGTGCGGCACGTCAGCACGCTGGTGAGCCTGGTGGAAGCCGGGCTCGGCGTGGCGGCGGTACCCCGGCTGGCCATGCCGCCGGGCAAGCATCCCACGCTGACCAGCGTGCCGCTGGTGGAGCCCACCGTCTCGCGTACCGTGGGGCTGATCCGGCGGCGCGGCCGGTCCCTGTCGCCGGCGGCGCAGCAACTGTATGACATGCTGCTGACCGCCAATGCCGAAATGCAGGGGGCCAAGACGCTGCCTGGACACCGAAAGCGCGGCAACCCCCGTACCTGAAATATCTGGATACCTTGCCGCACTGGCAGCGCGGCGCATCGCTGCCTACATTGGATGACATCGCTATTCGTCCAAGGCGCCGCCATGTCCAGACAATTTGCCATCCTGCTGCTGATGCTGGCCGCCTCCGGCGCCGCCCACGCCGTCACCAAGTGCCAGAGCGGCAAGGACACGCTCTATACGGCGGCATCGTGCCCGGCGGGCTACCGCGATGTCACGTCCACCATGCGTGCCAATGTGACCACCATCACCAAGACCCCCAAGATCCGCCAGGACGAGCAGGCCTACCTGCAGAGCCGCGCCCAGATGGCGCAACAGATCCAGGTCTGGCAGGGGCGCGAGGACGATCTCGACCTGCGCGCGCAGAACGTCTTCTGGAATCAGTGCCGGGCACTCGAGTACCAGGCGCGGGCCGCCGAGCGCGCCATGCATACCACCGAGTACTGGAGCCGCGCGGACCGCTACCGCAGCGACGTCCATGCCCTGCGCTCGCAGCAATACGAGATGGGGTGCTACTTCTAGGGCCGAGGCTGATGCGAGGCGGTCATGATCCATGCCCCTCGTAGAACCTGCCGATATTAGTCAGGCTTAGATCGGCATACAGAAAATTTCAGGCAAATCGGCGCCGGTGAAACGTCTTGTCTCACATACAATTCGTTCCCATCGGCCCGCCAACGAAAGCTGGCAACGCGGTCGCAACCTACTCCTGTGATGCCATGCTGACTCTCACTGTGATCGTTGCGTATATGCTGGCCTGTATCGTCGCACTGGCCTTCGGCGCCCGCTGGGTGCTCAAGAATGACCCGCTGCTCAAGCAGTCGGGCGCCCGCCCTCACGGCGACGATCATTCGACGCTGACGCGCTAACCCGCCATGCGCTGATCGCCCCCCGGCTACGCCAGCCACGCAATCCCCAGAAGCCCGGTTCACGAGACCGGGCTTTTGCTTTGGTGCGGCTTTCGTGTATCAGGCTGCACACGCCCAAGCCCGCCTTAGAAGGTCGCGCCGCTGTCCTACACCGCGACCCGGAACGCACCGACACCCTCCCGCGCCCCGTAGTGACTATGGTTATGGCAGGCGTCCGCCTCGTGACGCCATGTCCTTCTTGTCTGCGAGCCGCCCCGCCATCCATGTCGCGCGTACCGATCCAGCCCGCCATGCGGGCCGCCCCGCCCGGCACCGTGGCCGGGCCTGATGTTGTGCCGGATGTCGTACCGGAGGGGGTGCCCGCAGTCACGGCTGAGGTGCCCGCGGACGCCGCGCCGGCGTCACCCACCCGTACGCCCCCCAAGCTGTCCGTCTCTGTGCGCCGCGCCAGCACGGCGTTGGTCATTCTGGCGACGCTCGCATCGCTCTACACCCTGCACCTCGCCCGCGACTTCATCGTGCCAGTGGTGGTGGCCATCGTCATCGCCTACCTGCTCGATCCGATGGTCGAGTGGCTCCAGCGCCAGCGGGTGCCGCGCGCCGTGGGCGCGACCGTGGTGCTGCTCGGCATGCTGGCCCTGCTGCTGTGCGGCGCCTATCTGCTCCAGGGGCAGATTGAATCTATCGTCGACCGGCTGCCCGCCATCGCCAGCAAGCTCTCCCGCTCGCTGGGCGAACTGGTGAGCGGCGACGACTCCATGCTGCAAAAGATCCGCCGCGCCACCACGGTACTGGTCGGTACCGGTCAGCCACCGCCGACCAAGGGCGCGCCGATCGTCGTCGAACGTTCCGCCGACGCCCTCAACAACGCCATCTGGGTGGGATCGATGGGCGTCTTCGCGATGCTGGCGCAGGCCATCGTCGTGCTGTTCCTGACCTGGTTCCTGCTGCTGGGCGGCGACATGTTCAAGCGCAAGTTCATCAAGATGGCCGGCACCACCATCAGCCAGAAGAAGATCAGCGTGCACATGCTCGACGAGATCAACCGGGCGATCCAGCGCTACATGCTGATGCTGGTCATCACGAACGCCGCGCTGGGGCTTTGTACGTACATCCTGCTCAGGTATCTGTCGATCGACAATGCCGGCGCATGGGCGCTGGCGGCTGCCTCGCTGCACCTGGTGCCGTACTTCGGCGCGGTACTGATCGCCCTGTGCCTGGGCGTGGCCGGGTTCATGCAGTTCGGCACGCTGTCCGTCGCGGCAGCGGCGGCCGGTGGGTCGATGCTGATCGCCACGCTGATCGGCTCCGGCATGACCACCTGGATGACGGGGCGCATGGCGCGCATGAACGCCGTCGCCGTCTTCGTCTCGCTGCTGCTGTTCACGTGGCTCTGGGGCACCTGGGGGATGCTGCTGGCGATTCCGCTGGCCGTCATCGCCAAGGTCGTGGCCGACCACGTCGAAGGGCTCGAGGTGGTGGCCGAGTTCCTCGGCGAATAGCCGTCCCCCTCGCCTTCCTTCCTCCTATTTCGTCACGCGGAACTTGATGCGACGCAGAATGACCGCGCCGCATGGATCACGTATAACCGGATGCTGCGCCGCGATGTGGCGGCGGCGCTTCAACCGGCAACATCTTTCGCGAGGGAGGTATCAGGCATGCGTTGGCAGCAACGTCCGCAGGGCTCCAACTGGGGCGATTTCGGTCCTGACGATCAACTGGGGCGCGTCAATTTGATCGGCCCCGAGCAGGTGGTCAAGGGCGCGCGCGAGATCCAGGCGGGGCGCAGCTTCTGCCTCTCGCTGCCGCTGGACTACCCCGGCGGCAACAAGCTCAATCCGCGCCGCCATCCGCCCGAGTTGCGCCCCACCTTCCGCGACGACTCCCCGTACATGAACTTCCCGCTGGCCAAGGTGAACCCGGCCGCGACCGATGTCATCAGCGACGATCAGGTGCTGCTCTGCCTCCAGTACTCCACCCAGTGGGACTCGCTGGCCCACGTGGGCGCGCTGTTCGATGCGGACGGCGATGGCAAGCTCGAGCGCGTCTACTACAACGGCTATCGCGCCAACGCGGACATCGTCGGCCCGGTCGACTATGCCGATGACGACCAGTTCGCCGCCCACGATTGCAGCCACGGCCATACCCATAGCCACGCGGATGCGCTCGGCATCGAGAACTTCGCCGTCAAGGGCATGCAGGGCCGGGGCGTGCTGGTGGATCTGGCCGATGTGTTCGGCATGGACTTCCGCAACGTCGGCTACGACGACCTGATGCACGCCATGGACACCCATCGCGTGGAAGTGGAGCCCGGCGACATGCTCCTGCTGCGCACCGGCTTTGCCGAAGTCGTGCTGTCGATGCAGCGCGAGCCCGACGAAGCGGTGCTCCACCACAGTTGCGCAGCGCTAAACGGGCGCGACGCCCGGTTGCTGAACTGGATCACCGATTCCGGCATCGCCGCGCTGATCGCCGACAACTACGCCGTGGAGCGCTACCCGGCCCTGCCGCCGCCCGACGAGGCGAAGACGCATCCGCTGCTGCCGCTCCACCACCATTGCCTGTTCAAGCTGGGGCTGCCGCTTGGCGAACTCTGGTATCTCAAGGACCTGGCGGACTGGCTGCGCGCGCACCGCCGCTCGCGCTTCATGCTCACGGCGCCGCCGCTGCGGCTGCCGGGCGCGGTGGGCTCGCCGGTGACGCCGGTGGCCACGGTGTGATCCGCGGTGTGCGTTTTTAAATCGTAGAAGAACTAGATAAAAAACTGGAGGAGACAACCATGAAGACTTCAGCGACATGGCGGCGGACGGCCGCTGCCCTGCTGGCGCTGGCCGGTGCTGGCGGTGTGGCCGGCATCGCCTCGGCCCAGCCGAAGGCAGGGATTTCCGATGATGTCGTCAAGATCGGCCTGCTGCTCGACATGAGCGGCCTCTACGCCGACGTGACCGGGCGCGGCAGCGCCACGGCGGCGCAGATGGCCATCGACGACTTCGGCGGCAAGGTGCTCGGCAAGAAAATCGAGCTGGTGGTGGTGGATCACCAGAACAAGGCCGACATCGCCGCCAACAAGGCGCGTGAATGGTTCGATACGGACAAGGTCGATGCCATCCTGGATGTGGCGGCTTCGGCACCCGCGCTGGCCGTGCTCGACGTGGCGAAGCAGAAGAACAAGATCGTGGTGTTCTCCGGCCCCGGCAGCGAGCGCCTCACCAACGACCTGTGCACGCCGGTTTCGGTCCACTACGCCTACGACACCTACGCGCTGGCCAACACCACGGCCAAGGCCATGGTCCAGCGCGGCGGCAAGACGTGGTTCTTCCTGACCGCCGACTACGCGTTCGGCCACACGCTCCAGCAGTCAGCCACCACGGTGGTCACCGAGGCCGGCGGGCAGGTGCTCGGCGCCGCGCGCCATCCGCTCAGTACCAGCGACTTCGCCTCCTACCTGCTCCAGGCGCAGGCGAGCAAGGCGCAGGTGGTGGGCCTGGCCAACGCGGGCGGCGACACGGTCAACGCCATCAAGGCCGCCTCCGAGTTCGGCCTGACGCGCGACGGCAAGCAGCGCATGGCCGGACTGTTGCTCTATATCAACGACATCCACGCGCTCGGCCTCAAGACCGCGCAGGGGCTGGTGCTGACCGAGGCGTTCTACTGGGACATGAACGACGCCACGCGCGCCTGGTCGCGCAAGTACTTCGACAAGGTCAAGAAGATGCCGAACATGAGCCAGGCAGGCGTCTACTCCTCCGTCACGCACTACCTGAAGGCCGTGCAGGCGGCCGGCACGGACGAGACCGCACCGACCATGGAGAAGATGAAGGCGATGCCGATCAACGACTTCTTCGCCAAGAACGGCCGCATCCGCGCCGATGGGCGCATGGTGCACGATATGTATTTGTTCGAGGTCAAGACGCCGGCCGAGTCCAAGTACCCGTGGGACTACTACAAGGTGCTGGCCACGGTGCCGGGCGACCAGGCGTTCATCCCGCCGTCGAAGTCGCAATGTCCGTTGCTCAAGGGCAGCCGCTGACGGAGCGCTGAAGGGCGCTTGACGCCCCAATTGTTCAAATCCCGGGACAGTCTGTCAGCCCAGACGCGCTTCTCCCGTTCCTGATCCCTCGTTACATTGCAGTCGCCGCCGGCACGCCCGAGCCCTTACGGGGTGCGCGGGCGGCGACCATAACAAGGATCACGAACGCATGAAGACCCGTCTCGCCTGCCTGGCCACGCTGGCCATCCTCCCTGCCCTGCCCGCTGCTGCCCACGCCCAGGGCAGCATCACGCTCTACGGCGTCGTCGACGCTGGCGTGGAATTCCTGACCAACGTGCCGAACGCGGCCACCGGCGGCAGCAACAACGTCGTGCGGATGTCCGCCGGCAACCTCTCCACCTCCCGCTGGGGCCTGCGCGGCGCCGAAGACCTGGGCGGCGGCCTGAAGGCCGTCTTCACGCTGGAAAACGGCTTCGACCTCGACACCGGCAGCGCCAACCAGGGCGGCCGCATGTTCGGGCGTCAGGCGTTCGTCGGCCTGCAGAACCAGTACGGCACGCTGTCGCTGGGCCGCCATCAGACCGTGCTGTACGACTTCTCGCTGGCCTATGACCCGATGGCCATCGCCACGCGCTACTCGGTGCTGATGCACGACAAGTGGATGTCCGGCCGCGCCGATAACTCGGTGAAGTTCACCGGCCAGACCGGCGCGCTGTACTACGGTCTGTTCTACAGCACCGGCTACGACAGCAGCGCCGGCGGCGAGGTGCCGGGCGACTACAAGGCCGGCCGCAACTTCAGCGCCAGCGTCGGCTACACGGCCGGCCCGCTGTCCGCCCGCGTGGTGTACGACGAAGTGCGCGGCAGCACCGTCGTCACGGACGACAACCGCGAGCGCCGCGCCACCCTCGGCGCCAGCTACGACTTCGGCCGGGCCCGTGCCTTCGCCGGCTATCGCTGGTACTACGGCGACTTCGCCAGCAGCTCGCTGCGCACCAACCTGTACTGGATCGGCGCGAACTACCAGGTCACGCCGGCCATCACGCTGACTGGCGCGGCCTACTACACCGACGTGCGCAACAGCGGCGGCGACCCGTACAGCTTCGTGCTGTCCGGCACGTACGCGTTCTCCAAGCGCACCGACCTGTACACCATCGTCGCCTACGCCCAGAACCGGGACGGCTCGGCCATGGGCCTGTCCGGCTTCGGCCCGTCGCTGAACCGCAGTGCCAGCACCCTGACGGCCACAACCGAACAGGTGGGCGCCGGCCAGAACCAGTTCGGCGCCATCGTCGGCATCCGCCACCGCTTCTGAGCGCAGCGGCCACGCTGAAATCCACTTGACGGAGACTTTCCCTTCGTCTTTGGGCCCGCCTTGGCGGGCTCTTTTTTGGATCAGGCCGCAGAAAACGCCCGCCGGGCGTTATGCCGGTGCAGCCGGGACAAGCCCGTACCTGGACATGACTGCGATCAAGGCGCACGAACTCACAGCGGCCGCCCCTTCCTTACGCCTCTCCGCCAAAATACGCCGCAATCCGCGCCAGTTTGTCCGGGTTGCGTTGCACGTGGATGCGGGCGATGCGGTCGCCTTCGACCACAAAGGTCTGCGCGGACTCCAGCGCGCCGTCGAAGTAGCGCAGCAGCGCCCATTCGCCATTGAGCAGCACCAGCCGCACCCGGAGGCCCTCGCCGGGGAATCTGAGGCGCGTGGCGTAGAACAGTTGCGCGATGCGCCGTGCGCCTTCGAGCGGCTTGGGGAAGGTCTGGACCCTGCCGCCGCCGTCGCCGGCCAGGGTGGCGTCGTTGGCCAGCAGCGCCTGGATGCCGGCGAAGTCGCCGCCCTGCATCGCCTGGGCGAACGCCTGGACCATGTGCCGATGGGTGTCCGGGGACACCGTGAAGCGCGGCCGGTCGTCGCGTAGCTGGGTTTTTGCCCGGCTGACCAGCTGGCGGCAGCTGGCCTCGCTCTTGCCGATCACGCGCGCCACCTCGTCGTAGTCGTTGTCGAAAACCTCGCGCAGGAGGAAGGCCGCGCGGGCCTCGGGCGTCAGGCGCTCCAGCAGGAGGAGGAAGGCGACGGAGATGTCATCGGCGCGCTCCTTGATGGCCTCGGGGTTGTCCGGGCTGTCCGTGATCAGCGGCTCGGGCAGCCAGATCCCGGTGTAGTGCTCGCGCTGGATCTTGGCGGCGCGCAGGCGGTCGATGGCGATGCGGGTGGTTACCGAGACCAGCCAGGCTTCGGCATTTTCGATTTCCGTCTGGTCAGCCGTGTGCCAGCGCAGCCAGGCGTCCTGTACGACGTCCTCGGCCTCGGCCACGGCGCCGAGCATCCGGTAGGCAATCCCGTGCAGGCGCGGGCGCAGCTTGTGGAAGGTGGCGGTGGTGTCGTCCATGATTCGATGCGAAAAGGCGGCTGGCAGACCGCCATGGTGGCCACGCGTGCCGGCCCAGCGCAAGAACTTTCAAGCATTTTCCGACGCACACCTTGAAAATTCCGATGCACTGTATATATTTACAGTAACTGTATGAATGAACAGTATATCGGAGTGCGGAATGGAACACCTGATCCACCTGATCCGTGTGCAGAACGAATATGACCGCCAGGTGCTGGTCTGGCTGCGGGGGCGCATTGGTGATGCCGCCCTGCTGTCGGCCGCGCACCGGGCCACCGTCGACGATAAAAAGCCTTATCTTTCAACGATTTGCCGCCTGATCGGGATTCGGGCGCCGTCGCGCCGCGCGCTGGCGGACGAGGCTCGCAAGAGCCATCGCGCGGTGGGCGAGCGGTATCTGGAGCAGATCCGCGAGATCCTGGCCCGCCCGACGTCCGGCCATGAAAAAGCCGGGCACGAGGCCCGGCCACAAGCGGCGCTGTTCTAGATCGCCTAGGCAGCGTCTGATCCGGGCTCAGGCCGGCAGTTCGGTCACGCGCATTGCGGGCGTGATCTGGAGCGGATCGGTCATCAGCTCCAGCACGGCCGGCTGGCCGGCGTTGCGGGCGCGCTCGAACGCTGCCGCAAAGTCCTCCGTCTTCTCCACCCGCTCCGCCCACGCCCCGCAGGCGCGCGCCATCGCCACGAAATCCGGGTTGGCGATGGTCGTGCCGCTCTGGCGGCCCGGGTAGCGCTTCTCCTGATGCATGCGGATGGTGCCGTACATGCGGTTATTCACCAGGATCACGATCAGGTTGGCGCCATGCGCGGCGGCCGTGGCGATCTCCTGCGGATACATCAGGAAGCAACCGTCGCCAGCCAGGCAGACCACGGTCTTCTCGGGCGCGCGCAGCTTCGCGGCAATCGCGGCCGGCAGGCCGTAACCCATCGCGCCGCAGGTGGGCGCCAGTTCCGTGCGCGGACGCTTGTACGCGTAGAAGCGGTGCAGCCAGACCGTGTAATTGCCGGCGCCGTTGCTGAGGATGGCGTCTTCGGGCAGCACCGCGTTCAGGTGCGACATCGCGGCAGCCATATCCACCCCCGTCAGTTCCGCATGGGGCTTGGGCGGCGTGACGAAGGCCTCGTGCTCGGCCCGGGCGCCGCTGGTCCAGTCCTTCCATCCGATAGAAGCCGGCGCCGGCAGCGCGGCCAGCATGGCTGCCGCAGGCACCACGCCCGAATGGATCGGCAGTGCCGACTGGTAGACGCGGCCCAGCTCGCCGCTATCGGCATGGATATGCACCAGCTTCTGCTTGGGACGCGGGACTTCCAGCAGCGTGTAGCCATCGGTGGCGATGTCGCCCAGCCGGGTGCCGACCGCCACGATCAGGTCGGCCGTGCGCACCCGCTCGGCCAGCTTGGGGCTCACGCCCAGGCTCAGATGGCCGATGTAGTGCGGGTCGCGGTTATCGATCACGTCCTGCCGGCGGAAGGCGCAGGCCACGGGCAGGTTCCATGCCTTGACGAAGGCGGCGAAGTCACGCACTGCCGCGTCGGTCCAGCCGGCGCCGCCGGCGATCACCAGCGGCTGGCGGGCCTCGGCCAGCGCGGCGGCCAGCGCCCGGGCATCCTCGGCGCGCGGGGCGGCCGCCACGGTGCGGTACGGCTCGGCATCGGCGCAGTCCACCAGATCGTCGAGCACGTCTTCGGGCAGCGCCAGCACCACCGGGCCGGGCCGGCCGGACGTGGCCACCTGGAAGGCGCGCGCCACCATCTCGGGAATCCGGGCCGGATCGTCGATCTCGGCCGCCCACTTGGCCATCGTGCCGAACACTGCCGCGTAATCCACCTCCTGGAACGCCTCCCGGCCCTTGTGGGCGCGGGAGATCTGCCCCACGAACAGGATCATCGGCGTGGAGTCCTGCTGGGCGATATGCACGCCGATGCTGGCGTGCGTGGCGCCCGGGCCCCGGGTGACGAAGCAGATACCGGGGCGGCCGGTCAGCTTGCCGTCCGCCTCGGCCATGTTGGCGGCGGCGCCTTCGTGCTTGGTGACGACGAGGTCGATGGCCGGCTGGTCGTGCAGCGCGTCCAGCACGTCCAGGAAGCTCTCGCCGGGCACGCAGAAGATGCGCTCCGTGCCATGCAGGCGCAGTTGGTCCACGAGGACACGGCCGCCGGTGCGGGCCTGGGAGGATGGGGTTTGAGCGGTCATGACGAAAAGTATGGACAGGATCGGAGGCGGCGCCAAGGTGGAGCCAAGCAGGCGCCAGACCCGAAGCAGGCGGCGATGACAGCGATTTTTCCGTTTGACGGGCGCCGCCGCGGGGTCTATCGTGCATTTCTGTTATGCGTTTTATGCAAGGCAGCCCGCCTCGCGCCCGTGTAGATTGGCTACCGAGGCGATGCTGCCATGACAGCGCGCCCGCCCGCGACACCTGACGGCCATCCCGGCCGTCCCATAACAATGCTCGCGAAAACAGGAGACCATGCAATGTCCTTCCCTCATCGATTGATGCGGCCGGCCCTGGCCGTGCTTTGCCTTGGATGCATGGCGGCGGCCCCACTGGCGCAAGCCCAGTCCGCCGACCAGTACCCCAGCAAGCCGATCAACTACGTCGTGCCATTCGCGGCGGGCGGCACCACGGACCTGCTCGGCCGACTGATCGGCCAGCGGCTGTCGCAGGTGCTCGGCCAGTCGGTGGTGGTGGAAAACCGCGCCGGCGCCGGCGGCAATATCGGTTCGGACTACGTGTCCAAGGCCGCGCCGGACGGCTACACGCTGCTCGGCGGCACCATCAGCTCGCACGCCATCAACGTGAGCCTGTACCCCAAGATGCCGTACGACCCGGTCAAGAACTTCCAGCCGGTGGCGCTGATCGGCACGCTGCCCAATGTGCTGGTGGTGAACGTGAACAGCCCGTACAAGTCGGTGCAGGACGTGATGGCAGCGGCCAAGGCCAAACCGGGGTCGATCAACTTCGGCTCGTCCGGCAACGGCACCTCCCAGCATCTGGCGGCCGAACTGTTCGCCAACATGGCCGGCCTGAAGATGACCCACGTGCCCTATAAGGGCAGCAGCCAGGCGGTACAGGCGCTGCTCGGCAATCAGGTCGATATCGTCTTCGAGAACAGCGTGGCCGCCATGCCGATGGTGCAGTCCGGCAAGTTCCGCGCGCTGGCCACCACCGGCGCCAAGCGCGCCGCCGAGCTGCCCGATGTGCCGACCATGGCCGAATCGGGCCTGCCGGGCTATGAAATCGTCTCGTGGCAGGCGATCTTCGCGCCGGCCGGCACGCCGATGCCCATCGTCAACAAGCTGGCCACCGAGATCGGCAAGATCATCCACCAGCCGGACGTCAAGGCGAAGCTGGTGGGCATGGGCGTGGAGCCGTCTGGCGCCGGCCCGGCCGAACTCGGCAAGTTCCAGAAGAGCGAGGTGGCCAAGTGGGCCAACCTGATCAAGGTCGCCAACATCCACCTGGAGTAACGCATGGCAGAACACCGTATTCCGACCGCCGGCCTGCATCGCTGGGTCGTGGACCTGTGGCTGGCGGCGGGGTCCGATGCGCGTGAGGCGCAGCTGACCGCCGACCACCTCGTCGGCGCCAATCTCTCGGGCCATGACTCGCATGGCGTGGGCATGATCCCGAAGTACGTGCTGTCCTGGCAGGGCGAGCAATTGCAGCTCAATCAGCAGGTCAGCGTGGTGCATGAGTCCGGCGGCATCCTGAGCCTGGACGGCAACCGGGGCATGGGCCAGGCCGTGACCGAGGAGGCGATGCGCATGGGCATCGCCCGCGCACAGGAGCACGGCGTGTGCGTGATGGGGCTGCGGCGCTCGCACCATCTGGGCCGGGTGGGCCACTGGGCCGAGCAGGCCACGGCGGCCGGCATGATCTCGATCCACTTCGTGAATGTGCTGTCCAAGCCGCTCGTGGCGCCGCATGGCGGCTACGACGCGCGCTTCGGCACCAATCCATTCACGATCGGCGTGCCGGTGGCGGGCGCCCCGCCGCTGGTGCTCGACTTCGCCACCAGCGCCATCGCAATGGGCAAGGTGCGCGTGGCCAACAACAAGGGCGTGCCGGTGCCGCCGGGCAGCCTGATGGACCCGAACGGGCATCCCACCGACGACCCGTCGGTCATGTTCCCGCCGCCCGGTACGCCGCACGGCGCGCTGCGCACCTTCGGCGAGCACAAGGGCTACGTGCTGGCCGTGATGTGCGAGCTGCTCGGCGCGGCCGTGACTGGCGGCCACACCATCCGCCCGGAAACGCTGACGCACGAGCATGCGGTCTGGAACAACATGCTGGCGATCATCTTCGATCCGGCCCGCCTGGGCAGCAGCACCACCTTCGGCCATGAGGTGGAATCCTTTGTCGATTGGCTGAAGGCGTCCCGGCTGCAACCGGGCAACGATGCCATCCGCCTCCCCGGCGACCCCGAGCGCGCATGGCGCAAGGCGCGCGCCGACTTTATCCCCGTGGATGCCGGCACGCTGGCCCAGCTCGACGACGCCGCGGCGCGCGTGCTCCAGGCGCGCGGCCAATCCCCCGGCCCGCTCTCCGCCCTGGCGGCGGACTGAACCCAAGGCTCAAGGAATTCTCATGACGACCCCTCACCTGCCCCAGCTTTCCCCGCTGCCCAACCAGTTCCGTGCGGACATCCTCGCGCGCAAGCGCCTGATTGGCTGCTGGACCTCGCTCGGCCAGCCGGTTACCACCGAGATCATCGGCCTGGCCGGCTTCGACTGGATGCTGCTCGATGGCGAGCACGCGCCCAACGACGTACTGACCTTCGTGCCGCAGCTGATGGCGCTCAAGGACAGCACCAGCGCGCCCGTGGTCCGGCCGCCCTGGAACGATCCCGTGCTGCTCAAGCGCCTGCTGGACATCGGCTTCTATAACTTCCTGATCCCGTTCGTGGAGTCGGCCGAGGAAGCCCGCCGCGCAGTGCGGGCCACGCGCTACCCGCCGGACGGCGTGCGCGGGGTGTCCGGCGTACAGCGCCAGAACCGCTACGGCACGCTGCCGGACTTCTTCAAGACCATCAACGAGAACATCTGCGTGCTGGTGCAGATCGAGAGCCGCAAGGGCGTGGAGGCTGCCGACGAGATCTGCGCCGAGCCCGGCGTGGACGGCATCTTCATCGGCCCGAACGACCTCGCCGCCGCCTACGGCCACCTCGGCGACCCGAACCACCCGGAGGTGCAGGCCGCCGTGGCGCAGATCTACGACGCCGCCAACCGCGCCGGCAAGGCCATCGGCACGCTGACTCCCGTGGAGGCAGACGCCCGCCGCTACCTCGACATGGGCGCGCACTTCGTCGCCGTGGGGCTGGACCACACGCTGCTGCGCGACGCCTCCCGCGCGCTGCGCGAGCGCTTTGCGCAATGACGCTATCTATATAGGAAAACGGATATGAGCAAGATCGGATTCATCGGACTCGGCGTGATGGGCGCGCCGATGGCGCAACACCTTCAGGCGGGCGGCCACACGGTCTACGCCCACACGCGCAGCGGCGTGCCGCAGGCGCTCCAGGATGCCGGCATGCAGGCCTGCGCCAATGCCACCGAGGTGGCGCGTCAGGCCGACGTCATCTTCCTGATGCTGCCCGATACGCCGGACGTGGCGCGCGTGCTGTTCGGCGAGCACGGCGTGGCCGAGGGCCTGAGCCAGGGCAAGACCGTGGTCGACATGAGTTCGATCTCCCCGATCGAGACGCGCGAGTTCGCGGCCCGCATCGAGCAGCTGGGTTGCGAGTATGTGGATGCGCCGGTGTCCGGCGGCGAGGTGGGGGCCAAGGCGGCCACGCTGTCGATCATGGCCGGCGGCAAGCAGGATGTGTTCGACCGCGTGCTGCCGCTGCTCCAGCTGATGGGCAAGAACATCACGCTGGTCGGCAATGTCGGTGACGGCCAGGTGGCCAAGGTGGCGAACCAGGTGATCGTGGCGCTGACCATCGAGGCCGTGAGCGAGGCGCTGGTGCTGGCCGCCAAGGCCGGCGCGGACCCGGCGCGCGTGCGTCAGGCGCTGATGGGCGGCTTTGCCAGCTCGCGCATCCTGGAAGTGCATGGCGAACGGATGATCAAGCGCACCTTCGACCCGGGCTTCCGCATCGAACTGCACCAGAAGGACCTGAACCTGGCGCTGTCCACGGCCAAGGCGCTGGGGGTGGGACTGCCGAACACGGCGTCCTGCCAGCAGCTGTTCAACGTCTGCGTGGCGCAGGGCGGCGCGGGTTGGGACCATTCGGGGCTGGTCAAGGCGATCGAGCATATGTCGTCGTTCGCCATCGGCGACAAGCCCAAGACGGCGGGCTGATGTCGGCGCTGAACTCCGACGACCTTGCGTGCTTTGTCTGCGTGGCCAACACGCAGAGCATCTCCCGCGCGGCGCTGGAGCTTGGCGCGGACCAGTCCACGGTCAGCCGCCAGATCGCCCGGCTGGAGGCGGCGCTGGACACGCGCCTGTTCCACCGCAGCGGCCGGGGCGTGGTGCTGACCGAGTCCGGCTCCACGCTGCTCGGCTACGCGCGCCAGGTGGCGGTCACGCTCAACGAGGCCCGTGCCGCCGTGCGCAAGTCCACGGCACAGGGGCCGTCCCAGTTGGTCATCGCCGCGCAGCCGACCATCGCCAACACGGCCTTCGCGGCCATCGGCACGGCGCTCAAGCAGCGCTTTCCGGCGACCAAGCTGCGCTTTGCCGAAGGGCTGGCCAGCCCGATCCTTGCCTGGCTGGCTGCCGGCGAGATCGACGTCGCCCTGCTCTACCTGCCCGAGCAGCAAGGCGCGCTGAAGGTGGATGTCCTGCTGGAAGAAGACCTGACGCTGGTGACGCCCACCTCGTGGAGCCACCTCGGCCTGACCTTCCCGGTGCGGCGGCTGGGCGAAGTGCCGCTGATCCTGCCGAGTACCGGGCATGGCCTGCGCGTGCTGGCCGAATCGCTGGCCGCGCGCGCCGGCACCACGCTGAACATGGCGCTGGAGTGCGATGCCTCGAATACGGTGTCGATGCGGCTGGTGGAGGATGGCTGCGGCGCCACGCTGCTGCCGTTCGCCGCCGTGGCGGACCGCGTGGCGCAGGGGCGGCTGCACTCGGCCCGGCTGGTGGAGCCGGTGGTGACGCGCCAGGTAGTGCTGGCCACGGCGCGCAATCGCACCGTGGTGCCCGAGCTGTGGGACATCATGCAGACCGTGCGGCAGTCCGTGCGGAATATCGTGATGTCCGGCGCGTGGCCGGGAGCGCGGCTGGTCTAGCCCCGCCCCCGGGAATCCGGGTGGGATTCGCTTACTGCTTCGGCGCCTGCAGTTCCTGCTTGGCGGTTTCGTTGGCCGCCTTGTTGGCGTCCTTGCGCTCCTGCTTGGCGGCGCCAACATCCTGCTTGTATTCGCCCTTCGCGGCGGCCTTCTCGGCCTTGTACTGGTCGCTCGCAACCTTGCGGGCTTCGCGGCGCTCCACCAGCGGGTCCTTCGGCGGTTGAATCTGCGTCATGCCCGGCGGCACGGCGGCGTTGCCGCCGGCGGGTGCCGGGGCGGCCGTGGTCTGGGCGAAAGCGGTGGCGGACAACAGCCCAGCGGTCAGGGTGCCGATCAGCGAGCCAGTGCGGATGATTCGGTTCGTGGACATGTTCTTGGACATATGAGACCTCTCAAGATGTTGTTATCTCGGACGGTGCCCGCGTACAACCTGTGGCAGCGCGGGCACCACGCAATGCCGCACGCAGGATGTCTTGCCTTCCTGCGCCGCGCACCGAAGTTTAGAAGCCGACTCGTGCCCCGCGTGCCGCATTCCAACATCTCCTTACAAAAACTCATCGGCGCTGACAGACACTCTCCGACAACGCCACACTTTTCGCGAATTCTGCAGATTTGGCGTGCTTGAAGCGACCGGCTCCGTCGCCCACACTGGGAGGCATCGACCGTGCCAACCAGGAGGGATCATGCATCTCGAAGGCTCGTGCCAATGCGGCGCCGTGCAGTTCAGTCTGGAGTCCGATTCGCCCTGCCCCTATATGCATTGCCATTGCTCGATCTGCCGCAAGACTGGCGGCGGCGGAGGCTATGGCATCAACCTCGGCGGGGATGCCCACTCGCTGCGCGTTCGCGGCAAGAAGCATGTCTCGCGCTATCACGCTGTGATGCGCGAGCCCGGCCAGCGCCCCAAGCGCTCGAAGGCCTTCCGCCATTTCTGCGCCGAGTGCGGCAGTCCGCTGTGGCTCTGGGACCCGCGCTGGCCCGACATGGTCTACCCCAACGCGAGCGCCATCGACACGCCCCTGCCCCGCCCACCCGAAGTGGTGGAGGCTTCGCTGGAGAACGTCGCGCCATGGGTGGATGTGCCACGCGGCAAGGGCCATCGCCATTGCGAGACCTGGCCGGAAGAATCGCTGCACGACTGGCACAAGCGGCACCGCCTGCTGGCCTGAGTGGCCTAAAGTCGGACACTGGCCGACAGACGCCTGCCAAGTGATTTCCTATGCTCCAAGCATGGCGCCCCGCGCGCAAGGAGCCTGACATGCCGAGCTTCCGCCCTCTTCCTCTCCCGTTGGCCATCTGCCTGACCGTCGCTGCGCTACTCGCCACGGGATGCGGCGAATCCGCCAAGCTGCCGGAGTCGGCCGGCATCGGCGCCTCGCCGCAATTGCCCGAGCCGAACAAGACGTTGATCCCGACCGTGCATATCGCGCCGGCCAAGGGCTGGGAGGACGGCAAGAAGCCGGTGGCGGCGGATGGCATGACGGTGACCGCATTCGCCGACAAGCTCGACCATCCGCGCTGGGTCTACGTGCTGCCCAATGGCGATGTCCTCGTGGCCGAGTCGAACGCGCCGCCCAAGCCGGACGACGGCAAAGGGATCAAGGGCTGGGTCATGAAGCAGGTGATGAAGCGCGCCGGCGCGGGTGTGCCGAGCGCCAACCGCATCACGCTGCTGCGCGACACCAACGGCGACGGCGTGGCCGACGAGCGCTCCGTCTTCCTCAAGGACCTGAATTCGCCGTTCGGCATGGTGCTGGTCGGCAACGACTTCTACGTGGCCAATACCGACGCCGTAGTGCGCTATCCCTACGCGCCGGGACAGCCGAGCATCACCGATCCGGGCCAGAAACTCGTGGATTTACCAGGCGGGCCGCTGAACCATCACTGGACCAAGAACATCATCGCCAGCCAGGACGGCAACAAGCTCTACGTCACGGTCGGCTCGAACAGCAACGTGGCCGAAAACGGCATCGACAAGGAAGCGGGCCGCGCCGCCATCTGGGAGGTGGATCGCCAGACCGGCCAGCACCGCGTGTTCGCCAGCGGCCTGCGCAACCCGAACGGCATGGCCTGGGAGCCGACCAGCGGCATGTTGTGGACGGCCGTGAATGAGCGCGATGAAATCGGCAGCGATCTGGTGCCGGACTACATTACCTCCGTGCGCGATGGCGGCTTCTACGGCTGGCCGTACAGCTACTACGGCCAACATGTGGATGTGCGCGTGAAGCCGCCGGCCCCCGATCTGGTGGCGAAGGCCATCGTGCCCGACTACGCGGTGGGCACGCATACGGCTTCGCTAGGGCTGGCCAGCGCCGCCGGCAACAGCCTGCCGGCAAGGTTCCAGCACGGGATGTTCATCGGCCAGCATGGCTCATGGAACCGCAAGCCGCGTGCCGGCTACAAGGTGATCTTCGTCCCGTTCGAGCAGGGCAAGCCCAACGGTGCGCCCTTCGACGTGCTGACCGGCTTCCTGACCGCCGACGGCGACGCCCAGGGCCGCCCGGTGGGCGTGGCCGTGGACAAGCGCGGCGGGTTGCTGGTGGCCGATGACGTCGGCAATGTGATCTGGCGCGTGACCGGCGCGACTAAATAGATAGCGCCGAAATGCAAAAACCGGCGGCGCGAGCCCCTCGCGCCGCCGGAAGACCACCCACCACGATGGTCCAAACAACAATCCGACTGTGAAGAATCAGAAGCGGTGCTGGAGACCCGCCGTGACACCGACCTGATTGTTGGCAGAGCCCACAAAGTCGCGCGAGAGACTCACGGTCTGACCGTTGCGCGCCTTGGCATAGCCTGCGGACAGGTAGGCCATGGTGCGTTTGGAAAGATTGTATTGAGCGCGCAGCGAGAACAGGATCGGATCGCCGTCCGTCGCGCCCTTGATGTTCTGCTTGTACACCGCGCCGTAGAGCGTGAAGGCCGGCGTGAAGTCGTACGCCGCGCCCACCCAGTACAGGTCGCTCAGCTGCGAGGCCGCGCCGTTCGTGAAGGTGCGCTTGTAATTGCGGTAGCCGCCGTACAGCGCAAGCGAGCCGAAGTCATAGCTCAGGCCGGCGTGGACGCCCTGGATATAGTCCATCGTATCGGCCGGCGTGGTGCTGCCGCCCGCGCCGTTCTGGCGATCCCAGGTCACGGCGGTAGCGAAGCCGCCCGACGAATAGCCGACGCCGACGTCGTATTTCGACGAAGACTTGAACTCGCCCGGCACCTCGCCCAGCGAAACCGTGGCGCCCAGTTTCACGCCGCCGAACGTGCCGTCATAGCGAACCACATTGGTCGCACGCGAGAACATGCCGTCCTTGCGCCCGCCCGACGCCGTGGACGAGGTCGCCCACGAGTAGTTCGGCGCGTAGCCCATCGGGTCGAACGGCAGCATGAAATCGTAGGTCGTGGTGAAGTCACGGCCCAGCAGCAGGCGGCCCCATTTGTTCTGCAGGCCCACGGTGGCGCGGCGGTCGAACAGTGTGTTGTCGGTGTCCAGCTTGCCGGTGTCGATGGCGATACCGCTTTCCAGTTGGAACACGGCCTTCAGGCCGCCGCCCAGGTCCTCGGTGCCGCGCAGGCCCCAGCGCGAGGTATTCTTGCCGCCCGAGATCACCTTGACTGCCGAACCACCGCCCGGCCCGGCGTGGTTGAGGTACTCCACGCCCGAATCCACGATGCCGTACAGCGTGACGCTGGACTGCGCTGCCGCACCGCCCGTAGCAACGCAAGCCATCCCGGCAACGACCCATGCCATCCGTTTCATGCCTGTCTCCTGTGTCTTTTTTGTGAGTGAACGGCGCGAATGGTATGGGAGGCTCACTTTCAGATCGCTTTCGAAAATCCTTCAAATACGGACCGTTGCGGGCGTGCGGATTGGGGCTTTCCCTAGCTAGCCCGCCCCGCTGCTTCCCGGTATCAATCACGCGCTGTTGCCGTTCCCCTGCCGCTACTGCCGTCCCCCTGCCATGCGTATCCTGCTTGCCGAAGACAACCTGAAACTGGCCGCCTCCCTCGTGGAGTCCCTGGGCCAGAGCGGCTTCACGGTCGATTGCATGCACGACGGCGCGAGCGCCGACAACCTGCTCTCCACGCAGGACTACGCGCTGGCCATCCTCGATATCGGCCTGCCCCGCCTGGACGGCCTGGAAGTGCTGCGGCGCCTGCGGCAGCGGCGCAACCCGGTGCCGGTGCTGATCCTGACCGCGCACGGTTCCGTCGAAGACCGCGTGCGCGGCCTGGACCTCGGCGCCGACGACTACCTCGCCAAGCCCTTCGCCCTGACCGAACTGGAAGCCCGCGCCCGCGCGCTGATCCGGCGCAGCCACGGCCACGACCGCACCGCGCTGCACTGCGGGCCACTCCACTACGACGCCGTCAGCCGGGCCTTCACGCTGCACGGCACACTGCTGGCGCTGACCGGGCGCGAGCGCGCGGTGCTGGAGATCCTGCTGATGCGCGATGGCCGGGCCGTCAACAAGGCCGCGCTATCGGAGAAGATCTTCGGCATCGAGGAGTCGGTGAACCCGGACGCCATCGAGATCTACGTCTACCGGCTGCGCAAGAAGCTGGAAGGCAGCGGCGTCGGCATCGTCACGCTGCGCGGGCTGGGCTACCTGCTCGAGGTGCGCGCCCCGGCCCCCGAGGACGCCAACCTCGCCGCCCAGCCGTGAGCCGGTCAGGACCTCGGCGATGAAATCGGCGAGCCTGCGCTGGCAGCTCTCGCTGTGGCTGCTGCTGCCGCTGCTCGGGCTGCTGGCGCTCGACGCCTGGCTGACCGACCGCCGCGCCATGGCCGCCGCCCACGAGGCGTTCGACCGCACGCTGGCCGCCTCGCTCAAGGCCATGCGCGAGGGCATTAGTCTGCGCGACGGCCGCGTGGAGGTGGAGGTACCCTACCTCGCCCTCGAAGTCTTCGACGCCGAAGCCGGTTCGCGCATTTACTACGAGATCCGCGACGAGACCGGCGCCACCATCACCGGCTATCCGGCCCTGCCGATGCCGGCCCAACCCGTGCGCGCGCTCTATCGCACGCAGTTTTACGATGCCGACTATCGCGGCGAGCCGGTGCGGATGGCCGCCATGCCGCTGCCGCTGCACGACGTGCGCTCCGCGCGCACGCAACTGGTCTGGGTGCTCGTGGCCGAGACCACCGAGCCGCGCGCGCAACTGGCCAATGACATCCTGATGGGATCGCTGCTGCAGGAGCTGATGCTGGTCAGCCTGGCGCTGGCCATCGTCTGGTTCGGGGTGCGGCGCGGGCTGCGGCCGCTGCACCGGCTGTCCGAGGCGATAAGCGCGCGTGGCCCGGACGACCTCCAGCCGCTGGACGCCGCCACGCTGCCCGTGGAGACCCAGCCGCTGGTCAACGCCGTCAACCAGTACGTGGCGCGGCTCCAGCGCATGGTCGAGGGGCGCAAGCGCTTCTTTGCCGATGCCGCGCACCAGCTCAAGACGCCGCTGGCCATCATCCAGGCCGAATCGGAACTGGCGCTGCGCGAACGCGAACTGGCCGGCGCGCGGGCGCATCTGGCCCGCCTCAACAGTTCGGTCCGGCAGGCGGCGAAGGAGGTGGAGCAGCTGCTGTCGCTCTCCCGGCTGGAGCCGGACAGCGGCTATGCGCCCACGCTCCACCGGCTGCGGCTCGGCGCGCTGGCGCAGGCGGTGGCCCTGGACTGGGCGCCACTCGCCCGGCGGGACGGGGTGGATCTGGGTTTCGAAGGAGACGTTGCCGAAGCTGGCGACGCGCAGGATGAGATCGACGGCCAGCCCGAACTCCTCCAGGAACTACTCGGCAACCTGATCGACAACGCGGTGCGCTACGCGGGCGCTGGCGCCATGGTGACGGTGCGTGTGCGCGGCACGCGGTTACAGGTGGAGGACAACGGCCCCGGCATCGCGCCGCAGGACCGGGAACCCGTGTTCCAGCGCTTCTATCGGGGGGAGGCCAGCGCAGCGCGCGCCGGCAGCGGGCTCGGGCTATCCATCGTGCGGGAAATCGCCCGACTCCACGGCGCGGCAATCGTGCTCGGCGACACGCCCGGCGGCGGCCTGACCATCGCGCTTCATTTCCCGCCTGCCGGGGGCGAGGCGGCCTAGCTCTTGCCCGTCAGCTTGCCGATCCGGCGCCCGAACCAGTCGTCGATCATGACCTTCTCGTAGCGCAGCCGGTCCGACGGCCCGTACAGGTTCACGCCCCAACCGAAATTCATGTTCGAGATGCGCTCCTGCGCGCTGGCCACCACCTCGTCACCGTGGCGCAGTTCATATTGCAGCGTCATGCGCGGCCACGTGGCATCCCGGATCACGCGCACCTGCTGCGCGTAGCGCCAGTCGATATAGCCGGCCAGATCGATGTCCAGCACCTCGATCGTCAGCGAATACCCCTCCGGCAACTTGCGCGCCGCCAGTTTGGCGAAGTGCTTTCGGATGTCATCGAGCACCTGCCGGTCACTGCCATACGACTGCGACCATGAGGCATCGGTATAGGTCTCGGGATGGATGAACGTCACCGACAACGCCGAAGACGGCTGCCCCTGCGAAGGCGCCGGCGCCCCGCCGGCCGCCCCGGACACCCCCAGCGTCGCCAAGGCAACCAGAACGGGAAGAAAGTACGTGGACATGGCATCACGCCTGCAGAAAGAACGGCCTGGAACGCCGACGGACGATGCCCGGACAAACGGGACAGGAACGCATGCGCCACCCGGCATCAAGCCGCTGAGCCCGGGATGGTTTCAGGATAGGTCAGCGGGGGAAACGCTGGCCCCTAACCGCCCGGGTTCCCCGCCATCGACGTTTCACAAGGCCTGGCGTAAGCTGAACCCCTCTTATTTCCCGACCCAGCGAGAAGCGATGCCCACCTATGACTACCGGTGTGACGATTGCGGCGATTTTGCGTTGATGCGGCCGATGGCGCAGCGGGACGAGCCGGTTGGCTGCCCGCACTGTGGCAAGGCTGCGGCGCGGGCGCTGGTGGCCGCGCCCGCGTTGGCGGGGGCACCGGGGGCCGTGCCGTCGGAGTTGGCGGGCCATGGTGCAGGGTGTGCCTGCTGCGGGCCGGTGAAGCTGGCCGGGCGTGCCGATGGCGGCCGGGGTGGCGCGGGGTGGTCCAAGTTCAGCTCGGGCTGACCGGGCCAGTCTACGTTTATCGTCCGCTCAGCGCGCCAGCCACGCCAGCAGCAGCGCGTTGACGGCCGTATCGGCCTCGTATTGGACCCAGTGGCCGGCGCCGGGCACGATCTCGCCGCGCCGGCCTTCCCGCCCGTCGATCAGGCTTGCCAGCACCTCTGGCGGATCGGCGGTCACGTCGTGCTCCCCGAAGGCCATCAGCACCGGCCCACCGAAGCGGTCCAGCGCCGCGCGCAGCCCGCCGGCGCGTGAAATCTGCTTGCTGCGGAAGCGCGTGTCGCGGCAGGACTCGGTGTAGGCGAGCAGCGCCAGCGCATCCACCTTGGCGGGGTCCGCGATCATGAACGCGGCGACGTTCTGCTGCATCGCCGCCGCCAGCGTCTCGGGGCTCCCGGCGCGGCGCCAGTCGACCAGCGCGATGGTCTGCCGCCGTGTGCCGCCGTGGCCACCCGGCCCCAGCAGCGCCAGCCCGCGCACGTTGGGCAGGCGGGAGGCCAGATGCGAGGCCGTCAGCCCGCCGAACGAGAAGCCGACCAGATCGACATCGCCCATATCGGGCAGTTGGGCGAAGTTCGCCACCACGGCCTCCACCAGCGCCGGCATGTCGGTCCCCACCGGGTCTCCGGAGACGCCGTAGCCGGGCAGATCGGGCACCCAGACCGTATGGCGGGCCGCCAGCGCCTCGATATTGCGCACCCAGTGCAGCCAGCTGCCGTGGCCGCCGTGCACGAGCAGCGCATCCGGCCCGCTGCCAAAGCGGCGCCACACCATGCGGCACCCGGCCGCTTCCGTGACGCGGGTCGTGCCCTGCGCCGTCAATCGTGCGACGAATGCTGCCGCCGATGTGTCTTCCTTCAAAATCCTGCCTCCCCAGTGAATCCGCGCCGCTCAGAGCGGCAGCGACAAGCTCGCTTCCAGGCCGCCCTCGCGCCGATTCTGTAGCTTCAACTCCCCACGCATGGCCTTGGCCAGTCGCAGGGCGATGGCCAGCCCCAAGCCGCTGCCCGGACCCCGGCTGGCGGTGTGCGGCGACCGGTACCATGGCCTCAACACGGCATCCAGCTCCGATGGCGCGATCCCGGGTCCGGAATCGATCACAGCCAGATGCAGGCGCCTATTCTCCATGCGAACGGCGATGCGGACAACGCTGCCATAGCGAAACGCATTGTCGATCAGGTTGACCAGCACGCGGCGCAGCGCGTGTGGACAGGTGACGATCGGGCGTCCCACCTGCCCTTCCAGCGCCAGTGCGCAGCCCGCATCCCGATAGTCCTGGACCAGCACGTCGAGGAGGCTATCCGCGTCCACGCTCCGCAGCGGCTGTACAAGGCCGCTCTGCATGCGCGCGCAGGACAGGCTGGCTTCGGCGAGTTCCCGCATTTCGTCGAGATCACGCTCCATGGCGTGACGCAGCGGCGCGTCGTCGATCATCTCGCAACGCAGCAGCATGCGTGTCAGCGGCGTGCGCAAGTCATGCGCATACGATGCCTGCATGGTCAGCAGCTCGGATTCTCGCGCCTTGCATCGCCGGTACATCCATTGCGCACAAACCAGTGCAAAGAGCAGCAATCCGGCGCATCCGAGCAGGAGCACACTCGTCAGGGCTCCCGGTTCCATAGTCATTGGCATTCTCCGTTCGCCGTCAACCAAACGGCGCTGCGGAATATCACCATGACGCGGTGCAAGGCGCCATCATCCGGTGAGATGGCGGTCCCTAAACCTTCATTTACGCGAACGCTTCGCCGGTGGCCGGGCTAGGCAGCGCGCGCCTCGCCCAGCGCGCGCATGATCTGAACGGCCTCTACCACCGTGCGCGCGTTCATCTTGCGCATCGCGTGGCCGCGATAAATCTTCGCGGTGATCTCGGCAATGCCCATGGCCGCGGCAATCTGCTTGTTCATCATGCCGGCCAAGACATGCCGGAGGACCTCGCGCTCACGGGCGGTCAGCGTATCCCAGGACCGTCGCAGCCCGCGCAACGACTGCTCCGTTTCAAGCTGCTGCATGTCGCGCTCCAGCGCGGCAATGACGGCGTCGATCATGTCCTGGTCCCGGAACGGCTTGGCCAGGAAATCGACCGCACCGGCCTTCATGGCCTTCACCGACATGGCGATATCGGCGTGGCCGCTCATGAAGACGATCGGCATGTGCGGCTGGCCCTTTTGCATTGCCGACTTCTGGAACGCGAGCCCGCTTTGCCCGCGCAGGCGGACATCGAGCACGAGACAGGCGGGGCCGATCACTTTCGGCGCGCGCTGAAAGTCCTCCACGGACCCGAACGCCCGGACCTGCAGATCGATGGACTCCAGGAGGCTGGTCAGGGCTTTGCGCATCAGTTCGTCGTCGTCCACGATATGGACCGTGCCCTGGGCGAGCACCTGCGGATAAGCCGTGGAAGCATGGTGGGGGGCAGTCATGGTCGGAAACGGTGCGCTATAGAAGAAGTGAATCTGGAATGCTCTGACATACGCCGGCAGGCGCGCATCCATACCAAGGTATGGGTCTACACGGTATCCAGCGCCTGCCCCTTTGTCTCGGGCAACAGCAAGACCATGAGCAGCACCACGCCGTACGCGGCCCCCGAGAAAATGGCGATGGCCATGGCAAGACTCGTGGAGTGGCTGAGCATGCCGACCAGACTCGGAAACAGGGCGCCGATGCCGCGCCCGAAGTTGTAGGTAAAGCTCTGCCCGTTGGCGCGGCTTTCCGAGGGATACAACTCCGTCAGGTAGGCGCCGACCCCACTGAAAATGCCGCAGGACGCGAAGCCCAGCGGGAAACCGAGCCACAGCATCTCCGCGTTGGAAAGGGGCAGCGTCAGGTAGAGGTATACCGAGGCGATCGACAGCAGCGCAAACAGGATGAAGTTGCGCCGGCGCCCCCAGTAGTCGGACAGATAGGCGCCGACGACATACCCACAGAAGGAGCCCACGATGATCACCATCAGGTAGCCGCCGGTGTTCAGCACGGACAGGTGCCGCTCCAGCTTCAGGTAGGTGGGCAGCCATGTCGACATCGCATAGAAGCCGCCCTGGATGCCCGTGCACAGCAGCGCGGCCAGCACGGTCCGGCGCAGCAACGCCGGCGAGAAAATGACCCACATCGAAGCGGGCTTGACCCCTTGTCGCCTTGCCTCGGCCGCCGTCGCGAACACTTCGGGCTCCGGCACGTGCTTGCGCACGTACAGGACGAGCAGCGCGGGCAGGACGCCCACCCAGAACAAGCTGCGCCACGCCAGCGACTCGGGTAGCACCGAGAACGCAATGCTGTAGAGAATCGCCGCGAGCCCCCAGCCGACCGCCCAGCCGCTTTGCACCAGGCCGACCGCCTTGCCACGGTGCTTCGGGGCGATGATCTCCCCGATCAGCACGGCGCCCACGGCCCATTCCCCGCCGAAGCCGAGCCCCTGCAAGGCACGGAGCACGAAGATCTGCTCGAAATTCTGCGCGAAGCCGATCGCGAACGTGCAGACGGAGAACCAGAGGATTGTGCCCTGCAACACCTTGACCCGGCCGTAGCGGTCCGCCAGCATGCCCGCGATCCATCCGCCAATCGCGGAGAAGATCAGCGTCACGGTGCCCAGCAGCCCTGCCTGGCCCCGGTCCAGTCCCCAGACGTCGATCAGTGACGCGAGGACAAAGCTGAACACCATGAAATCGAAGGCATCGGTGGCCCAGCCGATGAACGATGCCAGGAACGTCCGCC
Source organism: Cupriavidus sp. 10L45 (assembly GCF_056395225.1). NCBI lineage: Bacteria > Pseudomonadati > Pseudomonadota > Betaproteobacteria > Burkholderiales > Burkholderiaceae > Cupriavidus > Cupriavidus sp. 10L45. Next base: position 169,547 of record NZ_JBFTJC010000008.1, read on the forward strand.
TGGCTTGCGGGCTCAGTTCCGCATACCAGTCCAGGCTGGATGGGCTCGGCAACGCGGGCTGGTCAATGTTTTTTGTTGTCATTGTCTAGGCCGTTCGAAGGAACTATCGGGGCACGCCGGATGCCGCGTCGCGGGCGGCAAGCGCGCGACGGATGACATCGGGGGTAGCAGGCGCCTCGCGGATCCGCACGCCAATCGCATCATGGATGGCATTGAGGATGGCGGCCGCCGTGGGCACCAATGCCGGCTCGCCAATGCCTTTTGCCCCGTAGGGGCCGATGGCCGTGGGCGCCTCGATGAAGATCGACTGGACCTCGGGCATGTCGTGCACCGTGGGAATCAGGTAATCGTGCAGATTGTTGTGACGGCCCGGGTGGTATTTCTCCATCAACGCCATGCCGACGCCCTGCGCCACCGCCCCCTCGACCTGCCCTTCGAGCAGCGTCGGGTTGACCATGCGGCCCACGTCATGCGCCGCCACCACTTTCAGCACGCGGACGCGTCCGCTCTCGCAGTCCACCACCACTTCCGCCATCTGGGCGCCGAACGCATAGGTCGCGTAGGGACTGCCTTGCCCGGCGGCATCTAGAGAAGTGATGGGCGGATCGAAACGCTCTTCCGCCGCGACGACATAGCCGTGGGCGTCGACCGGGAGCGTCCGAAGATCCAGGGCATGATCGTCGATGGCGATGCCGCTCGCACTGACCCGGATCTTCGCATCGGCCGCCGCGCCTGCCAGCGCCAGCAGCCGGTGGCGCAAGGCCGTACCGGCAAGATAGGCTGCGCGGCCCGTGATGAAGGTCTGGCGCGACGCCGAGGTGCGGCCGCAATCCGGTGTGAGATGCGTGTCGGGCCCGATGAACTGTAGTTGGTCGACCGGAACACCGAGCGCGTCGGCGGCGATCTGGGGAATGACCGTGTTCGCGCCCTGCCCCGCGTCCACCGCGCCCTGATGCAGGACCACCGTGCCGTCCGGCCGGACACCGAAGCGCACCGTGGAAGGATTCGGCAACGCCGTGTTGCCGCAGCCATAGAAGAACGCGGCGATGCCGACGCCATGGCGAATATGGCTGGGCGAGGCTGCGTTCAGGCTGGCGATGCGGCTCCGTGCCGCCTGCCATGCCGGACGCAGCGCGTCGAGGCATTCGACCAGCCCCACGCTGTGGTCGAGCACCTGCCCGGTCGGCAACGAGTCGCCGGGCCGCAGGGCGTTCTTCGCCCGAAACTCCAGCGGATCGATGCCCGCCGCGAGCGCAAGTTCGTCGATCAGTTGCTCCTGCGACATCATCGTCTGCGGCACGCCGAAGCCACGGAACGCCCCGGCGGGGGTGATGTGGGTATGGATGGCACGCGTGTGCGCACGGTAGTGCGGCAGGACGTACGGGCCGCCAGCGTGCACCGGCACCCGATTGGCCACAGCGGTGCCCCAGGAGGCAAAGGCACCGGTATTGAAATCGCCCTCGAACTCCACCGCGCACAACCGGCCATCGGCATCGGCGGCCATGGTAGACGTCATGCGGCCCGGGTGGCGCTTGGTCGAGGTGCCCATCGATTCTTCGCGCGAGAACACCATGGCCACGGGCCTGTCGAGGTGCCACGCCGCGATGGCGAGCAGCGGCTGGACCGTCATGTCCAGCTTGCCGCCGAAGCCTCCGCCGACGGCCGTGGCCACCACGCGCACCCGCTCGGGCGGCACGCCAAGGATACGGGCCAGATCGCCGCGATGCGGGTGCGGCGCCTGGGTGGACGAGTGAATCTCGATCATGTCGCCGACGCGCCGCGCCCAGCCCGCCTCCGGCTCGAGGTAGGCGTGCTCGACGAAACTCGAGTTGAACGTGGCGCTCACCACGTGACGGGCGTCCTGAATCGCGCGCCCGGTGTCGCCGCGGCGTACGTGCCCTTCGATCAGCACATTACCCGGACGGTTGGCATGGAGCTGCGGGCTGCCTTCGCTTACGGCTTCTGCGGGGGTCAGAACCGGCGCGAGGGGCTCCCACGCCACGGGAAAGCGCGCCAGGGACAGGGCCTCGATCGCCTCGCGCTCGCCGACGACCAGCGCTACCGCTTCGAGATAGTGCCGCGTCTCCGCTTCCGGCAGGACAGGCTGATCGGCGTACGGGGTGGCCACACCATGCAGATTGATCCCGGGGACATCGGCATGGGTCAGGATGCGATGCACACCGGGATGCGCATCGACGAACGCGTTCAGGTCGCCGAATGCGAAGCGCGCACGGTGATGGGGGCTGCGGACCGCGCGCACGACCAGACTGTTGGCCGGGTAAGCGTCGCCGCCGAAGCGCTGGCTCCCATCGACCTTCTCCGGCCCATCCAGCCGAGTCAGGGGCACGCCCACGGCGGGGCCTTCGGATGGCGGGGGGGTGCAATGCCGCACCCCGCTGCCGCAACCGACTTCGGTCACGGCGTCCACGATCTTCTGGTAGCCGGTGCACCGGCACAGCACGCCCTCGATGGCGGCACGGGCAGTTGCGCGATCGGTCACGCGGCCGGCGTCGATCGCCGTCGCCGACGCCATCAGCATGCCCGGCGTGCAGAAGCCGCATTGCACCGCCTGATGCGCGAGAAACGCCTGCTGGAGCCGCGCGCCACACTGCGTGCCTTCGGCCAGTCCCTCGACGGTCACGACGCGGCGACCCGCCACCTGCCCCACGGGGGTCAGGCAGGCATAGCGCGGCTCGCCATCCACCAGGACCGTGCAGCTTCCGCAGTCACCCTGGCGACAGCCGTCCTTCGTGCCGAATTGCCGCAGCCCGGTGCGCAGGTAGTCGAGAAGGCGCTGGGACTGGTCCGCTGGCAGCGGCAGGCGCTTGCCGTTCAGTTCGAAGCCCTCTTCTCCGGGCGGCGTCGGTGCTTCGCCGGCAGCGCCTGCGTTGGGAACGGAAAGGGAAATGTCATCCAGCAGATACGCCATGAGCGGCCTCCTCGATGCAATGGGTCAAGGCGCGCATGATGGCGAGCCGTGCGAGATGGGTGCGATGGGCGGCAGTCGCGCGGCAGTCTTCTATCGGAGACAGGGCTGCAAGCGAGGCGCCGTCGATGATGTCGCGCAGTGCTTCCGGCCGCTGCGCCAGCAATGACGCCTCCAGTGCCGGCATCCGCAGCGCGACCGCCGAGGCGCCGCCGACAGCAACGGCGGCGTCCTCCACTGTGTTCACTGCGGACATGCGCAGCCGCACGGCGGCTGATACCACGGCGAGGGCCGAGCCGTCACGATTTGTGCATTTGACGAACGCCGTGCGGTCCGCGTCGGCCGGCAGCGGAAACAGGATGGCGACGAGCAGTTCATCGGCCTTCAGGGCGACCTGACGGGCGCCCAGGAGAAATTCGTGCAGCGGCAGCCGCCGCACGCCCCGGACACTCGCCAGTTCGACCTGCGCATCAAGCGACAGCAAGGGCGGCACGCCATCCGCAATCGGCGACGCGTGGCACAGGTTGCCACCGACGGTGCCCTGGACGCGAATCTGCAGCGAGCCAACGGCCGCCGCCGCGTCCCGGAGCGCCACCGGCAGCCACGTGGTCAGTGCGACGGATTCCCAGGCGCTGGCGGCGCCGATCCGCACCCAGCCATCGCTCCGCTCGATGCGGCGCAAGGCGTCGATGCGGCTGATGTCCACCCATTCCGACCGGGCCGGCACGAGCGCCAGATCGGCGAAGGCATCGGTTCCGCCGCAGACCACACGCCGCCGCGGATCATCCGCAAGCGTTGCGAGCGCTTCCTCGACGGTGTGGGCACGGAAATAGTTCATGGCTATGGGGCGGAAGGCGGCATTGCCGGGGCGGGGGCATCCGCGCGGACGGCGCGCAACACACTATCTATCACAAATTCTTCCCAATGGCGCACCGCTTCCGGGGTATCCAGTTCCTCGCCAAGGAACACCGACAAGGTGTAGCGGTTCGACGTATAAAAATAGGCCGCCGATGCGATCAGGAGGAACACATCGCGTGCATTCAGGTCCGGGCGGAACAGACCCCGCTCGGCGCCACTCGCCAGTATCCGGGCCACGATCTGCACCGCATGCGCCGAATATTCGCCCCGGCGCTCCAGCTTGGACACATGCCGGCCCTTGTGCTGGTTCTCCGTGTTGAGCAGATTGACGAACTCGGGATTGCGCCGGTAGTAGTCCAGCTTGAACCGGATCAGGATCTCGAGCGCCTCCACCGGCCTCGCCGGATCCGGCGCCACCTTGGCTTCGGCCTCGTCCATTCGCCGGTAGATGTCTTCCAGCACCGCGACGAACAGCCCCTCCTTGCTCCCGTAGTAGTAATAGATCATCCGGTCATAAGACTTCGCCAGGCTGGAGATCTTTTCCACGCTGCCGCCTTCGTAGCCGTATCGAGCGAAGACCTTGGTCGCCGCGCGAAGAATCTTGTCGCGGGTGGCTTGCGCCGTCGCTTCCCGAATGCCGGTTCCGCGCACAGCCTTTTTTCCTGCTGGGGTCATATCACTCCTATGGTGGCGGCATGCCGATCCGCCGCACCAACATTCTCCGACCAGAACTCGTACTGCAATTTTCATACAGTGAGTGCTACATGAGTGAATGATCATACATGGCCCTAAAAGCAGTTGCAAGTTAGCGACGAAATACCGTTGTAGTTCAACAGCTTAGAATCAATAGTCACCTCGGTTAGGCGAGCTGGAATCTACACCTCATCAGATTTCCATCTGTCATTGTCAACGCCGATGTGCTAACGTTGGTTAATGGAGCGTTCACTACATGAAGTGAACGGATCCAGGTTGAACGGGGTCCACGACAGGTGGGCGAGAGGCAAGAAGAATGAACAACGAACTCGACAATTCCCGGCGCACCGCGCCGGCCTGGAAACCGGCCTCCGAGAGGAGCGCCGCCGAAACCGCGCCAGCAATCGATGGCCCCCCATCGTCATGGCTACCCGACCTTGACATGCACACGCTACGGCGGGCCTCCCGGACCCTGGCCACGGAGGTCATGCCGGCCAGGCGCCTGGGCACCCTGCTCCATGCCGCCATGCAAAGCACGGAGGCCACGTGGGGCTTTATCGCGGTCGTGCACGCAGACAGCTGGGAGACCGTAGCCAGCGCCACGGCATCGGACGCCCAGGCCTTTTGTACCGAGCCCCTGCCTATGGCCGACCTGCCGCTGTCCATCCTGTCGACAGCCATCCGCATGCAGAGCGGACTGGCGCTCCACGATGCCTGCGCCGCGCATCATTGGGGGGTCGACGACTATGTCCGACGTTGCGCGCCCCGCTCCGTAGTCTGCGTGCCGATGCGGTGCGATGGCGCGGCGGTCGGCGCCTTGTATCTGGAACACCGGCACGCGGCAGGCGCCTTTACCCCGGCAAAGATCGCCGTGGTCGAGATCATTGCCTTGCAGGCCAGCTTCGCCCTGGAAAACGCGCGCCTTCATGACGCGCTTTCGGTGCAGGGCGCGCGGCTGAGCAGTACCGAGGAAAAAATGCGCGATACGCTCTCGGAACTGGCGCGTGCCAGCCAGCTCAGGGCGCTCGGGGAGATGGTGGCGTCGATCGTGCACGAAGTTGCGCAGCCCGTCTCGGCCCTCGACTCCTCTGCCCGGGCCGGCCTGAGATGGCTCGATCGCAGCACCCCGAACATCGATGCCGCCCGCGAAATGCTCGCGCACATCTCCGCCTGCGCCATGCGCGCCCGCACCATCATCAGCGGCCTGCGCGCGCAGGCGCGCCAGGTCGAGCCGACCTTCACCGCCTTCGACCTCGGCGAGGCCGTTCGAGAGGCGGCAGAGATCGTCGCCTGCACGCTCGATGCCATGAACGTGCATTTGCGCCTCGATGCATTCCCGCCTTCGACGCAGGTACGCGGCGAACGTGTGCAATTGCAACAGGCCATCATCAGCCTGCTGATCAACGGCGCGGAATCCATGCATGGGCAGCCGGCTGGCGAAAGACTGCTGGTGCTGGCATGCAGCCCCTCGCAAGACGTGCTGCGCATTGACATCGACGACGGCGGCGAAGGTTTCCATCCGCAACTGGCGGACCGCATCTTCGAGCCGCTGTTCACCACAAAGCCGAACGGCATGGGCATGGGCCTGACCATTTGCAAGGCCATCGTGGACGCGCATCAAGGTCAACTGGACCTGACCCCGCGTCCGGAAGGCGGCACGCGCGCCACCATCACGCTGCCGCGCCTGCCTGCCCTCTGGAGCGCGATGCAATAGGCACGTTCACGGCACCAGGAGCAGCTTGCCGGTGGTCGCCCGCCCTTCCATTTCGGCATGGGCTTGCGCGGCGGCCGCCAGCGGATAAACACCGCCGATGGTCGTGCGCAACTTGCCGTCGAGGACCCACCGGAAGAGCTGCGCCGCGTGCGCCCGAAGGCGTTCCGGCGTACGCACATGATGGGCGAAGACCGCGTAGCCAAGCTTGACGCTCTTCGGCAGGCTCATGATGTCGATGAGACCGGGGCCACCCAGGACCGGCCCGAACCAGCAGAACGTCCCTGCAACCCGGAGCGAATCCATTGACCCTTGAAAGGTCGCGGGACCGGAGCCGTCATAGACGACGTGCACGCCCTCGCCGCCGGACAGGCGCACGGCCTCTTCGGCAAATTGGCCAGCCTTGTCCACGATGACGTGGTCCGCTCCGGCATTCCGCGCGATCACCGCCTTGCTCTCCGACGATACGCGGCCAATCACCCGGCCGCCCCGGAGCTTGATGATCTGCGTCAGCAGCAGCCCAACGCCACCGGCCGCCGCGTGTACGAGCGCGACGTCGCCAGGTTGCACGGGATAGAACTCGGTCGCGAAGTGGCTGGCGGTCAGCCCCGCCATCATGATGGAGGCAGCAGTCCGATCGTCGATGCCATCGGGCACGGGCACCAGGGAGGTTGCCGGGACCACGGCCATCTCGGCATAGCTGCCGGGCGCGTAAGCCCAGGCCACGCGCTGACCGAGCTGGATGTCATCGACGCCTTCACCGGTGGCCACCACCCGTCCGGCACCTTCGACGCCCAGCGCCTTCGGGTAAGGCATTTCCGTCCAGAACTCCCCCCGCCGGACGCCAATGTCCATGAAATTCACGCCCGAAGCGGCAATCTCGACCAGTACCTCCCCTTTTCCAGGCACCGGGATGGGCGCCTCGACCACATCGATCACGTCCGGGCTATTCAGCATTACGACTTTCATTTGTCATCCTTTCTTGAACGTTCGTTCCAAAATAGAGAAAAAAAACAGCTCACCGCAGCGCTTTCAGCGTGAGCTTTCCAAAGGTGCGCAATTCCGCCTCGCCGGCTCCAGCACGGGCAGCGAGCCGAATGGCAGCGAAATTCGCCTGCAGGAATCCGGCGATGTGATGCGGATCGAGATCCGCTGCAATATCGCCATCAACCTGTGCTTCCTTGATTCTGGCGGTAAAGGCCTTGGCCAGGACGTTCGCGGCATCATGACGAATCTGGGTCAGGTCCGCGCGCTCGGTACCAAACTCGCTGATCGAACTGACGCCCAGACACGGCTCGCCGGCGTGGATTACCACCCGTTCGACCATCCGCTGGATGCCCTCGAAAGCCTTGGCATTGCTGTATAGCGTGGCAATGTGCGCCTGCGTTTCCGCCCCGGCATAGCGCTCCACCGCGGAACAATACAGTTGCCATTTATCGTTGAACGTGGCGTAGAGGCTCTGCCGCCCGATTTTCATGGCGGCGGTCAGCATCTCGGTGGACGTACCCGCGAAGCCATGCTCCCCGAACACGCCTATTGCCGCGTCGAGGACTTCGTCCTTGTTGAATTCTCTTGGTCTGGCCATGGGTGAAATCTAGGCGTTCTGGAACGATAAGTCAAGAATTCCGGCCATTTCGATTGTGAGGGCATCCGGCGGGGCGCGGCGCAACTGGCATATTGCTGGCTTCGACGCGTGCAGACAACGCCAGACCACCCGGAGACCCGCATGGATGCCACCCGCCCGACCGATGACTCCCAGACCGCGCTATGGAATGGCACGGCCGGCAATGCCTGGGTCGATGCCCAGGCGATCCTCGACCAGTTGTTCCACCCGTTCGAAGACCTGCTGGCCCGGACCACCGCCGAGCATCAGGCGCGCGCCGTCCTGGACGTGGGATGCGGCACCGGCGGCACTACCGTGGCCGTGGCCCGGGCGGCCGGCCATGCGACCGGGATCGATATCTCCGCCCCGATGATCACCGCCGCCCAGGCCCGCGCCGCCCGCGAGCAGGTGCCGGCGCAGTTCATCCTCGCCGATGCCCAGACGCACGCCTTCGCCCCGGCCAGCTTCGACCTGATCGTGTCCCGCTTCGGCGTGATGTTCTTCGACGACCCGGTGCGCGCCTTCGCCAACCTGCGCCAAGCCCTCCGCCCCAACGGGCTGCTGCGCGTCATCGCCTGGCGCAGCGCCGGCGAAAACCCCTTCATGACCACCGCCGAACAGGCCGCCGCCCCGCTGCTGCCCGAACTGCCCCCGCGCCAACCCAACGCCCCCGGTCAGTTCGCCTTCGCCAACGCCGCCCGCGTCGAACAAATCCTAAAAGACAGTGGCTGGCACGACATCGACCTCCAGCCCATCGACGTCACCTGCACCTTCGCCGAAAAAGACCTGCTCACCTACATCACCCGCCTCGGCCCCCTGGGCCGCATCCTCCCCAACCTCGACGAAACCCGGCAGAAAGCCATCATCGACGTAGTACGCCCGGCGTTCGACCCGTACGTGCACGGCGAGACAGTCAGGCTGGATGTGGCGTGCTGGATGATTGGGGCGGAGGGGTGAGGTTTGTCGGGTGTCATTGGCCGCTATCGCGCAATTGAATAGGATGGCCGGCTTGATATGACATCGCTTTTGAGAGGCACTCCGACATCATGCGCGCAATAAGATTCGTCGCCCTATGGCTGGCACTTGGTTCAATGCCGGTTTACGCGGCGCCCGCTGCCACGGTCAACGAGCGGACCTTGCGCGAAGCGTGCGGAGCGTATTCGCAGGCTGGCATGCGCGAATGCCTTGTGGCGAAAGTCGACGAAAGTCGGAAAGCATTGAAGGCTGCCGAGGCGGAGGCCAGTGGCCGACTTGCCGGATGGGATGAAGACCCCAAATACGTCAATTTCGCAAAAGTGCGATTGGCTGCCAGCACGAAAGCCTTTGCCACCTATCGCAAGGATCAGTGCTCGCTTGCCGCAGCGCTGGGCGGCGGCGCGATTGGCAACGCGTTGGAAATCTGGCGGTTGGCCTGTGAGGCCGAGCTTAACCACTGGCGCGCCGACCAGCTTCAGCGGGCCACGGTCGACCTGCCTTTGAAGTAAATGTGATGGCCCCCCTGCGCCACCACCTAAGCCGCCACCACCGCCTTCGACTCCTGCACCTCCCCATCCCCCAGGATCTCCCGGGCGCTGGCCGGGCGGCGGTACAGGTAGCCTTGGGCGCAGTCGACGCCGACTTCGGCCAGCAAGGCGTGCTGTGCTTCTGATTCGATGCCTTCCGCGATGACCACCAGCCGGAAGTGGTGGGCCATTGCCACGATGCTGCGCAGCAGGGCCCGGCCGTCCGGGGAGACGTCCTGGGTGAATTGCCGATCGATCTTCAGGTAGTCGAACGGGAAGTTGCGGATCATGTCGAGGTTGTTGTTGCGCGTGCCGAAGTCGTCCACGGCCAGGCGGATGCCGGCGTGGTGCAGGCGGTCGAACGCCTCCATGGCCGCGCCGTGGTCGGCCAGCAGGTGGCGCTCGGTGATTTCCATCACCAGCCCGGAGCCGTCCGGCATCGATGCCTGCAATGCCGCCAGTTCCGCCGCGAAGCCCTTGCGCCGCAGGTTCAGCGGCGCCACGTTCACGGCCACATGGAGCGCGCGCGTCGGGCGGTAGCGGTTCATGTCGTCCACGGCCTGATGCAGGACGAAGCGCGTGATGTCGTCGATCACCGCCGTCGATTCCACCGTTTCGATGAACGACGAGGGCGGGATCATGCCCCAGCGCGGGTGGCGCCAGCGCAGGAAGGCTTCCACGCCGATGGTCTCGCGCGTGCGGACCGCCACGATCGGCTGGTAGGCCAGATGGAACTCGCCACGCCGCAGGCCCTGCCGCACGGCCTGGAGCAGCAGCCGCTTCGGCGCGGCCACGGCCAGGAAGCCGGCCACGGCCAGCAGCCCGAGCAGCAGCCCGATGGCGCCGATGAACAGGGCGTAGCGGTGCAACAGCTCGGAGGAGAACGCCGGGGATGCCGCCACCGCCACGGTGAGGGGATAGGCGGTGGAGCGGGCTAGCGTGCTGCGTGGGATGGCGGTGGGCGCGTCGCGGTAGGTGCCGTCCTGGTCCATCGTGGCCTCGCCGACGCTCAGGGCGATGGTGCCGGCGCCGAATTCCTTGCCGTGCGCCAGGGTGTCCACGAGGTAGGTGCCGTCGATCAGGAAAATCGCGCCCTGCGAGGGCTCGGTGGCGCTGGGCAGGTACAGCACCAGCGCGGGCGCCTGTTCGCGGAACGGCGTGCGGCCGACCAGCACGATGCGCTGCTGTCGCGCGGCGGCCTTGTTATCGCCGAAATACCAGCTCAGCGGCACCTTGATCTCGCCGCGCGCCGACGAGCAATAGATCACGTCATTGGCCACCACGGCCGCCGCGCGCGCATAGGGGATGTAGCTTTCGCGCTCGCGCAGCGGGCGGCCGATCTCTGCGCAGGGCCGGCCGGCCAGCGGCGCCACGTGCAGGGCGCCCTCGCGCTCGACGGTGGCGATGATGCGCTCGATGGCGGCCACCACGTCCTGGGCGACGATCGACTCGCGGCGATCCACCAGTTGCTGGGCATACTGCTGCCCCACCCACAGCGCACTCGCCGTGGTCACGGCGCACACCACCAACGACACCAGCCACGTGACGGGCGAGAAAGACCATCCCTCGAAGCGGTCGCGCCATGCCATGCCCAAGACTTCCCCTCCGCCAACCTGGACTGTCCGCTGATTGTGGGCCGGCCTGCCGTTTCAATGCTGTCCGACAAGCGCCTACATGCGCGTCGCTGTGGCGTTTAGTCCACTGGCTCGAGCCTGCGGTACTGGTTGTAATGCCGGATGGCGCGACGCGGGTCGCCGAGGGCCTCGTGCAGCCGCGCGGCGTTGTAATGCGCATCGGCGAAATCAGGGGCCAGTTCGATGCACGCGTGGTAGCTCTCCAGCGCCTCGCGCGGCGCGCCGGCGTCTTCCAGCGCCACGCCGAGGTTGAAGTGCAGCAACGGCTGCGCGGGCAATGCCGCGAGCGCGGCCCGGTAGCTGGCCACGGCATCGGCATGGCGGCCCTGCTCGCTCAGCAGGCAGCCCAGGTTCAGCCAGGCGTCGAGGTAGTCCGGCGCCGCCGCTACGGCCTGACGATAGGCCGCTTCGGCGCCGGGGGCGTCGTCATGCTGCTCGCTGGCCACGGCGCGTTCGAACCAGCCGGTGGGATCGGTGTCGCCGACCGAGGGGGACGGCGCTGCCGGTGCGCGCGCGTGTCGCAGATCGACGATATTGCCCGATGGGTGCGGCGGTCTGCCGGCCGCGTCCAGGTCGAGCACGAACTGGCCGGTGTCCACGTGCCAGCGGCCCTGGCGGTCTTGCACGGTCACGTCGCCGCCCACGGCGGACAGGCGCAGGCCGGTAGGCGGCCGCCCCTCGCCCAGCCCTTGCAGCCGTTTCAGGGAGCGCGTGATATGGCGCGTGGGAATACGCGAATCGCGCAGCGACTGGGCCGTGCGCAGCAGCACCACATCCTGGAACGTGAACCGATAGGCCTGGCGCGCGCCGCGCCGGGGGGCGATCACGCCAGCGGCGATCAGCGCCGTCACCACGGTGCGCGAAATGCCCAGAACGCCCTGGACATCGCGCATGGAGTAGTCATCCATCAATACGCATCCGTCATCGCGCTAGCCCTGCTTGCGAGCGCGTTTTGGCTCGGCGGCGGTCTTGGCCGGCGCCGCAGCGGCACGGCGGGCGGTCTTGCGTGGCGCGGTTTCGGCAGCGGGGGCGGCAACCTTCCCCGCACTCTTGGCCGCCGCCGGCTGGCGCTTGTTCGCGCCGATGCTCTTGCGCAGGGCCTCCATCAGGTCGATGACCTCGCCGCCGGACGGCGCCGGGGCCTCGGCCGCCACGGTGATCTTCTTGCCGGAGATCTTCTTGTCGATCTGCTCGAGGATGCGTTGCTTCTCCTCGTCGGTATAGGCCGAGGCGTCATAGCCCTTCACCGAGTTTTGCTCGATCAACTGCTGCGCCAGCGCCAGTTCGGCGGGCTGCACGTCGGTCTCCTCGACGTGCAGGTCGGCCATGTCGCGTACTTCGTCGGCATAAAGCAGTTGCTGGAGGATCAGGCCATCGTCGCCGACGCGGATCTGCACCATGTACTGCTTGCCCTTCCAAGACCACTTGGCCAGCGCGCAGGTCTTGGTCTTGCGCATGGCCTCGGCCAGCAGGTTGTACGGCTTGGCGCCGCGCTTGTCCGGGCCCAGGTAGTAAGGCTTGTCATAGTAGATCGGGTCGATGGCGCCGGCGGGCATGAACGAGACGATGTCGATGGTCTGCTGCGCGGCCTCTTCCAGCGCGGAAAGCTCCTCGGGCGTGAACGTGACGTAGCGGTCTTTCTCGAACTCGTAGCCCTTGACCATCTCGGCGCGCTCCACCACCACGTCTTCCTTCAGGCAGATGTACTGCTGGCGCAGGCGCGAGCCGCAGCCCTTGTGCAGCAGGTTGAAGCTGATGCCGGACTTGCTCTCGGTGGCCGAGAACACTTTCACGGGAATCGACACCAGCCCAAAGCTGATGGATAGCGAGGCGATGGAACGTGCGGCCATGGCGCAGCCCTCCTGGAGACTCCTGTCGTTCCGTCGAGTCTAGTCAACGCGGGGCCCTGCCCGCCAGCGGGCGCGTGCCGCATGTTCGTGACGGGTCACCTCCCACAGCAAAAATGTCGATCATGGCTCACATCGATCAATCGTCGGCGGCCCGGCGCGCACGATGCTGGCGCCGGTACGCGCCCGGGGCGATGCCGAAATGCTGGGCGAACACGCGGCCGAACGCGGCCTGCGAGGCGTAGCCGCACTGCTCGCCCACGGCGGCGGCGGAGAGCCCGTCCTGCCGCAGCAGCCGGGCGGCGCGATCCATGCGCAGCGTGGTCACCAGTTCCAGCGGGGTCATGCCGCCGAGTTGGCTGAAGCGCCGCGCCAGGGTCGCGCGCGAGACGTTGCACAGCGCGGCCAGGCTATCGACGGTCCACGGCTGTTCGGGCGCCCGCACCACCGCCTCCACCACGCGCGCCATGCGGGCGTCCGCCATCAGCGCGATCAGCCCGCGCGACACCCCGCCCCGATCGATCAAGGCCCGCAGCAGCACCGTGAACAGCGCCGTGGACAGGTCCGCCACAATCGCCGCCCCACCCGGCCGTGGCCGGTCCGCCTCGGCATGCATCATGCCGATCAGCCCGCGCAGCCAGCTCGCATTCCCGTTGAGGTTGGGATCGTCGGTGCCGATGCACAGCACCTCCGGCAGCGTGCGCAGCAGCACATCGGCCGAACTGCCCAGCACGAAGGTGCCGCACAGGATGTCCAGCGGCGCGGCGGCGCCGGGCACGGTGACTTCGGTGACCACCCCGTTGAAATGGCGCGACGCCGCCACGGCGCGCGAGCCGGCCTGCAGGCCGATCAGCGTGTGGGCGGCGCCATGCGGGAACAGCAGCACGTCGCCGGCGGTGGCGCGCAGGCGGCCATCGCCCACGGCAATCTCGATCTCACCTTCGAGGATCACGTGATACGGCACGTGCCCCGGCGCGGCCTGGGCGTTGAAGGTCGACCAGACCCCCGCCACGCGGCAATGCAGGTCCACGGTGCCCGATGGCGCGAGCAGGCGTACGAGTTCGCTGAGACTATCCATTGAGACGATTGAGCAAATAGTTGAGTGAATTCTAGTCCATTCGGATCGTCGACGCCCCTACTATGGAGTCCAAGGAAGCGCCACGCAGCACGGTGTCTCCGCAGCAAGGAACCCAGAACTCTCACCCATCGCATCAGCAAGGAGTTGCAATCATGACCACCCGTCTCCATACCGCCCCCGTCCAGCAAGCCACCGGCCAGACCGCCGAACTGTTCGGCGCCATCCGCAAGGGCCTCGGCAAGGTGCCGAATATGTACGCCACCATCGGCAGCAACGCGCCGGCCGTGCTGGCGCAGACGCTGCAGGTCGGCGAAGTCGTCAAGGGAAGTTCACTCTCTGCGCGTGAACGGGAAGCGATCAACCTGTCCGTGAGCGAGCACAGCGGTTGTGACTACTGCGTGGCCGCCCACACGATGATCGCCAAGCTGGCTGGCTATACCGCTGAGGAAACGCGCCAATTGCGCCAGGGCAGCTATCCGCAGGACGCCCGGACCGACGCGCTGGTGCGCTTCGCCCTCGAACTGGTGGGCACGCGCGGCACGTTGCCGGCCGCGAGCGTGGAGGCAGTGCGCGCCGCCGGCTTCAACGACACGCAGATCGTGGAGGCGGTGCACGCGGTCGGCGCCATCCTCTTCACCAATATGATCAATCGCCTGAACGACACCACACTGGACTTCCCGGCCGTGTAAGGATCAGGGCGGATGGGCGGTGCGTGGTCAGCCACTCAGCGCCACGCGCTGCCCATCTGGATATAGAAGGCGTTCTGGTCCCGGCTGTGGGCGATGTCGATCCCCATCGAAATCCCCAGCTTCCGCGCGATGACATAGCGGAAGCCGGTGCCCACGCTGACCACGGTGCTGGCGTCCGAGAAGTCGTTCCAGCGTCCGTAGGCCTTGCCCACCCCGCTGAAGGCGAGCACCGACCAGCGCGGCGTGACGTCCCAACGCAACTCCACCTCGGAAACCACGGCGTTGCGGTCCTGGTAGCGGCCTACCTGTACGCCGCGCAGGTCGACATAGGGCTGTGCATAAAACGGCACATCACCCGTCGAGAACTTGGTGTCGGCGCGCAGCCCCAGGATCAGCGTGCGGGCGATGGGCAGCCAGGTGAAACCCCGGGCGTTATACATATTGAAGTCCTGCGAACTGCCGAGCGCCCCGCGCGCGAACTGGGCCTCGAATTCGGCATAAATCCCCTTGCCCGGGAAGAAAATATTGTCGCGGGAGTCATAATCGACCACGAGTGCACCCTTTCCGATGCGCTGTTCGCTGGTCACTCCCCCCACTTCCGGGGCGTTGCCGCCGAATTTGAACGTGGCCGTGGAATCGAAATAGGTATAGCGCGGTCCGACATACCAGTGCGAATCGGCCACGCGGAATAGCACCTGCTGCACCAGAAAAACCCCGTCCAGCGAATAGTGACGCGGCTGGTTCGACAAGCCGAAATACTCCAGATTCGCGCTCACCTTGGCGATCGCGCCGAGGTAGCGGATGCGGTCGCCCCGCCAGGTATGGAAATGCGCGAGCCCGGCCGCCCAGGTGCCATTTTCGGTATAGGCGCCGCCGATGCCGGTGATATTGGGTGGCGCAGGGCCCTCGCCGCTGGCGTGGGCCTCGGCGGCCCGGTCGGCCAGCGATTGCGAGAAGAACAGCAGCCCGAGCCCGAAGCCATAGCCGACGGCCGGCTCCGTGATGATGGTCGGCACGGGCAGCGCGCCCTTGTGGTGGAGCAGGAAATCGCTCATGTCGAGCATGCCGTCCTCGGGGTCGAAGAACGACAGCGGCGGTTTTTCCGACTTGCCTGGCGGGGCGGCTGGTGGCTGTGCCTGCGAAGGGACCAGCGCGTCCGGCACCGGTTGGGCATGGCCGACCGATGCGGCGGCCGCAATCAGGCCCGCCATCGAGGCCCGGGCGAAAGGATGCATGGTGGCTCTCATCGATGAGCTGGCGTGCTAAATGGGGCGACGCCCTGCGGCGAATGTAACGTAGCCTGCGCCTCCATGACCGGATCGCCGATATGAACGTTCTTGCGCGCGTGTTTAGTTTTCTTTTCCAGGCGCCCTGCGCGAGTGTCGATGCCGTACCTTGCAACTTACCCGCTTGGGTCATCCATCATTATCTCGATGGAAATCGTGCCACCCGGATGGGTGATTATCTAGGGGATTATTCTTGGGCGGCAATTTAGATACCAGCGGCATTTACATCAAATCACAATAAAATTGAATTCACATTTTTTACAAGATTTGCCAGACTAGCTGCGGACATGGCATGAGGCACATGTCCCGGCGCGCACCGCGTATGCGCGCACGCCACCGAAGGCAAAGAACAGACGGCCGTATCAGCCGCGCTCACGCGCTGGCGAGCCGTCGCGCGGCTTGATCGATTGGATGCAAGAGGGGGTAAGCGCAGTGAACCACTACACCAAAGACAACTTCCAGCTCACACAGAGCATCGGCTTCCATCTCAACAAGGCGCGCAACAGCCTGCTGCTGGAGATGGATTCGGCCCTGCGTCCGCTGGACATCAATGGCCAGCAGATGGGCATCCTGCTGTCGCTGAACCGCGGCATGGCGACCACGCCGTTCGAGATCAGCAAGCTGCTCGGCATCGACAGCGGACTGATGACGCGCATGCTCGACAAGCTGGAGGAAAAGCGGCTGCTGGAGCGCAGCCGGAGCATCGACGACCGGCGCGTGGTCAATCTGATCCTGACCGAGAAAGGCAAGGCCGTCGCCACGCAGATCCCCGATATCGCGCCCGAGGTGCTGAACCATCACCTGAAGGGCTTCAGCGAGCAGGAATTCGAGGAATTCCGCCGGCTGCTCCAGAAGTTCGTCACCGGCAACTGACCGGAGCCGCCCGCCTCCCGCTCCTGCCCCGCTAGGCTGCGGGGCGAGACAGGCTGTCCACGGCGCGCCACGCGGTATCCACCGCGCCCGTCACCGATGCACTGCCGGCGCTGTCCGCGCCGGCAATCCGCACATTGCCGACCCCTCGCCCCGCCTGTTCCAGCGCGGCCTGCAGCGAGGCGTCGTCGGGCGCCAGCCCGCCCGGCATATAGCTGTAGCCATGCGCCCAGCGGTTCAGCGTAATCCCACGTATCTGTTTCGATGAAGCGAAGCCGCCCGGGGCCAGCATGCGGTCCAGTTGGGCGCGGATTTCGCGCTCGAGGGCGTCGAAGGGCGTGCCCAGCAGGAAGGCGCGACCGGCGCGGAAGCGCTCGCGCGCGCTCATGCCGCTGTCCGGCACCGTGGGCACGTAGAGCATGTGAAGCACCGCCGGATTGGCCGGATCGGCCGCAGCACCAGCCGGCGCCTCCAGCCACAGGTCCGAGTACGCCATGGTCGGCGCATGAATGCGCCACGCCTTGAGGGTCTCGAAGGCGCGCCAGTCGTCCAGCGCCACCTTCGTATACACCAGCGGCGCCTTCACGCACGCGCGCAGCGTGGCCTTGGCCGGCGCCGGCAGCGTCGGCAGGATGAACGGCACCATCATGTTGTAGCCGGCCACCACCACGTGCTGCGCCTCCACGCGTTGCAGGTTGCCTTGCCAGCCATAGGTCACGCGCGTGATGCGCACATCGGGTTCGATGGCCACCGCCGTACTGTTCAGGCGCACGCGCACCGGACTGCCGTCGCGGTCCAGCCGGGCATAGTCGAAGCGGGCATCGGCCAGCCCCGCGCCACCACGCGATGCCGGGGACACGCCCGGCACCAGCGCCTGGATCAGCGCCCGGGCCAGCGTGGCGTTGCCATCGGCAAACCAGAGCCGCGAGGCTGGCGACTTGCCGAGGCGCGGATCGAGCACCGGCTTGGGCATGCCCGCCCCCGCCGGCAGACCGATGGCGATAGCCTGCGCCACCGAGATGCCGTCCGCGTCGAGCGCATAGGCATCGTGGCTGCGGCTGCGCAGGAAACGCACGGCCGGCAGGCCAAGCCCCGCTTTCTCGCGCAAGAAGATCGCATAGCGCGTCCGCTGGAGGTAGGCCGTGCGATCGGTCCCACTCATCTCGGCGAGGTAATCCACCCCGCCCTGCGCCAGCCGCAGCAGCGCCTGCCGGTCTGCCGGGGGCAGTGGCGCGGCATCGAGAAAATGGGCGATGCCGTCGGCGGGCGGCTGGCTGGCGGCGTTCCGGGCATCGATCCCGTCTGCGAACGGATCGCCCGCGAGCCACTGGTCGCGGCCGAAGTGCTCGGCGTCGAAGAACACCGCGCGGCCCATCCCCCGGCGCTGATAAGCGTCGCCCGGGCCGGGTGCCGGCGCGGTGCGGATGTCGATGCCCACCCCGGCCAGCATCGTGCGCATGGCCGCGCTGTCGGTGGCGGATGGCGGCATCTCGGCGCTGCCGCCATAGCTCACCAGCGTCTTGCCGCGCACCGTGAATTCGTTGCGCTTGGCGTGGCCGCCGAAGTCGTCGTGATTGTCGAGGATCAGGATGCGCCGGTCCGCGCCGAACTTCTGGCGATAGAACCAGGCCGTCGCCAGCCCGCTGATGCCACCGCCCACTACCACGAGGTCATACGACTCGCGCGCCAGCACGGTCGGGTACGTGGTGCCTTCGCGCGCCAGCCCGTGGGCCAGCGTAAACGTGCCGGCATGGTTGCCGCGCAGCCCGGTGAGCGATGGCGGGTAGCCGGCCGCCGTGGCCTGTGCACGCACCAAGCCCGCCGGGGCGATACCGGCCGCGATGGTCAGCGCGGCGCCATTGAGGAAGTCTCTGCGAGTGATCGTCATGGCGTCAGCGCGATGGGGGCCGTGCGGGTTCGGGCGTGGGCGTGCCGAGTTCGCGCCGGCGGGCGGCCACGGCGGCCTCCGTCACGGGCGCGGCACGGTTGCCCCAGCTGCCGCGGATGAACGTGAGCAGGTTGGCCAGCTCCTGGTCTTCCATGGTCCAGCCATAGCCGGGCATGTGGTAATCGGTGGGCGCGGTGCTCACGCGCGCGGTGACGGCGCCTTCGAGCAGCAGGTTGATCAGCGACGCCGGGTCTGGATCGGCCACGGTCGGGTTGCCCGCCAGCGGCGGAAACACCCGCGCGAAGCCACGTCCGCTGGCGTTGTGGCAGGGCATGCAGAACGTGGCGAACTGGCGCGCACCGGCCGCATCGAATCGACCCTGCTCCAGCAGCGTGGTCACGGTGGGGTCGTAGCGGAATGGCTGGGTCTCGCCGCGCGTGCCGGGCAGTGACTTCAGATAGGTGGCCACGGCGTCCAGGTCGCCCGGCGCCATATGCTGCGTGGACGCGGCGATCACCGTGGACATCGGCCCGAACGAGGTGGCGTGGGCATTGCGGCCGGTGCGCAGGTACTCGGCCACGTCCGCCTTCGTCCACGCGCCGAGGCCCGTGATCTGGTCGCCCGTCAGGTTGGTGGCCGACCATCCTTCGACGGACGCGCCAGCCAGGAAATGCCGGCTGCGCTCGTCCAGGCCCTTCTCCCCATACAGCCGCCCGCGCGGCGTATGGCAGGCGCCGCAGTGCGCCACGGCCTGCACCACGTAGGCGCCCCGGTTCCAGGCGGCGCCCTTGGAGGCATCGGTACGCACGGGGTCATCGCGCAAATTCAGCCAGTTCCAGGGCACCAGCAGCCAGCGCATGTTGTACGGCCAGCGCATCTCGGCGTCCGGGTTGGACTGGCTGACCGGCCTGACCTCGGCACGCAGGTAGGCGTAGAGCGCCGCCACGTCGTCACGTGTCATGCGCGCATAGGACGTGTACGGCATGGCCGGATAGAGGTGCTTGCCGTCACGCGCCACGCCGCGGCGAACGGCGCGGTCGAAATCATCGAGCGAATACTCGCCGAGGCCCGTGGCGGCGTCAGGCGTGATGTTGGTCGAATAGACCGTGCCGGCGCCGGTGCGCAGCGGCAGACCGCCGGCCATGGGCGCCCCGCCCTCCTTGGTATGGCAAGCGGCGCAGTTAGCGATGCCGGCCAGGTAGCGGCCGCGTGCGATCTGCTCCGGGGACGGCGCGCTCGCCGGCGCCGCTGCCCGCGCGGGCAGCGCGGTCAGTACGCTCATCACGGTCAAGGCCGCAAGCGCGGCGAGGGCGGCCGGCAACCACCTTCCGAAACATCGCATGGGGCGCATCCTGTAATCGGACTGCATGGGGACGGATTGGACCCGACATCTTGCGGCCTGAGCCCGAAACGGAACAGAATCAGCCGCATGACTTTTTACCGTATCAGATTTGCGCCGATTCCCAAAGCATGAAACGTTATGAAGCGTTGGCCGAGACACTGGCCGCCGACATCCGCAACGGCACGCTGCCGCCCGGCACGCGCCTGCCCTCCATCCGCAAGACCGTGGCCCAGTATGGCGTGAGCCCGTCCACGGCCTTCCAGGCCTACTACCGGCTCGAGGAGCGCGGGCTGGTGCGGGCGCGCGAGCGATCCGGCTACTACGTGGCGGGCGCGGCCACCCGCGTGCTGCCGGCGCCCCGGGCGCACGCGCCGCAGAAGGTGTCGACCGAGGTCGATGTCTCCCGGCTGGTCTTCTCCGTGCTCGACGGCGCGCGCGAGCGCGATCTGGTGCAGTTCGGCTCCGCCTTTCCCTCGCCCGAGCTGTTCCCGTGGGAGCGGCTGGGCAAGGCGCTGGCGCGCGCCGGCCGCGAACTCGATCCGTGGAACAGCGTGGACGACCTGCCGCCGGGCAATGCCGCGCTGCGGCAGCAGATCGGCCTGCGCTACCTCGGCACCGGCGCGCCGCAGCCGGTGGACGACATCATCGTCACCAACGGCGCGCTCGACGCCCTGAACCTCTGCCTGATGGCCGTGACCGAGCCGGGCGATGTGGTGGCCATTGAATCGCCGGGGTTCTACGCCGCGCTCCAGGCGCTGGAGCGGCTCCGGCTCAAGGCGGTGGAAATTCCGGTCGATCCCGTCGATGGCCTCGATCTGGACGCACTGGAGGCCGCGCTCGGGCGCCATCGCATCAAGGCGTGCTGGTTCATGACCCAGTTCCAGAACCCGATGGGCGCCAGCATGGCCGAGGACCGCAAGCGCGCGCTGGTGGCCCTGCTCGCGCGCCACGGCGTGCCGCTGATCGAGGACGATGTCTATGGCGAGTTGTACTTCGGCAACCGCTGCCCGCTGCCGGCCAAGGCGTTCGACACCGAAGGGCTCGTGATGCACTGCAGTTCGTTCTCGAAGACGCTGGCGCCGGGTTTCCGCATCGGCTGGGTGGCGCCCGGGCGCTACGGCGAAGCCATCCGCCATCTGAAGCTGATGACTACGCTCTCCGCCGGCGTGCCCACGCAGCTGGCGTTGGCCGAATACCTGCGCCATGGCAGCTACGACAAGCATCTGCGCCGGCTGCGCCATGTGCTGGAAATGCAGCAGGGGCAGATGATCGACGCCATTGGCCGGTATTTCCCCGACGATGTACGCGTATCGCGGCCTGACGGCGGTTATTTCCTGTGGGTGGAGTTGGGCGAAGGCTTCGACGCGCTGGCGCTGCATCAGGCGGCCCGGGCGGCGGGTATCGGCATTGCGCCGGGGCCGGTGTTCTCGGCGCGGCAGGGCTTTCGCCATTGCATCCGGATCAACTACGGGCACGCCTGGAACGAGACGGCCGAGGCTGCGGTGAAGACACTGGGCACACTGGCGAAAGCCGGCCGATAGCCGACGAAGCCCGACGATTCAGGCGCGGCGACGCCAGGCCCAGTAGGCTTCCACCAGCCCGAAGCCGCCTTGCATAACGAGGGCCAGCACCGCCGCCGGCACGGCGCCGGCCAGCAGCAGCGTGGAATCGTTGAGCGCCAGACCGGTGGCGATCCGCTCGCCGTAGCCGCCGGCCCCGACGAAGGCGGCGATGGTCGCCGTGCCCACGCTGATGATGGCGGCCGTCTTCACACCGGCCAGGATGATCGGCATCGCCAGCGGCAACTCCACATAGCGCAGCACCTGCCCGGTCCGGAAGCCCAGCGCGCGCGCCGCATCCCGCATGCCCGGCGCGATTTGTTGCAATCCAGTACAGGTGTTTCTGACAATGGGCAGCAGCGCGTAGAGGAACAGCGCAACCATGGCCGGCCAGACGCCGATCTGGCCCAGCAGCGGGATCAGCATGGCCAGCAGGGCCAGCGAGGGAATCGTCTGCAAGACGCTCACCACGGCCAACACCGCCTGCCCGAGCCGGCGCCGGCGCGCCGCGACAATCCCGAGCGGCACGCCCAGCAGCGTGGCCGCCCCTACTGCGCCGCCGACGAGCGACAGATGCCGCACGGTCAGCCGCCAGGTATCGGCGCTCCAGAGCACCCCGCCGAGGCCATCGCGCCGGTCGCCCTTCTTTTCCCCCGTCGACGCGCCCCCCGCCCCGCCCACGAACCGCCGCGCGATGGCCCCGAAGGACTCGCCATCGATCTCGGCCGCCGCATTCATGTCGATCATGTCCGTCACGCTGATCCGGCCGGCCAGTCCCTGCAACGCCTGCCATGCGGCCGGATGCCGGCGCGGCGCGTCGAGCCGATAGACGATCACGGCTTCGTAAGGTGGAAAGACATGCCGGTCGTCCTCCAGCACGCGCAGGTGGAATTTGCGGATCTTGGCGTCGGTGGAATAGATGTCGGTGGCGTCGATCTGCCCCTCGGCCAGCGCCTCGTAGGCAATGCCATGGTCGATGCCGACCGGCCGCTGCGTCAGGCCATAGCGCTGCGCCAGCATCGGCCAGCCATCGGCCCGGCCCAGGAACTCGTGCGACAGGCCAAGCCGCAGCCGGGGCTGGCCGGCGAGGTCGGACAGCTTGCGCAGATTGCCCGCGCGGGCGTCGGCCACCGCAATCGCATAGGTATTCTCGAAGCCCAGCGGGATGCCCGCGCCAAGGCCCATCGGCGCCAGCGCCGCGTTGATCTGGGCCAGCGTGGCGCCCGGCGGCAGCTTCAGGATCTCGCCGGCCAGCGTGCCGGTGTAGTCGGGATAGAGGTCGATGCTGCCCGCCTTGAGCGCCTCGAAGACGATGGCGGTGTTGCCCAGGCCCGGCAGATGGCGCGCCTCGCTGTGCGCAGCGGCGGCAGTCTGGGTCAGGATTTCACCGAGGATGTACGACTCGGTGAAGCGCTTGGAGCCAACGCGCAGCGGCTCGGCCTGGGCAGGGCGGGCGCACAGCAGGGCCGCCATGAGCGCCATCCACGCCACGAGCAGCGGGAATGCGGTGGGAAAACGCTGGGTCGAGGCAGGCAAGCCGGGGCTCCGCGTGGGGATGTCCCGACATCATAACGGCAGTGGATCAGGAAGTTGGGCCAGCCTGGCTGGCGGATTGGCCGGGGGATTGGTCGCCGGAGGGCTGGCGTGCAACATGCACGGCCAGCCAGATCGTCGGCTGGGCGGCGTCGGTCCAGGCCACGCGGTGGCGGCAATGGGCCGGCAGGTGCAGCCAGTCGCCGGCGCCCAGCGTGTGCGTGGCGCCGGCCTCGATCTCCACCGCGCCGCTGCCGCTGACCACGACCACCCATTCGTCCTCGGGGTTGTCGTACCAGAAGCCGGGCGGGCTGGCCTGCCCGTTGGAGACGATCCGCTCGATCCGCACATCTCCGGCACCCGGCCATTGGGTCAGCGCGGTAAACACCTCGCCCGGCGCGTTCGCCGGCACGTCTTGCAGCAGGTTGCCGTGGATCGGTGTCATCGCTGGTTTCCTCCGCCCGGCCTGCCGGGGCGTTACTCGGGTCCGCCCGGGGCGAGCACCTCGCGCGTGCCGTTGCGGCCCATCGGCGAGACAAGCCCCGCCGCTTCCATCTGCTCGATCAGCCGTGCGGCACGGTTGTAGCCGATGCGCAGCTGGCGCTGCACGGCGGAAATCGACGCCCGCCGCGAGTTGAGCACGAACGAGGCCGCGTCGTCGTACAGCGGGTCGGATTCGCCCTCGCCGCCGGTCTCGCCAAACAGGTCGGTGGCGCCTTCCGGCGTGTCGCCGGCCAGGATGGCTTCATCATAGTCAGGCTCGCCGAACTGCTTCCAGTGCTCCACCACCCGGTGCACCTCGTCGTCCGCCACGAACGCGCCATGCACGCGCTGCGGGTAGCCGGTGCCGGGCGGCAGGAACAGCATGTCGCCCTGCCCCAGCAGGCTTTCGGCGCCCATCTGGTCGAGAATGGTCCGCGAATCGATCTTCGACGACACCTGGAACGCCACGCGCGTCGGGATATTGGCCTTGATCAGGCCCGTGATGACGTCCACGGACGGCCGCTGCGTGGCCAGGATCAGATGGATACCGGCGGCGCGCGCCTTCTGCGCCAGTCGGGCGATCAGTTCCTCGATCTTCTTGCCGGCCACCATCATCAGGTCGGCCAGTTCGTCGATTACCACCACGATGAGCGGTAGCGTGGACAGCGGCTCGGGCGCGTCCGGCGTCAGCGAGAACGGGTTGCGCACCTTCTCGCCGGCCGCCTCGGCCGCGCGGATCTTCTGGTTGTAGCCGGCCAGATTGCGCACGCCGAGCGCGGACATCAGCCGATAACGCTTTTCCATCTCCCCCACGCACCAGTTCAGCGCGTGCGCGGCCTGCTTCATGTCCGTGACCACGGGCGCCAGCAGGTGCGGAATGCCCTCGTACACGGACAGTTCGAGCATCTTGGGGTCGATCATGATCAGGCGCACGTCTTCCGGCGTGGCCTTGTACAGCATCGACAGGATCATCGCGTTGACCGCGACGGACTTGCCCGAGCCGGTGGTACCGGCCACCAGCAGGTGCGGCGCGCGGGCGAGGTCGGTCACCACGGGGTTGCCGGTGATGTCCTTGCCCATCGCCAGCACCAGCCGCGAGGCATGCGCCTGGAACGCCGCGCCGGCCACGATCTCGGACAGCCGGATCATCTGGCGCTTGGCATTGGGCAGCTCCAGCCCCATGCAGGTCTTGCCGGGAATGGTTTCCACCACGCGGATCGACGTCACGCCGAGCGCGCGCGCGAGGTCCTTCATCAGCCCCACCACCTGTGCACCACGCACGCCCATGGCCGGATCCACCTCGAAGCGCGTGATGACCGGCCCGGCGCTGGCGCCGACCACCGACACCGGCACCTTGAACTCGGCCAGACGCTGGGCGATCAGTTCGCCCGTTTCGCGCAGATGTTCTTCGGACACTTCCTCGCCGTTCTCGACGGCCGCTTCGAGCAGACTGGCGCTCGGGAGGCGGTAATCCACGATACGGGGCGGCGGCGGGGTGACCGGGGCGGGGGTTGCTACAGGCGCAGCGGCCGGCGTCAGCGGCACGGTCCGGCCGACCACCGCAGGCAGCACGATGCGCGGCTTGGGCGCGGGCTGGACCAGCGTGTTGGCGTCGAACGCGGGCGGGACGTCGTCGCTGGTGTCGTCGCTTGCATCGTCTTCCGATGCCTCGGCGGCGGCTGGTGACGGCGTGGGCGCTTCGATGACGAAATCGGCCGATGCCACGGCGTCCGCCACGGAGAACGTGGGTTCGGGTTCCGGCTCTGGCTCGGGTTGGGGTTCAGCGATGGGCTCCGGTGCGGCTTCCGGCTCGGCAAGCACTGCCGCCACGGGCTCTTCCACCGCTTCTGGCTCGGCAACGGGCGTTTCTGCCACTGTTTCTGCCACTGCATGGGGCGCCACTTCCTGCCCTGCCCGGCCCGCCAGCGCGCGCAGTTCGGCCAGCAGTTCCAAGGCCTCCTGGCGGATCGCGGCCATCGTCACGGGTGCGTCGGGTGTCGCGGGGACGGCGGCAGGCGCGGGGGTATCCACGGTATCCACTGTGGCGAGATCGTCGATCCCGTTCACGATCGCTTCCGCGCGTGCCACGACTTCTGGCTCCATCGGCATCGTCGCCGTGACGGCGGGCGGCTCCATGACGGCCACGTCGGACGGGGCCGCCGCCACCGCCGCCGCTACCGTCGCAGCCTGTGCGGCTTCCGGCAGCGTGGTGATGGCCGAGCGCAGGCCCAACGCGGGATTGCGGAACGGGCTGCTCACCACCGTCGCGCGCGGCGCGGCGGGCTTTTGTGGCGCAGGGGTGGGAGCGGGGTTGGGTACACCGGCCCGGGCCGGCGACACCGGCGCCGGCTTCGCGGCTGGCGGCGGCATCACGGGCGCCGGTTTGGCGGGCGCGGCCTTCACAGCGCCGGGCGAATCGGCGTGATGCAGCCAGATCTCGCCCGGTTGCGGCGGCGACTGGCGCGTGCGCGGGGGCGGCTGCCATGCGGGCTGCTTGCGTGCGGAGACGGCTTCGATCTGCTTGGTGCGCGGGGGCGTGGGGCTCCAGCCGGCGGCGCTATGGGTAGGCAGGGACGTGGTTTCCCAACGGTCCAGCCCCTCGCGGCCAGCGGCCATCGACGGCGACGCTGCCGCGCCAGCGAATGCGCCGGCATCGGACCGGGACTCGGGTCGTGCGGCGGGACGTGCCGGCTGACGCGGCGCATCTTCCTGCGCGCGCGGCTTGCGCAGCAGGAACAGGCTGCGCCACGTTTCGCCAAAGACCATCGGTGCGGCCAGCCCTAGCACGGCCAGCATCATCAGCAGCGCGCCGGTCCAGCCCAGCAGGTTCGACGCCAGCCCCGCCAGCGCGTGCCCCACGGCGCCGCCGGCGCCCTCGCCTTCGGCCGCCGTCAGGGACTCCAGCGTGGCGCTGGCGCCCAGCACCAGCAGCGTACCCAGCCACACCCGCAGCGAGCCACGACCAAACGGCCGGCGGTCGCCGGCGAGCGCGCGCGTTGCTGTGCGCCATGCCAGCGGCAACAGCCAGAAGGTCGACAATCCGAACCAGCCCAGACCCATGATGAATATGAAAACGTCAAAACTACGGGCAGCGATTGTAGCGGGTCTGAGCGCCCCGGATGGCGCCAATCCCGGCCAATTGCCAAAAATCAGAGGATTCTCTGACTCTGCATGACCAGCGACGACGCGGGAGTACCATCGCCGCAACGTTCTTCTCTCCTCCCCCTCTCCGTATGACCTCGCCGATTTCCACGCTGCGCATTCTTCTGGTGGAAGACCACGCATTCCAGCGCGCGGTGGCCGCCGACATGCTGCGCGCACTCGGCGCGACGCAGATCGTGGAAGCCGACGATGGCGCGACCGCGTTGGACCGGCTCACCGCGCAATCGTTCGACGTGGTGTTCTGCGACATCGCGATGCCCCGGCTCAACGGCCCGGGCCTGATGGCCGAGCTGGCGCGGCGCGGGGATCGGGCTTTCGCGGCCACGGCACCGGCCTGGGTCTGGATGACCGCGCAGGATGCCGACATCCTCGATTCGCACCAGCGTCTGGCCGAAGCGCTCGGCCTGCGTGCGGTACACGCGCTGCGCAAACCGCTGGAGCAGGCCGAGTTGGCTGGCATCCTGGCCGAGGCGGCCCGGGGCGATGGCGCGCGGCCGGACGCGGCGACGCCCGACGATGCCACCCTGCTCGCCGCCGTGCCCGATGGCCTCCACATCGTGCTCCAGCCGCAGTTCGCCCTCGCCACGGCCGGCTGGCGGGGGCCGAGGCGCTGTGCCGCTGGCGCCATCCCACGCTGGGCAACGTGCCGCCGGACCGTTTCATCGCCCGGCTGGAAATGCTCGACGCCGCCGACCCCATCCTCTTTATGGCGATTGATGCCTGCGTGGCCATGCATCGGCGCCTGCGCGCAGCCGGGCTGGAGATCGTGCTGGGCGTCAACGCCTCGGCGCGCACGCTTTGCCGGCCGGAGACGCTGCCGAGGCTGGACGCGATGGTCGCCGCCGCCGGCCTGCCCCGCCGGCAACTGGTGATCGAACTGACCGAGGAATTCCCGGTGCCGGACACCGTGGCGCTGTCCGTGGCGCTCAACCAGTTGCGGCTGCTGGGCTATGGCGTGGCGATCGACGACTTCGGCGTGGGCATCGCCACGTTGAAATTACTCGCGGATCTGCCATTCACGCAGATCAAGCTGGATCGCTCGTTCGTCAAACATGTGGATGGGGACGACCAGCGTACGGCGATCTGCCGGCACGTGATTGCGCTGGCGCGCGACCTGGGGCGCGAATGCGTGGCGGAAGGCGTGGAAACGGTGTCGCAGCGCGCGGCGCTGGCGTCGCTTGGCTGCGATCTGGGACAGGGCTATCTGTGGTCGGCCCCGCTGGCGCCGGACGATTTCCTCGCCGCGGCGCCGGCATGGGCCGGCCTTACGGCGCCGCCCGGAACGGATATTTCGCGAAAATCTGAGTGACGACGGCGTCCAGCGCCGGCTGGCTGTCCTGCGGATCCACGCGGCTCGCATCGCCCTGCGCCACGCCCTCCCAGACCAACTGGTTCTTCCGGGCATCGACCAGATCGATATTGAGCGTGCCTTCTGTATACACGTAGGTGTCGTTGTAGAAGCCGTAGCCCGGCCACGGCCCGTACATGCCGCCGCGATAGGCGTAGTAACCCATGTAGCCGGGCGGCGGCATCGGCGCCGGGTCGCTGACCACCTTCTGGCGCAGCCGCGCGTTGAAGTTGACGAGCAGGTCCGGCGACTGCTGGGTATACCGATAGCCGCGCGCCGTCATTTCGCGCTGGACCGCCGTCTTCAGATATTGCGTGGTCAGGCTCTCGTAGCCCTGTCGGTCGGTGCCGGGCCGGGCGACGAAGCCAAAGGTGCGATAGGCGGAGAAGTCCGCCGTGCGGTTGTAGTCGGTGCGGATATCCGGGCCGGTGGCGCAGCCGGCGAGTGCGGCAAGCGCCGCAGCGCCGAATACGCCCCGGGCGCGGCTCACGATCTGGGTCGGGAGATGGGTGCGCATGATGTCAGTTCCACTTGCCGTCGACGCCGCCCACGCTGAGGCGGCCCGCGCCCAGCAGCGCCACGGCGATGGCGCTGGCCAGGAACATGCCCTGCAACTCCAGCTCCCAGCCGCCGTTCTTGTTGATCATATTGAGCTGGCCCGCATGCACCAGCGCCAGCGCGAAGATCATGTTGATGGCCACGATCAGCGCCGCCGGCCGCGTCCATAGGCCGATGATCAGCAGGATGGGCGCCACCACCTCGCCGATATAGACCCCGTAGGCCACATAGGAAGGCAGCCCGGCCTGGGTCACCGTCTGGATGACGAAGCCGGGTCCCGCCATCAGCTTGGCAATGCCGTGGAGCAGGATCAACACGCCCAACACGATCCGGATAACGGCCTTGCCCAGGTCCTGCGAACCTTGCGTGCGACTCATTGCTGCGCCTCCTTGCCCTTGGTTTGGAAACGGGGGTACGGCCCCCGCCCTCCGGGGCGCCGCACAAGTACCTTAGTGTGTACCGGCGTGAAGGTAAAGGCGCAATGCCCAGATGGCGAGGTCAGGGCTGGGGCTCGTCCTTCGGGGGCGAAAGCATGGTCGAAGACGGGGCCAACGGCGGAGGCGCCGCGAAAGGCGGCGCCGCGTGCATCGGCATGACGCCCGTCGTCATCATGCCCACCCGGCGGGCGGTCTCGGGCAGTACCTCGGCCAGGAAATCGAGGAAGCGGCGCAGCGGCGGCGTCACGCCTTTGCGTGACGGAAACACCGCATGGAGGACGCCCATCGGCAAATCCCACTGGGGCAGGACGACTTCCATGTCGCCGCGCGCGATCTCGTCGCGGCAATACATGCCCGGCAGCATGGCCACGCCCACGCCGGCCAGCACGGCCTCGCGCAGCAGCGCGAATTCGTCGCAGACGAGCTTGGGGTCGTACTGGATATGGACGGATTCGCCGGCTTTGTCGAACAGCGTCCAGATGAACTTGCCATCGTGCGGCCGCTGGCCGACGCCGGGCATGCCTTCCAGCGCCTGCGGGGTGCGCGGGCGGCCGATGCTGTCCAGCAGCGCCGGGCTGGCCACCATCCGCAATTCGCCCTTGCCGAAGGTACGCACGGCGAGGCTGGAGTCCTCGAGCACGTCGCGCACGCGCAGGGCCAGGTCGTAGCCCTCGCCGATCACGTCCACGCGCCGGTTGGTGGCGTCGATTTCCAGCTTGATGCCGGGGTTGGCGCGCATGAAGCCGCCGATCCACGGGGCGAGCAGGATCTGGGCGATGGCCACCGGGCAGCTGATGCGCAGCGATCCTCCCGGCTGCTCGCGGGCATGTTCGATCACTTCCCGCGCGGCTTCGGCGGCCTGGAGCATGTCCCGGCAGCGGGCGTAGTACTGCTCGCCGAGTGGCGTTACGCGCACCTGACGTGTGGTCCGGCGCAGCAACTGGACGCCCAGGTCGCGCTCCAGCTGGGCAATGCGGCGGGAAAGCCGCGACTTCGGCACGCCGCTGGCGCGGCTCGCGGCCGAGAAGCTGCCGTGTTGTACCACCTGGGCGAACAGCGACAGGTCATTGAGGTCTTGCATCCGGGTCTCCGGTGAGGCGATGGCGGCGATTGGGGGCGTTGAGGACGCAGGTCGTTGCGAAGGTAGAACAATTATTTGCATTTTGCCTCACTACCGGCACCAATGCCCAGCCGCTATCTTTCATTCCATCCAACCGAACCCTAGTGGAGAAAGACATGAACATCCTGCAGATCGATTCCAGCGTCCTTGGTGACAACTCCGTTTCGCGCTCGCTGACCGCCAGCGTGGTGGCCGACCTGGTCGCCAAGAACCCCGGCGCCAAGGTGACCGTGCGTGACCTGGACCAGGACGCCCCGGCACACCTGACCGGCAACCTGCTGCCCGTGCTGGGCGGCCCGAAGGATGGCCTGAACGCCGTGCAGCAAGCCGAACTGGATCGCACCGAAGCCTGGCTGGCCGAACTGCTGGCTGCCGACGTCGTCGTGATTGGCGCACCGCAATACAACTTTGGCATCCCGAGCCAGCTCAAGGCGTGGATCGACCGCGTGGCACAAGCTGGCCGCACCTTCCGCTACACCGAAGCCGGCCCGGAAGGCCTGCTCAAGGGCAAGCGCGCCATCGTGGTGTCGTCCCGTGGTGGCGTACGCCAGAACGCCGACGCGCTGGATCTGCATGAAATCACCGTCGATACGGTCCTGCGCTTCCTGGGCATCGCCGACATCTCGATCGTGCGCGCCCACGGCCTGGCCATGGGCCCGGACAGCCGCGAAGCTGGCCTGAGCGCCGCCCGCACGGCCATCGCCGCGCTGAACGACGCCACCCGCGCCGCTGCCTGATCTGCTGCCAGAACTGCTTTCCGCTCCTCCGTGGTAACGGTGCCGCCTCCCTTGGCACCGGTTTTTCCTCCAGGCCGCGCCCTTCCGGGCGCGGCCCTTTTTTTGCGTCCGGGCCTTGCGGCGGTGCGTCACGCGTGCCGCCGGGTGTAGGCATCGGCCTACGGCCCGCCTCACCTTCCCCCGGCTCGCTCCGCCGGGCGAACGGGTCTATCATGGGTCGGATTCGGGTCGATTCCCATCGGCCTGCCGTCGCGTCGCATTCGAGTCGTCCCTGGGAGCCTGCATGACCTCTGCACTGTTGCCTGCCGCCGCCAATCATCCACCGCACGAGCCCGCCCTGCTCGGCCAGTACCGGCACGTGCGCGCCGCCACGGAAGCCATGGTGGCGGATATTTCCGACGCCGACTCAACCGTGCAATCCATGGACGACGCCAGTCCTGCCAAATGGCATCTGGCCCATACGACGTGGTTTTTCGAGGAATTCGTGCTCGCCGCGCGCATCCCGGACTACGAGCCGGTGGATCCGCAGTACCGCTACCTGTTCAACTCCTATTACGAGGCAGTCGGCGCGCGGCATCCGCGTCCGCGCCGGGGGCTGCTGACGCGGCCGTCGCTGGACGAGATCCTGGCCTATCGGGAAGCCGTGGACGAATCCATGCTCTCGCTGCTCACCGATGCCCAGACCGACGCGGAAGCCGCGCTGGTCACGCTCGGCCTCAATCACGAGCAACAGCATCAGGAACTGCTGCTGACCGACATCCTGCATCTGTTCGCCCAGAATCCGCTGCGTCCGGCATATGCGCCCGCGTTGACCGCGCCGGTCATCGCCGATCCGCGCCCGGCGCCGGAGTGGCTGAAGTTCTCGGGCGGCGTGGTGGCCATCGGCCATGCCGGCGATGACTTCGCGTTCGATTGCGAAACCCCGCGCCATAACGTGCTGCTGCAGCCGTATGCGCTGTCCTCGCATCCGGTCAGCAACCATCAATGGTTCGAATTCATCGAGGACGGCGGCTACCAGACGGCCGGGCTGTGGCTTTCCGATGGCTGGCGCTGGGTCTGCGACAACGCCATCCAGGCGCCGCTGTACTGGGAAGAGCGCGACGGCACGTGGTGGCAGATGACGCTGCGCGGCATGCAGCCGGTGGATGCGGACAGCCCAGTCACGCACGTGAGCTTCTTCGAGGCCGACGCCTTCGCGCGCTGGGCCGAGCGCCGGCTGCCGACCGAGGCCGAATGGGAGCACGCGGCGCGCAACCTATCGGCGACCGGCAATTTCGTGGAAGGCCGCACGCTGCGGCCGCTGCCGGATCGGCAGAACACCTCGGGAGCCTTGCGCCAGATGTTCGGCGATGTCTGGGAATGGACGGCCAGCGCCTTCCTGCCCTATCCCGGCTTCCGCCCGAGCGCGGGCGCGGTAGGCGAGTACAACGGCAAATTCATGAGCAGCCAGATGGTGCTGCGCGGCGGCTCATGCGTGACGCCGGAATCCCATATCCGGGCCAGCTATCGCAACTTCTTCTATCCGCACCAGCGCTGGCAGTTCACGGGCGTCCGGCTTGCGGACGATGTGTGATCCGCTGATTGGCTGACTAACTCACCGACCGACCGACCGACCGACCGACCGCATGCCCTGCCAGCCCGACTTTCGGTGGTGGGGCAAAATTTTGGCGGTTAATTGAAAAATTCAAGATTCGAAGAGGCCGATCGATGTTCTGATCAGCCCTCCTTCAGCCGACGCCAGAGCGTGGTGGCACTGATCCCAAGCTGGGCGCAGGCGGCCGTCCGATTGCCGCCGCATTCGGCCAGCACCCGGCGGATGTGCTCCGCCTGGCTCGCCTTGGCCACGCCGGCCAGCGAGCGGCTCTCTTCCGATGGCGCGGTCAGCATCGCCATCTCCATCTCCATCGGCACCCTTGGCGCCCCCTCGCCGTTCTCCGAAGAAAACAGCTCCGGCACGGCCGCCTGCAGCTCGCGCTGCAACGCCGCCGGCTGGAGTTCGGCGCCTGCCACCAGCACGGCAATCCGCTCCGTCACGTTCTCCAGCTCACGGATATTGCCGGGCCAGGCATAGCGGGTCAGGCGCTCCCGCACCGTCGCGGGCAGTCGCTGCGGGGCCTTGGTGCCGAGCCGCTCCTGCGCGCGCCGGTATAGCAGTTCGGCGAGATCGGGCAGATCGGCCACGCGCTCGCGCAGCGGCGGCATTTCAATGCGCAGGATGTTGAGCCGGTAGTAGAGATCCTGGCGGAAGGTGCCCTCACGCACCCGCGCGGCGAGGTCCCGGTGCGTGGCGGCAATCACGCGCACATTGATCGGCACGGCCTCGATGCCGCCAATCGGCAGCACCTGTTTTTCCTGGAGCACGCGCAGCAGCCGGGTTTGCAGCGCTGGCGGCATGTCGCCCACCTCGTCGAGAAACAACGTGCCGTTGTGGGCCGATTCGAACAAGCCCGCCTTGCCCCCGCGCCGGGCGCCGGTGAACGCGCCTTCCTCGTAGCCGAACAGTTCGGATTCGAGCAGCGACTCGGGAAACGCCGCGCAATTCACGGCAATGAACGGGAAAGCGCGGCGCGGACTGGCGTCGTGCATGCCCTGCGCCAGCACTTCCTTGCCGGTGCCGCTCTCGCCGCCAACCAGCACCGTGGAATCGACCAGCGCGTAGCGCCGCGCCAGCGCGCGCAGGTCGCTCATCGCCGGGGAGGCGCCGGCCAGGTCGTCCAGGCTGTAGCGCACCCCGGCCGGGCGGGCGCGGGCGCGCGAGCGCAGGTTGCGGTCGGCGCGATGGATGGCGTTGGCGTCCTGAATGGTCAGCACCGCGCCCGTGGTGCCGGCTTCCCCGACGATGGGAATGCGGTTGACCACCACCATGCGGTCGCCCAGCCGGTGGATGGCCTCCAGCTCGCGGGTGCCGCTTTCCATCACGGCGTCGAGCGCGAGGCCCGGCGCCAGCGTGGACAGCTTGCGCCCTACGGCCACGCCGGTCGGGGTGCCGAGGAACCGTTCCATGGCCGGATTGAACGCCTGCACGCGGCCTTCAGTGTCCACGGCGGCCACGCCTTCGTTCAGGTGGGCCAGGATCGTATTCACGTAGTCGCGCCGGGTGGATTCGATACGCCGCAGCCGCGCCGCCTCGATCGCATCTTCCAGCGCCAGCCGCACCGCATTGCCCGAATATAGGAAAACGCCCATCAAGC
Source organism: Cupriavidus sp. 10L45 (assembly GCF_056395225.1). Classification (NCBI taxonomy): domain Bacteria; kingdom Pseudomonadati; phylum Pseudomonadota; class Betaproteobacteria; order Burkholderiales; family Burkholderiaceae; genus Cupriavidus; species Cupriavidus sp. 10L45. The sequence continues at coordinate 203,602 of NZ_JBFTJC010000008.1, forward strand.
CGTATTTGTCGGCCAGGTCGGTCACCATGCCCGGCCCCACCACCACGCGGATGCCCTCTTCCTTGAGCGCCCGCACACGTGCCGTGGCGTCATCCTCGGTCAGATAGGTGTAGCGGGGGATGTCGAGCGAGAACGCGCGCACGAATTCGTCGACTTCGGCGTAGGTCGAGGCATGGGTGACCAGCGCCACCTTCGGCGAAATCCGACGCGCCGTGGCCAGCGCGCTCATCACGTCGAAGCCGGTCACCTTGACCAGCACCACGGGCACATCCACATGCTGGCGCAGATAGGCACCGTTGGAGCCGCCCGCCACCACCACATCGACGCGACCCTCCCGCACCTCGCGGTTGATGGCGCTGGCGGCGGCCTCGAAGGCCCGCCCGACGATGCGGAACTCCGCACGGGCCGCGTAGGCCGGGATCAATTCTGCGAAGGCGCGCGAGAGACGGCTGATGCCCATCGCCCAGATGCGGGGACGGCCGCCGGCCGGCATGGCGGGCGCGTGGAGGGGCGCGGAGGAAGGCAGGAGACTCATGATGGGAACGGCCGTGTAGACGGTTGCATTGTGCGCCGGATGGTTCGATCTTTCAATCCTGAACGACTTGCATTTCATATTTGAAATGTGAATGTGATGAAAGCGCCTATGTCGGACCTTATGCGATGATTGAGATTACCGGCGTAGATAGTTGTTTATTAACGATATCTATCTATCTGAACGGCCATCCAGGGAAGCCCGCCACCACATGGCACACCCCTTGCGCTCTATCTGGCCGCTCTCAATGCCATTCCAGAACACTCCAAGCACACGCCCATGACCTTTTCCGCCTCCGAACTCGCCCGCTCCGCCGGCGCCCGCTTCCGCCAGGCCCTGGCCGACGAAAGCCCGCTGCAGATTCCCGGCACCATCAACGCCAACCACGCGCTGCTGGCCAAGCGCGCGGGCTATCGCGCCATCTACCTGTCCGGTGGCGGCGTGGCCGCGGGCTCGCTCGGCCTGCCTGACCTGGGCATTTCCAACCTGGATGACGTACTGACCGACATCCGCCGCATCACCGACGTCTGCGACACCCCGCTGCTGGTGGACGTGGATACCGGCTTCGGCGCTTCCGCCTTCAACGTGGCCCGCACCACGCGCTCGCTGATCAAGTTCGGCGCCGCCGCGATGCACATCGAGGACCAGGTTGGCGCCAAGCGCTGCGGCCACCGTCCGGGCAAGGAAATCGTCACCCAGGGCGAAATGGTCGATCGCATCAAGGCCGCCGTCGACGCCCGCACGGACGAGAACTTCGTCATCATGGCCCGCACCGACGCGCTGGCCGTGGAAGGCCTCGACAAGGCCATCGAACGTGCCGTGGCCTGCGCGGAAGCCGGCGCCGACGCCATCTTCCCCGAAGCCATGACCGACCTCGACATGTACCGCCGTTTCGTCGATGCCGTGCGCGTGCCGGTGCTGGCCAACCTGACCGAGTTCGGCGCCACCCCGTATTTCACGCTCGACGATCTGCGCAGCGTGGGCGTGGCGATGTCGCTCTACCCGCTCTCCGCCTTCCGCGCCATGAACAAGGCCGCCGAGAACGTGTACGAGGCCATCCGCCGCGACGGCACCCAGAAGAACGTCGTCAGCACCATGCAGACCCGCGCCGAACTGTACGAGCGCATCGGCTACCATGATTACGAGCAGAAGCTCGACGCGCTGTTCGCGCAGGGCAAGGCCAAGTAAGCCAGCCCGCCCGACACCATCCGCCTCGATCTACAACGATCTGCACCCATCAGTACCCATCAGCACCCAGACCAACAAGGAGACCCACAATGTCCGAAGCTCAACCGCTCGCCACGCCCAAGCCCAAGAAGTCCGTCGCCCTGTCCGGCGTGACCGCGGGGAATACCGCGCTTTGCACCGTGGGCCGCAGCGGCAATGACCTGCACTATCGCGGCTACGACATCCTGGACATCGCCGATACCTGCGAATTCGAGGAAATCGCCCACCTGCTGGTGCACGGCAAGCTGCCGACCAAGGCCGAACTGGCCGCCTACAAGGCCAAGCTGAAGTCCCTGCGCGGCCTGCCCGCCAACGTCAAGGCGGCGCTGGAATGGGTCCCGGCCAGCGCCCACCCGATGGATGTGATGCGCACGGGCGTGTCGGTCCTCGGCAACGTGCTGCCCGAGAAGGACGACCACAACACGCCGGGCGCGCGTGATATCGCCGACCAGCTGATGGCCAGCCTCGGCTCGATGCTGCTGTACTGGTACCACTACAGCCACAACGGCCGCCGCATCGAGGTGGAAACGGACGATGACTCCATCGGCGCCCACTTCCTGCACCTGCTGCACGGCAAGGCGCCGTCCAAGCTGTGGGAACGCGCGATGCAAACGTCGCTGATCCTCTACGCGGAGCACGAGTTCAACGCCTCCACCTTCACCGCGCGCGTGATCGCCGGTACGGGTTCGGACATGCATTCGTCGATCTGTGGCGCCATCGGCGCGCTGCGCGGCCCGAAGCATGGCGGCGCCAATGAAGTGGCGTTCGAGATCCAGAAGCGCTACGACACCCCGGACGAAGCCGAGGCCGACGTGCGCCGCCGCGTGGAGAACAAGGAAGTCGTGATCGGCTTTGGCCACCCGGTGTACACCACGGGCGACCCGCGCAACCAGGTGATCAAGGAAGTGGCGCGCAAGCTGTCGAAGGACGCCGGCTCGACCAAGATGTTCAGCATCGCCGAGCGCCTGGAAACGGTGATGTGGGATGCCAAGAAGATGTTCCCGAACCTCGACTGGTTCAGCGCCGTGAGCTACCACATGATGGGCGTGCCGACGGCGATGTTCACGCCGCTGTTCGTCATCGCCCGCACCTCGGGCTGGGCCGCGCACATCATCGAGCAGCGGATCGACAACAAGATCATCCGCCCGAGCGCCAACTACACGGGGCCCGAGAACCTCAAGTTCGTGCCGATCGAGAAGCGCTGACCGGTGCCGCGCGGGGCCCCCTGCCCCGCGCCGCCCGCCACGGACGCTCCATAACCACCCCACGCCATGAACACTGCCTACCGCAAGCCGCTGCCCGGCACCAAACTGGACTACTTCGACGCGCGCGCCGCCGTGGAAGCCATCCACCCGGGCGCCTATGACAAGCTGCCCTACACCTCGCGCGTGCTGGCCGAGAATCTCGTGCGCCGCTGCGACCCGTCCACGCTGACCGCCTCGCTGCAACAACTGATCGAGCGCAAGCGCGAACTGGACTTCCCGTGGTTCCCCGCACGCGTGGTCTGCCACGACATCCTGGGCCAGACCGCGCTGGTGGACCTGGCCGGCCTGCGCGATGCCATTGCCGACCAGGGCGGCGACCCCGCGCTGGTCAACCCGGTGGTGCCGGTGCAACTGATCGTCGATCACTCGCTCGCCGTGGAATGCGGCGGCTTCGATCCCGATGCGTTCACCAAGAACCGCGCCATCGAAGACCGACGCAACGAAGACCGTTTCGATTTCATCAACTGGACCAAGAAGGCTTTCCGCAACGTGGACGTCATCCCGCCGGGCAACGGGATCATGCACCAGATCAATCTGGAGCGGATGTCGCCGGTGATCCACGCCGAGCAAGGCCTGGCCTACCCCGATACCGTGGTGGGCACGGACAGCCACACGCCGCACGTGGACGCGCTGGGCGTGATCGCCATCGGCGTGGGCGGCCTGGAGGCCGAGAACGTGATGCTGGGCCGCGCCTCGTGGATGCGCCTGCCTGACATCGTCGGTGTGGAGCTGTCTGGCAAGCGCCAGCCCGGCATTACCGCCACCGACATCGTGCTGGCCCTGACCGAGTTCCTGCGCAAGGAAAAGGTGGTCGGTGCCTATCTGGAATTCCGTGGCGAAGGTGCCTCCAGCCTCACATTGGGCGACCGCGCGACCATCTCGAACATGGCCCCCGAATACGGCGCCACGGCCGCGATGTTCTATATCGATGAGCAGACGCTGGCCTACCTGCGCCTGACCGGCCGGGAAGACGCGCAAGTCGCGCTGGTGGAAACCTACGCGAAGACGGCCGGCCTGTGGGCCGACTCGCTGGCCAACGCCGAGTACGAGCGCACGCTGCATTTCGACCTGTCCACCGTGGTCCGCAACATGGCCGGCCCGTCGAACCCGCACAAGCGGCTGCCGACGTCCGACCTGGCCGCGCGCGGCATCGCCGGCCAGTGGGATGACGTGCCGGGCCAGATGCCCGACGGTGCCGTCATCATCGCCGCCATTACGAGCTGCACCAACACCAGCAACCCGCGCAACGTGATTGCAGCGGCACTTCTGGCCCGCAATGCCAACGCGCGCGGGCTGACGCGCAAGCCGTGGGTCAAGTCGTCGCTGGCGCCGGGCTCCAAGGCGGTCGAGTTGTATCTCGAGGAAGCCAAGCTGCTGCCCGATCTCGAAAAGCTCGGCTTCGGCATCGTCGCGTTCGCCTGCACCACCTGCAACGGCATGTCCGGCGCGCTCGATCCGGTGATCCAGAAGGAAATCGTCGACCGCGACCTGTACGCCACGGCGGTGCTGTCCGGCAACCGCAACTTCGACGGCCGCATCCACCCGTACGCCAAGCAGGCGTTCCTGGCCTCGCCGCCGCTGGTGGTGGCCTACGCCATCGCTGGCACGATCCGCTTCGACATCGAGCGCGATGCGCTGGGCAAGGACGCCGACGGCAAGCCGATCTACCTGAAGGACATCTGGCCGAGCGACGAGGAAATCGACGAGATCGTCGCCAAGAGCGTGAAGCCGGAGCAGTTCCGCAAGGTCTACGAGCCGATGTTCGCCATTTCGGTGGACCAGGGCGAGGCCGTGAGCCCGCTCTACGACTGGCGCGCCCAGAGCACCTACATCCGCCGTCCGCCGTACTGGGAAGGCGCGCTGGCCGGCGAGCGCACGCTGCGCGGCATGCGGCCGCTGGCAGTGCTGGGTGACAACATCACGACGGACCACCTGTCGCCATCGAACGCCATCATGCTGAACAGCGCGGCTGGCGAGTACCTGGCGAAGATGGGCCTGCCCGAGGAAGACTTCAACTCGTACGCCACGCACCGGGGCGACCACCTGACCGCCCAGCGCGCCACCTTCGCCAACCCGACGCTGATCAACGAGATGGCCGTGGTCGATGGCACGATCAAGAAGGGTTCGCTGACGCGGATCGAGCCGGAAGGCAAGGTCGTGCGCATGTGGGAAGCCATCGAGACTTATATGGAGCGCAAGCAGCCGCTGATCGTGGTGGCCGGGGCCGACTATGGCCAGGGCTCGTCGCGTGACTGGGCGGCCAAGGGCGTGCGGCTGGCCGGCGTGGAAGCCATCGTGGCCGAGGGCTTCGAGCGCATCCACCGTACCAACCTGATTGGCATGGGCGTGCTGCCGGTGGAGTTCAAGCCGGGGGTGAACCGCACCACGCTGGGCCTGGACGGCACCGAGACGTACGACATCGTCGGCGCCCGCAAGCCGCGCGCCGAACTGACGCTGGTCATCCATCGCAAGAACGGCGAGCGCGTGGACGTGCCGGTGCAGTGCCGGCTGGACACCGCCGAGGAAGTGTCGATCTACGAGGCCGGCGGCGTGCTGCAACGGTTCGCGCAGGACTTCCTGGAATCGGCGCGTGCCGCGGCTTGATGGGAATTCACCGGAAACTGGACGAAGCATGACTCACGTAGCGCAAGTCAAGATTCCCGCCACCTACATGCGTGGCGGCACCAGCAAGGGCGTCTTCTTCCGCCTGCAGGACCTGCCCGAGGCCACGCGCGTGCCCGGCGCGGCGCGCGACAAGCTGCTGATGCGCGTCATCGGCAGCCCGGACCCGTACGGCAAGCAGATCGACGGCATGGGTGCGGCCACGTCGAGCACCAGCAAGACGGTCATCATCAGCGCCAGCACGCGGCCGGACCACGACGTGGACTACCTGTTCGGCCAGGTGTCGATCGACCAGCCGTTCGTCGACTGGAGCGGCAACTGCGGCAACCTCTCCGCCGCCGTGGGGCCGTTCGCCATCAGCAACGGCTTCATCGATGCCGCGCGCATCCCGCGCAGCGGCAGCGGCGTGGTCACCGTGCGGATCTGGCAGGCCAATATCGGCAAGACCATCGTCGCGCACGTGCCGGTGACGGATGGCGCGGTGCAGGAGACCGGCGACTTCGAACTGGACGGGGTGACCTTCCCCGCCGCCGAGGTGCAGTTGGAGTTCATGGACCCCGCCGAGGAAGGCGAGGATGGCGGCGGCGCGATGTTCCCGACCGGCAACCTCGTCGATGACCTGGAGGTGCCCGGCGTGGGCACGCTCAAGGCGACGATGATCAACGCCGGCATTCCGACGATCTTCGTCAATGCCGACGCCATCGGCTACACCGGCACCGAGCTGCAGGACGCCATCAACGGCAATCCGAAGGCGCTGGCGATGTTCGAGACCATCCGGGCCTACGGCGCAAAGCGCATGGGGCTGATCCGCGACATCGACGAGGCCGCACGGCGCCAGCACACGCCGAAGGTGGCGTTCGTGGCGCGGCCGGTCTCGTACACGGCGTCCAGCGGCAAGGCCGTCAACGCTGGCGACGTGGACCTGCTGGTGCGCGCGCTGTCGATGGGCAAGCTGCACCACGCCATGATGGGCACGGCGGCGGTGGCTATCGGCACGGCGGCGGCGGTGCCGGGCACGCTGGTCAACCTCGCAGCCGGCGGCGGCGAGCGCGAGGCGGTGCGCTTCGGGCACCCGTCCGGCACGCTGCGGGTGGGCGCGCAGGCCAGCCAGGCCGATGGCCAGTGGACCGTCACCAAGGCCATCATGAGCCGCAGCGCACGCGTGCTGATGGAAGGCTGGGTGCGCGTGCCGGGCGACGCGTTCTGACCGTTTCGCCCGACTCGTCTCCCAACTCGCAATACCTCTAAAAAGCGGCATCCTTCCCCCGGGGGGGATGCCGCTTTGTCTTATGGGGCATACGTTTGCGGGCGATGACGGTTGTCGACGCAACCGCCGCCGGTGGGTATAGTGCTCGCTCCGTCCGACGCCGGACGGTATCCATGAATCGAAGACACGGGGCGGCGCTTCCACAAGACGCCCGAACCTGCCGACATGAGGAGCATCATGCAACGTACCTGCCTGAAATCGCTTGCCAAGCCGATGGCGACACCCATCGCCGCGCTGCTGCTGTCCGCCGGGCTGATGTCCGGCCTGGCCCACGCGCAACTGGCTCCGGCCCCGGGCGCTGACCCGGCCACCACCACTACCGCCCCTGCCGAGGCGCGCAAGGCCAACGTGGTCATCATCGGCACGGGCGGCACCATCGCCGGCGCAGGCGCATCGGCCACCAACACAGCGGCCTACCAGTCGGCCGTGGTGCCGGTGGACAAGATCATCGCCTCGGTGCCCGAGATTTCGAAGGTCGCCAACGTCAAGGGCGAGCAGGTCTTCCAGATCGGCTCGGAGAGCTTCAACAACGAGCGCCTGCTGAAGTTGGGCAAGCGCGTGTCCGAACTCCTGAAGCAGCCGGACGTGGACGGCATCGTCATCACGCACGGCACGGACACGATCGAGGAAACGTCGTACTTCCTGAACCTCACGCTCAAGAGCGACAAGCCCGTGGTAGTGGTCGGCTCGATGCGCCCGGGCACGGCGCTGGGCGCAGACGGCGCGCTGAACCTGTATGACGCGGTGCTGGTGGCCTCCCGGCCCGAGTCGCGCGGCAAGGGCACGCTGGTGGTGCTGAACGACGAGATCCACACCGGCCGCGACGTGACCAAGACCAACACGTTCAAGACCGAGACCTTCCGCTCGCCGTTCGGCCCGCTCGGCTACGTGGTGGAAGGCCGCACGCTGTACTACCGCACGCTGGCGCGCCCGCACACCACGCAGACCGAGTTCGATATCGACAAGATCGACAAGCTGCCCGAAGTCGCTGTGGTCTACGCCTACGGCAACGTGAACCCGGCCAGCATCGACGCGGCAGTGAAGAATGGCGCCAAGGCCATCGTCTATGCCGCCACCGGCAACGGCAGCGTGGGCGACTACATGGTGGAACCGCTCAAGGCGGCCCGCGCCAAGGGCGTGCAGATCGTGCGCGCCTCCCGCACGGGCAGCGGCGTGGTGGTACGCAACGCCGAGCAGCCAGACGACAAATACGACTGGATCGTCACCGACGACCAACTGCCGCAAAAGGCACGCATCCTGATGGCGCTGGCGCTGACCAAGACCAACGACCCGAAGGCGCTGCAACAGATGTTCTGGAAGTATTGATGTCCCCCGCCCCTTCCCGCCCGCGGGAGGGGGCATCCGCACCGCCCCTCGCCCCCTCAGAACAGCGCCGTCGTCATCAGCGCCTTGGCCACCAGCGGCCCCTCGTTAGCACCGTCGGCGTAGACCGACACCTCGAGCGACACCTGCCGCTTGCCCCGACGGATCACCTCCGCCACCGCGCGTAACGCCACGCCATCGGCGGGCGCCAGGTACTGGATCGACAGCGCCCCGGTGGCGCCGCCGCGTACCACCTCCAGATCCACGTTCGAGAACGCAGCCGCCGCGCCGGCCACATCGATCAGCGTGGCGATCACCCCGCCATGCACGACCTTCCGCACCGTCACGTTGTTCGGGCTGAACGGCAGCACCAGCTCCACGCGGTCCACCGCCAGTGCATCCAGGCGGATGCCCAGCGTGCGCGCCACCGGCGATTCCATCAGGACGGACGCCACCATCGCGGCCAGGCGCGGGTCCACAGTCGATTCAGGCATAGGAAGGCTCCAGAACATACGGCATGGTACGAATTCGATTCCACCCAGCCTAGCCGGCCCCGCCCATTCGCTCAATGACCTGAGGGGTAGTTGAGCAGGCTCAAGGCCTCTTTCCTCGGTAGTGCTACTTCTCATTGCGGCGCAACACCGCACCAACCTAGTCGGATACTCATAGAGCGACCTGTGGCGAGTAGTACACTTCGGCTATACAACAAGGAGGTCCATGACCGCAGAGAAGATTCAGCAGAAGGGCGAAGGGATGATTCAGGTAGGGAACGCCACGTCGATTGGCGAGAACGTGCAGGTGATTTTCCTGCGCCCCGCCACCGTGCAGATTGGCGACTACGTGTCGCTGGGCGATGGCGTCAAGCTGGTCGTCGACGGTGGCGACGTGCGCATCGGCGACTGGACCACCCTCCATTCAGACACCCTGGTCCTGTCGAAGACCGGTGTCGAAATCGGCCAGCACTGCTGGTTCGGGCAGAACACGGTGCTCGACGGCACGGGCGGCCTGACCATCGAGAATGGCGTACGCGTCGGCATGTACTCGCAGCTCTGGTCCCACGTGGCCGCCGGCGAGCAGATCGAGGGCTGCACCCTATTCGGCGAGCGCCCGATCCATGTGGAATCCGATGTCTGGCTGGTCGGCTCTTGCATCGTGGCGTCTGGCGTGCGCATCGGCCGTCGCACGGTTGCGCTGATCGGCTCGAACCTGACCAAGGACGCGCCTGCCGAAGTGGTGCTGGCCGGGTCGCCAGCGAAGGTCAAGGACGGGCTGTCCTTTTACAAGCCGGTGACGCTGGACGAGAAATTCGAGATGCTGGCTGGCTGGCTCGGGCAGATTGCCGGAATGCCAACGATGGATGCACCGTCCCTGGAGCGTGACGGCGACGCGATCACCGTGCACTGGGATGACGTGGAGAAGGTCACGTTCTACAAGCACGCGGCCGATTACGACAAGGCGGTCGTTAATCGCCCCGGCAAGACCACGCTGGGCTGCGTGGAGAATAAGCGCTACGTCAAGGCCATGACCGGCGCCGAGCGCGGCGTGCTGAAATTCCTGGCCGGCAACAAGGCGCGCTTCTACGCCTGAGCGAGAATCGGCCCTGAGCCTCCGGCTGCACACCCTGGCGCCGGGGCGCCGGCCGGTATAATGGCCACCCAAACGTTCCAGCCGTCCCCGCCCCACCCCTGCATGCCTGCCGAACCGTCCGACATTACCGAAGCCCAGGGTCTCAGTGACCGGCCCGACAGCCCCTGCATCGGCATCTGCTCCACCTTGTTCGATGAGATCTGCCAGGGTTGCGGCCGCACCGCCGTCGAGGTCAGTAACTGGGTGTTCTACTCCGATGCCGAAAAGCAGGTGATCTGGGACCGCATCACGCGCGAGGGCACTGCGCGCCGCTTCAGCCAGGGCTGAGGGATCCGGGGATGACCCCGGTCAGCCGCTTCTCCATATCCTCGACTTCGCGCCGCGCCACGCGCTCGCGGGCGAGTTTTCGCCAGCTTTCCGCCAACGGCGCCAGTTCCGCCATCTCGGCCAGCGCTGCATGGTTGAGGCGGTCGACATAGAGCACGTGCAGCAGCCGCTGCAGGCTCCATTGCGGGTAAGGCCGTGCGGCCAGCACCAGCCGGTCCCCGGCGCGCACCTCGCCTTCCTCGATCACCCGGTAATACCAGCCCGTGCGCTGGCTCTGCTGCACCGCGCGCGACATGCCCGCGTAGCCAAAGCGGTGATTGAGCTTCCAGCATGGCTGGCGCGCCTGCGAGACCTCCACCAGCGCCGAACCGAGCCGGAACTGGTCGCCGATGCACACGTCCGCTTCCGTCAAACCCCGCGTGCTCAGGTTCTCGCCGAAGGCACCGGGGCGCGACAGGACATCGGTCACGCCATCTTCCCGCGCCAGTTCCGCCGCCCAGGCCGGGTAGTGATCGCGCGGATAGTGATGGACGGCCTTTTCCGGGCCGCCGTGATGGCGCGGATCGCCCTGCTCGTCCCCAGCCAGCCCGAGCGTGGTCACACGCAGCGGGCCGTCCTGCAACTGCTTGTCGATGCCGCTCGGCACCCCCTTCGGGCCGAACGGGCGCACCTTGCCCGCGAGCAAGGCGTCAATGGCGATATCGATAACCGTCACAGCCCGGCCTCGTCGAGCCAGCGCATGAACATACGCTCCCCGGCGGCGGCCACGGTGGCGCCGATCTCGGCGGTGCGGCGGCGGATGGTGCGCGGGTCGATGCCGGCCTTGGCCAGTTCCACGGTATGGCCGATCAGCCAGGTCTCGATGTCGCCGGGCAGCACCTCGGGGTGGAATTGCAGCGCCAGCACGTGCTGGCCGATCGCGTACGCCTGATGCGGCGTGCCGGCCGTGGAGGCCAGCAGTTCGGCGCCAGCCGGCAGGTCGAAGGTGTCGCCGTGCCAGTGCAGCACCTGCCAGTCGGCGTCCGCCAGCGCCGCGAGTGGCGAGCGCAGGCCGGCCTCGGTCGGCGTAACTGGCCCCCAGCCAATCTCGCGCGTGCCCGGATAGACGCGCGCGCCAGATGCCGCCGCGATCAGCTGCGCGCCCAGGCAGGCGCCGATCATCGGCCGCCGCGTGCCGAGCCGCTCGCGGATCACCGCGATCTCGGCCTCCAGCCACGGATAGGCCTCGGTTTCATAGACCCCGATCGGCCCGCCCAGCACCACCAGCAGGTCCGCCGGATCGGCCGCGACCAGCGTCAGGTCGTCCACGCCGGCCTGGAACACGCGGATCTCGTGCCCGCGGTCGCGCACGGCATTCGCAATCACACCGGCATGCTCGAACGGCACATGCTGGATCACGTCGGTGCGGCGTCGGGTCTCGGTCATCGTCAATTCTCCTGATGCTTAGGGTGCGCCGGCTGGCCGGAGCACCAATGTGTCGAACGCGTCGCCGCCGGGATTGCGGCGTGGCGCGCCAATCGTAATGAACTGTACTGCCGCCCAGCGCTCGGTCCAGTCGCGGTAGTGCGGAGATAAGGCATTGCCCGATTGTCCCGTCGAGGTCATGAAGCGGGAATGGGACAAATCTGAAAGGTCGTAAATCGCGCGCAGGCTGGCCGCGTGCACGCTCTCGAACGGCGCGGCCTCGTCGCGGAGGGCGTGACGGCCGACATCCACCGTATACGTATCACCGCCGGTCGGCACGCGCACGTTGAAGAACCCTGACAAGTACGAAACCTTGCCGAATGGCTTGTGCTCGGCGCGCGCCGTATGGGCCCGGCCCCAGCGCCATTTTTCCGGATTGCTGCCATAGCGGGTGTCCAGGTCGGCGATGGCCCGCTGCCAGGCCAGGCCGATGGTCTCCGCGCAGGTCTCGCGCGTCGGCGTACGAGTGTTGTCGCACCAGAACGCGCCGGCGCCGTTCGGGGCGCGCAGCGCGTTGAGCATCGGCAACTGCACGTTGCGCTGGTCCCAGAGCCGGTTGAACTGGGTTTCGTCCAGCTTGTCCTCGAACAGCAGCCGCGACAGCTCGCGCAGCCACGCGGTGGCGACCAGCGGCTCGGCGCGGTCCGCCGCCATGGTGGCATCCCACTTGCGCAGGGCATCGAACAAGGCGCGCTCGCGGTCCGGGCGCTTGGCGTCGCTGGCCACCGGGGCGGCCAGCAGCAGCGGCAAGGCGTCGCGCACGGCCAGCGAGAGCACGTCCTTCTGGATGGCCGCGAAGGTGTCCGGCGTATGGCGCGGGGTGGCCTCCAGCAGCGCCCGGATGCGATCGTGGCGGTACGGCACCGTCCACTCGCTGGTGATGAAGTACGGGTAGTCGTCGGCCACGATCTTCTGGTTAGCCGTCACGATCATGCCGTCCGGCGGGTTGAAGCGGCGCGGCAGCGCGTCGAACGGCACGAAGCCGGTCCAGTCGTAGCGCGCATCCCAGCCCGGCGCCGGCGCGAGGCCCTTCAGGTCGTTGTCCGCCCGGCGCAGCGGCACCCGGCCCGGCGCGATATAGCCGATATTCCCGTCCACATCGGCATAGACGATGTTCTGCTGCGGCGCGTGGAGGTCCCGCATCGCCGCCAGGAAGGTGTTCCAGTCGCGCGCGCCGGCCAGCTTCAGGCCGCCTTCGAAGGTCTTGTCGTCCGGGCGTAGCGCGGTCCACTGAAACGCCACCACGTACTGCGCGCCCAGCGGCTTGGCGGCGATGGTCAGCGGCTCGGCCACATCGGATAGCACCGGGCCGTGGCGCGTGGCCCGGACGGTCAGGTTCACGTCCGGGGCGCCCTTCACGCGGATGGTCTCGGTGCGGGTCTCGAACTCCGCCCAGCCGTCCGGCGTCTGGTAGCGGGTGGGGTGCGCGGGATCGATCCGTTCTATATAGAGGTCCTGCACGTCCGGCGCGGTATTGGTGAAGCCCCAGGCAATGCGCGCGTTATGGCCGAGCACGACCAGCGGAATGCCGGGCAGCGTGGCGCCCGTTACGTCGAGCCCCGGCGCCTGCATCTGGGCGAAGTACCAGAGCGACGGCGCCTGCAAGCCCAGGTGCGGGTCATTGGCCAGCAAGGGCTTGCCGCTGACCGTGTGGGCGCCCGAGACCACCCAGTTGTTCGATCCCATGCCCTCCACATAACCCGCCGGCGCCCGCTCCACCACGCTCGCCATGGCTGTGGCCACGGGCGCGAGTTGGCGATAGAAGGCCGCGTAGTCCATCGTGCGCAGCGGCACATCGCCCGGATACGGCGCGAGGATCTCGGCGATGCGCGCCGTCGGCAGTTGCTGGGCCAGTCCCATGCGCAGGACCTCCTGCGTCCAGTTGCCGCCCAGGTCCCACGCCATCATGGTCTGCCAGCCGAGCGTGTCGACGGGCTCCCAGCGCTCGGGCTTGGTGCCGAGGATCAGGAACTCGGGGGGGAGCGCGGACTTGCGCGTATCGATAAACGCGTTCACGCCATCGGCATAGGCTTGCAGCGCCGCGCGGGTCTCGGGGGAAGTCTGGGCGAGGATGGCCTCGGCGTTTCGCCGCACCCCGAGCGTGCGCAGGAAGCGGTCGGTGTCCAGCGCGCCAGGGCCGAGGATCTCCGCCAGCCGGCCGGCCACCACGCGCTTGTTCATCTGCATCTGCCAGAGCCGGTCCTGCGCGTGGACGTAGCCGAGCGCGTAATAGGCGTCCAGCACGTGGGCGGCCTGGATGTGCGGCACGGCGTTGCGGTCCCGCACCACGACGACGCGGTCGTGCAGGCCGGGCAGGATCAGCGTGCCGGCCGTGTCCGGCTGCGAGGCCTGGCGATACCAGGCATAGCCGCCCACCGCACCCGTCGCCAGCAGCAACATGAGCGAGAGCAGCCAGCCGCCGAGCCGTTTCCACCAGCGCATCGTATTCCTCCGAAAATTTCAGATCGATTCAGGTCGATTGGGATCGATCAAAGACCGAAGCATCGCAGATTCCGGCGCCAGAAAAAAATGCCCGGACGTGCCGGGCATGCGATGCAACGCCAGGAAGTGCCCGTCAGGCGGGCTTCTTCAGCTGCAGCGACTTGTATTCGAGGAATTCCTCGAGTCCGTACTTGCCAGCCTCGCGCCCGTTGCCGGACTGCTTGAAGCCGCCGAACGGCGCGTTCATGTTGAACGGACCGCCGTTGATGTCCACCTGCCCGGTGCGGATGCGGCGCGCCACGCGGATCGCGCGGGCCTCGTCGCCGGACCAGACCCCGCCGCCCAGCCCGTAGACGCTGTCATTGGCGATGCGCACGGCATCGTCCTCGGTGTCATAGCAGATCACGGTCAGTACCGGGCCGAAGATCTCTTCCTGCGCCACGGTCGCCTTCGGATCGACATTCCCGAGCACCGTCGGCTTGACGAAAAAGCCCTTGTCGAGCCCCTCGGGGGCGTCGGGGCCGCCGGCCAGCAGTTCGGCGCCCTCCTCCAGTCCGCGGCGGATGTAGCCCGTCACGCGCTCCTTCTGCACGGCCGAGATCAGCGGGCCGAGGCGCGTGGTCTCCACCAGCGGGTCGCCAAGCGTGAAGTTCTCCACCACCTTCGCGGCGATGGCCTTGACCTCGTCATAACGGGCGCGCGGCACCAGCATGCGGGTATGGGCCGAGCAGGTCTGGCCCGAATTCAGGAAGCAGGCGTTGATGGTGCCCTTGACGGCCTGCGGCAGGTCCGCGTCGTCCAGGATCACCGAGGCGGACTTGCCGCCCAGTTCCAGCGCCACGCGCTTGACCGACTGCGCGGCCAGCTCGGACACGCGCTTGCCGGCCCGCGTGCTGCCGGTGAACGACACCATGTCCACTTCGGGGTGGCTCGCCAGCACTTCGCCCACGATCGGGCCATAGCCGGTGACGAGGTTGAACACGCCCGGCGGCAGGCCGGCGGCCTCGATCACCTCGGCCAGCACGAAGGCGTTCAGCGGCGCCACCTCGGACGGCTTGAGCACCACCGTGCAGCCGGCGGCCAGCGCCGGCGCCACCTTCAGCGTGATCTGGTTCAGCGGGTAATTCCATGGCGTGATGGCGGCCACTACGCCCACGGGCTCGCGCACCACCAGCGAATTGCCGACCTGTTCCTCGAACTGGAACTGCTCCAGCAGCGAGGCGGCCTGGCCCCAGTTATAGACCGGCCCACCCACCTGGATGGCCCGCGCCAGCTTGATCGGCATGCCCACTTCGCCGGCAATCAGCTGCGCCAGTTCCTCGGTACGGTCCTTGAGCCCCTCGGCGATCTTGCGGATGTAGCCGGCACGCACGGCCGGCGGGGTGTTGGACCACCCGTCGAAGGCGGCCCGCGCGGCGGCGATGGCGTCCTCAGCGTCCCGGGCGTCGCCCTCGGGAATCTTGCCCATGACCGCCTCGGTGGCGGAATGAACCACATCGATCAGCCCGCTGCCATGGGGCTGAATCCACTTGCCGTTGATGAAAAGTTTGTCTCGTTGTTGCATGGCCACAGTTCTCAATAGGTGAATCGGCGGTTGCAATTTTTTGTTACTTTTAGGGTGCCTCACATTGTAGAGCGGAATGCCAACTCGGATTTTGTTTGATTCCGGGCGCATGACGCCGATCGAAAACAAAGAAAAGAGGAGCGAGACATGGTCGATCCGGTCTTTCAGAAGACGGAGGCAGGTCAGGAGGAGATCCGCACGCGTGCCCGCAAGCTCGATCACAAGCTGCGCGCGCTGCTGCTTATCGTGAATGGCGAACGCCCCAAATCGGCGCTGCTGGCGCAGGTGGGCGGGATGGGGGTCGGGGAGGAAGCGCTGGATACGCTGGTGGAACTGGGGCTGGTAGTCGCAGAAACCTCGGAGGCCGCCAAACCCCTCGCCGCGCCAGCGAGCACCACCCCACAGCGCCCGGCCCGCTCCGGGCCGCCGGACACCAACCTGTTTGCGGCGTATTCAGCACTTAGCAAGGGACTGGATGACGTGCTGGCCGATACCGCCATCGCACCTATGCCGGTGACAGTAGGCGGCGCGGACAGCTACAAGCAGCTCTATCACTTCTATACCGATGTGATCGGCAATCATCTGGGATTGCGCGGCTACGTCCTGCAGGTGAAGGTGGAAAAGGCGGGAACGGTGGCCGAACTGGCCGAGTTGCGCGACGCACTGGGCGCGGCCTTGCAGAAGGCCAAGGGCGAGATCACCGCGCGGGCAATTCTTGATCAGCTGGATGCGATGCTGGCGGCGCAGGGGGCGGCCGCCAGGTAAAACCATCGCCCCTCCCCAGAGGAGAGGGGCGTTCCCTGCTTAAGCCGCGATACCCTGCGACTCCAGGTACTCGTCGTACGTGCCGAGGTAGTCGGTGATCTTGCCGTCCGTGCGGACTTCGATCACACGCGTGGCCAGGCCGTTGATCAGTTCGCGGTCGTGCGACACAAAGATCAGGGTCCCGGTGAACTTGTCCAGGGCGATCTGCAGCGACTCGATCGACTCCATGTCCATGTGGTTGGTCGGCTCGTCCATGGCCAGCACGTTGTGGCGGCCCAGCATCAGCTTGCCCCAGATCATGCGGCCCTTCTCGCCACCGGACAGCACCTTGACGTTCTTCTTGATGTCGTCGGCCGAGAACAGCAGCCGGCCCAGCGTGCCGCGCAGCGACTGGTCGTCGTCGCCGGCCTGCGTCCACTGGCTCATCCAGTCCATCACGTCGCGGTCCACCGGGAATTCTTCGTAGGTGTCCTGCGGCATGTAGCCGACGTTGGCGTTCTCGGCCCACTTCACCTCGCCGCGATCCACTTCCACGCCGCGCTGCACGCCAGTCTGGACGATATTGTTCAGCAGGCTGCGCAGCAGCGTGGTCTTGCCGGCGCCGTTTTCACCGATGATCGCCACGCGCTCGCCGGCCTGGATCGCCAGCGTCAGGTTGTTGATGATCTTGCGGTCGTAGGTCTTGGTGATGCCCTCCACCTCGACCGCCAGGTTATGCAGCTTCTTCTCGAACTCGAAGCGGACGAACGGGTTCTGGCGCGACGACGGCTTGATGTCTTCCACCTTGATCTTGTCGATCTGCTTCGCGCGCGACGTGGCCTGGCGGGCCTTGGACTTGTTGGCCGAGAAGCGGCGCACGAAGTCCTGCAGTTCCGTGATGCGCTCCTTGGCGCGCGCGTTGGCGGCCACCTGGCGCTCGCGGGCCTGCATCGACGCTTCCATATAGTCGTCGTAGTTGCCCGGGTAGACCTTCAGCGTGCCGTAGTCCATGTCGGCCATGTGCGTGCACACCGAATTCAGGAAATGTCGATCGTGGGAGATGATGATCATCGTGGAATTGCGCTCGTTGAGCACATCTTCCAGCCAGCGGATCGTGTTGATGTCCAGGTTATTGGTCGGTTCGTCGAGCAGCAGCACGTCCGGGTTCGAGAACAGCGCCTGCGCCAGCAGCACACGCAGCTTCCAGCCGGGAGCGATGTCGCTCATCGCGCCCTGGTGCTGGTCGGTGGGAATGCCCACGCCCAGCAGCAGCTCGCCGGCGCGCGCCTCGGCGGTGTAGCCGTCGAACTCGGCATAGCGGGCTTCCAGCTCGGCCGCCTTCATGTAGTCCTCGTCCGTGGCTTCCGGATTGGCGTAGATGGCGTCGCGCTCGGTCGCGGCAGCCCACATCTCGGTATGGCCCATCATCACCACGTCCAGCACGCGGTTGTCTTCATAGCCGAACTGGTCCTGGCGCAGCTTGCCCAGGCGCACGCCCGGCTCCAGCATGACCTGGCCCGACGAGGGCTCCAGGTCGCTGCCGAGAATCTTCATGAAGGTGGACTTGCCGCAGCCGTTCGCGCCGATCAGGCCGTAGCGGTTGCCTTCGCCGAACTTGACCGTGATGTTCTCGAACAGCGGCTTGGGGCCGAACTGCATGGTGATGTTTGCGGTAGAAAGCACGTCTGGAACCTTTGAATGCGTATGGGTGCGTAGAGGGAGGCTGCGCGGGGCGCCTGCGCCGCCCGGGCCGGCCCGGGCTTGCCAAGGCTGGGGGATCGCGTGGAAGACCTGCCCATCAGCGCGTCCGACCTGGCAAAAATGCGGAAATAACCCGAGATTTTACCACTCGCGGGCCGTTAGCGGGGATTGCTGGGGCGATTGCCGGAGCCGCGGCGGGATGTGACGTCTGGTGTGACGCCGTTACAGCGTCGGGTAGCCGGACAGGGCCAGCGTGAAGCCGTCCGCCTGGGCGGTTAGCCGGGCCTGGGCACCCACCGGCAGCGTCAGCTTGCGTGGGCAGTGGCCGAACGGCAGGCCGGTCAGCACCGGAATGCCGACTTCGGCACGCACGTAGTCGAACACGGCGTCCATGTCGTAGCCGTTGTCGTAGTCCGTGGTGCGGTAATTAGAGAAATCCCCCAGCACCAGCGCCTGCTGGCGCGCCAGCACGCCGGCCTGCGCCAGTTGCAGCAGCATCCGTTCGATGCGGTACGGCGGCTCGTTGATGTCCTCGATGAACAGGATGCCGCCATCGATCTTCGGCATGTACGGGGTGCCGAGCAGGCTGCAGAGCATGGCGAGGTTGCCGCCCCAGAGCGTGCCGTCCACGGCCACGGGCCGGCCCAGCGCCTGTGGGGCCTCCACCGTCACCGTGTAGGCCGGGTCGCGCAGGATGGCCTCGAAGTGCTGCCACATGTACGCGTCCACCGGCTCGGCGCCGAAGTCGGCCAGCAGCATCGGGCCGGCAAACGTCACGCCCCCGGTGGCGGCGAGGTAGGCCAGTTGAAACCCCGTGAAATCGCTATGTCCGACGATGGGCGTGCCGCTGGCGTGCGCCTGGTCGGCAATCCGCGCGAAATCGATCTTGCCGAGCAGCCGCCCCAGCCCGTAGCCGCCACGCACGGCCAGCGTCAGTTCGCGCTGGGCGCCGGTGCCGATGGCGTGCAGGTCGGCCAGCCGTTCGGCGTCCGTCCCCCCAAAGCGCTGGTAGCGGCGCGCCAGCACATCGGGATTGCCCACGTGATAGCCGTGGTGCTTGAGCCAGGCGCAGCCGCGTGCCGCAATCGCCACATCATGCGGATAACCGGAGGATGCAATCAGACGGACTTCGATCGATTCGCTCATGAATCTGAATTCTCTTCGCCGGAATCTGGAGCCGCGATTTTAACGCGTGCCGACTTCTGCGCACGGCGCCGCGCGCCAAAGAAATCACGCAGCATCTGGCCGCATTCCTCGGCCATCACGCCCCGGGCCACCGTGGTCTGGTGGTTGAGCGTGGCCTGCGCGAACAGGTCCACCACGCTGCCGGCCGCGCCGGTCTTGGGGTCGGTCGCGCCGAAGACCACGTGGCGCAGGCGGGCGTGGAGGATGGCGCCCGAGCACATCGCGCAGGGCTCCAACGTCACATATAGCTCGCACTCGGGCATGCGGTAGTTGCCGAGCACTTGGGCGGCGGCGCGCAGTGCCTGCATTTCGGCGTGGGCGGACGGGTCCATCGAGCGGATCGGCAGGTTGTGGCCGCGCGCGATGATCTTGTCGTTCCAGACCACCACGGCACCCACCGGCACCTCGCCCGCTGCCTCGGCCAGACGCGCCTCTTCCAGCGCGGCGCTCATGTAGAAGCGGTCGCGCGCGTCCGGATCGGGGAAGGTCTGGGGCAGCGGATCGGACATCGGCCCGGATCAGTCCTGGGCAGGCAGGCGCACCGGCGCGCTGACTTCGGCCCAGCAGTTCGGCGTTTCGAACAGCACGAGGCGGGTCAGTTGCAGATGGTGGCCGAAGCAGTCCTTGAACACAGGCGCGAGGATGTCGAACGCCACCTGGGCAAGGTTCTCCACCGTGGGAATGGACTCGAGCACCACGGTCTTGTGGTTGTCCATCGACTGGAGGAAATTCAGCAGCGCCGTGTCGCCCCGGTAGATCAGGAAGGCGTGATCCCATTTCGACACCAGATGCTCGTTGGCGAGCGTCTTGATGTCGCCGAAGTCGAGGATCATGCCGTCGTCGGAGGCGCCTTCCTTGTGCAGGACTTCGCCCGACAGGGTCAGGTCCAGGCGATAGCGATGGCCATGGATGTTGCGGCACTGGCCGCCATGGCTGGGAATACGGTGGCCGGAATCGAACTCCAGGCGACGGGTGATGGAGACTTGTTTGGTCATGGATCAGCGAATGCCCAGCAGCTTGTGGGTCTGCAGCGACAGGCGCCAGCGCGGGTGGCGCTGGCAGAATTCCACCGCCGCGGCCGTATTTTGCCGGGCCAGCGGGCCATCCATGGCCTGCACCATGAAATAGCGGAAATCCAGTTGTTCATATGCTGCGAAGTCCTGGCCGTCCTGCGGGATGACGACCTTGAGTTCGTCGCCGCGCGTCACCACGAGTTCCGCGCCCATCTTGGGGCTCACGCAGACCCAGTCGATGCCGTCCGGCACGGGCAGCGTGCCGTTGGTCTCGATGGCGATCTCGAAGCCCTGCGCGTGCAGCGCGTCGATCAGCGGCGCGTCCAGCTGGAGCAGCGGCTCGCCGCCGGTGCAGACCACGAGCGGCTTGCCGCCGGCGCTGCCCGGACCCTGGGGCCATTCGGAGGCCACCACGGCCGCCAGCTCCTCGGCGGTCTTGTACTTGCCGCCGCGCGTGCCGTCCGTGCCGACGAAATCGGTGTCACAGAACTGGCAGACTGCGCGCGCCCGGTCTTCTTCGCGGCCGGTCCACAGGTTGCAACCCGAGAAACGGCAGAACACCGCGGCGCGGCCGGCGTTGGCGCCTTCGCCCTGCAGCGTGTAGAAGATTTCCTTGACGGCGTAAGTCATTGTGTGGGGTAGCGACGAGCAACCCATTAGTATAGCAAGGGACTAGGGTTTTCGCTAAGACACACCCCGCCCCGCCTATGGCGCCAACCGTTCCTGCAGGAAGTCCAGGAACACGGCGATACGCGCCGAAAGCTGCGTGTTGAGGTAATAAACGGCGTGGATCGGCTGCCGGACCTCGATCGTGCTGGCCTCCAGCACCTGCACCAGCCGGCCCGCGCGCCGGTCCGCATCGGTCATGAAATCGGCCAGACTGACGATGCCCTGCCCGGCTAATGCCAGTTGCCGCAGGGTCTCGCCGCTCGATGCGGAGATTTGTGGACGAATCTCCACTTCCGCACCATTTTCCCCGCGCAGCGGCCAGCGATTCAGCGACTCCGGCTGGGTAAAGCCAAGCAAGGTGTGATCGGCAAGCTCGTCCACGACGGCCGGGGTGCCACGCGCCTTCAGGTAGTCCGGACTGGCCAGCACGCGGATGCGGTTGCTGCCCAACGGCCGCGCGTGCAGCGTGGAATCGCGCAGCGTGCCGATACGGATCGCCACATCGGTGCGATGTTCGAGCAGATCGATGATCTGATCGTTCGTGTTCAGTTCGAGTTCGATTTCCGGGTAGGCTGCGCGGAAGGCGCCGACCAGCGGCACCACCACGTGGAGCATGAACGGGGACGCCGCGTTCACCCGCAGCCGCCCTGCCGGGCGCTGGCGCCGCACCGCCATCTGCTCCTCGGCCAGATCGGCCGCCGCCAGGATCTGGCGCGCGTGGGCGAGCATCGCCGCGCCCTCCTCGGTCAGTTCCAGCCGCCGCGTGGTCCGGCGCAGCAGCGTGGTTTCCAGCTTCTCCTCCAGCCGGGACAGCGCCCGGCTGACCCCGGAGACGGTCTGGTCGAGTTGCTCCGCAGCGGCGGTGATCGAGCCGCTATCCACCACGGTCGCAAAGGCGAGCAATTCTTCGAGCGTCAGCTTCATCCTTGAATTTTAGTCAAATATCTTTGGCTGATCACGGGGTTTTTCTGCAAGAAAGCACGCGGCACACTGCGTCCATCGAAAAAACCCTGCTTGAGGATGTTCGACATGCCTATTGCCTTGCTCGCGCTGACGATCAGCGCCTTTGCCATCGGGACGACGGAATTCGTCATCGTCGGCCTGATTCCGACCATCGCGGCGGATTTGCATATCTCGGTACCCTCCGCCGGCCTGTTGGTGAGCCTGTACGCGCTGGGCGTGGCCGTGGGCGCGCCAGTGCTGACCGCCCTTACCGGCCGCCTGCCGCGCAAGCTGCTGCTGCTCTCGCTGATGGCGCTGTTCACGGCCGGCAACCTGCTCGCGTGGAAGGCGCCGAGCTATGAATCGCTGATCATGGCGCGCATCCTCACCGGCCTTGCGCATGGCGTGTTCTTCTCGATCGGCTCGACCATCGCCACCGGCCTGGTGCCGAAGGAGCGTGCCGCGAGCGCCATCGCCATCATGTTTACCGGGCTGACCGTGGCGCTGGTGACCGGCGTGCCGCTCGGTACCTTCATCGGCCAGCACTTTGGCTGGCGCGAGACCTTCCTGGCCGTGTCCGGCCTCGGCGTGGTCGCCTTTATCGGCAGCCTGCTGTTCGTGCCCTCGCAGATCCGCCATTCGCCGCCTGCCTCGCTGCTGCAGCAGGCGCGGGTGCTGGCCGAGCCGCGGCTGCTGCTGGTCTACGCGAAGACGGCCATCGGCTACGGCGGATCGTTCATTCCGTTCACTTTCCTCGCCCCGATCCTGCAGGACGTCTCGGGCTTCAGCGCCGGCGCCGTGGGCCTGGTGATGCTGGTGTATGGCGTCTCCGTGGCGGTGGGCAATATCTGGGGCGGCCGGCTGGCGGACCGGCATGGCCCGATTCCGGCGCTGCGCATCGTATTTCTCCTACTTGCCGCCGTGCTGTTCGTGCTGACCTTCACCGCGCCGCACCGCTGGCTGGTGGTGGCCACGGTGCTGGCCTGGGGCGCGGTCGCCTTCGGCAACGTGCCGGGCCTGCAGGTCTACGTGGTGAAGCAGGCGGAGCGCCATACGCCGCAGGCCGTGGACGTGGCGTCCGGCCTCAACATCGCCGCGTTCAACCTCGGCATTGCCGGGGCGGCCTGGGCGGGCGGGCTGATCGTCCAGCATCTGGGGCTGATGCATACGCCGTGGATCGGCGCGCTGGTGGTGCTCGTGGCGCTGGGCCTGACCGAATGGAGTGGCCGGCTGGACCGCGCCGCCGGCATCGATCACCGTGCGGGCAATGTGCCGGCCGGGGCGATGTCTCACTGATTGTTCGCCAACCTTCCTTTCATCGGAGAAATTCATGCAGATTCCGCAACTTGGCCTTGGCACCTTCCGACTCAAGGACCAGCAGGTCATCGATTCCGTGACGATGGGGCTGGAGGTGGGTTATCGCCACATCGACACGGCCCAGATCTACGGCAACGAGGCCGAAGTGGGCAGCGCGATTGCCGCCAGCGGCGTGCCGCGCGACGACCTGTTCGTGACGACCAAGATCTGGACCGAGCACCTGGGCCGCGACGCCCTGCGCGCCAGCCTTGAGACGAGTCTTGAGAAACTGAAGCTCGATCGGGTCGATCTGACGCTGATCCACTGGCCGTCACCGGGCGACGCGCTACCGGTGGCCGAGTATATGGAGGCGCTGGCGCAGGCCCAGGCCGCCGGGCTGACCCGCGCGATTGGCGTGTCGAATTTCACGATCGGGCATCTGAAGCAGGCCATCGACGCCGTTGGCGCGCCGGCCATCGCCACGAACCAGATCGAACTGCATCCCTTCCTGCAGAACCGCAAGGTGGCGGCGTTCATGCGCGAACAGGGGATCCATCTGACGGCCTACATGCCGCTGGCCTACGGCAAGGTGATGGAGGATGCGGTGCTACGGCGGATTGCCGCCGTGCGTGACGCCACGCCGGCGCAGGTGGCGCTGGCGTGGCTGATGCAACAGGGCTATGCGGTGATTCCGTCGTCCACCCGGCGCGCCAACCTTGAGAGCAATCTTGGCGCGGCGCGGATCACGCTGACGGCGGGCGAGATGGCCGAGATTGCCGCGCTGGACCGGGGCGAGCGGCTGGCCAACCCCGGCTTCGCGCCGCAATGGGATTAACGGCGGCTTACCGCGCGCCGAGGTAGTCCAGCTTGCCGATCTGCACGCCCTTGTGGCGCAGCAGGTCGTAGGCGGTGGTCACGTGGAAGTAGAAGTTCGGCAGCGCAAAGCCCAGCAGGTAGCTCTTGCCGTCGAAGGTGACCGGGCCGTTGCGGAGCTTGAGTTCCACGGTGCGCGTCTCGCTGCCTTCCAGCTGTTCGGGACGGATCGACTTCAGGAAGCCGATGGTCTTGGCGATGCGCTCCTGCAACTCGGGGAACGTCGCCTCGGTATCGGCATAGGACGGAATCTCGATCCCGGCCAGCCGGGCGGCGCAGCCCTTGGCGGCATCGCTGGCGCGCTGCACCTGGGCGGGCAGCGCGTCCATGTCGGCAATCAGACGCGTCTGAATCAGCTCGGATTCATCGATCCCCTGCGCCTTGGCGTGGGCGGCGCCTTTTTCAAGAATCGCCGACAGGTTGTTCAGCGCGCGGATGAACGCCGGGATCGAAACGTCATACATCGAGAGGGCCATTTGGGCTCCTTGGGTGCGGTGTCGTGGGGGTGCGCGGCGGTGCCGCCGTCTGTGCTGCAGACCGGAGGATAGATCGAATCGGCCCGGCTTGCTGAAGGCACCCCGGGCACCCCGGGCACCCCGGGCACCCCGGGCACCCCGGCACCCCGGGCGGCCCGGGCGGCCCGTGCGCCCCGTGCGGTTACGCCAGCAGCCCGTCGAGATAGGCGTCGCCATCGTCGATGCCGAATTCGACCCACATCGGCAGATGGTCGCTCATCCGGTAGGTGCGCCACTCCTTGAAGCCGCGCCCCGGCTTGGCGGCCCGCTGCCGCGCATAGGCGGGCTCGTCCTCGAGCCGGTAGACGTGCTCGTAGAAATCGAACACGCCGGCCTGGCCGGTGGGCGCCAGGTGCGCCAGCTTGCTGAGGTAGGCAATCTGGTCGTAATGCTTGTTCTTGTCGACGTTGGAGCCCGGCACGGCCTGCAGGGCGTCCGGCACCGCGAATCCGGCCCGGGTCATGGCCTCCATGGTCACGTCGTTGCGGTTGAAGATGTTGAAGTCGCCCAGCACGATCAGGTTATCCGCCTCCGGCGGCGTGCCGGGCGCGTATTGCGGGGCGCTGGAGAGCTTTCCCGCGTTTTTGGCCAGCGTGCGGGCGAACGCCGTGATCTCGGCCAGCCGGCGCGGGTCCACGGCCACGCTCTTGCCATAGTAGATGTGGACCGTCGCCAGCGTCAGGTAGGCCCAGCCGGCGCGGAAGCCCGCGATATAAGGCGAGCGCGCCATCTGCACCGGCTCCTCGGGCGCGCCCTTTTCCTTCGCCAGCACCAGCTCGGCGGCCAGCCCGGTGAACGAGACCTTGCGCCGGTCGTACAGGTAGGCCATGCGCTCGGCGTTGCCCGAGGTGCCCAGCGTCACGTCCGTCACGAGGAAATCCCACCAGCTACCCAATATCCGTTGCAGCCGCTGGAGCGGATAGAGCCCGCTGCGCACCTCCTGGATCGCGATCAGGTCGAAGCGGCTCAGGATTTCGGCGATGTAGTAATACGGCTCGTCGTCCCGGTAGCCGTACTTGCCCGAGTCGAACTCGCGGATATTCCAGGTGGCCAGCAGCAGCGTGCGGGTGGCGGTGCGCGCGGGAATGGCGCCGGCCAGCGCGGGCCGCAGGCGTTTCAGCCCGTCGATGGTCCGCTTGCGGATCTCCGCGTCCTCGATCTGTTTCAACCCTGCGTAATACGGCATGTGTCACTCCGGGGTGGATGGTGAGACGCATTGTCATAGCAGACTAAGTCAGTTCTGGTCGATCCTGGGAATTGTCTGACGAGGGTCAAAAAAAACACCGGCTGCCCTTGGGCAAGCCGGCGTTCGTATTCCTGATTGGGCGATCAGAAGCGGTAGGTCACATTGCCGATGATCGTGCGCTGCGTGCCGAAGAAGCAATCACCGCGTGCGATACAGGTGTTGACGTACTGCTTGTTGAACAGGTTGTTCATGTTCAGCGACACGCGGATCGGGCCGTGATCGTAGGCGAGCACGGCATCGAACAGCGTGAAGCCGCCCACGCGGTTGTTGCCAGTGCCGTCATAGGACGGACCGCTGTAGCGCACACCCGCCCCGGCCACAAAGCCCGGCATGTCGAACAGGCTGAAGCGGTAGTTGGCCCACAGCGACGCCATGTTCGCCGGGATGCTCGCCAGCCGCTGGCCCTGCTCGGCGGCCGTGCCTTCGATGACCTTGGCGTCCAGGTAGGTGTACGTGGCGATCAGGTCCAGCCGGCCCAGCGACACCAGCGCCTCCAGTTCCGCCCCGCGCGTGCGCGCCTCGCCCACCTGCACCGTGCCGGGCAGGCCGTTGACCACGCCGGCCACCTTGCGGTTTTCTTCGCGCATATCGAACAGCGAGGCGGTCAGCGTCATGTTCTTGCCGGGCGGCTGGTACTTGACGCCCACTTCCCACTGCTTGCCGCGCAGCGGCTTGAACGCGCCCCCGTCCACATTGAAGCCGGCCTGGCCCTGGAACGATTCCGCATAGCTGACGTAGGGGTTGAGGCCGAAGTCCGAGCGGTACATCAGGCCGAAGCGCTTGGTCAGCTCGTTGTCGTCACGCGAGCCCGCCGGCGTGTTGTCCTGCGCCGCGCGCGACCAGTCGTAGCGCAGGCCCAGCATCAGCAGCCACTTGTTCCATTCGATCTGGTCCTGCAGGTAGGCGCCGGTCTGGATCTGCTTGGCCGGGGCCAGGTCGCGCGTGGACGTTGGCGCCTGATAGTTGCCATAAACGGGGTTGAACACGTTGATCGGCGCGGCAAAGCCGCCCACGCCGGTGCGGCCCGTGATCTCGTTGTTCTGGTAGTCGAAGCCGGACAGCAGCGTGTGGCGCACGGGGCCGGTGCCGAACTTCGACTGCACCTGCGTGTCGACGGCCAGCTGGTTCAGCGTCGGCTGGTTCAGGTAGATGGTGCGGCGCAGCATCGTGTCGCTGCCGGGCACCCATCCATGCGTGGCGCCGGTGTAGCCGGCCGTGTAGATGCTGCGGTAGTCAACCGTGCTGTGCGAATAGCGCAGGTTCTGGCGCACCGTGAAGGTATCGTTGAACTTGTGCTCGAACTGGTAGCCCACGGCGTGCTGCTCGGCCGTGTACTTGTCGAAGCCGGGCTCGCTGATGAAGAAGCTCTGCGGGATCTGGCCGGCCGGGTTCTCGATCTGGGTGCCGCGCCACGGGAAGAAGCCGATCATCGAGCCCGTATCGTCCTTCTGAAAGTTAGCCAGCAGGGTGAAGCTGGTGTCGGACGTCGGCCGATAGGTCAGCGAGGGGGCAATGTAGTAGCGGTTGTCCTTGACGTAGTCCACCGAGGCATCGCTATCGCGCGCCAGGGCCACGAAGCGGTAGAGCCACTTGCCGTCGGCATCGATCGGCCCCGTGAAGTCGGCCTGGATCTGCTTGCGGTTGAAATTACCGAAACTCACGCCGATTTCACGCGCGGCCTCCGCCTGCGGACGCTTCGACACGAGATTGACCACGCCGCCCACCGAGCCCTGGCCGTACAGCATGCCGGACGGCCCTTTCAGGATCTCGATGCGCTCCAGGGCGTATGGATCCGGGCGCGTGTTGTTATAGAACCCGACGGCATTGAGCAGCCCGTCAAGGTACTGCGTGGAATCGGTGCCACGGATCTTGATCGAATCCGTACGGTTGTCCGTGCCGAACCCCGCCGCCGAGACGCCGGCCGTGTAGCCCGCCGCCTGCGCCACCGACTGGGCGCCCGTGAGTTCGATCCGGTCGCGCGTGATGACGGTGATCGACTGCGGCGTTTCCATGATCGGCGTGTCGGTCTTGGTGGCGGTCACGGCTTGTTTCGCCACGAAGCCGTGTACCGGGCCGGTCGGCGATTCGGGGAGACTGCTGCCTCGGACGGTGATCGTCGGCAACTCCTGGTGGGCGGGAGCAGGTGCCTGCTCCTGGGCCAGCGTGACGCTGGCGGCTTGCATGCTCAAGGCAAAGGTGGTCAGGCGGAGGGCGTGCGAGCCGCGAACGCGGCGCCGGGCGCATACAGACATTGCAAGATCTCTCTACTGATGGGAAATGATAATGCGAATGACTCGCATTTCTTTTGCCATTGTAATGTCATGTAATGGTCTCGATACATTTATCGCCGGTTTGATTGTCAGGCGTCGCGCACGCACCACACTGCTATTGGCTGTCTCGTTTGGGGATCCCGAAAAGAAAACGGCCGGGGCGATGGGCCCCGGCCGTTGATACGTCACTGCTCCGCAGGCCCCGAAGGGCCTGGGTTTATTCCCACTCGATCGTCGCCGGCGGCTTGCCCGAGACGTCGTACACCACCCGATTCAGGCCACGCACCTCGTTGATGATGCGGTTCGAGCAGCGGCCGAGCAGCGCATACGGCAGGTGCGCCCAGTGAGCGGTCATGAAGTCCGTGGTTTGCACCGCGCGCAGGGCCACCACGTAGTCGTACGTGCGGCCATCGCCCATCACGCCCACGGACTTCACCGGCAGGAACACCGCGAAGGCCTGGCTGGTCAGGTCGTACCAGCTCTTGCCCACCTGCTGCGGCTCGCACAGGCCCGCCGCGGCGTCTTGCTCCGTGGCGATGGTCTTGCGCAGTTCCTCGATGAAGATGGCGTCCGCGCGGCGCAGCAGCTCGGCGTAGTCGCGCTTGACCTCGCCCAGAATCCGCACGCCAAGGCCCGGGCCCGGGAACGGATGGCGGTACACCATCTCGGGCGGCAGGCCCAGCGCCACGCCCAGCTCGCGCACTTCGTCCTTGAACAGGTCGCGCAGCGGCTCCAGCAGCTTCAGGCCCAGCGTCTCGGGCAGGCCGCCGACGTTGTGGTGGCTCTTGATCGTGGTCGCCTTCTTGGTCTTGGTGCCGCCCGATTCCACCACGTCCGGGTAGATCGTGCCCTGCGCCAGCCACTTGGCGTTGGACAGCTTCTTGGCCTCGGCCTGGAAGACTTCGACGAACTCGCGGCCGATGATCTTGCGCTTCTGCTCGGGGTCCGTCACGCCGGCCAGATGGCCCAGGAACTGCTCCGAGGCGTCGATATGGACCACCTTGGCGTGCAGCCGGCCCGCGAACATCTCCATGACCATCTTGCCTTCGTCCAGGCGCAGCAGGCCGTGGTCGACGAACACGCAGGTCAGCTGGTCACCGATGGCGCGATGGATCAGCGCCGCCGCCACCGACGAATCCACGCCGCCGGACAGGCCCAGAATGACTTCCTCGTCACCCACCTGTTCGCGGATCTTGGCCACGGCTTCGGCGATGTGGTCGCGCATCACCCAGTCGGCCTTGGCGCCGGCGATCTTGAGCACGAAGCGCTCAAGCATCTCGCGGCCCTTCGCCGTATGGGTGACTTCCGGGTGGAACTGCACTGCGTAGTAGCCGCGCGCCTCGTCGGCCATGCCGGCGATCGGGCAGCTCGGCGTGGACGCCATCAGCTTGAAGCCCGCCGGCAGTTCGGCCACCTTGTCGCCATGGCTCATCCAGACCTTGAGCATGCCGTGGCCTTCGGGCGTCGAGAAATCCTCGACGCCATCGAGCAGCTTGGTATGCCCATGGGCGCGCACCTCGGCGTAGCCGAATTCGCGATGGTCGCTCCACTCCACCTTGCCGCCCAGCTGCACGGCCATGGTCTGCATGCCGTAGCAGATGCCCAGCACCGGCACGCCGAGGTCCCACACGGCCTGCGGCGCGCGCAGCTGGTGGTCTTCGTAGGTGCTGGCGTGGCTGCCGGACAGGATGACCGCCTTCGGCGCGTACTCGCGGACGAATTCGTCGGTCACATCGTTAGGATGGATCTCGCAGTAGACGTGCGCCTCGCGAACGCGGCGGGCAATCAGCTGCGTGACCTGCGAGCCGAAATCAAGGATGAGGATTTTGTCGTGCATGATGGGCGTTTGGCAGAGCTTCCGGCTCGGGTTCGGGCATGACCTCGGTGCCTGGGCCGTAGCCGGGTGGCGGGGTGATGACCGGTTCGCGCCGGTATTCGGGGGATCCATGCGGGCGTGCCGGGTTGGCGGCGCCGGGTTGTTGGTGCGGGTCGGCGGGGTCGACGGCATCGACCGGCGTGCCGGGGTAGTACACGGGGCCATCGCCATGCCGGGCGGCGCGCAGTTCGGCTTCGCGCTGGGCCAGTTGCTCCCGCTCGCGCAGGCGCACGCGCTTCGCGGCGGGCATCTGCACCACGGCGAAGAACAGCATGACAGCGGCCAGCGTCAGCAGCCAGACCTTGCCGGCGCCCTGTACGGGCATGTCCAGGAACAGCGTCCACGCCACGATCAGCACAGCGCTCACCAGGTTCACCTGGCCCACCGTGCGTGCCACGGGCACGGTCAGCTGGCCGTTAATGGCAGCCTGGAACAGCAGCCACGCCATGCCGATCATCGCCACGCCGAGCAGCTGGCCGAACATGGCCGGCTGCGGCTGCGGCAACTGGAGTGCGGCATACAGCGTCGTGAACGGCGACATCAGCAGCAGGATGCCGAGCAGCAGGTCTAGCAAGGCGTCGAAGAACAGCACGGCTCGCAATAGTACTTTCATGGGCGCTCCTATTTCCTGATGCTTCTTGCGTCGCGGCCGCGCGGCCTCGTCAACCTCGACGTTGCCAGCGCGGCCGTGATGCCCAGGTCGGGCGGGCCATATCGTGATCAGTCGATATGGTAGTTCGGCGCTTCCTTGGTGATCTGCACATCGTGGACGTGCGATTCGCGCATGCCGGCGGCCGTGATCTGCATGAACTCGGCCGTCTCGTGCCAGGTGGCGATGGAGCTACTGCCGCAGTAGCCCATCGACGCACGCACGCCACCGGTCAGCTGGTGGATGATCGCCATGACCGAGCCCTTGTAGGGGACCCGGCCCTCGATACCTTCCGGCACGAGCTTGTCGACGTTGGCGGTGTTGTCTTCCTGGAAGTAGCGGTCGGCGGCGCCGTCCTTCATCGCGCCCACGGAACCCATGCCGCGATAGCTCTTGAACGAGCGGCCCTGATACAGGAACACTTCGCCCGGCGCTTCCTCGGTACCCGAGAACATGCCGCCCATCATCACGGTGTGCGCGCCGGCCGCCAGGGCCTTGGCCACATCGCCCGAATAACGGACGCCGCCATCGGCGATCAGCGGCACGCCGGTGCCCTTGAGCGCCTCGGCCACGTTGGAAACAGCGGTGATCTGGGGCACGCCCACGCCGGCCACGATCCGCGTGGTGCAGATCGAACCGGGGCCGATGCCCACCTTCACGCCGTCCGCGCCATGCTCGACCAGCGCCAGCGCGGCCGCGCCGGTGGCGATGTTGCCGCCCACGACCTGCACCTGCGGGAAGTTCTGCTTGACCCAGCGCACACGGTCCAGCACGCCCTGGCTGTGGCCATGCGCGGTATCCACCACAATCACGTCCACGCCGGCCTTGACCAGCAGTTCCACGCGTTCGTCGTTGTCCGGACCCACGCCCACGGCGGCGCCGACGCGCAGCTGGCCGTGATCGTCCTTGCTGGCCAGCGGGTTGTCCACGGCCTTCTGGATGTCTTTCACGGTGATCAGGCCGCGCAGCTCGAATGCGCTATTGACCACCAGCACGCGCTCCAGGCGGTGACGGTTCATCAGGCGCTTGGCTTCCTCCAGCGGCGCGCCTTCGGCCACGGTGACGAGTTTCTCGCGCGGGGTCATCTTGGCGCGCACCGGGGCGTCGAGTTCTTCCTCGAAGCGCAGGTCGCGATTGGTGATGATGCCGACGACGGTCTTGCCTTCGAGCACGGGGAAGCCGGAAATGCCATGGTGCTGCGACAGCGCGATCACATCGCGGATCTTCATGTCCGGCGAAATGGTGATCGGATCACGCAGCACACCCGATTCGTACCGCTTCACGCGCGCCACTTCACGCGCCTGGTCGGCCGGTTTCAGGTTCTTGTGGACAATGCCGATGCCGCCGGCCTGAGCCATCGCAATGGCAAGCCGGGCTTCCGTCACGGTATCCATGGCGGCGGACACGAGCGGAATGTTCAGTTCGATTGAACGGGTAAGGCGGGTGCGGAGGGAAACATCCCGGGGCAGGACGGCCGAATAGGCCGGTACAAGCAGCACGTCATCGAATGTGAGTGCTTTCTGGACAAGACGCATAGCAAATCCTCTAGGCGCAAAAGCAGATTATACAGGAATGCAGGATTTGCTGATGCGTTCTTGCATCCCCCTTGCTATTCTCGGCCTCCCTTCCACAGATCACAACAGGAGTCCGATGGGCATCGGCGTTTTGTGCGGGCTGCTGGCCGGCGCGTTCTGGGGCATGGTGTTCATCGCGCCGAAGCTGCTGCCGGCGTTTTCGCCCTGGGAACTCGCCATTGGCCGCTACCTGGCCTATGGGCTGGTCGCCTTCGTGGCGGCGCTGCCGCTGATGCGGCGCCTCGCAAAAAAGCTAACTCGGGGCGATTGCGTCGCCTTGCTGCGCCAGGCGTTCACCGGGAACCTGCTCTATTACGTACTGCTGGCGTTTGGCGTGCAGCTGGCCGGGGTCGGGCCGACCTCGCTAATCATCGGCATCCTGCCGGTTTCCATCACGATCATGGGCCGCCGCGACCACGGCGCTGTGCCGCTCTCGCGGCTGGTCTGGCCGCTGCTGGTGGTGGCGGCCGGCATCGCCAGCATCAATATCGACCTGTTTGCCGGGGGCGGCGGTGCGCATGGCGCGGCGGCAGACGCCCTGGCCCGCCCGGCGTGGCAGAAACTGGCTGGCGTGGCCTGCGCGGCGGGCGCGCTGGTCTGCTGGACGCTCTACGCCGTGGACAACGCGCGCTACCTCCAGCGTCATCCGCATTACAGCGGGAACGAGTGGTCGGCCCTGTACGGGCTATCTACCGGGCTGGTTTCCGTGGTGCTGGCCGGCATCGGCTGGC
The DNA here is from genome assembly GCF_056395225.1 of Cupriavidus sp. 10L45. Lineage (NCBI taxonomy): Bacteria > Pseudomonadati > Pseudomonadota > Betaproteobacteria > Burkholderiales > Burkholderiaceae > Cupriavidus > Cupriavidus sp. 10L45. Next base: position 236,506 of record NZ_JBFTJC010000008.1, read on the forward strand.
TCGTGGCCGGCGACGCGCTGACCGCCCCGGGCAGCGGGCGCGAATGGCAGTGGTTCTGGACGGTCAACGCCGCCGTGGCGCTCGGGGCGTCGCTAATTGGCAACAACCTCTGGAACATCGCCAGTCGCCGCCTACCCCTGACGCTTTCGGGGCAAATGATCGTTTTTGAGACGCTGTTCGCGCTGGCATACGGGTTTGTGTTCGATCACCGCTGGCCACGGCCGCTGGAGTTGGCCGCTGTCGCCCTGCTGATCGTCGGGGTGGCCTGGTCCGTGCGCTTGCACGCCACGGACAAGTCTGCGTAGACTACCGGCATGACGCGGGGGTCACATGGTTGTCAACCCTCCTACCGTCCGGTTTTCATCGCCAACCTGGCATTTTTCCGCCCAGACGCCACAGACACTCTTGCCATGAACCGTTCGACCGCGCTGTACCTGCTTGTTGCCGCCAGTCTCGCCGTGCCCGCCACGGCCTTTTCCCAATGGCAGTGGAAGGACGGCACCGGCCGCATGGTTTATAGCGATGTACCGCCGCCGCCCTCCGTGCCGGACCGCGCCATCGTCATGGCACCCGGCCGCGCGGCAGGCGCCTATCGCCCGGTGGAAGCCGAAACCGCCGCGAAGGCCGATGGTCAAGCTGACGCCAAGGCCCCCGCGGGCGACGCGCCCCGGGCCCGCCAGGTCAGCGCGCGGGCCAAGGACAAGCCCGCCGCCGGCACCGATCCCGATCAGGCCTTCCGCGAGCGCCGCGAGGAGCGCCTCAAGGCCGACCTGGAAGCCGCCACCAAGGAACGCGAACAACTGGCCCGCCAGACGCGCTGCGAAGAGATGTCGAATTACGCCACGGGGCTGCGCGAAGGCATGCGCATCTCGAAGGCCGGCCCGGATGGCGCCGCGCACCGCCTGAACGGCGATGAACGCGCCGCCGAACTCGACAAGGTCAGCCAGTCGATGGCCCAGCACTGCAGCTGAGGCATGGGGTGGGCGCCGGATAGGCCGCCCGCCCAGTCAACTCCCCTGCCCGCCCCCGCCGCGCAGCCATTTCAGGCCCTCGCGCGTGCCGGTAGCCCGGGTCTTCTGCACGCGCTTGCGGCGTGCCTGCTTGGGATCGGCGGTCAGCGGCCGGTAGACCTCTACCCGATCTCCCTCCCGAACCAGTGTTTCCGCGGTCTTGAGCTTGCCGTAGATGCCGACGCGTGCCGTCGTCGGGTCCACTTCGGGATACGCCTCGGTCAGGCCGCTGGCGCGAATCGCCCCCTCGACGCTCGTGCCAGCCGGCACCGAGACTTCCTTCAGGAACACCGCGTCAGGCTTGGCGTAGCAGACCAAGAGCCGCACCATGGCACCAGGATCAGCCGTTGTTGGCATACACCACCTCGGCGCGCTTGACGAAGGCATCGACGAACGTATTGGCAATCATGCTGAACACGGGACCGATGATTTTCTCGAGGATGAAGCTCGAAAACTCGTAATGGAGGTGAAATTCGATCTTGCAGGCGTCGGCGCGCAGCGGCGTAAAGCGCCAGGAGCCATTGAAGGTCTTGAAAGGACCGTCCGCGAACGTCATATCAATGCGTGTAGGACGCTCCTGCACGTTCCGGGTATGGAAATACTGCTTGATGCCGTTGAAATGGATATGGATCTTCGCGTCGAGCAGCGTCTCGGTGTTCTCGAAGATCTCGACGCCACCACACCATGGCAGGAACTTGGGATAGTCCTCCACGCGGGTGACCAGGTCATACATCTGCTCGGCCGAAAAGCCAAGCAGGACGGATTTATGGACGTCTGCCATGTAATCGGATGCGGGCGCCGCCAGGGGCTGGGCCCGAACGGGGCGGGTTTGCTAGAATCCCGATTTTAGCCGACACGCGGGTCGACGGCATCCCCGGCGCACATGGCGCCCCTCGATGACGCCACAACGGTCGCTCCCCTCTTTGCCGCAGCGCGGCAGCCTTGCTCAGGAATCCACCACGTACGCATGACCATCGCTGATAACAAGAAAGCCTTTTTCGACTACTTCATCGAAGAACGCTACGAAGCCGGGATTGTGCTGGAGGGCTGGGAAGTCAAGGCCATCCGGGCCAACCGTGTGCAGATCAAGGAAGGCTACGTCGTGGTGCGCAACGCCGAGATGTACCTGATCGGCGCCCATATCAGCCCGCTGCAGAGCGCCTCCACGCACGTGACGCCGGACCCCGTGCGCACGCGCAAGCTGCTGCTCAAGGCGGACGAGATCAAGAAGCTGATCGGCAAGGTCGAGCAGCGCGGCTATACGCTCGTGCCGTTGAACCTGCACTACACGCGCGGCCGCGTGAAGTGCGAAATCGGCCTCGGCAAGGGCAAGAAGCAGTTCGACAAGCGCGAAACCGAGAAAAATCGGGACTGGCAGCGCGAAAAGGCGCGCCTGATGAAGAGCGATAACAAGGAATAAGAAAAAACGGAGGCCATGGCCTCCGTTCTTGTCTGGCGATGCCGCGTCAGTGCGCGTCGCTCAGGTCTTCTGCTGGGTTTTCACGATTTGCAGTGCCGAGGCGATCATCGAACTCATTTCGCCAAGGTTGCCCGGCACGATCAGGGTGTTGCCCTGCTTGGCGAGGTTGCCAAACGCGGCAACGTATTCCTCGGCCACCTTGAGGTTGACGGCTTCCGCGCCGCCCTCGCCCCGAATCGCGTGGCCGATCTTTTCGATGGCCTGCGCGTTGGCTTCGGCCACGGCCAGGATCGCCGACGCGTCGCCCTGGGCCCTGTTGATCGCCGCCTGCCGCTCGCCCTCGGACTTCTGGATCGCCGCCTCACGGGCGCCGGAGGCCAGATTGATCTGCTCCTGCCGCTTGCCTTCGGAAGCCGCGATCAGCGCCCGCTTCTCGCGCTCGGCCGTGATCTGGGCCTGCATCGCATGCAGGATCTCCTTCGGCGGCGTCAGGTCCTTGATTTCGTAGCGCAGCACCTTCACGCCCCAGTTGGCGGCGGCTTCGTCGAGCGCATTGACCACGCTGTGGTTGATGTACTCGCGCTCCTCGAAGGTCTTGTCCAGTTCCAGCTTGCCGATCACCGACCGCAGCGTGGTCTGCGACAGCTGCGTGATCGCGACCACGAAGTTGCTCGAGCCATAAGACGCCTTCATCGGATCCGTCACCTGGAAGTACAGCACGCCATCCACCTGCAGCTGTGTGTTGTCCTTCGTGATGCAGACCTGGCTCGGCACATCGAGCGGAATCTCCTTGAGGATGTGCTTGTAGGCCACGCGATCCACGAACGGCACCACGATCGTCAGGCCGGGCGTCAGCGTGGCGTGGTAGCGCCCCAGACGCTCAAGCACCCATGCGTGCTGCTGCGGCACGATCTTGATGCCCTTGGCAATCAGCACGATGGCCGCGATGAGCAGAATCAGTGGAAACAGCCCGAGCTGGTAGGCAAGCATGTACAACTCCCGTCAAATAGGAAAACTGCTAGTCATTGGATGGGTGCCGCGCAGGAATCAGCGCGGCGAGACGATCAGCGTGGTACCCCGCACCTCGACAATGCGGAAGCGACCCGGAAGCGGCTCGGTGTTCGGCGCCAGCTCCACGCTCCAGTCAGCGCCGCGATACGGCACGCGGGCACGCCCATTCGGGTCCCAGGCAGAGACATCGAGTTCCTGGCCGATATCGAGGTTTACATCGGGATCCGTCGATGCCGTACCCCGACGCAGCGTGCCATAGCGTGTGCGGCGCAAGGCCGCGATACACGCGATGGCTACCAGGGCTGCCGTGACCGTTTGCGCCGGTACACCGAGGCCGGCAAGCGCGGCCACACCACCGGCCGCCACGCCCACGGCGATCATCAGCAGATAGAAGGTGCCCGTCGCCATCTCGGCAATCACCAGCACCACTGCCGCGGCGAACCATATGTAGTAAGACGACATCCCGCTCCTTTTCCCAATAAAAAACCCCCGCCGCGCCATAGGCGCCTGCGGGGGCTGTGCAACACCTGCCGCAGGGCCGGTGCCACGCGGCGTCCCGGGTTCAGCCGGGCACCGCTTTGGATGAGTTATCGCTATTGTGACGCCAAATGCCTTACGAAGCCAGTTGCTTCCAGGTTTCGACCACCGAATCAGGATTCAGCGAGATCGACTTGATGCCTTCCTTGGCGAGCCACAGCGCGAAGTCCGGATGGTCCGAAGGGCCCTGGCCGCAGATGCCGACGTACTTGTCCAGACGCAGCGCCGTGGAAATGGCGCGCTGCAGCATGAAGATCACAGCGGGATCGCGCTCGTCGAAGTCCTTGGCCAGCAGTTCCATGCCGGAATCGCGGTCCAGACCCAGCGTCAGCTGCGTCAGGTCGTTCGAGCCGATCGAGAACCCATCGAAGAACTCCAGGAACTCCTCGGCCAGGATCGCGTTCGACGGCACTTCGCACATCATGATGATGCGCAGGCCGTTTTCGCCGCGCTTCAGGCCGTGCTTGGCCAGCAGCTCGATGACCTTCTTGGCCTGGCCCAGCGTGCGCACGAACGGCACCATGATCTCGACGTTCGTCAGGCCCATTTCGTCGCGCACGCGCTTCATGGCCTTGCATTCCATCTCGAACGCTTCGGCGAAGTCCTCGGCGATGTAGCGCGACGCGCCACGGAAGCCCAGCATCGGGTTTTCCTCGTCCGGCTCGTAGCGCGAACCGCCAATCAGCTTCTTGTACTCGTTCGACTTGAAGTCGGACAGGCGCACGATCACGGGTTTCGGATAGAACGCCGCGCCGATCGTGGCGATGCCTTCCGCCAGCTTGTCGACGTAGAACGCGCGCGGGCTGGCGTGGCCACGGGCCACCGATTCCACGGCCTTCTTCAGGTCGGCATCGACCTGCGGATAGTCGAGGATGGCCTTCGGGTGAACGCCGATGTTGTTGTTGATGATGAACTCGAGGCGCGCCAGGCCCACACCGTGGTTCGGGATCTGCGCGAAGTCGAACGCGAGCTGCGGATTGCCCACGTTCATCATGATCTTGGTTTCGATCTCAGGCATTTCGCCGCGCTGGACCTCGGTGATCTCGGTCTCGAGCAGGCCGTCGTAGATGCGGCCTTCGTCGCCTTCGGCGCACGACACCGTCACCAGCGTGCCGTCCTTCAGCAGATCGGTCGCATCGCCGCAGCCGACCACGGCCGGCACGCCCAGTTCACGGGCAATGATGGCCGCGTGGCAGGTACGGCCGCCACGGTTGGTCACGATGGCCGAGGCACGCTTCATCACCGGCTCCCAGTTCGGGTCGGTCATGTCTGCCACCAGCACGTCGCCCGGCTGCACGCGTTCCATCTCGGACGGATCGTTGATCACGCGGACCGGGCCGGTACCAATCTTCTGGCCGATGGCGCGACCGCTGGTCAGCACGGGCGCCGTGCCTTTCAGCTTGAAGCGCAGCTCGGCCTTGCCGGCGGACTGGCTCTTCACCGTCTCCGGGCGCGCCTGGAGGATGTAGATCTTGCCGTCCTTGCCGTCCTTGCCCCACTCGATGTCCATCGGGCGGGCATAGTGCTTCTCGATGATCATCGCGTACTTGGCCAGCTCCGACACATCGGCGTCGGTGATCGAGTAGCGGTTACGCAGTTCGGGCGCCACATCGACGGTCTTCACGCGGCCGGCTTCACCCGGGCCCGTGAATTCCATCTTGATCAGCTTCGAGCCAATCGAGCGGCGGATGATCGGGTACTTGTTCAGCTCCAGGGTCGGCTTGAAGACGTAGAACTCGTCCGGGTTCACGGCGCCTTGCACCACGGTCTCGCCGAGGCCATAGCTCGACGTGATGAAGACCACGTCGGGGAAGCCCGATTCGGTGTCGATGGTGAACATCACGCCCGACGCCGCGAGGTCCGAACGGACCATGCGCTGCACGCCGGCGGACAGTGCCACGACATCGTGGGCAAAGCCCTTGTGCACGCGGTACGAGATGGCGCGGTCGTTGTAGAGCGAGGCGAACACGTGCTTGATCTTGTCGAGCACGTCGTCGATGCCGCTGACGTTGAGGTACGACTCCTGCTGGCCGGCGAACGAGGCGTCCGGCAGGTCTTCGGCCGTGGCCGAGGAACGGACGGCGAACGATGCCTCGGCGCCTTCACGGGCCGACACGCGGGCATAGAACTCGCGGATCTCCTGTTCCAGGCGCGGCTGGAACGGAGCGGCGGCAACCCAGCCGCGGATCTCGGCGCCGGCTTCCGCCAGGGCCTTCACGTCATCGACGTCGAGCGTCTTCAGGCGATCCGAAATGCGGGCGGTCAGGTCGTTGTGTTGCAGGAAGTCGCGGAACGCGAGCGAGGTGGTAGCAAAACCGCCGGGAACACGGACGCCAGCCTCTGCCAGCTGGGAGATCATCTCCCCCAGCGAAGAGTTCTTGCCGCCGACGGTTTCCACGTCATGCATGCGCAACTGCTCGAACGGCAGCACATAGGCGCCGTTATCTGCCTGGTTAGTCATAAAAGCCTCAAAAACAAAGTAAGAAATCGGTGTCACCGACCGGTATGTTGTTGGGGTTCTGTTCCCGGCGGATCGCTTGGCTAAACCATTCCGGAGCGCATGCGGATGCTGCGGCGCACATTGTCGACAATCGTGCCGCAGATCGTTGCTGCACCGGCGCGTACGGAATTGCTTAGCCAAAAGATCGCCGCTATTCTACCGTGCCGCACCGCACTTTCGCGTGGCAGCCTCAAAAATTGACCAGACATGTCCCTTCCCGAAGCGCCTGATGCGCCCCAACAGGCGCCTGCGCCCGGCACGGCGGCAAGCCCTGCCACCTCTCCCGCCGCGTCGCCCCCGGCCACTGCCAGCACTGGCGATCGCCCTGCCATCCGTACGGTTTTTATCGTGTCGGATGGCACCGGGATCACGGCCGAGACCTTCAGCCACTCCATTCTGGCCCAGTTCGAAATGCGCTTCCGCAAGGTGCGGATGCCGTTCGTGGACACGCCGGAAAAGGCACACGTGGCCGTCGGCAAGATCAACGAGGCGTTCTATAACGAGGGCGTGCCGCCCATCGTGTTCACCACGCTGGTCAATGCCGAGGCTAACAAGGCCCTGCGGCGCGCCAAGGCGATGATCCTGGACATGTTCCAGACCTTCATCGAGCCGCTGGAAAAGGAGCTGGGCCTCAAGTCCACACATGCAATCGGCCGCTTCCACCAGAATGCGGACACCGAGGCCTACAAGAACCGGATCGAGGCGATCAACTTCTCGCTGGCCCACGACGACGGCCAGTCGCACAAGAACCTGGAAGAAGCCGACGTGATCCTGGTCGGCGTGTCGCGCAGCGGCAAGACGCCGACGAGCCTGTACCTGGCCATGCAATACGGGCTGAAGGCCGCGAACTATCCGCTGATCCCAGACGATTTCGAGCGCGGCCGCCTGCCGTCGGCGCTCTACGCGTTCAAGCCCAAGATCTTCGGGCTCTCGATCGACCCGCAGCGTCTCACCGAGATCCGCAACGAACGGCGCCCGGGCAGCAAATACGCGGCACTGGAGAACTGCCGCTACGAGGTCAACGAGGCCGAGGCCATGATGCGCCGCGAAGGCATCAAGTGGCTCAGTTCGACGCACAAGTCGATCGAGGAGATTGCCACGACAATCCTCCAGGAAATCAAGATCGACCGCGACAACTATTGAGATTTTGAGAATCGTCCCGTAGCGCTGGAGGCGCTACGGGGTCACCATCGGATGGTCAATCACTCACTGCGAGGAAATATGACCACCATGGTTGCTGGCCACTCCTTCCTACCCCCTCCCGGCAATGACGGGCGCCGCCAGCGCGATCGCCCGCCCCCGCCGCCCGTGCGGCACACGCTTGGCATGCGCATCGCCAGCGTCATCTTCGCAGCCGTTGTCGCATCGCTCGGGGGAATTTTCGGCATCATCGAGCTGAGCGCCCGGCACACGCGTGCCGCCATTGATGGCGAGCTTAAGGCCATTCACGCCCAGCAAGAAGCCCATAGCCAACGGTTGGATCGGTTCGAATCGGCGGTCCTGTATCAGTTCGGCCAGGTCAACGAGCGGTTCGACAAGCTGGACGCACGGATGGACAAATCGGAAGCCCGGATGGATCGCATGGAAGACCGGCACGAGCGGGGATTGGCGCGACTGGAAGGCAAGATCGACAGGATCGCCGAGCACATCGGGATGTACAGCGGCGCGCGGCGGTTGCCGGCCACTCGCCAGCCGAACTCCTGATGTCAGCGCGATGCCGCGCGCCGCTGCCTGACCGTTTCAAACAGGCAGACAGCGGTCGCCGCCGCCACATTCAGCGACTCAAGGCCGCCCGGCTGCGGAATGCCGACGGTCCGCGAGACGCGTGCCATCCATTCCGGACTGACACCTGCGCCTTCGTTGCCGACGACCCAGCCCACCGGCTGGCGGAGATCGGTATCGAATACGGCTGCATCGGCATGCGACGACGTCGCCAGCAACGGCACGGCAAGCCGGCTTTCGAGCATCTCGAGCGTGCAGTGCTCGACGATATTGAGGTGGAAATTCGCACCCATGCCCGCGCGCAGGGTCTTGACCGACCACGCAAACGCGCAGCCCGTGGTCAGGAAGGCGTGCGGAATCCCCGCAGCGGCAGCGCTGCGCAAGATCGATCCGACATTGCCGGCGTCTTGCACGCCGTTCAGGATCACGCAATCCGTGTCGATCGTGGACGGCAGGTGCCCGCCGGGCGTGTCGATCACGAGCATCAGGTCGATGCCGTTCACCACACTCGTAATCTGCGCGAACAGCGCATCCGCCAGCAGGACAACGCGGTCCGGATCAATGCCTTCCAGCAGTGGGCGCACTTCGGCGTGATCGTAGTGCCGCTCTGACACGACGCAACTGGTCGGCTGCCCTCGCGCGGCCACATACGCCTGCGCGAGGTGCACGCCATCGAGCACGGACTGCCCCGCCTTGCGGCGTGCGTGCGTGGACCCAGTAAGGGCCTTCAGGTGCTTGAACAGCGCATTGTCGCGCGAGGTGACGTGCTTCAAGGATGTGTCTCAGAAAGGCAGCGCGTCGCGCTCCAGCACCACCCGCACCGGCGCAAACGAGCGGCGGTGATGCGGTGTCGCACCAAACTGCTGGAGCGCGGCCAGATGCTGGGGCGTGGGATAGCCCACGTGGGCATCGAAGCCGTACTGGGGATATTCCAGGTGCAGCGCGTGAAGCTCGCGATCGCGGGCCACCTTGGCAAGGATCGACGCAGCGGAAATGGCTCGCACCTTGGCGTCGCCCTTCACGATGGCCTCGACCGGATACGGGACCTGCGGACAGCGATTGCCATCGACCTGCACCAGATCGGGCAAGATGCCGCTCGCCGTCAGGCCCGCCACGGCGCGCTGCATCGCCAGCATGGAAGCGTGCAGGATATTCAGCGAGTCGATTTCCTCGACCGAAGCCGACGCGATGTGCCAGCCGATCGCCCGCTCGCAGATGCGTTCGAACAGTACCGCGCGCTTATCGGCGCTCAGGATCTTCGAGTCGGCGAGGCCCCGGATTTGCCGCTCCGGGTTCAGGATCACGGCGGCGGCATAGACCGGCCCCGCCAGCGGACCGCGCCCGGCCTCATCCACGCCACAAAGATGGCGTACGACGGCAACGGTTTGGGTCAACTCCAGCCCCATCTGCGGCGACGGACCCTTGCCGGCTTTCTGGCTGGCCATCAGCGCACACCCCGTTCGTGCATGAGATCCACCACCACGCCAGCGGCGAGGTTGGCCGTGTCGCGCTTCAGCGTCTCGTGCATGGTCGTGAAATGTTCCCGCAAGAAGGCGATATTGCCCTCGTCGTTCAGTTGCAGCAGCGTCTCGCGCGCCAGCGCCTCCGGCGTGGCGTCGTCCTGGAGCAGTTCTGGCACCACGAACCGCCCTGACAGAATATTAGGCAAGCCCACGTAAGGCAGGTAGCCCTGTCGCTTCATGATCTGCGCGGTGAGCCAGGGCACCTTGTACGAGATGACCATCGGCTTCTTGTAGAGCGCTGCCTCGAGCGTAGCCGTACCGCTGGCCAGCAGCACGACGTCGGCGGCTTCCATGGCCAGATGCGACTGGCCATCCACCACGGTCAGGTCGATCTCCGGATAGCGCTCGTGCAGCCCGCGGATAATCTCGTGCAGCGGCGCGCTGGCTGCCGGCAGAACGAATGCCAGGTTGCCGTCCATGCGATGCATGCGTGCCATGGCCGCAAAGAACGTCGCGCCAAGGTTGCGCACCTCGGACTGCCGGCTACCCGGCAGCACCGCGACGATGCGCTTGCCTTCGGGCAGGCCAAGCTCTTCCCGCGCGCCCTGGACGTCAGGCACCATCGGAATCACATCGGCCAACGGATGACCGACGTAGGTCGCCGGAATGCCGGCCTTCGCATAGATCTCGGGCTCGAACGGGAACAGGCAGAGGATGTGGTCCACCGCGCGCGCGATGGTACGAATGCGCCCGCCGCGCCACGCCCAGATTGACGGGCTGACGAAATGCACGACAGGGATGCCCGAGCGGCGCAGGGGCACTTCCAATCCGAAATTGAAGTCGGGCGCGTCTACGCCGATGAAACACAGCGGCGGATTGGCCAGCAGCTTCTCGCGAATTGCCCGGCGCGTTGCCAGGATTTCCCGCAGCGAACCGAGCACCTCCACATAGCCGTTGACGGAGAGCGTCTCCATCGGCCAGTGCGAGACGAAGCCCTGCGCCATCATGCGGCGGCCGCCGATGCCCGCGAAGTCCACGGACTCGCCCAGCCGCGCATGAAGCCCTTCAAGCAGGAGCGATGCCAGCAGATCGCCGGAAGCCTCCCCGGCAACCATGGCAATCGTGCCACGCTTGTTGACATTCGCCCGAGCTACGGCGGGCGGATCGGCCTGCACTGCGGCGTGAATCATGTGCGGCGCGGCTTAGCGGACGATGCCGCGCTGCGTCGCGGCCAGGAATTCGACGAAGGCACGCAGTGGCGCGCCGGTAGCCGCATCGGTCTGGCCCAGCAGGGCCGAGATCTCGCTGCGCGCCTCGTCGAAGCCCAAGTCTGACTTGTACAGCAGCTTGTAGGCCTGGCGCAGGGCGGCGATCTGGCCGGCATCAAAGCCCCGGCGACGCAGACCTTCCACGTTGACACCGTGCGGCGTGGCCTTGTTGCCGTTCTTGTCGCTCGCGGCGATCACGAATGGCGGCACATCCTGGACGAGCGCCGACGCGCCGCCCAGCATCGCATGGGCGCCGATGCGCACGAACTGGTGCACGCCGCTCATGCCGCCGAGAATGGCCCAGTCGCCCACTTCCACGTGGCCTGCGATCTGCGCGTTGCTCGAAAACACCGTGTTGTTTCCCACGCGGCAGTCGTGCGCGATGTGCACGTAGGCCATGATCCAGTTGTCGTTGCCGAGGCTGGTCACGCCCTGGTCCTGCACCGTGCCGGTGTGGATCGTCGTAAACTCGCGAATCGTGTTGCGGTCGCCAATCTCGAGCCGGGTGGGCTCGTTGGCGTACTTCATGTCCTGAGGCGTGCCGCCCACCGAGGCGTACGGCCCGATGCGGTTGCCTTCGCCGATGGTGGTATGGCCTTCGACGGTGGTATGCGAGCCGATCCGGGTGCCGCTGCCAATCCGCACGTTCGGACCGATGATGGAAAACGGACCGACGGTCACGTCGGCGGCAAGTTCTGCCTTCGGGTCGACCAGTGCGCTGGGATGGATTTGCGTCATACGTCCTGTCCTGTGGTCTGAATTCGGTTGAGTCCCGCGTGTTGCCACGCGGGACGGGGCCCATGGGTGGGCGCGGCGGCGCCGATCAGCCTTCGGCCTGCTTGACCGTGCACATCAGTTCCGCTTCGCAGGCGATTTCGCCGTCCACGGTGGCGCTGGCCTTGAACTTCCAGATGCCGCGAATGTAGCGCTCGACGGTCACGTTCAGGTGCAGCTGGTCGCCGGGGTAGACCACACGCTTGAAGCGCGCGCCATCGATACCCACGAAGTAGTACAGCGCGCCTTCCTTGCGCTCCATATCGGCGCCGAAGGTCAGCAGGCCGGCCGACTGCGCCAGGGCCTCGAGGATCATCACGCCCGGCATCACGGGTTGATCGGGAAAGTGCCCCATGAAGTACGGCTCGTTGATCGTGACGTTCTTAAGCGTCTTGATCCGCTTCTGCGGCTCGAACTCCAGCACGCGATCGACGAGCAGGATCGGGTACCGATGCGGCAGCAGCTTCAGGATCTTGCGGATGTCGATGTCGGATGCGGTCATGATGATTTCTCTTCGTCTTGTTTGGTATTGGACCCGGCGGACTGGCCGCGCAGGCGGCGTTCCAGCGTGACCACGCGCTCGCGCAGCTTGGACAATCCGCGCACGATGGCCGCATTGCGCTCCCACTCGCCATGCGTCGTGAACGGAAACACGCTGGTGTAATGCCCCCCGGGTTTCGTAATCGATTTGGTAATCGAGGTGCCGCCGGACACCGTCGTCCGGTCGGCGATATTCAAATGGCCCGCGAAATTGGCCGACCCGCCAATCACGCAGAAACGGCCGATGCGGGTGCTGCCGGCCACCGCCGCGCAGCCCGCAATGACCGTATGGGCGCCCACCCGCACGTTGTGCGCGATCTGGACCTGGTTGTCGAGCTTGCAGCCCTCCTCGATGACCGTATCGGCCATCGCGCCGCGGTCGATGGCCGTATTGGCGCCCACTTCCACGTCATTGCCCAGCACGGCACGGCCAACCTGCGGAATTTTGACGTATTCCACCCCGGCCGGACCGATGTCCGGCGCGAAGCCAAAGCCATCCGCGCCCACCACCACGCCGCTGTGCAGGATGTTGCGCGCACCCACCACGCAACGATGATAGACGGAAACGTTCGCGTAAATGAGCGTATCGTCGCCGATCTCCGCGCCTGCGCCGATAAAGGCATTCGCCAGGACCCTTACCCGCTCGCCCAGCCGCGCGCCAGCCTCGATCACCACGTTGGGGCCGATAAAGCAGGACGCCGGCACCACGGCATCGGCGGCCACGCTCGCGCGCGGGTCGATGCCAGTGCGCGGATCGGCATTCGCCTCACGGTCGAAGCGCTGCGCCACGCGGGCAAAGCAGACATACGGGTTGCGGGCGACCAGCCAGTTGCGGCCGTCGGCCTGGCCATCGGCGCGAATACGCTCGAGGTCGGCCGGCGAGACGATGACGGCGCTGGCATTGGAGGCCAGCGCCTGCGGCAGGTACAGCGGATTGGACAGGAAAGACAGGTCACCGGGGCCGGCCTGGTCGAGCGGCGCCAGGCCGCGCACGGCGAGGTCGGGATCACCCACAACCTGCGCGCCGTTTTCGGTGGCGAGCTGACCCAGTGTGGGTGTCTGCATGGCGGTACTTCCTTGAAGAACGAGACAGCGACGAACGAGCGCGCGCCGCTTACTTGCTGCCGGCGTTGAGCGCCTTCATCACGTCATCGGTAATGTCGATGCGTGGATTGACGTACACCGCTTCCTGCACGATCAGATCGTACTTGCGCTGCTCGGCAATCTGACGGATCACCCGGTTCGCGCGCTCCAGTACCTGGGCCAGTTCCTCGTTACGGCGCTGGTTCAGGTCCTCGCGGAACTCGCGTTGCTTGCGCTGGAACTCGCGATCGAGATCGGCCACTTCGCGCTGGCGGCGCTGGCGGTCGGAATCGGCCAGCACAGCCGTGTCCTTGTCGAGCTTGTCGGCCATGCCCTTGATCTTCTGGGCCATGTCCTGCAGTTCGCGATCGCGTTTCGAGAATTCCTGCTCGAGTTTGACCTGGGCAGCCTTGGCCGGCTGCGAGTCACGCAGGATACGTTCCGAGTTGACCGCGGCAATGCGTGCCTCCTGAGCCATCGCCGGGGCGGCTACGCACAGGGCCGCTGCGGCCAGCGCTGCGGCGCTCAGGGATTTCATCAGTGGTGTATGGAGTTTCATGAAACAAATCCTTTTTGGGGATCAGAACGCGGTACCGATCTGGAACTGGAATCGCTGTACGCGATCCGTATCGTCCTTCTTCAGCGGGAAGCCCATGCTGACCTTCAGCGGGCCGATCGGCGACAGCCACGACATGCCGAAGCCGGTCGAGTACTTGAGGTCGCTGAACGTAATCGGTGCACCTTCCTGGTACACGTTACCAAAGTCGAAGAACGTGAACAGGCGCAGCGTGCGGTCAACACCCGAGCCCGGCAGCGGGAACACAAATTCCACGTTACCGATCAGCTTGGACGCACCACCCACCGGGTTGCCGTTCTGGTCCTTCGGACCAAGCGTGCTGGTCTGGTAGCCGCGCACCGAGCCGATACCACCGGCGTAGAAGTACTTGAACACCGGGAACGGCGTGTCGCCGTAGCCGTGGCCGTACGCCACTTCGCCGTTGAAGGCCAGTGTAAAGGCCTTGGAGATCGGATAGAAGTACTGCTGCTGGAAGCTGGCGCGATAGTACTGCGTATCGCCGCCCGGCACGCCCACTTCGAGGTTGGCCTGCGTGTATGGACCCTTGGTCGGGATCAGCGCACTGTCGCGACGGTCACGGGCCCAGCCAATCGTGAACGGGAAGTTGTTGATCGGGTCGCCGCTGCTCTTGCCGATCTTGTTCAGCCACGCGGTGTACTGGGTCGGCGTGTTGACGGAGGTATGCACCTCGGTGCGCTCGTAACCGATACCGAAGAACACCGTGTCATTCTCGGAGAACGGCACGCCGAACTTGAAGCCGCCGCCGGCCGAGACGATCTTGTAGTCCTGGTCGCCGGTGTAGTACAGCGGACGGGAGGTACGGTAGTAGATGTCCGTGGAACGGCTGATGCCATCCACCGTGAAGTACGGGTCGTACTGCGTCAGCGAGATGGTCCGGAACGACTTGGCCGTGTTCACGTCCAGGCCCAGGCTGGTACCGGAGCCGAACACGTTGTCCTGGCGCAAGCCGGCCTGCAACACGAGCTTGTCAGTCGACGAAAAACCCAGGCCCAGGCTGATCTGGCCGGTCGGCTTCTCGGTCACGTTCACGTTGACATCCACCTGGTCGGGCGCGCCGGCCACGTCCTCGGTGGTGATATTCGTGTCCGTGAAGTAGCCGGTACGGTTGATACGGGCCTGCGACTGCGTGAGCTTCTCGCTGTCGAACCACGAGCTTTCCATCTGGCGCATTTCGCGGCGCACCACTTCGTCGCGGGTCTTGCTGTTGCCCACCACGTTCACGCGGCGTACATACACGCGGCGGCCGGGGTCGACCATCAGCGTCAGCGCCACTTCGCGCGTTTCCTGGTTGACCTGGGGCTGCGGATTGATAGTCGTGAACGCGTAGCCGTAGGTACCCAGCAGATCCGTGATGGACTTGGTGCTGGCCGTCAGCTTTTCGGACGAGAAGATATCGCCCTTCTTCAGCTGCAGCAGCTTTTCCATCTCGGCCTGCTTGCCGAGCAGTTCGCCGGCCAGGCGGATGTCGGACACCTTGTACTGATCGCCTTCCTTGATGTTCAGCGTCAGGAAGATGTCCTTCTTGTCCGGCGTTATCGAGACCTGCGTGGACTCGATCTGGAACTCCAGGTAGCCGCGGTTCAGGTAGTACGAGCGCAGCGCTTCCAGGTCGGCCGTGAGCTTCTGCTTCGAGTACAGGTCGTTCTTGGTGTACCAGGACAGCCAGTTCGGCGTGGAGAGCTGCATCTCGTCGCGCAGCGTGCTTTCCTTGAAAGCCTTGTTGCCGACGATATTGATCTGGCGGATCTTGGCGACCGGGCCTTCTTCCACGTTGAACACCACGGACACGCGATTTCGGTCCACCGGCGTCACCGTGGTCTGCACGTCGGCAGCGTAGTAGCCGCGCGCCACGTACTGGCGCTTCAGCTCCTGCTCGGCCTTGTCGATCAGGGCCTTGTCGTAGTAGCGCGCTTCAGCCACGCCCACCGCGCGCAGCGAACGGCGCAGCGTGTCCTTGTCGAATTCCTTGATGCCGACGAACTCGAGCTGCGAGATGGCCGGGCGCTCTTCCACCTGGACCACGAGCACGCCCTCTTCGGCGCGGATCTGCACGTCCTTGAAGAAACCGGTATTGTAGAGTGCGCGAATCGCATCGGCGCCCTTGTCGTCGGTGAAGGTCTCCCCGACGCGCACAGGCAGATAGCCGAACACAGTGCCCGGCTCCACGCGCTGCAGGCCTTCCACGCGGATGTCCCTGACCACAAACGGGTCGGCGGCCCAGCCCGCCGGGCTCCAGGCCGCGATAATGGCACTCGTCAGCACGCCCAGCGAGATGCGCTTATGTCTGATCAACGTGAATCCCCTATTCCTCTTCGATTTCATGCAGGGTATTGGCTCCGATGCCGTCCCGACGCCGTCCATGATGACGCCTGGCTTTGCTGACAAGGCCGTCCCCTCCCGACGGGTTCGACGACACCGCCGGGACGCGACCTTCTTCGGCCGACGGCCGGTTTCGGCTACGCGGATCTAGCCGCGCGCAAGAAACAGTCGGCTGACGTCATTGAACAAAGCGAGTGAGGTCAGGAGCAAGATGCACGCGATGCCGACCTTCTGCAGCATCGCCTGCCAGTGATCTGGTACGGGCCTGCCAGTCAAAAATTCCACGCAATAATACAGCAAATGCCCCCCATCCAGAACCGGAATGGGTAACAAATTGAGCACACCGAGGCTGACGCTGACCAGCGCCAGGAAGCTGATAAACGGCTGCCAACCCATGTTGGCGGCACGGCCGGCGTAGTCCGCCACCGTGAGCGGGCCGCTCAGATTCTGCAATGACGCCTGCCCCACCAGCATCTTGCCGAGCAGTTTCAGGGACAGCGTGCTGGTGCTCCAGACCTGGTCGGCTGCCCGCACCACGGCCTGCCACGGCGCGTAGCGGACGATCTCGGTCTGCACCGCCTGGTTCAGCGCGGCGCCCAGCTTGCCCGTGGGGCCTGCCGCCGCCCCGCTGGCGTCCTTCGCACCGTCCGGGGCCGGGGCTGCGTCCAGCTTGACCGGCACATCCAGCCGCTGCCCATTACGTTCTATGCCCAGCGTGACCTGCTCGCCCGGCCGCGCCCGTACCGCGCGGATCAGCTCGCTCGCCTGCGTCAGGGGCTGGCCCTGCCATGCCACCACACGGTCGCCGGCCTTCAGCCCAGCCCGCTGCGCCGCCGAATCCGGCACGATTTCCGTAATCGTAACCGGCCCGCCCTTCAGGTACAGGCCGAGCGTGGCCAGCGGGTCCTGTTCGGGATTGCCGCCGGTATTGGGCAGGCGAGGCAGCCGGATGTCGCGCTCGGCCCCATCGGTGCCGCGCACGCGCAGCACGGCGCTGGCGTCGCCAAAACCTTCGGCGAACACGGCCATGCGGAGGTCATTCCAGGACTGGACCGGCTCGGTCCGGTCGTTGGCGGTCAGCGACAAAACGCGGTCGCCGTCCCGCACACCGGCCTGGGCAGCCACGGTGCCGGCCGCGGGGGTTGCCACCAGGGGTACCGGCTCGCGCATGCCGCCGGCGAACAGCACTATATATAGAAGGATGGCCAGCGCAAAGTTGGCCACCGGCCCGGCTGCGACGATCACGAAGCGCTTGCCCACCGGCTGCCGGTTGAACGCGCGCGGCAGGTCTTCCGGGGGGATGGGGGGATCGGTCTCGGGGTCCCGCTCGCGCTCGTCGAGCATCTTGACGTAGCCGCCCAGGGGGATCGCAGCGAGCGTCCACTCGGTGCGGTCAGGCCCCTTGCTGGTCCAGCGCGCCAACGACCGGCCGAAGCCGATCGAGAACCGCAACACCTTGACGCCGCACGCGCGAGCGGCCAGGTAGTGCCCCATCTCGTGCACGAAAATCAGAATGCACAGGGCGACGACGAACGCAATTACGGTCTGCATGACAAATCACCCTCTCCAGAGCTAGCCGCACCGAGGCGCGACGGCGCTACCTACTTAGCGGCTGGCCAGCCGCGTCAGCAATGCCTGCGCGGCACGCCGTGCCGCAGCATCGGCCGCCAGCACGCCTTCGAGTGTCTCGGCCGAGCCAGACTGCGGCTGCTCGAGCACGCCGGCTACCACGCGGGCAATATCGGTAAATCGGATCGCCCCGCCGAGGAAGGCCTCCACGGCCACCTCGTTCGCGGCGTTCAGCACGGCGGGGGCTAGCCCGCCCGCGCGCAATGCATCAAAGGCTAGCCCCAGGCAGGGGAAGCGATCAAGGTCAGGAATCTCAAAATGCAGGCCGCCGGCGACGGTCAGGTCGAGCGGGCTCACCCCGGAGTCGATCCGCTCCGGGTACGCCATGCCATAGGCGATGGGCGTGCGCATGTCGGGGTTGCCAAGCTGGGCGAGCACCGAACCATCGGCGTACGCCACCATCGAATGAACGATGCTTTGCGGGTGGATCAGCACCTCGATCTTGTCCGCCGGAGCGCCGAACAGCCAATGGGCCTCGATGACCTCGAGCCCCTTGTTCATCATCGTGGCGGAATCCACCGAGATCTTGCGGCCCATCACCCATTTGGGGTGGGCGCAGGCCTGATCGGGCGTGATGTCGTGCAAGGTGGACGGATCACGCGTCCGGAACGGGCCACCCGACGCGGTTAGCAGCACCTTGGACACGCCCGCGCCGTAGCGCGGGTCGCTGGTCGGCAGGCACTGGAAGATCGCGTTGTGTTCACTGTCGATGGGCAGCAGCGTGGCGCCGTGCTCGCGCACCGCGTCCATGAAGATGGCGCCCGACATGACCAGCGATTCCTTGTTGGCCAGCAGCACGCGCTTGCCCGCCCGTGCGGCGGCGAGCGAGGAACGGAGCCCGGCCGCGCCGACGATGGCGGCCATCACGGCATCGGTGCCGTCATCGGCGGCGATCGACTCCAGCGCGGCTTCGCCGTAGCTGACCTCGGTCTTTACGCCGGCATCGCGCAGCAGCGTCTCGAGCTGGCGTGCCGCATCGGCGGAGCCCACCACGGCACGCGCCGGGCGGAATTCCACGCAGGCCGCTGCCAGCTTCTCCACCTGACGGTGGGCGCTCAACGCATGCACGGTGTAGCGGTCCGGATGCCGACGCACTACGTCGAGTGTGCTTTCGCCGATGGAGCCCGTGGCGCCCAGGATGGTAATGCGTTGCATAGGAACCAGATAACCAAATTCAGATTGTGATCACATCCAGGCCAGCAGCAGCGCCGCCAGCGGGAACACCGGAATGAGCGCGTCGATGCGATCGAGTACGCCGCCGTGCCCGGGCAGCAGCCGGCTGCTGTCCTTCTTGCCGATCTGACGCTTGAGCAGCGACTCGAACAGGTCGCCGATAACGCTGGCCRCCACGAGCAGCGTGGAGAGGCCGATCATCAGCCCCAGCCCACCCTGATCGGCGACGCGCGAAAACCAGGTCGGTGCGAAGGCATGGGTGGTGCCAAGCGCCACGGCCACGATCATCACCAGCAGCCAGCCGCCAATCGCACCCTCCCAGGACTTGCCCGGGCTGATGGTCGGCGCCAGTTTGCGCTTGCCGATGGCCTTGCCGACGAAATAGGCGCCGATATCGGCCGCCCAGACCAGCACGGCCGCCGACAGCAGTACCGCGATGCCTTCGGCCCGCAGCACCATCACGGCGTGACCGAACGCTGGCAGCATGATCAGCCCAAGGATGGCGCCAAGCACCGTGAACCCCGGCGTCGCCTTGCGCACGCCCCGTGCCAGCAGCACCAGCGCCACGCCCCAGGCCACCAACGCGGCGGCCAGCAGGAAATGGATGGCACGGCGTTCGGGCGCGTCATGGAAGTAAATCAGCACCAGCAGGCAGGCCACCGCGTAGACGTAGGGCCAGAAACGGCGCAGCCCGATCAGTCGCCCGAACTCCCATCCGGCCAGCAGCACGATCACGGCGATCAGCCCCGCCAGCCACATCACGGGCGCCAGGAACAGGATCGGCAGGATCAACAGCAACAGGCACAGGGCGGTGATGACGCGGGTGATGAGCATGCGCTGCGGTTTCCTTTGAAGGTGGGATCAGGACAGGCCGGTCGCGGCGAGCCGCTCAGGCCGTACCAGACAGACCGGGCGCCACCAGTTGGGCGCTGGTCCGGCCAAAGCGCCGCTCGCGCTGCCGGTACGAGGCGAAAGCCTTGTCCAGCTCGGCGGCGTCGAAATCGGGCCAGTAGGTATCGGTGAAGTACAGCTCGGAATACGCGAGCTGCCATAGCAGGAAATTGCTGATGCGCTGCTCGCCGCCGGTGCGAATGAACAGGTCCGGCTCGGGCGCATAGGACATCGCCAGGTGCGGCGCCAGCACAGCCTCGTCGATGGCATCCGGGTCGAGCATCGGCGAGCGGGCCAGCATCTTGCGCATGGCCTGAAGCAGGTCCCAGCGGCCGCCGTAGTTCGCGGCGATGGTCACCGTCAGGCCGGTATTGCCGGCGGTGCGGGCCTCCGCATCGCGGATCAGCTGCTGGATGCGCGGGCTGAAGCGCCCGAGGTCGCCCACCACGCGCACGCGGATGTCATTGGCATGCATCTTGACCACCTCGCGGCGCAAGGCGGTCATGAACAGGCGCATCAGGAACGACACCTCATCCGCCGGACGGCGCCAGTTCTCCGAACTGAACGCGAACAGCGTGAGGAACTGCACGCCGCGGGTGGCACAGGCCTCCACCACCGCGCGTACCGCGTCCAGGCCACGGCTGTGGCCTGCCACGCGGGGCAGATGACGCTGGGTCGCCCAACGGCCGTTGCCATCCATGATGATGGCAACGTGGCGGGGCACGTAAGTGGTATCGGGAACGCCGAGCGTCGAACTGATGTGCTGCATGGATTCGCGGACGGGGACGGAGCCGGCGGGGTTCCCGCCGGGCGGCCGTCAGACCGTCATGATCTCCTTTTCTTTTTCGGCCACGAGCTTGTCGATCTCGGCCACGAACTTGTCCGTCAGCTTCTGGACTTCATCCTGGCCGCGGCGCTCGTCGTCCTCGGAAATGGTCTTGTCCTTGACGAGCTTCTTGAACTGCTCCATGGCGTCGCGGCGCAGGTTGCGCACGGCCACCTTGGCACCTTCGGCCTCGCCCTTGACCACCTTCGTCAGCTCCTTGCGGCGCTCTTCGGTCAGTGCGGGCATCGGCACACGGATGGTTTCACCCATGGTGGCCGGGTTCAGGCCCAGGTCGGCGTCGCGGATGGCTTTTTCCACCGCGCCCACCATCTTCTTCTCCCAGGGCTGCACGCTGATCGTGCGCGCATCGGCCAGGCCGACATTGGCCACCTGGCTGATCGGCACCATCGAGCCGTAGTAGTCCACCTGGACGTGATCGAGCAGACCGGTGTGGGCACGACCGGTACGAATTTTCGCCAGATCGGCCCTGAAGGCTTCGATCGACTTCTGCATCTTCTGCTCGGCGCTCTTCTTTGTGTCGGCGACGCTCATGTTTACCTCCGGAAATCAGCCAGACAGGATCCCGCCGGACGGGATCGAAAATGAATCATTCTACTCTCAGGCCGGGCCGAATCCGCATTGTGACGCGGCCCGCCGTCGTCATACGTGCACCAGCGTACCTTCGTCTTCGCCGAGGATCACGCGCTTCAGCGCACCCGGCTTGACGATGGAGAACACCTTGATCGGCAGCTTCTGGTCGCGGCACAGCGCGAAGGCCGTGGCGTCCATGACCTGCAGGTTGCGCGAGATGGCCTCGTCGAACGTGATGGTGGTGTAGCGCGTGGCGCTGGGGTCCTTCTTGGGGTCGGCCGTGTACACGCCGTCCACCTTGGTGGCCTTGAGCACGACTTCCGCGCCGATTTCCGCGCCGCGCAGCGCGGCGGCGGTGTCGGTGGTGAAGAACGGGTTGCCGGTGCCGGCCGCGAAAATCACGACCTTGCCCTCTTCCAGCTGGCGGATGGCGCGCGGGCGGATATAAGGCTCGACCACCTGGTCCATGCGCAGCGCCGATTGCACGCGGCCTTCGATATTCGCGTGGCGCATGGCGTCCTGCAGGGCCAGCGCGTTCATCATGGTGGCCAGCATGCCCATGTAGTCGGCCGTGGCACGGTCCATGCCGGCGGCGCCGCCGGCCACGCCACGGAAGATGTTGCCGCCGCCGATGACCACGGCGACCTGGACGCCCAGCTTCACGATCTCGGCAATGTCGTTGACCATGCCCTCGATGGTGGCGCGGTTGATGCCGAAGGCATCGTCGCCCATCAGGGCCTCACCGGAAAGTTTAAGTAGGACGCGCTTGTAGGCTGGCATGTTCACCCTCGGGCTGGTTCTTGATCGCTCGTTCGAACGGATGGATTGGCGCGCGCGAGCCGGGCTGCCGGGGCTTGTGACCCCGGCTTGGCTCAGGGCCGCGCGGACATACGGAATTGCGGGACAGCTCGAAGCCGGTTTTCGCTGTCATCTGCCGGCATCGTTACGCGAACCTCGCCCAACATGCAGGTGACTGCGGAAATCGACTGATACAGCCGCGGCGCCCGGCATTCTGCCTGACGCGCTTGTGCAGAGGGGCACCTTGCGGCGCCCCTCGGCATTATACGGTGGCGGAATCGGCCCTTAACGAAAAAGGCCGCTCCCCCACCCTGACGATCAGCCCTTCTGGGCGGCAGCCACCTGGGCGGCCACTTCAGCAGCGAAGTCGTCCTGCTTCTTCTCGATGCCCTCGCCCACCACGTACAGGGTGAAACCCTTCACCGTGGTGTTGACGGCCTTCAGCATCTGCTCGACGGTCTGCTTGTCGTTCTTCACGAACGGCTGGTTGAACAGCGAGACTTCCTTCAGGTACTTCTGGACCGAGCCTTCGACCATCTTGGCGACGATCTCGGCCGGCTTGCCCGACTCGGCAGCCTTCTGCTCGGCGATGCTGCGCTCCTTGGCGATCAGCTCGGCGGGCACCTGGTCCGACGACAGCGACACCGGCTTCATGGCGGCCACGTGCATGGCCACGTCCTTGGCGGCGGTTTCGTCGCCGTCGAACTCGACCATCACGCCGATGCGCGTGCCGTGCAGGTACGACACCAGCTTGCCGCCATTGGCGTAGCGGGTGAAGCGGCGGATCGTCAGGTTCTCGCCGATCTTGCCGATCAGCGCGGCACGGGTGGTTTCCACCGACACGCCGTCGATTTCCAGCGCCGACAGGGCAGCCACGTCAGCCGGGTTCTGCTTGGCGATCAGTTCGGCGACCTTGGCCGAGAAAGCCAGGAAGTCGTCGTTCTTCGACACGAAGTCGGTTTCGCAGTTCAGCTCGACCAGGACGCCGGTCGTGCCGTCGATGTACGAGGCCACCACGCCTTCGGCGGTCACGCGCGACGCAGCCTTGCTGGCCTTGTTGCCCAGCTTGACGCGCAGCAGCTCTTCAGCCTTGTCCAGGTCGCCATTGGCTTCCGTCAGGGCCTTCTTGCATTCCATCATCGGCGCGTCGGTCTTCGCGCGCAGTTCTGCAACCATGCTTGCGGTAATTGCCGCCATTTGTCACTCCTTGATTGGTTCGGGCCGATGTCCCGCCTGCTTCCGGGACACCCGCCGGTGTCTGATCAACTTGGGTCCGGCTCACCCGCGGCGAATCGTATTCGCGGCGGATGACAACAAAGTCAGTTTCAGCTTGCGGCGCACTGCGTTTCGCAGTTTGCAAAAAGGGGGCGCCAGAAGTGCCCCCTTTTCCATGTGCCGCAAGGCGGGCGCCGGCGGCCGGTGTACCCCGGCCTCAGGCGCCAGCGGGCAATCAGCCTTCCTGGACTTCGACGAATTCGTCGCCGCCACGTGCAGCTTCCACCACTTCCTGAACCGCATTGGCGCGGCCTTCCAGGATGGCGTCGGCCACGCCGCGCACGTACAGGGCCACGGCCTTGCTCGAGTCGTCGTTACCCGGGATCACGTAATCGATGCCTTCCGGCGAGTGGTTCGTGTCAACCACGCCGATCACGGGGATGCCCAGCTTGGCGGCTTCCGTCACGGCGATCTTGTGGTAGCCCACGTCCACCACGAAGATGGCGTCAGGCACGCCGCCCATGTCCTTGATGCCGCCGATGGACTTTTCCAGCTTGGCCATCTCGCGCTCGAACATCAGCGCTTCCTTCTTGCTCATGGTGTCCAGCGCGCCGGCTTCCTTGGCGGCTTCCATGTCCTTCAGGCGCTTGATCGAGATCTTGACGGTCTTGAAGTTCGTCAGCATGCCGCCGAGCCAGCGGGCGTCGACGTAGGGCATGCCAGCGCGGCCAGCTTCTTCAGCCAGGATTTCGCGCGATTGACGCTTGGTACCCACGAAAAGCACGCTACCGCGGTTTGCTGCCAGTTGACGCACGTACTTCATCGCGTCCTGGAACATCGGCAGGGTCTTTTCGAGGTTGATAATGTGGATCTTGTTGCGATGACCGAAGATGAAGGGGGCCATCTTCGGGTTCCAGAAGCGGGTTTGGTGGCCAAAGTGGCAACCGGCTTCCAGCATTTCGCGCATAGTCACGGACATGAGAGGTACTCCAATAGGGTTAGGTCTGAAGTCCGCCCCGACATTCCTGAAAAGGAACACCCCGGATGGGCGGACCAGCGATTTACTAATAAAATTTGCTTCCCGACCCGCCACCGGCATCAGCCAGCAGCAAGTCAGCCCGCGATTGTAGCAACAAAATGGCGTCGGGCTCAAGCCCTGTCTGGCCCCTCGCGCACCCGCCAGCCCGCCAATTCTTGGCCCGGGCGCCGCCAAATCCCTGCTTTCGGGGCGCGATGGTGCGATAATCCCACTTTGCGAATCGATTACCGGCGCGGCCCGCGGCCCCGCCGTCACTTATTTCTGGCGAAGCAGCATGAGCATCCACCTGAATACCGCCGAAGACATCGCCCAAATGCGCGTGGCTTGCCGCCTTGCCTCCGAGGTCCTCGACTACATCACGCCCCATATCGTCCCCGGAGTGACCACGGGCGAACTCGACAAGCTCTGCCACGCCTATATGCGTGACGTGCAAGGCACCGTGCCGGCGCCGCTGAACTACGCGCCGCCGGGCTACCCGCCCTTCCCCGGCGCGATCTGCACCTCGGTCAACGACGTGATCTGCCACGGCATTCCGGGCGACCGCGTGCTCAAGAGCGGCGACGCGGTGAATCTCGATATCACCGTAATCACGAAGGAAGGCTATTACGGCGACACCAGCCGCATGTTCATCGTGGGCGAGGGTTCGATCCTGGCCAAGCGCCTGGCGCAGGTTACCTACGAGTGCATGTGGAAGGGTATCCAGCAAGTGCGCAATGGCGCACGCCTGGGCGATATCGGCCATGCCATCCAGGTGCACGCCGAAGCTTCCGGCTACAGCGTGGTGCGCGAGTACTGCGGCCACGGCATCGGCAAGGTGTTCCACTCGGACCCGCAGGTGCTGCACTATGGCCGCCCCAACACGGGCACCGAGATCAAGTCCGGCATGATCTTCACCGTCGAGCCGATGATCAACGCCGGCAAGCGCGACATCCGCACCATGCCCGACCAGTGGACCGTGAAGACGCGTGACCGCAGCCTGTCCGCGCAGTGGGAGCACACCGTGCTGGTGACGGACACCGGCTTCGAGGTGCTGACGCTGTCGGCCGGCTCGCCCGTGCCGCCGGCCTTCATTACCGAACCCGTCGCGGCCTGACGCCGCGTTGACCGCCAGGGCGCCGACCGCGGCGCCCTTTCTACTTCCAGCCGTGCCCGCGACCCACACCGCCCCCACCATGGACACCACGCCGGAACTCCTGCTTTGCCAGCGCATCCGCGACAAGCTGCGCGCCGACAAGCAAGCGCTCTTCGCCGAATTCGACGCGCACAATCAGGTCAATCCGCTGGTCACGCGGCTGCGCCGTGCCGTGGATGCCGCGTTGATCGATGCCTGGACCGGCCTGGAGTTGCCCGCCAGCGCCGCGCTGGTGGCGGTGGGTGGCTATGGCCGTGGCGAGCTGTTCCCGCATTCCGACGTGGACGTGCTGCTCCTGCTGCCGGCCGAGCCGGACGCGGAGATGGCGGGCAAGCTGGAGCGCTTCATCGGCCTGTGCTGGGATCTGGGACTCGAGATCGGCTCGTCGGTACGTACCGTCGACGACTGCCTGCGCGAGGCGGCGGGCGACATCACCATCCGCACCTCGCTGCTCGAAGCGCGCCTGCTGATCGGCAACAAAGCACTGTTCGCCGACATGCACCGGCGCTATCTGGCGGACCTCGACGCCGCCGACTTCTTCCAGGCCAAGCTGCTGGAAATGCGCCAGCGCCACGCCAAGTACCAGGACACGCCCTACGCGCTGGAGCCCAACTGCAAGGAAAGCCCGGGCGGCCTGCGCGACCTGCAGGTCATCCTGTGGATGACGCAGGCGGCGGGCCTCGGCGACAGCTGGAAGGAATTGTTCGAGCGCGGCCTGCTGACCGAGCGCGAGGCGCAGGAACTCACCCGCAACGAGCGCCTGCTGCGCACGATTCGCGCACGGCTGCACCTGCTGGCCGGCCGCCGGCAGGACGTGCTGGTGTTCGACCTGCAAACCGCGCTGGCCGAGTCCTTCGGCTATCGGCAGACCACGCACAAGCGCGCCAGCGAACAGTTGATGCGCCGCTTCTACTGGGCCGCCAAGGCGGTGACGCAGCTCAACAGCGTACTGCTGCTCAATATCGAGGCGATGCTGTTTCCGAGTGAATCGAAGGTCACACGCGTGATCAACGACCGCTTCGTGGAACGCCAGGGCATGCTGGAAATCACCAGCGACGACCTGTACGAGCGCGATCCGCACGCAATCCTGGAGACCTTCCTGCTCTACGAGCGCACGCCGGGCGTGAAAGGCATCTCCCCCCGTACGCTGCGCGGGCTCTACAACGCGCGCACGGTCATGGACGCGAGCTGGCGCAACGATCCCGAGAACCGCCGCCTGTTCCTGGCCATCATGCAAGAGCCGCAGGGTATCACCCACGCGCTGCGGCTGATGAACCAGACCAGCGTGCTGGGCCGCTACCTGATCAATTTCCGGCGCATCGTCGGCCAGATGCAGCACGACCTGTTCCACGTCTACACCGTGGACCAGCACATCCTGATGGTGGTGCGCAATATCCGCCGCTTCGCCATCGTCGAGCACACGCACGAGTTCCCGTTCTGCAGCCAGTTGATGGCCAGCTTCGACCGCCCGTGGGTGCTCTGGGTGGCCGCGCTGTTCCACGACATCGCCAAGGGCCGGGGCGGGGACCACTCCAAGCTCGGCACCGTCGATGCGCGCCGCTTCTGCAAGCAGCACGGCATTTCGCGCGAGGACACCGACCTGATCGCCTGGCTCGTCGAGCATCACCTGACCATGAGCCACGTGGCGCAGAAGCAGGACCTGACCGATCCGGACGTGGTCAAGGCCTTCGCCGGCGTGGTGGGCAATGAACGCTACCTGACCGCGCTCTACCTGCTGACCGTGGCCGATATCCGCGGCACCAGCCCCAAGGTGTGGAATGCCTGGAAGGGCAAGCTGCTCGAAGACCTGTACCGCATCACCCTGCGCGTGCTCGGCGGCGCGCAGCTCGACCCGCATTCGCTCTGGGCCCAGCGCCGGGACGACACCATCGCCCAGTTGCGGCTCAAGGCGTTCGACCCCGAACTGGGCAGGCCGCTCTGGGACAAGCTCGACGTCTCGTTCTTCCTGCGCCACGATGCCCGCGACATCGCCTGGCTCACGCGCCATCTGTTCAACAAGGTGGATAGCGACGCGGCGGTGGTCAAGGCACGCATCTCGCCGGCTGGCGAGGGCCTGCAGATTGCCGTCTACGTCAAGGACCAGCCTGACCTCTTCGCGCGCATCTGCGGCTATTTCGAACGAAAGGCGTTCTCGATTCAGGACGCCAAGATCCACACCACACGCCACGGCTACGCGCTGGACACCTTCCAGGTGACCGACCCTGGCCTGGCGGGCGACTATCGCGACATCCTCGCGTTGGTCGAACACGAACTGGCGGAACGGCTGCGGCTGGAGTGCCCGCTGCCCGATCCGGCGCAGGGCCGGCTGTCGCGCCAGTCGCGCAGCTTCCCGATCAAGCCCCGCGTGGACCTGCGGGCCGACGAGCGCGGGCAGTTCTACCTGCTGTCCCTGTCCGCCAACGACCGAACCGGCCTGCTCTACGCGATCGCCCGCGTACTGGCCCAACATCGCGTGTCCGTGCATTCGGCGCGCATCAACACCCTGGGGGAGCGCGTCGAAGACGTGTTCCTGGTCGATGGCAGCCGTCTTGCCGCCGACAACCGATTGCAGATTCAGCTTGAACAGGATTTGCTCGACGCGCTAGCCATCTGATGGCAATGCGGGTCGGGCAAACGCAACGATATGACAGACAGCAAAACGCCCGGCCGCAAGACGCTGGGCATCAAGACCGCCACGTCCACCTCGGACGCGCCGCGCAAGCCCACCCGCCCGGTGCGCGTCTCCGACCTGAACCGCAAGCGCGTGCAGGACGTGGTGACGGGCATCAAGGAGGCGCGGGAACGCGCGGGCGAGCGCAACAAGCGCAAGGCCGCTCCCGCCGAGGGCGCCGCCCGGCCTGATCGGGCGGATCGTGGAGAGCGCCCGGCGCGCCCTGCCCGTCCGCGCCCCGAGGGGGATCGGCCGCCGCGCCGCTATGGCGACGACGAGCGACGCCCGCCGCAGCGTGGTTTCAGCGGCGATGACCGCCGTCCGCCCCAGCGTGGCGCCGGTGGCGACGACCGTCCGCCCCGCCCCCGTCGTTTTGGTGACGACGAAGCCCGTCCGCCGCGCCGCTATGGCGATGACGAACGCCGCCCGCCGCAGCGTGGCTTCGGCGGCGATGATCGCCGTCCGCCCCAGCGCAGCTTCGGGAACGATGATCGCGGTGCGCCGCGTCCCCGCCGTTTCGGCGATGACGAGGCCCGCCCGCCGCGCCGTTATGGCGATGACGAGCGCCGCCCGCCGCAACGTGGCTTCGGCGGCGATGATCGCCGTCCCCCGCAACGTGGCTTCGGCGGCGACGACCGCCGCCCGCCCCAGCGCAGCTTCGGCAACGATGATCGCGGCGCGCCGCGTCCGCGCCGTTTCGGTGACGATGAAGCCCGCCCGCCGCGCCGGTATGGCGATGACGAGCGCCGCCCGCCGCAGGGTGGTTCCAGCGGCGATGACCGCCGCCCCCCGCAACGCGGCTTCAGCGGCGACGACCGCCGTCCCCCGCAGCGTGGTTTCAGCGGCGACGACCGCCGTCCGCCCCAGCGCAGCTTCGGCAATGACGACCGCGGCGCGCCGCGTCCGCGCCGTTTCGGTGAGGACGAAGCCCGCCCGCCGCGCCGTTATGGCGATGACGAGCGCCGTCCGCCGCAGCGTCGTGCCGATGGCGATGACGCGCGCCGTCCTGCCGCGCCGACCCGTCGCTTCAGCGACACCGCCGATCGTGCGCGCCCGGTGCGACCCGAGCGTCCGGCGCCCCGCGCCGAGGCGCGCGAGCCGGTCCGGCAGCAGGCGGAGGCCAACGACGACGGTCTCATCCGCCTGTCCAAGCGCATGTCGGAGCTGGGCCTCTGCTCGCGCCGCGAGGCCGACGAGTGGATTCCGCGTGGCTGGGTGCACGTGGACGGCAAGGCCGTGACCGAACTGGGTTCGCGCGTCCGCCCCGACGCCGAGATCGAGATCCTGCAGGCCGCCCGCTCCGAACAGGGCGAGCGCGTGACCGTGCTGATCAACAAGCCTGTCGGCTATGTCTCAGGTCAGGCCGAAGACGGCTACGAGCCGGCCGCCGTGCTGTTCGCGCCCGAGAACCAGTGGGCCGAAGACCCCACCCGCAAGCGTTTCCAGCCGTGGCAGCGCAAGAACCTGGCCCCGGCCGGCCGTCTCGATATCGACTCCACCGGCCTGCTCGTGCTGACGCAGGACGGCCGCGTGGCACGCGCGCTGATCGGCGACGACTCGAATGTGGAGAAGGAATATCTGGTCCGCGTGGTCTGGGAATCGCCGGAAGGTCCGGTCGAGCGAGACATCAGCACCGTGTTTCCGGCCGAGGAGATCGAGCGGCTGCGCCACGGCCTGTCGCTCGACGGCGTGCCGCTGAAGCCCGCCAAGGTGAGCTGGCAGAACGAGGAGCAGCTGCGCTTCGTGTTGCGCGAAGGCCGCAAGCGCCAGATTCGCCGCATGTGCGAGCAGGTTGGCCTGCGCGTGGTGGGCCTGAAGCGCGTGCGCATGGGCCGCATCGTGCTGGGCGACCTGCCGCCGGGCCAGTGGCGCTTCCTGGGGGCGTTCGAGAAGTTCTGACGTCAGGTTGCGCCTCCCTCGCCGGCAAGCGGTGAGGGAGGCCAGCCGCCTCAATCGTCGTAGTTCGCCGGCAGCTCCGGGAACAGCACCTCGGTGAAGCCGAAGCGCGTGAAGTCCTTCACCCGCATCGGGTACAGCACGCCGATCAGGTGGTCGCACTCATGCTGCACCACGCGCGCATGGAAGCCATCGGCCACCCGCTCGATCGGGTTCCCCATCGGGTCGAATCCCGAATACTTCAGTCGGGCATGGCGCGGCACCACGCCTCGCAGCCCCGGCACCGACAGGCACCCTTCCCAGCCCTCTTCCATCTCGTCGGAGAGCGGTTCCAGCACCGGATTGATCAGCACCGTCTTCGGCACCATCGGGGCGTCCGGATAGCGCGGGTTGCTGTCGAAGCCGAAGATCACCACCTGCAGGTCCACGCCAATCTGCGGCGCGGCCAGGCCGGCGCCGTTGGCGTGCGCCATCGTGTCGAACATATCGTCGATCAGCACGCGCAGCTCGGGCGTGTTGAACGCAGTCACGGGCCGCGCCACCTGCGTCAGGCGCGAATCTCCCATCTTCAAAATGTCACGGATCATTGCGCGTCCTCCGGTTGTGCGCCCGTGGCGTCGGCCAGTAGCGCCAACATGCCATCCTCGTCGATCACCGCCACGCCGAGCGCCTGCGCCTTTTCGAGCTTGCTGCCCGCCTCGGCGCCAGCCACCACGTAGTCGGTCTTCTTCGACACCGAGCCGGCCACCTTGGCGCCGGCCGCTTCCAGCCGCGCCTTGGCGTCCTCGCGCGAAAGCGTCGGCAGCGTGCCGGTCAGCACGAAGGTCTTGCCGGCCAGCGGCAGCGGCGCGCGGGCCGCAGGCTCGCTCTCCGGCCAGTGTACGCCGGCGGCGCGCAGCTGCTCGACCACCTCCACGTTGTGCGGCTCGCCCAGGAAGTTGGCGATCGACTGCGCCACCACCGGCCCGACGTCGTTGACGTCGAGCAGCGCGGCCTCGTCGGCGGCCAGCAGGTTGTCCAGCTTGCCAAAGTGCTTGGCGAGATCCTTGGCCGTGGCCTCGCCCACGTGGCGGATGCCCAGCGCGAAGATAAAGCGGTTCAGCGTGGTGCTGCGCGACTTGTCGATGGCGGCCACGAGGTTCGTCGCCGACTTGTCGGCCATCCGGTCCAGCGCGGCCAGCTTGGCTACGCCGAGCTTGAAGAGGTCCGCCGGGGTGCGGACAATGCCCAGATCGACCAGTTGCTCCACCACCTTGTCGCCCAGGCCCTCGATGTCCATCGCACGGCGCTGGGCGAAGTGCAGCAGCGCCTGCTTGCGCTGCGCGGCGCAGATCAGGCCGCCGGTGCAACGGGCGATGGCCTCGTCCTCCAGCCGCTCCACGTGCGAGCCGCACACCGGGCAGGTGGTCGGCATGACGAACGCGCGCGCGTCAGCCGGGCGCCGTTCCAGCACCACGGCCACCACCTCGGGAATCACGTCGCCGGCTCGGCGCACGATCACCGTATCGCCGATATGCACATCCTTGCGACGGATCTCGTCCTCGTTGTGGAGCGTGGCGTTGGTCACGGTCACGCCGCCCACGAACACCGGCGCGAGCCGCGCCACGGGCGTGATGGCGCCCGTGCGGCCCACCTGCACCTCGATGTCCTCGACGGTCGTCGTCATCTCCTGCGCCGGGAACTTGTGCGCCAGCGCAAAGCGCGGCGCGCGCGAGACGAAGCCAAGCTGCTCCTGCTCGGCAATCGCGTTGACCTTGTAGACCACGCCGTCGATGTCGTACGGCAGCTGGTCGCGGCGCGCGCCAATATCGCGATAGAAGGCCAGCAGGCCCTGCGCCCCCTTCACCACCTGGCGCTCGGTGCAGACCGGCAGGCCCAGCCCGGCAAAGCCGTCGAGCATTACGCTGTGGGTGGCGGGCCGGTCCGCGCCCTGCAACTCGCCGATACCGTAGGCGAAGAAAGACAGCGGGCGCTTGGCCGTGATGCGCGGATCGAGCTGCCGCAGGCTGCCGGCGGCCGCGTTGCGCGGATTGACGAAGGTCTTCTCGCCGGCCTCGGCCTGGCGCGCGTTGAGCTTGTCGAACTCGGCGCGGTACATGAAGACCTCGCCGCGCACTTCCAGCACGGCCGGCGCCTTGCCGCGCAGCTTCAGCGGAATCGCCTTGATGGTTCGCACGTTGACGGTCACATCCTCGCCGGTCTCGCCGTCGCCGCGCGTGGCGGCCTGCACGAGCTTGCCGTCCTCATAGCGCAGCGACATGGCCAGACCGTCGAACTTCAGTTCGCAGGCGTATTCCACGGCCTGATCGGTCGCCTCGGCGGCGCTGAACAGGTCGTCAGCCGGCGCGGGCGCGGCGGCGGTCCGGCCCAGCCCCTGGGCGCAGCGGCGGTCGAAATTGACGACGTCCTCGTCGGCGAAGCCGTTGTTCAGCGACAGCATCGGCACGCGATGCCGCACGGAGTCGAACGCGGACAGCGGCGCGCCGCCCACGCGCTGCGTGGGCGAATCGTCGGTCAGCAAGTCGGGATGCTCGGTCTCCAGCGCCTGGAGTTCGCTGAACAGCGCATCGTACTCGGCGTCCGGAATCGACGGATCATCGAGCACGTAATACTGGTAGGCGTGGCGATCGAGTTCATCGCGCAGCCATTGCACGCGCGCGGTGGCGGCGGCGTCGGCCGGCAACGCGCCGGGGGGCGCGGAGGCCGGAGCCTGCGCGCCCTGAGTCTTGGCGGTCATGGCAGGCTTCCTTACAGGCTGAACAGGCGCTGGGCCGCCGATGAGCCGGCGGGCATGCCGCGCGCCTCGAGCTTCTCGTACAGCTTTTCGAGCTGGGCGAAGATCGCCACGAACGAAGCCTCGGTCAGCGGCCGCATGTTGTCGTCCACGAGCTGGGCGCCCATGCGCTGGGCGAGGCTGTAGCCGTACTCGCACACGGTCTTGAACGGCTTGACGGCCTGCGCGGCCTGCGGCACGTCCAGCAGCAGCGTGATCTGGCGGCCGGCGTTGACGGTCAGGTCATCGCGCAGGAAGTTCGTGTCGCCGAACTGCAGCGTGAACAGCGGCTTCTGCACGCCATCGGCGCCCGGTTCATAGCGGATGAAGCGCGTGCCGTCGCGGGACAGCACCAGCCCGTCCTGCGTGGCCACGGTCTGCACATAGGCGGCCGACCACGGCGCGCCATCGGAAATCACGTTCACGCCAAGCTGCACGTCGGCGCCGGCGGCAAAGCCGTCCAACTCGCGGGCGTTGGCGACGGTCTCGGTCATGTCGGGGAGGTCTGCCGATGCATCGAGCGCCTCGGCCAGCGCCTCCACGGCATTGACGAATTCGGAGAACTCCAGCGCGTTCAGCGGGCCGCTGCGGTTGGCCAGCTGCACGGCGACCTGGATGTCCTCGTACTGGTGGCCGGCAGTCACCGGCTCCCAGGCGTTGGCTTCGGCACGCAGGCCCTCGATATGGACCTGCTTGGTCCCGGCGCGGCGCAGCCGGCCCGTCAGCGGCAGGATGCGGTCGCCAGACGCCTTGCGTTCAAGGTGCATCGGCACGATGCAGTCGATCAGCGGGTCGATCACCGCCTGGGCCGGCTGGCCGTCCATCCCAGCGGGGGCGGCCTCCGGGGCGGCGGGCTTCGGCGCGGGCGCCGCCACGGTGGCGGTTTGGGCCTGATCGCTGTCCTCGTCGGCTTGCTCATTCCGGCTGGCAGGCTGCGCCATGGCCGGCGATGCCGCCACGGCCACTTCGTCGGCGACGATCTCGTCCGCATCGGCCGAACCTGCGGCTGCATGCGCGGCGGCGGTGGCAGTGGCTACCTCGGCGTCGTGCTTCGACTCCTGCCGGGTGGCTGGCTTCACCTCAGGCCTGGCCATCTTGCCAGCCTCGCCTAGCGTGGGCTCGCGCCGGGCGATGTGCTCGGGCGGCAGCTCCTGCAGCTTGGCGGCCGTCTCGGGATGCACGGTCTTGCCCACCACCGGCTCGCGCATGGGCGGCAGGTCGTCGTCAGGCATCAGCGGCCGCACGCGGCGCGCCTTGTGGATCTGCCAGCGGTTGTACGCCACCAGCAACAGCAACAGGATGACACCGGCGATGATCAGAGCGTTTTGCAGTTCCATCTCAAGCGGCCTCCGCCATAGACACTGCTGCATCCATATCCACCGCCACGATCCGCGACACGCCTTGCTCCTGCATGGTCACGCCGATCAGCTGGTGGGCCATCTCCATCGCTATCTTGTTGTGAGAAATAAACACGAACTGGGTCTTGTCGGACATGTGCGCCACCATGTTGGCGTAGCGCTCGGTATTGGCATCGTCGAGCGGCGCGTCCACCTCGTCCAGCAGGCAGAACGGCGCCGGGTTGAGCTGGAACATCGCGAACACGAGCGCAATCGCGGTCAGCGCCTTCTCGCCGCCGGACAGCAGGTGAATCGTCGAGTTCTTCTTGCCCGGGGGCTGGGCCATCACCTGCACGCCGGCATCGAGGATTTCCTCGCCGGTCATGATCAGGCGCGCCTGGCCGCCACCGAACAGCTGCGGGAACAGCTCGCCGAAGTGATGGTTGACCTGGTCGAACGTGCCTTGCAGCAGCGCGCGCGTCTCCTGGTCGATCTTCGCAATGGCGTCCTCGAGCGTGTTGATGGCGTCGTTCAGGTCGGCCGACTGGGCATCGAGGAAGGTCTTGCGCTCGCGCGCGGCGGACAGTTCATCGAGCGCGGCCATGTTGACCGGGCCCAGCGCGTTGATCGCGTTGTTGATACGCGTGACCTCGCCTTGCAGGTAGGACGGCTTCAGGTCGCCGGTCAGCTTCTCGGCCAGCGCCACCTCGTCGACCTGTGCGGTCGTCAGTTGCTCGGTGAACTGCTCCTGGTTCAGGCGCGCAGCCTGCTCCTTGAGCTGCAACTCGGTGATGCGGTCGCGCAGCGGCTGCAGGCTGCGCTCGGCGGCCAGGCGCTGTTCGTCGAACTGGCGGAGCTGTGCGGACAGCGCATCCAGCTCGATGCGCGCCGCCGACAGCTTCTCTTCCTTCTCGGCGCGCACTTCCAGCGCCTCTTGCAGGCCGGTGTGGGCGGTCTGCTCGTTGATCGTCTCAAGCTCGACGCGTGCGTTTTCCAGCGATTCGGCGATCCGCTCGGACTGGTCCGCCGCCATCTGGATATTGCGGCGCAGTTCGTCGATGCGGCCGGACAGATTGCGCTCGCCGAACACCGCCTCCTGCGCAGCCCGTTCGAAATCGCGCAACTGCTGGCGCGCGCCGGTCAGCTTGCCGTCCAGCGCCTCGAAGGCCATCTGGTGGTCTTCGTGGGCCGCCTGCATCTCGGCCAGCTGGGTGTCGTGCTGCTCGAAGGTCGCCTCGGACTCGGCACGCACGGCGCGCTGTTCCTCGATCTGGGCCTCGATCTCCGACAGTTCCTCGCGGATCTGGCCGCTCCGGGCGGAGAATCGCTCCATCGCCTGCGACAGCTTGAGCACGTCCATCTGCAACGTGTGCACGCGCCGCGTGGCCTGCTCGGCACGGGTGCGGGCCTCGGCCAGCGCCTGACTGGCCTGGGTGTAGGCCGACTCCGCGCGCACGGCCTGGGTCTTGGCCTCGTCGGACAGCAGCATCTGCGCGCGCGCCTGCTTCTGCAGGTTTTCGATTTCCTGCTCGCGGGCCAGCATGCCGGCCTGCTCCGAATCGGCAGCGTAGATCTGGATCGCGTTGCGGCCCACCAGGTGACCTTCGGCGATGACAAACTGCGCGCCCTCGGGCAGCGTGCCGCGCCCGGCCAGCGCCTGTGCCATGTCGGTGGCGGTGTAGATGTCGGCCAGCCAGTCCTGCATGACCGCGCGGATGCCCGGCTCGGTGATCTGCACCAGCGACATCAGCGGACGCAGCCCGGCCGGCGCGTCCACGGGCCGCGCGGCGGACGGCGGCGAGTAGAAGGCCAGCTTGGCGGGCGGGGCATCGGACAGGAATGCCTTGACCCAGTCCAGGTTGGACACTTCCAGTGCGGCCAACTTCTCGCGCAGCACGGATTCGAGCGCATTTTCCCAGCCCGGCTCGATATGAACCTTCTTCCACAGGCGCGGCAGCTCGGCCAGACCATGGCGCTCCAGCCACGGCTGGACCTTGCCTTCGGTCTGCACGTTTTCCTGCAGCTGGCGCAGCGCGGAGAGGCGGGCTTCCAGCGCGGCGATGGCGGCGGCCTCGCTCTGCACGCGCTCCTGCGCGCTGCGGCGCTCGCCGTCCAGGCGCGGCACGCGGTCCTCGCTGTCCATCAGCAAGGCCTGGGCTTCCTCGAGCATCGCTTCCTGCTCGGCCAGTTCGCCGCGTTGTTCTTCCAGACGGGTCTCGTCGGGGCGGTCGAGCCCCTTGTCTTCCAGTGACAGGCGTTCCTTGCGCTGCTCCAGCTGCTGGAGCATCTGGTCGGCACTGCGCTGCTGGGCGGCCTCGAGCTTCAGCGTCTGCTCGGCCTGCATGATGCCGGCGCGCTGCTCGTTCAGCAGTTGCTGGGCATCGCGCCACTGGCCTTCCAGCGTCGGCAGTTCGTCGGACTTCTGCGCCACGGCGTCCTGCGCCTCGATGGTGCGGGCCTCGGACAGGGCGAGGTTTTCCTCGGCCTGCGCCAGTTCCTCGGTGGCCTGCTCGGCCTTGCCCTGCCATTGCTCGCGCTGGGTGGTCAGCGCGGCGATCTGCGCCTGCACGCGATTGCGCGACTCCACCACATAGCGGATCTCGGCTTCGAGCTTGCTGACCTCGGAATTGGCTTCGTACAGCGCGCCCTGTG
Source organism: Cupriavidus sp. 10L45 (assembly GCF_056395225.1). NCBI lineage: Bacteria > Pseudomonadati > Pseudomonadota > Betaproteobacteria > Burkholderiales > Burkholderiaceae > Cupriavidus > Cupriavidus sp. 10L45. Next base: position 273,374 of record NZ_JBFTJC010000008.1, read on the forward strand.
CGGCGTGCATGCCGTCCGACGCGGCGTAGTGCGCCGCGCGCATCGTCTCCAGCTCGGCTTCCACATGGCGTAGCTGAGCGGTCTGGGCTTCCAGGTCGATCTGGGCCTGCTCGATGGCGCGCGCATGGCGCTCCTGCTCGGCCTGGGCCTCGCGCTTGCGCAGCAGCCACAGCAGTTGCTGCTTTTCCTCGCCGTCGGCATGCAGCGTCTTGAAGCGCTGGGCCACCTCGGCCTGGCCTTCCAGCTTGTCGAGGTTGGCGCCGAGTTCGCGCAGGATGTCTTCCACGCGGGTCAGGTTCTCGCGCGTGTCGCCCAGGCGGTTTTCGGTCTCGCGGCGGCGTTCCTTGTACTTGGAGACGCCCGCGGCCTCTTCCAGGAAAATCCGCATGTCATCGGGCTTGGCCTCGATGATCCGCGAGATCATGCCCTGCCCGATGATGGCGTAGGCGCGCGGCCCGAGGCCGGTGCCAAGGAAGATGTCCTGGATGTCGCGCCGGCGCACCGGCTGGTTGTTGATGTAGTACGAGGAGGTGCCGTCGCGGGTCAGCACGCGCTTGACGGCCACTTCGGCGTATTGGCTCCACTGGCCGGCGGCGCGGCCTTCGGCGTTGTCGAACACCAGTTCCACGCTGGCGCGCCCGGCCTGCTTGCGCGCGGTGGAACCGTTGAAGATGACGTCCTGCATGGATTCGCCACGCAGTTCGGACGCGCGTGACTCACCCAGCACCCAACGCACGGCGTCGATGATGTTGGATTTGCCGCAGCCGTTGGGACCGACGATGCCGACCAGTTGGCCGGGCACTTGAAAATTGGTGGGATCGACGAAGGACTTGAAGCCCGCCAGCTTGATCGAGGACAGTCGCACGGTTGTCGTGTGGTTTGGGCGTTACGAATGTTGGAAAAGCCGGGCTGCCCCGGAGGCGCTCGACGCGACGTGACGTCTACGTCTCATGCGACCCGTTGGGGCCCGATTAGATTGGCGGTAATCATACCATCGCGCACCGTTCGTCCGGCCGCTTTATCGCCCGATGGGCGGCGTTTCGGACCTCCCATTCCCCGCCCGGAAAATCCTTGCTTTTCCACGAGTTGCGTCTATTCATGCAAGCGGTTTCGAGGTGGCTGCTGCGTGACCGCAACACCGCGATGCGACGCCCACGCGGCAAATCCAAAAGAAACTTCCTAGGGTTAGTGCTAGTCTCTTGGAATGCTGGCGTGACCCCGGAGCCCCTCCGGCGCGAAGCGCCCTCCCCGCCGCTCGACCGTCATCCGGCCGTCACACGCCGCCTGCAGGTCGCGATTTGCCTGGAGATCTGTGCATGACCGTAAGCCAAGCGACCCCGGAACGGGACGACCTGCCCTGGTCCGTGTCCGACATCGACTACGCGTCCATCGACGTGGAAAAGGTGCGCGACAACCGTACGCTGTTCTACCTGCTCGTCGCCGCATCGTTTATCGAAAGCGGCTCCGACACCTACGCAGGCAACCTCGCCACCTACTACGCCCATGTGCCCGAGGCCGCCACGTGGCTCGCCCGGCACTGGGAATCCGAGGAACTGCAGCACGGCTTCGCGCTGCGCCGCTACGTGGAGCATGTCTGGCCGGAATTCGACTGGCCGCGCGGCTACCAGCGGTTCTTCGACGAATACAGCAAGACCTGCTCGATCGACAATTTCGAGCGGTCGCACGCGCTGGAGATGGCGGCGCGCTGCGTGGTCGAGACCGGCACGGCCACCTACTACCGCGCGCTGGAGCAGGCCAGCGACGAGCCGGTGCTGCGCGACCTGACGCGCCGCATCGCCAACGACGAGGTACGCCACTACAAGCATTTCTTCCGCTATTTCAATGCCTTGAACGGGCAGGAGCGGATTGGGCGCGCCCGGGTGCTGGGCGCGCTGGCGCGGCGTTTGCTCGAAATCAAGAACGAGGATGCCGAGATCGCGCTGCGCAACGTACTGCGGGTGGAGCGCAATCAGGAAGACGTGCCGGAGCGCGACGTGCGCGCGCTGAACTCCCAGTGCAGCGCCGTGGTGCGCCGGAACCTGCCGCTCGAGATGACGGTGAAGATGCTGTTGCGTCCGCTGCACCTGAACGCGGCGCTGGAGCGGTTCATCCGCCGGCCGCTGGTGGCCACGGTGTCGCGAGTGATGCTTTATTAAGCGAAGCCGGCACGCGGGGCGTCGGCGGCATTCCTTTATAATGCCGGGTTTCAACCGCCCCGCCTGCCTGCCACCGTGAATCCGCGCCTCGACCTGCTCCAGACCTATCCCTTCGAGAAACTGCGCGTGCTGGTGGCGGACGTCAAACCCGCCGACAAGCCAGCCATCAGCTTCGGCATTGGCGAGCCCAAGCATCCGACCCCCGAATTCATCAAGCAGGCGATGACCGCGTCGCTGGCCGGACTGGCCAGCTACCCGAGCACCGCCGGCACCGACGCACTGCGCCAGGGCATCGCCGGCTGGCTGGAACGCCGCTACGGCCTGCCGAAAGTGGACGCCGCCACGGAAGTCCTGCCCGTGACCGGCTCGCGCGAGGCGCTGTTCGCCTTCGCCCAGACCGTGGTGGACGCCAGCCGCCCCAACCCGCTGGTGCTGTGCCCGAACCCGTTCTACCAGATCTACGAAGGCGCCACGCTGCTGGCTGGCGCCAAGCCGGTATTCGCCAACAGCGACCCGGCACGCAACTTTGCGCCCGCGTTCGACCAGATCGGCGCCGAGACCTGGCAAGACGTCCAGTTGCTGTACGTCTGCTCGCCGGGCAATCCCACCGGGGCCGTGATGTCGCTGGCGGACTGGAAGCAACTGTTCGAATTGTCCGATCGCCACGGCTTCGTGATCGCCTCGGATGAATGCTATTCCGAGATCTATTTCGACGAAGCCAACCCCCCGCTGGGCGCGCTGGAAGCCGCCCACAAGCTGGGCCGCGGCTTCGAGCGGCTGGTGATGTTCTCGAGCCTCTCCAAGCGCTCGAACGTGCCGGGCCTGCGCTCGGGCTTCGTGGCCGGCGACCCGGCAATTCTCAAGAAATTCCTGCTATACCGTACCTACCACGGCGCGGCCATGAACCCTGCCGTGCAGGCCGCCAGCGTGGCCGCGTGGAACGACGAGGCCCATGTGCGCGAGAACCGCGCGGCGTACGTGAAGAAGTTCAGCGCCGTGACGCCGATGCTGGCCGAAGTGCTCGATGTGGCACTTCCCGATGCCGCCTTCTATCTCTGGGCCGATGTCTCGCGCACCGGGTTGTCCGATACCGACTTCGCCGTGCGCCTGCTGGCCGAGCAGAACGTGGCTGTGCTGCCCGGCAGCTACCTCGCGCGCGACGCCCATGGCGTGAACCCGGGCAAGAACCGCGTGCGAATGGCCCTGGTGGCCACGCCGGACGAATGCGTGGAAGGCGCGCGCCGGATCGTCGAATTTTGCAAGTCGCTGGGCGGGCACTGATCCCGCTCCGGCGGACCAACGCTTTTGCCTGAACAATTACCTGAACAATCACCACTAAAGAAACGACCATGACGCAAGCACTGCAAGCCCTGATCGACCAGGCCTGGGAAGACCGCGCCAGCCTGTCGCCCAAGTCCGCCCCGAACGACATCCGCGAGGCGGTGGCCAACGTGATCTCCCAGCTCGACGCCGGCGCCCTGCGCGTGGCCGAAAAGCAAGGCAAGGAATGGGTCGTCAACCAGTGGATCAAGAAGGCCGTGCTGCTCTCGTTCCGCCTGGAAGACAACGCGCCGATGGCCGCTGGCGGCTTCGCACAGTTCTACGACAAAGTGCCGACCAAGTTCGCCAACTGGACCGGCGACGATTTCGCCCGCGCCGGTTTCCGCGTGGTGCCGCCCGCCGTGGCCCGCCGTGGTTCGTTCATCGCCAAGAACGCCGTGCTGATGCCGTCGTACGTGAACATTGGCGCCTATGTGGATGAAGGCACGATGGTCGATACCTGGGCCACCGTGGGTTCGTGCGCGCAGATCGGCAAGAACGTCCACCTGTCGGGCGGCGTGGGCATCGGCGGCGTGCTGGAGCCGCTGCAGGCCAACCCGGTGATCATCGAGGACAACTGCTTCATCGGCGCGCGCTCGGAAGTGGTGGAAGGCGTGATCGTGGAAGAGAACTCGGTGATCTCGATGGGCGTGTACCTGGGCCAGTCGACCAAGATCTATGACCGCGAAACCGGCGAGATCCACTATGGCCGCGTCCCGGCCGGTTCGGTCGTGGTGGCCGGCAACCTGCCGTCCAAGGATGGCAAGTACAGCCTGTACTGCGCCGTGATCGTGAAGAAGGTGGACGCGCAAACCCGCGCCAAGACCAGCCTGAACGACCTGCTGCGCGGCGACTGATCCGCACAAGCCGCCGCAGCGCCGCCGGCCATCCTCGTCGAGGATGGCCGGCGGCGAACCGATTCGCCCATGCCCTCCCTCCGCAAGCGACTCATGGCCCTAGACCCCGCCACTGTCAGCACCGTGCTCTCCCTGCTCCCTACCATCCTCGACCAGGCCAACAAGACCATCGAGAAGATCAAGAAGGGCCGCCGCAAGGACGAGCCGGACATCGGCGGCACGATGGAGCCGCGCGACCCCGCCGCCCGCATCGCCGAACTGGAAATGGCGGCCATGCAGCAGGCCGAGGCCGTGAAGCTGCTGGCCGAGCAGCACGCCATCACCATCGAGGCGCTGCGCAAGGAAGCCGCCCGGCTGGACCGCCGCCTGCGGCTGATGACCGCCGTGGCCATGACCGGCGTGGCGCTGGGCCTGGGCGGGCTGGTCATCGCCCTCAACCTGCTGTTCCGATAATCACCATGACTGTCCTGCTCTACGGCATTCCGAACTGCGACACCGTCAAGAAGGCACGCACCTGGCTCGACACGAACGGCGTGCCGTATACGTTCCACGACTTCAAGAAGCAAGGCGTGGACGAAACGCTGCTGCGCGCCTGGCTCAAGCACGTGCCACTGGCCACGCTGCTGAACAAGAAGGGCACCACCTACCGCGCGCTGTCCGACGCGGACAAGGCCAGTGCCGAGTCCGAAACCGGCGCCATCGCGCTGATGCAAACCAGTCCGTCCCTGATCAAGCGGCCCGTGCTGGACCGCAACGGCCAGGTCAGCGTGGGTTTTTCCGCCGACGGCTACGCCGCACTTTTCTGAATTTTCCTGCCGCCACCGCAACATGAACCCCACCCTCGCCCTGACCGAAGACCTGATCCGCCGCCGCTCCGTCACGCCCGCTGACGAAGGCTGCCAGGCCGTGCTGGAATCCCGCCTGAAGGCCCTCGGCTTCGTGTGCGAAAACCTCGTCAGCGGCCCCGACGACTTCCGCGTGACGAACCTGTGGGCGGTGAAGCGCGGCACGGCGGGCACGGCGGGCAAGCTGCTGGCCTTCGCCGGCCATACTGACGTGGTGCCCACCGGCCCGGTGGACCAGTGGCAATCGGACCCGTTCCAGCCCACCCACCGCGACGGCAAGCTCTACGGCCGGGGCGCGGCGGACATGAAGACCTCCATCGCCGGCTTCGTGGTCGCCGTGGAGGAATTCGTGGCCAAGCACCCGGCCCACGCCGGCTCCATCGCCTTCCTGATCACCAGCGACGAGGAAGGCCCGGCGCACGACGGCACCGTGAAGGTGGTGGAGGCCCTCAAGGCGCGCGGCGAGCGGCTGGACTACTGCGTGATCGGCGAGCCGACTTCGGTGGACACCCTAGGCGACATGGTCAAGAACGGCCGGCGCGGCTCGCTGTCCGGCAAGCTGACGGTCAAGGGCGTGCAGGGGCATATCGCCTATCCGCACCTGGCCCGCAACCCGATCCACCTGGCCGCGCCGGCGCTGACCACGCTGGTCGCCGAGACCTGGGACCAGGGCAACGAGTACTTCCCGCCCACCACGTGGCAGATGTCGAACATCCATGGCGGTACGGGCGCGACCAACGTGATTCCGGGCCACGTGACCATCGACTTCAATTTCCGCTTCTCGACGGCCAGCACGCCGGACGGCCTGAAGGCCCGCGTGCATGCCATCCTCGACCAGCACGGCCTTGAGTACACGCTCGACTGGACGCTGGGCGGCGAACCGTTCCTGACCCCGCGCGGCGACCTGTCCGACGCGTTGAGCGCCGCCATCGCGGCCGAGATGGGGGTCAAGACCGAGCTGTCGACGACTGGCGGCACCTCCGATGGGCGTTTCATCGCCAAGATCTGCCCGCAGGTGATCGAGTTCGGCCCGCCTAACGCGAGCATCCACAAGATCGACGAGCATGTGGAAGTGCGCTTCATCGAGCCGCTGAAGAATGTCTACCGCGGCGTGCTGGAACGGCTGATCGCCTGACCGGCAGCGACGACGGGGGCCCTGGCGGCCCCTTTTCTTATCCTTATTGTGGTGTCTCCCATGGCCTCTTCCCCCCTGCAAACCGTCCGCGACCTGCTGCGCCTGGCGGTCTCGCGCTTCACCGCCGCCAAGCTGTCCTTCGGCCACGGCAGCGCCAATGCCTACGATGAAGCGGCCTACCTGGTGCTGCATACGCTGAACCTGCCGCTCGACACGCTCGACCCGTTCCTGGACGCGCGCCTGCTGCCCGAAGAGGTGCAAGCCGTGCTCGACGTGATCGAGCGCCGCGTGACCGAGCGCGTGCCGGCCGCCTACATCACGCACGAGGCGTTCATGCACGGCCTGCGCTTCTACGTGGACTCCCGCGTGATCGTGCCGCGCAGCTTCATCGGCGAATTGCTCCAGGAAGGCCTGGAGCCGTGGCTGGGCGAGACGGACGGGATTACCACCGCGCTGGAACTCTGCACCGGGTCGGGCTGCCTGCCGATCATCGCCGCGCACGTCTGGCCGAACGCCCGGATCGATGCCGTGGACATCTCCCCCGATGCCCTGGCCGTGGCGCGCCGCAACGTGGCCGACTACAAGATGGGCGAGCGCATCGCGCTGTATGAAGGGGATCTGTACGCGCCGCTGCCGTCGGGCGCCACCTACGATGTCATCCTGACCAATCCGCCGTACGTCAACGAGCAGTCGATGCGCGACCTGCCGCCGGAGTACCTGGCCGAACCGCGCATCGCGCTGGCCGGGGGCGACGATGGCATGGACATCGTGCGTCGGATCATCGCCGGCGCGAAGAAGCGGCTCAATCCGGGTGGCGTGCTGGTGGTGGAGATCGGCAACGAGCAGACCAACGTCGAGACGGCCTTCCCCAACCTGGACATCATCTGGCTGCCGGTCAGCGCTGGCGACGAACAGGTGTTCTTGGTGACTTACGACGCACTTCCTGACTGAAATCCCGCCTCGCCCTAAAATTTTGTGCGGAAAATCGGCCGAAATATAAATTCGGTTCGTTCAGCGCGAATTTGGTGGGCGGCGGGGCCGCGAAACGACGGTTTTTCTAAGTTTTCCCGGTCTCCCTAAAAAAAAGTAGACAACCTGGCCTCCAAATATAAAATTTGTGCGTTTAGCGCGAATTTTGTTGGGTCTTATTGATCACATTGGAGGGAATGGCGTGCATCACATGCGGCAGGTTGGCTATGCGTGGGTCCGGAACCACCTCACGTCACCCTTGGTGCCCGTGACCCGCGAGGCACGCTCGGGCGCCACGACGCGCATCCTGGAGATGCCCGACGCCATCCTGTTCCCGCGCAAGGTGGCGCCGTCCGATGACGCCCCACTCCTCGCCCATACGCTCTTCGCCATCAAGCACGAGGGCGTGAACCTCGCCATCCTGTCCCAGGCGCTGCCCCAGGTGCCGCAGGCGGAAATGCAGGCCGAACTGGACCTGCACCCCACCAGCCGCTTCGGGCGTATCGCGGCCATGCTGTGGGAGCACTTCACCGGCCAGACGCTCACGCCCACCCTCTCCGACAAGGTTCCCTACGTCAATCTGTTCGACCCGGCGCGCTACTACACCGCCGCGCCGGGCAAGCTCCATCCGCGCTGGCGCGTGCGCTTCAACGGGCTGGGCGAGTTGGACTACTGCGTCACCGTGCGCCGCACCGAGACCATCCAGTCGATTCTCGACATGGACGTCTTCGGGCGCATGGACGCCTTTATCGCCTCAGTCGGCCCGGACATCCTGGACCGCGCGCTGCACTGGGCCTACCTGAGCGAGACCGACAGTTCGTTCGAGATCGAACGGGAGAGCGCCACGCAGGACAAGTCCGAGCGCTTCGTCCAGCTGCTGCGCCACGCGCATGAAAAGCGGCCGTTGAGCGAGGAGTATCTGACCGAACTCCAGAACGATGTCATCTCCAACCCGTTCGACCAGGCGATGCAGTACCGCACCGAGCAGAACTGGCTGCGCCGGGGCGGCAACGGGCCGGCGTCCGTCACCTACGTGCCGCCGGTGCCGGACGACGTGCCCGGCCTGATGCAGGCGCTGGAAGACTTCGCCAACGATCCGCCGGCCAACGTGGACCCGCTGATCGTGGCGAGCGTGGTGTCGTTCTGGTTCGTCTTCATCCACCCGTTCATGGACGGCAACGGGCGGCTCTCGCGCTTCCTGATCCACCACGCGCTGTGCCGCTCGGGCAAGATGGCCAAAGGCTTCCTGCTGCCGGTCTCGGTGGCCATCAAGCGGCATGAAGCCGACTACCTCGCCGCGCTGGAGAGCTTCTCCAAGCCGGTGCGCGCGCTCTGGCGGGTGCGGGTGCTGGGCGATCAACAGTTCGATTGCGAGACCAGCGCCGGGGCCACGCCCTATCGCTACTGGGATGCCACGTCGTGCGTGGAATTCGGCGTGCGCATGGTCCGGGAGGCCCTGGAGCACGACCTGGAAGCCGAAACGCGCTTCCTGATCGGCTATGACGAAGTGGCCAAGCGTGTGGATGCACAGTTCGACATCCGCAACGCGGACCTTGCCACGCTGGTTTCGAGCTGCTTCCGCGAGAAAGGCCGCGTTTCCAACCGCTGGCGCAAGCAACTGGCCCTGCGCGTGCAGCCGGCCGCGTTCGACGCCATCGAGGCCGCCGTCAAGGACGTGTTCTTTTCGGACGAGTCCGATCCAGTCGCACCATGAAAAACGGGCACGCCGACGTGCCCGTTGCCCTGCTGTTTACTAATTAGTTGTTTACTCATTAGCAGACCACTCAGCCTCCCGGCCCCACCGAGTAGATCGTCCCGTTGGACGACACCTGGTAGTAATCGGCACCCACGCCGACCCAGTGATAGCCCTTGCGCGGTGCGGGCAGGTTGTAATCCTTGTACTTGTCGATGACGTACTGGCGGTCGCGGAATTCCGCCGGCAGCTTGTCACCCTTGTTCCACTTCTGCGGCGCGTAGGGCGACTGGGCACCCATCGGCTGCGAGCCGGTGCGGCCCGAACTGCTCATGGAATCCGAGGACGTCCCGCCTTGGGACATGCCCTGGCTCTTCGGTGCGGGCGCAGTGCTGCGTGGCTTGCCCTGCGAGGCAGGTGGCATTGGTGTGGCCGATGGCGGCGTCGCGCCAGCCTGGCCCGGTGCGGGCATGGGTGTCGGGCCGGATGGCTGGGTCTGGCCGGGCATCTGGCCCTGGCTCTGTTGCGCCATCGCGAATGGTGCGGCCAGCATGCCTGCCGCCACCAGGGAGGTTATTAACAACTTCGTTTTCATCGTGATCTCCTCACAGATGGAACGTCAGGCCGCCCGGGCGCGGGCAGCCCCCAAATCAGCTTAGTAGCAATTGCGGGGCCCGCATCGGCATATACCCGCCCAGCCGTCGGCGCGAGGCGGTTTTCCCGAATGATTTCAATCACTTACCGGATGGAAGATGTGGCCTGCCGCGATATGCGTTTTCTGCACGGCAACCGGTAAAAACGGCGCGGGCGTGTAGCAACTGCCACCCCGGCCGGTCAGCGGGTGAGCAGTTGCGGCACCGACGACGCCAGCATGGCCAACCCCGAGCCCGTGAGCAGCGTCAGCACAATGCGGCGGAACATGATGTCGCTGATCCCCAGATAGACCCGCGTGCCGAGCAGCGTGGGAATCAGCATGGCCGGGGCGACGATGGCGAACATCGGCAGCATGTCCCGGGTGACGATGCCGGTACCGATGTAGACGGCCATCGTCACCATCAAGGCCCCGAGGTTGAAGTTCTGGATCACCACGCGCTGGGTATCCTTGTCGAAGCCGCGCAGCGTGCACCAGAGCGTGGGCGCGATACCCGTGAACCCGCCGATGCCACCCAGGATGCCGCCGATTCCACCGACCACGGCGTCCGCCAGCCGCCCGCCGCGACGGATGGGCGGCAGCTTGGCCGAGAACAGCATGATCGGGCACCAGATCACGAGGATGATGCCGAGGCAGAGCTTGAACAGGTGGATATCCAGCTTCGGCAGGATCGACACCCCGATCGGGATGCCGACCGCCCCGCCGATCAGGAACGGCAGCACGGTGGCCAGATGGAACTTGCGGCGGACCGTGAACGCGGCCAGCAGTTGCCCGGTGAGCGCGCCGAACACCGACATGGCCGACGCCATGCGCGGATCCACGCCCCATGCCCAGAACGACATGGCGACCATGCCGAACGCGAACCCGGACAGGCCCTGAACGAAGCCGGCAACGGCGGCGCCGAGGGCAATGAGGATGACGACCGGATCGACGGACATGAGGGGGCGGAAGGGGCGTAACGGGGCGAAGGGAAGCGGCATTGTAACGTCGTCGCCACCCGCCACATCCCTCACGCGCCCCTCCTCACCCTAACGGGTCACGTCGAACTCCCAGCCCGGCTCGATATGCCCGGGATTCTCCGCCAGCTTGTACTTCGGATTGAGGTTGATCAACTCGCGGAGCGCGAAGTCGGCCACCTGCGTGTCCGGCGGCAGGGCCTGCTCGCGCGCCTCGGCCTTCTGTTCGTCGGAGAGCAGCGTGTCCAGATGCGCGCGCGAGATGCCCCAGAGCGTCGAGACGGCCTCGTTGCCACGCCGGTACGGCTGCACGCGCACGGTTTCCGGCGATGTGGGCCGCGTCCTTGGTGGCGTCTCCGGCCGGGTGTCCGGCGGCGTCTCGGCGGGCGGCTTCGTGCCCGAGGGGGATGGCGACGGGGACGGCGAGGCGTCCGGGGTGGGGGTTGGCGTCGAAGTCGGCGCCACAGTCGGCGCCACAGTCGGTGTCCCGCCCGGGTTCGGCGCCCCGTCCTTGTCATCGTCCTTGGTCAGCTCCACCGCAATCTTGGCGACGAAATTGACGATGACGCCCGCCCCCAGCAGCACCAGCCCGCGTGGCATGGCCCGGCCGAAGACATTCCACTTGCCCTCCGCCCAGCCCTGCGCCGGCAGCAGCCCGGTCTTGGGGTCCTGCTGCAGCGCCAGCCGGTTCTTCTCGCCCACCACCGCGTTCCGGTCCACGCGCGACTGCAGGTGCGCGCCCACGCCGAACACGGTAATGCCGGCCGCCTCGATCATGCCCACCACGCCCGGCGTGTTCATGGCATCGGCCACGGCCAGCGGAATCGTGCCGAGCGCGTACCCGTTCATCACGAACTTGCGCATCTGGGCAGACAGCAGCACCGTGGGTTTGCCGCCCAGGTGATGTCCGAGCCGCGTGCCGATGTTCAGCGTGCTCAGCACCGTGTTCGATGCCAGGAACGCCGCGTTGCTGTAGGTCAGCGGGTTGTCGGCCGGCAGATGGTGCTGCATGAACCAGATCGCCGTGTTGCTGTTGTTGACCGCCAGCGTGCCGATCTGCGCCGTGTCGTTGAGCCGGCCCGGCACGGTATCGGGGTTCAGCAGCTTGGTGCCGACGGTCTTGATGGTCGCCTGCGCGTCCTGAATCTGCGTGGCGCGGTCCGGGGCGTCTTTCTTCGCCCCGTGGGTGTGGGCCTCCAGCGTGTCCACGGCGGTCTTGAAGACGTCCTGGTCCTTGGCGTGGATGCCCCACGCATCGGCGGAGCGGCCGTGCAGCCGGCTGCGCAGATAGGCGATGTTGGCCGGCGTGGGGTCCGCCGCCCGCGCGTTGATCCGCAGGGTGTGCAGGGTCCGGCCCGCCGCCACGCTGCCGCGGTAGATAAAGCAGGTCGCGCTGCTGAGCACCGGGTTCACGTGCGCCGCGGACGTCGCCACGCCAGCCAGCGTGCCAAGCGCGAAGGTGCCCACCGTGGACACCGTCATCGTCTTGGCCATCTTCCACGGGCGCGGGCCATTCCCGCCGGCCGGCGGGGTCGCGGGACCATGGGTGATGGTGCGCCGCTGGGCCGCGCCGCCCTGCCCGGCAGCCTCGTTGGCGCGCGCCACCTCGCGCATGCGGGCCACGATGTCGGCATGGGCGCTGCCCTGCGTGTCATCCACCTTCAGCTCCACGCTGGTCAGGTCTGCCACCTTGACGGTGCCGTCCGGGTGGATGCTGAACTCCACGTCACCCAGATAGACGTGGCGGTCCGCCATGGTGTCCAGGATATGGTCGAGGTCGCGCAGGGACTTGCCGTTCAGCAGTTCAGTGCGCGGATCGGGCACCCCGTGCATGGCCTTGTTGCCGAACAGGTCCCGGGAGCTGGCCGCGTAGCGCTCGTAGACCACGGTGGGCCGGCCCGAGACCGTCATGTCGTCGGGGCCAAAGGTCTTCAGCGTGTTGAAGCCGAGCCCCGCCGCCGTGCGCAGCGCCTCGCGCTCGCCCTGCACCATGAAGCCGGTCATCTCGTCATTGGCGATGCCCACGGCCTTGTCGCGGCCCAGCGCGAACACGGTCTTGGCGCCGCCGCCCCCGAGCCGCGGCCCCAGATAGGTGGCCAGGTCCACGCGCTCGCGTCCGCCGCCGGGATGGCGCAGGTAAACCACCCCGCGCGCGTTGACATCGAAACGATGGTTGGCGTACGGGTCTGGCTGGGGCTGCACGCGCCGCCAGTTGCCGCCGGCCTGTGTCAGGTCGATGGCGGGCTTGCCGTCCGCGTCCGCATGGCGTTGCAGCGCGAACTCGGGGGCCAGCACCTCGGTCTGCATCACGTTCGCCACCTGCTCCGCGAAGACGCGGCCCTGCGGCAGGTGGGCGCCGTCGAGCGCGAGCACGATCGGCTGACCGGCCTGCCACTCGTCGGCCATGCGGAGCGCGAACTCGTGCGCGCCGATGGGCTGGCCATCCTCGCCACGCAGGCCGCCCTCGGGGTGGATCGCCCCGACCACCACCGTATGGTCCCCGGGCGCGTTCACGCGGTGCGGCTTGTCGCCAACCGCCACCTCGCTCCAGCGCGCCGGCGTCTGCCGCCAGCCTGCCGGCGTGGCCGCGTCGGGCACCGGCGCCGCCGCAGCCGCCGCCGTCCTCCCGCCGTGGGTGACGCCCACGATGGGCAGCCCCGGCCGGGCGCCGAAGAAGCGGCCACCGTTCACCACGTGGAGGTCCGCGCCGGACATCGCCATCGTCGCGCGGTCCGCCGCCACGCCCAGCCCGGCGCCGTGCGCGAGGTCGCTGCCCGGCGAGAAGAACGCGTCGATATTGAGCGCGCCGTCCGGGCCATAGACGTTGGCGCCCAGCCCATTGGCCACTTCCTGCGCCAGCGAGACCACGCCGTCCTGCGCGTGGCAGCCGTAGAGCAGCACGGGCATGCCTTCCTCGTAGTCGGGATGCGCGCGGATGCGGTCGATGATCGTGGCGGCGTCGGCCATCCGCGACGGCCCCGTGCCGCTCGCGTTCATCTCCACGCCGCCGAACACGCCTTCGGCTCGCACCGTGAAGTAGCCCGGCACACGCGGCACGGAAATGCCGACCGCCGCACCATCGAACGTGACCTGTCCCGCCTCCTGCGCCAGATCCAGATGGGCCGGCCCGCGCGGGAACTGCGCCAGCTGGCCGAGATGGTCCACGCGCCGCCCGCCCTCGCGGCGCACCAGCGGCGCCCCGGCGCGGAAATCCTCGGGCAAGGCGATACGGATCTCGCCCCCGTAGCCCCGATTCAGCGCGAGGCTGCCGGCGCGCGTGGTGCGGCCGGTCAGCGTCACCGGAATCGTGCCGATCAGGTTGCCGTCGTGGATCCGACCCTGGAAGCCGCGTTGCGCGACCACGGCCACCTGCACCGGCTGGCCGGCCTGCACGGCCTCGTCGGCGCTGGCCAGCGCCTGCTGGAGCGAGTCATGCGAGGACTCCGGCAGGCCGCTGCGCACGGTCACCTCGCCGCCAGCCGCCGGCAGCACCACGTAGTGCACGCCGGCCAGCCGCCCGCCCGAAGCGTGCACGCCGTCGATCGTCGCCGCCATGGCGCCGGCGTCGACGGTCTCGTCGCGCAAGGACCAGCTACCGTCGCGCACCGGCGCGGCGTCCGTGCGGCGCGTGGACACGGCGCGCGGACGCGGGCCGGCTTGTCCTTGAGGATGGCCCCCCGCCGGCGTGCGCCCGCCATGGTGGATCACCGCGTTGGCCGCCTCCGCCACCGGCGTGCGCGCCACGCCCGGGCCGCCGAACCAGGCATTCGGCGCGGCACCGGGGCCGGCAGGCAGTTCGCCCGTGGCCGCGTGGCGGTAGAGCTGGACGATGGCGGCATGCACGTCGGTCGAGAAGCCGTCCACCGTCGGCACGCGCTCGCGCGAGACGCCATCGACGGCACCCGCATCGGCAGCCGCCTGCAGCACGCGCCGCAGCTCGTCGGGCGTCTGGAACCGCTCGATCATGTTGCCGCGCTTGAGCAGCAACGCCGACAGCGCATACGCGCCCCAGTTGGACACGCTGGCCGTCACCACATGGTCCGCCGTGATCTCGGCCGCGATCTGCTTGCCGTTCCAGCCCTTCGGGATCAGGCCCTTGAGCCCGCCCATGCCCACCTCGTTGCCGCCGTCGCCAATGCCCAGCGTCTCCACGCCCTCGCGCGCGTTGGCCTGGATCAGGATCTCGTCGATGGCCGGGTTGAAATCGTCGATCTCGATCCCGCGCATATTGTTCTTGGTGCCGTCCGCCGCGCGCGACGGCAGTTCGATCGCCATCACCCGGTCCGGCCCCACGGCTTCCAGCAGCGCCCGCGCCGGGGCCTTGGCGTCGCCCACGGGTACGTCGAAAACCTTGATGTTGTCGGTCGGCTCGCCCATCTCGCGCAGGATGGCCTCCAGGATCGGCTTGTTGGCCGAATCCACCACGTAGGTCACCTGCTTGCCGCGCAGGCGCAGCGCCCGGCCCAGTTCGGCCGTGCCCGGCGGCCCGTCGGTCTCGGGCATGCCCTTGGCGACCGAGAACCCGGTCAGCAGCATGATGTTCTCGCCACTTTCCAGCGCCGCCGCCGCGCGCTGGGCCCCGTCCGGCATATAGAACTCGCGCAGGCCCCGCCCGATATAGCTGAAGCTGACCCGATCCACCGGGTTCAGGTGGCGGCCGGCATCCACCAGCGCGCGCACGCCGGACACATCGGCGGCTTCCCCGAACGGCGACTTGAACACGCGGATGTCGTTGCGGCCACCCATGGCGTGTGCCAGCCGGGACACCGCCGAGGGTTGGCCGGAGGTGACCACCATCGTCGGCAGCGTCTTGCTGTCGGGCACCTGCATCGGGTCCAGCGGCGTGTCCAGCAGGTCCGTGGCCTGCAGCAGGCCCTTGTCGATCAGCACGTCCACGGCCTTGCGCGCCTGGAACTGCATCGGGTCGATCAGCTTCACGTGGGACATGCCGATGGCGTCGAGCTGCTGGCGCACCAGCGACTCCAGCGCCGGGTAGTGCGTGCAGCAGAACCAGACCGAGGTGGTATCGGCCGGAATGCGGTCCAGGTTGATGTAGTCGGCAATCCACTGCTTGAGCTGGGCGAGCTGCGCGCCATCGTCCAGGTGCATCAGGTTGTTGACCGCGCCGGCCCATTCCGTGGCAGGGATTTCCTCCACGGTGCGCCGGCCGCCGCTGGCCTCGCGCACGCCGTTCAGGTAGGCGTGGCCGCCCACCGTGCCGGGCGTGGCCACCACCACGGGCCGCTCGCCGCCCATCTCCACGATCTGCGGCACGGTCTGCTGGATCAGGTTCACCATCTCGAAGCCGTGCATGCGCGCCAGCACCGTGGCCAGCGCCAGGCAGGCGGTGTTGCAGGCGGCCAGGTTCACGTCGCCCATCAGCTTCTGCACGGCCTGCAGGCCGGCGTGGACCTTCTCGGCCAAATCCTCGGGCGTGCGGCCGCCGTAGGTGCCGGCCGCGTGGTCGGTCACCGCCTCCACCTGCACCGCCTTGCCGGTCAGCGCGTAGATGTGGCGGGCGAGGTTCTGGGCGGCCAGCAGGCCGCCGTTGCTCGAATCGAACGCGGTGACGACGATGACATCGTCCTCCACGCGGATGCCGGCGGCCTCGGCATCGACATCCTTCGGCAGGAAGCGGCGCTGGATGCCATCGAACAGCTTCACGAAGTCGAGCCCCTCCGGCAGGCTCTCCGCCGCCTTGCCGAGCAGCTCGTAGACGCCAAGCTGCACGGACTTGTCCATACCGCGCACGCTGGTGGCGCCCACCTCGTAGGTCACGCCGTCGCGCGCGTTGAAGCTCGCCATGGTCTCCAACATGTCGCCGATCTGCTGGATGTCCGGCATCTTGCCTTCGCCGTTGTGGTACCGCTGGAGCGCGAAACCGATGGCCTGCGCGGCCAGGTTCGAGTTCATGCCGGTGACCACGTGGTCCGCGCTCACGTCTGACCAGAGTTCGGCGTGGACGTCCTCGGGCGCCATGGCCCGGGTGATGCGCTCGCGCAGGGGGCGCATGCCAGCCTCGTTGCCGTGGTCGCCCACGGCCACCGTCAGCACGCCCTTCATGTCCCGGGCATCCACCAGAAGCTGGTCCACGCGCGGCCTGCCGGCCACGGCCTCCCCGGTCTGGAGGCGGTATTCGTTGTTCAGGTTGCGGCCGGCAACCTCCACGGCGATGACGGCCTCGGGCTGGTGCATCGCCAGCAGCGCCTTGGATTGCAGCGTGGCGGCCAAATGGTCCTTGGCGCGGAAGGTTTCCACGCGCGCGTTGGGCTGGTCGAGGTCATTGCGCAGCATCTTGCGCAGCGCCCGGCCGTGGGCGCGGTCGGTCACGTAAACCACTTCCTTGCCGAGCGAGGTCAGGTACGCGCCCAGCGAGGCCGCGCCGATCACGCCATTGGTCTCGGCATGGCCATGCGCGGTCAGCGGCGCGGTGACGATCATCACGCGGTCGAGGTCCGCCAGTGCCCGCGCGGCCAGCTCGGCGCCGTACGGCACGCCGATCTGCTCCATGCGGCCGTCGATCCAGAGCACGTTGTCGAGCGGGGAGATGGCGTTCTGGCGCAGCGCGTGCGCCGGGGCATCGGCCTCGTCCGCAGTACGCGCCGCGCGCGCCGCCTCCTCGGCCGGGCCATGCCGGATGGTGCGTCGCTGGGCGGGGGCGGCCCCTTCCGCATCGCCCCGGCCCCGCCGCAGGGCCGGGCCGTGGAAGATGCGCCGGCGCTCGGACGCGGCGCTTTCGGATCGACGGTCTGCGGCATCGGCGCTTTCGCGCCGGCGGCTGGTCGCCTCGGACAGATAGCGCTCCTGGGCCCGCGCCAGCGCGCGATCCATCATATTGGTGATGACGCGGTCCTGCACCAGCGTGCCGCGCGCGCGGAATGCCTGCCAGCGCGAGGCGACCTGCTGGGCGTCCGGCGACGTCGTCGGCCGGGTGGTGGCGCCTTCCGGCGTGTTGGTCGACCGTCCAGTGGATGGTGCAGCGGGGCTGGTAGGCTCTCCCGGCGTGCGGGCGCGGTTCGACGTCGAGGGACGTCCGGCCTCGCCATCGCGCGCGCCAGGGCGCTGGCCCGGCGCCGGCACATCGTCGTGCAGGCGCGGACGGCCGCCGCCCGGGTTGGCGGCATCGCGCGACGTACGCGGCGCGGTAGTCACGTCAGGATCACCGTCCCGCAGCACGTTGGCGGCCTCGCCATCGGCGGCGCGGTTCGCGGGGCTGTTGGCGGCATCGTCCAGCGGCGTACGGCCGCGCGTGCGCTGGTAGGTATCGCGCACGGACTCGCCCACCCGCTTCTGGATGGCTGCCGGCATCATCTGCGTGGCGCCCATCAGCAGCATGGCGCTGTTCTGCACCACCTCGCTGACGCTCATGTCCTTGCCGTGCTGGGCGAACGCCGTGGCCTGCTGGGCGGTCTGCACACCGCCGATGCCGAACGCGGTGCCGTTGAGCACGCGGCTGGTCGTGCCGAAGCGCGAGGCCGACTGCATCAGCGTTTGGCCCGCCATCTCCCGCACCGTGCCGCCGCCAGCCGCCACCCGCACGCCGGCATTGGCCGCCAGCGAGCCGAACTTGGCAAAGCCCATGCCGCCGATGCCGGCCACCGAGCCGCCCACGTTCAGCCATTGGGACATCGCCTCCTGGCTCTTGAACGGATTGATCGAGCGGCCATGATCGGCGATGTTGTCCAGTTCGTGCCACGAGGTGCCGATGCCGTAGCCCATGCTGCCGATCATGCCGCCCCAGGCCACCGCCACCAGCGGCGTCAGCGTGCCGCCCGACGCCACCATGACCACCCCGCCCGCCACGGCGCCGACCGCCGCCACGCCGAGGTTGACCCAGCCCATGACCTTTTCCGTGCCGGTCACGATATGGGCGTCCATCGCCTCGTAGCTGACGTGGCCATCCCTGCCGAGATCGAGGTTACGGTCGGCGATGTAGACGGTGCCCTTGTCGGCCAGGAGGTTGTTCTCCTGGAAATCGCGCTTCGGGTCGGCGCCCTCCTTGCCGTAGACGGAGCCGCTGTCGTCCACCCACATGGTGTTGCCGTCGCGGCCCTTGAACTCGAACACCGCGGTCTGGTAGGCCGCACTGCCCGGCTGGGTCACGAAGATCGGGATGGCCGAGGCCGTCGCGTCATTGCCGGCATTGGCGCGGATCTCCGCCTTGACGTCCTTGATGGTCTGGGGCGTGGCGCTGGGCATCGCCAGCTGGATCGCCTTGTCGAGCGCGGCGCCGTCGCCGACCTTGGCCTTCAGGTCCTGCTTCTGCAGGCCCATGCTGTCGAACGACTGGCGCAGGATCTCGTCCTTGTCGAGATCGAACATCTTGTTCTGCTCTTTGGCCTCGGCGCTCTCGCCGTACTTCTCGTTGCCGCGCGCGGTGGCCTTCTGGACGTAGTAGTCCGACATCGGCGGCGCGTCCTTGCTGGACTTCAGTGCCTGCTCGAAGGCGATGGAGAGCCCGGTGTAGCCCTGCGCGGCGGCGTCCTGGGCGCCGCCGTAGATGCGGCCCTGGCGGGAGCTGCCGGACTGGTTGCTCATCATCAGCAGGCTGACGTCGTTGTCGCGGTCGGTCAGCCAGGCGGCCGTGCGCTGGGCGGCGGGGCCGGAGCCCGGTTTGGCGCCTTCGGTGGTGGCGTAGTAGTTGGCGTCGGCCTTGTCCACCACGGCGGCCAGCCCGTGGTAGAAGTCGTCCCAGTCGTTGTAGCCGGCGCCGGTGCTGTCGTTGCGGGCGGTCCAGTCGTTCTTGTACTCCGAGCGGACGGTCTCCAGCAACGTGTCGGCATCCTCGGGAATCAGGTTCGGCGCGGTGTCCTGCAGGTACTGGCCCACCTTGTCGGCGTACATGTCCTGCTGGCCCTGGATCGGGCGACCCTCGTCGTCGTGCGTCTTGTTCTTGAGGTTCTTGTCCATCGCCGCGTTGATCTGCGTCTTGAACAGGTCGCTGTCGAAGCGGTCGTTGTGCACGGCCACGTACTGGGCGCGCTCGTCGGGCGACTGGGCGGCGTCCACGCCAGCCTTGCGGGTGGCCAGTGCGCCGTTGACGTCGCCGGCATCGAGCTGCCTGGCGATGCTGGTGGTCATCGTCTCCACGCGCTGCTCGGTCGATGCCTGGAGCAGCACGCGCATATGGTCCAGCGCCGGCGTGGTCGCGGTCGCCTTCTCTTCCGGCGTCTTCGCGCGGGCCTTGGCCGCGTCGGTCATCTGCTGCGCCGTGTAGAACAGGAGCTGGCCGCCGTACTGCTGCACGCCCTGGTTGTACTGCGCGGTTTTCGGGTCGCCGGCCGGGGCGTTGGGGTCGGGGCGGAGGCTGTCCGCATCGAGCGACTTGTAGAGGACGTAGCCGGCCGGGTTGTCCTTCATCATCGCCCGTTCGTCGGCGGGCAGGTCGCGCGTGAGGACCGAGTTGGGATCGTTCTTCGCATAGGGATCGAGCGTCAGGCCCTCCATGTGGGCCAGCGCCAGCGTGGTCGGGTCGGTCTTGGCCAGCCCGCGCTCGAAGTCGTTGGTGGGCACGAGGTTGGCCATCTCGCCCTTGAGCTGCCCCTTGGCATTGGCGAGGTCGATGACCTTGCCGAGGTCCGGGCTGGCGCCGTAGCGCTCCTTGACCTCGGCCACGGCCTGCTCGCGGAAGCGCTCGGGCACCTTGACGCCCTGCCCCTTGTCCAGTGCCGCGCGCTGCGCCTTGGCGTCGTTGACGGCAGTCGTATAGATCGACATGCCTTCCTGCCGCTCGTAGCGGTTCGGCGTCTTGTCGTTCTGGACCGTCTTCAGGCCCTCATCGGAATCATGCTGGTAGCGATTGACCGCCGAGGTGTCGATTTCCTTCTGCAGGGCGGCAGTGAAGTCGTCGCTGGCCTTCTGGAGGTCCTGCTGCGCGGCGGTGTCGTTGGCGCGAGCGGTTTGCAGGTCATCGTCGAGGCCCGCCTCGGCCCGGCGAACGCCGCCGGGGATCTTGTTGTAGGCGGCCGTCTCCTGCTGGAGCGTCTTGCCGGTGGCTTCGGCCTTGTCCTGCGCCAGCACCAGCTTGAAGCGGGCCGCGCCGGTGTCGCGCGCGGCCTGGTTGGGCTCGGTCTTCAGGTAGTCCTTCCTGGCGTCCTCAAGGTTGGCCTTGAGCGCCGGGTCGTCGTAGCGCTTGGTGATTTCCTTGAGCTTGGCGTCGACGGCGGCCGTCTCGTCCCGTCCGGTCTGGGCCGCGTGATTGGCCGCCACGCGCAGCTCGTTCTGCACGCCGCCGAGCACGGTGCCGTACTTCTCGCCCAGCGGTTTCCACTTGGCGTCGGTCATCGGGCCGCCGTTCAGCTTGTCGACGGTATCGTCGTAGGCGCTCTTGGCGTCTTTCTCCCAGCGGTCGGTGTGTGCCTTGGCGTCGTCCTCTTCCTGCTTGCGCTTGGTCTCGGCGGGATCGGGCGGCGGCGCGGCAGGCTTATCCGTCTTCGGGGCACTGGCCAGCGTCAACGTGAGCGGCTCGTTGCCGGTGTAGACCGCATTGGTGACCTGCGGCGTCTGCTGGGGCTTCTCGGTCTGCTCGGTCTTGGCCGGCTGCTTGGGCGTCTCGGGCTGCTGCGGCTGCTGGGCGCGGGCGGCGGCTTCCTGCTGGGCGCGGCGCTGGGCCTGCTCCTGGGCCTCGCGCGCGGCGCGCTCTGCGGCTTCGCGGGCGCGCTCGGCGGCCTCGGCGGCGGCACGGGCGGCGGCCGCTGCGGCGGCCCGGATCGCATCCATGAAATCCAGCATGTCGCTTGTCTCCACGTGGATGCCGGCAAGCCACGCGGGGCGCGGCGGCCGGCAGGTCAGACGGTGCCGCAGATTTTGCGCGCGCGGGCACGCGCGCGACACTATGAGAACTCGTAGGGCTGACTGGTGCTACAGCCGGCGCTACAGCCGGTTGTTGTCGAGGTCGGTCACCAACATGCAGCCCGGCGCGTGCGTGATGCAGATTTCCGGGCGCGCCTCGCGGATCACGGCCTGCGGGGTGACGCCGCAGGCCCAGAACACCGGGATCTCGTGGGCGTCCAGGGGCACGGCATCGCCATAGTCGGGGGATTCGATGTCCTCGATGCCGATCAGCGACGGGTCGCCGATATGCACCGGCGCCCCGTGCACGTCCGGGTAGCGCGCGGTGATCTCGGTGGCCAGGATCGCGTCGGCGGCGGACAGCGGGCGCATGGACACCACCAGCTTGCCGGAGAGCCGCCCGGCCGGCCGGGTCTCGATATCGGTGCGGAACATCGCCACGTTGCGGCCCAGGTTGATGTGCTTGAGCGGCACGTTGGCGGCCAGCAACGCGTGCTCGAACGAGAACGAGCAGCCGATGGCGAAGGCCACGAAGTCGTCACGCCACAGCTCCGCCACGCTGGCGGTCTCGTGGTACTCGGTGCCGTGGCGATAGACGCGGTACATCGGCACATCGGTGCGGATATCGACATCCACGCCCAGGTTGCGGAAGACCGGATCGCCCGGATCGGTCACGTCGATCACCGGGCAGGACTTGCGGTTCAACGCGCAGAACTGGAGGAAGTCATAGGCCCAGTCGCGCGTCAGGATCACGATATTGGCCTGCACGTAGCCCCGCGCCAGGCCGCTGGTGTGGCCACGGTAGCGGCCCTCGCGAATGATGCGGCGCAATGCGGCGGGGTCGTCGGGCAGGATCGAGGCGGCGTGCTGGAGAGGCTGGTTCATGGCTGCGGCGTGGGAATCGGGGGAAGTCGAAACCGATTCTGGTGGCCGGTGCCGCATCGCGTCCAACAAATCTTTCGGGTGGCGCGCGATAAAGAAATCCGATGACTACGAGCCTGCGTGGGAGGTTTCGGGCATGGCGGTGGCCAGCACCGGGGAGGCCGCCGTGGCCATGTCGTCGCCCACTTCGAGGCAGAAATCGGCCACCACCTGCGTGGCGATCTCGACGATGGACTCGTTGACTTCCAGCCCCGCGCCGATGCGCCACGAGGCCACGATGTCCAGCGCCGGCGGGTGGTTGTCCACCTGCACCACGGCCAGCGTGCCGTCGGCCAGTTCCTGCCGGACCAGTGCCGGCGGCACCGCGCCGATGCCGAAGCCATCGCCAATCAGCCGCGTCATGGCCGCCACCGAGTTGACGCAGTTGATGCGCGGCGAGGTCACGCCGTTCAGGTGGAACAGGCTCAGGATGTCCTGGTGCGGCCGGGAATTCTTGACGAAGGTGATCACGCGCTCGGCGCCCAGCGCCTCCAGCGACGGGTACGGGCGGTCATAGGCGCTGCCCTTCGCCACGATCCAGCGGATGGGGTAGCGCGCCAGCTCGATGTTGCGGACGGTCTCCAGCCGCAGCAGGTCGGTCTGGAAGATCACGTCGAGGTAGCCCTTCTGCAGTTGGTCACAGAGGTTGAGCGCGGCATCGGCAGTCAGCTCGATCTCAAGCTGCGGATAGGCCTGCATCGCGCGCTTGACCACGGTGGAGAGCCAGGTATGGATGACCGAGTCCATCGCGCCGATGCGCACCCGCCCCGCGATGGTGCGCGAGCGGTCCAGCGATTGCCGCAGATGGTGCATCGTGTTCACCATCTTCTCCGCGTACTCGAGCACGCGCTGGCCCTCGGGCGTCAGCGTCACGCCACGCGAATCGCGCAGGAACAGCTTCACGCCGAGGTCTTCCTCCAGCACGGCAATGCGGCTGGAGATGGACGCCTGTGTGCTGAACAGCTTTTCGGCGGTCAGCCGGAAGCTGCGCAGACGCGCGACCCAGACGAAGGTTTCGAGGAAACGCAGGTTCATGGGGTGGGGGCTTGCGGGAGAGGGGCGACAACCGTCGCGGATTTTGCGTCGGCAGCGGCTTCCAGCGCCACCTCCTCCGCCCTCGCCTTCAAATTCCCCAGCGCGGCCTGCATCGCATCCCCCAGCGCGTGCGGATACTCGGAGCCCGCGCCATCGGGCAGCGCGAAGGGGTCCAGCCACACCTGCCACGTCAGGATCGTGGTGCCGGCATCGAGCCCCGGCTTGGCCTGCAGGCGCCCGCGCGTATGGCCGGAGAGCTTGCGGTAGCTATAGGCGTAGGGCCCCTTGTCGGTCAGGATGTCCACGGCCGGCAGCCCGCCCGCCTTGTAGACCATGCGCCGGACCGTGYCGGGCGCGCCACTGCCGAGCACTACGTCGCAACGTTTGAATTCGCCGTCCCATTTCGCCAGTGCGCAGTAGCCGCCGGCCTGCTGCCACACCAGGTCGGCGTCGGCGTTGATCGCCACCGAGCGCTCCACGGGCACCAGTTGGGCGTGCGCGGCACCGGCCGCGCCAAGCAGCAGGACCACGAGCAGGGGTCGAAGCGAGAGGTTGGGGAGCATGGGAATGGGCGTGCAATGAGATTGCCGCAAGCCTACCGGCGACGTGCGCGCGCGACCACTACCGAGCACTCGTAGGAAACCCTCGCCTACGGATCTCCGTAGGAAGTGACGGGGCTGGCGCGCCGTATGCTTACGCCTTCCCCTGCGAAAGGGGGGCATCGGCACGATCAGGGAAAACCCCGAACCGCTGCGCGGGCGCTCTCCCGCAATCCCCCGAATTAGCTGCCTTTCAGCACAGGATTCAATTTTTCTTATCGGCCCTCGCCCGAAAAACTAGTTGGACGCGAGGGAGGCGCGGTTTCAAGAATGCAGGACAAGAACAAGAAGAACCATCGGCAAAGCCCTGGCAAGAGACCACGACAAGACCACGAAGAGGAAAGGCATGGAATCGCAGATCGGCCGTATCGACACCCCCGCGCAAGCTGACACCACCCCGCACGCCGAGCCATCGCGCGGCTTCTTTTCCTGGTATCGCGACATCACCCCCAACGAACGCCGCACGTTCTGGAGCTGCAAGGTCGGCTACGCGCTGGACGCCATGGACACGCAGTTCCTGAGCTTTGTGATTCCCACGCTGATCGCCACCTGGGGCATCTCCCGTGCGGACGCCGGCTTCATCGGCACCGCCACGCTGCTGACCTCCGCCGCCGGCGGCTGGGTGGCCGGGATCCTGTCGGACCGCATCGGCCGGGTGCGCACGCTGCAGCTGACCATCCTCTGGTTCGCCTTCTTCACCTTCCTGTGCGGACTGGCGCAGAACTATGAACAACTGCTGATTGCCCGCGCGCTGATGGGCTTCGGCTTCGGCGGCGAATGGACCGCCGGCGCCGTGCTGATCGGCGAGGCGATCCGCGCGCAAGACCGCGGCAAGGCCGTGGGCATGGTGCAGGCGGGCTGGGCCATCGGCTGGGGGCTTGCCGCCCTGCTCTACGCGCTGGTGTTCTCGCTGCTGCCGGCCGAGACGGCATGGCGCGCGCTGTTCCTGATCGGCCTGTTGCCGGCCGTATTCGTGATCGTGCTGCGCCGCATGGTCAAGGAGCCGGAGGTCTATACCGAGCACAAGGCCCGGGAGGCCCGGCAGGACCAGGACCGCGCCTCTTTTACCGCGATCTTCTCGCCGAAGCTGCTGTCCATCACGCTGCGCGCCGCGCTGCTGACCACCGGCGCCCAGGGCGGCTACTACGCCATCACCACCTGGCTGCCGACCTTCCTGAAGACCGAGCGCGGCCTGACCGTGCTCGGCACGGGCGGCTACCTGGCGATGGTGATTGTCGGCTCCTATATCGGCTACGTGACCAGTGCCTACCTCACCGACCGCATCGGCCGCAAGCGCAACTTCATCCTGTTCGCGATCGGTTCGATGACCATCGCGCTGGCCTACACGCACATCCCGGTCAACGACACCGTCATGCTGCTGCTGGGCTTCCCGCTCGGCTTCTTCGCCTCGGGCATCTTCGCCGGCATGGGCGCGTTCCTGACCGAGCTGTTCCCCACGCGGGTGCGCGGCTCCGGCCAGGGCTTCTGCTACAACGTGGGCCGCGCCATCGGCGCGTTCTTCCCGTTCCTGATCGGGCAGGTGAGCCAGCAGATGACGCTGGGCCACGCCATCGGCATCTTTGCCGCGGCGGCCTACGGCGTGCTGATCCTGGCCGCGCTGACGCTGCCCGAGACGCGCGGCAAGCAGCTGGAGGACTGACATGCAAGACGCGGTGCACAAAACCATGGACCGGACAGGGAAAGTGGCGACGACACCACGGCGCTTGCGGCATCGGTGCCGACTGGCGTACGCTTGCACCCACGCCGCGCCCGCCGCCCAGAATCATAAGATCGACCGGCCGCGTGGCGTTCACCATCAGGTCCATACGGGCCGCGCCTTCATGGCCCGCACCCAGCCAGCACAACACTAGAACACCAGAACATCGACAGCCCGGGCCCATGAGCCCGCGCAGCAAGGTGCAGCAACGGTTTCCGACGGGATCCGGGTCAGCAGTATGTGGAGCCAGACGGCTCGGCAGGCATACGCACGGAGGCCTTATGACCAGAGCAGTAGAAGTTGTATCCGGCATGGACGCGGGGGCGTCCGCACTGGATACCGCAAGCACGCTGCGCGCCCGCCGCGCGGCGCCCGCCATGGCGAGCCCGACCAGCCCCACCATGGCGCACCACGGCATCCGCTTCTATGGCGAACGCCAGATCGTGCCGGTACGCGCGCGGCCCCGCCAGGGCGGCTCGCCGGGGCTGGTCTCGGCGCTGGCCGGCGAAGGCACGCACGAGGGCCGCAGCACAGTCATGCAGGCCGCGATCCACGCGATCGGCTTCGACTACCTCGGCTACGGCACCGCCGCCAACGTGGGCGGGCACATCCAGCCGCGCACGTTCTTCGACACCTATACGGCCCCCGGCTGGCGCGACCGGTACTTCCGCGAGCGCTATTTCGAGATCGACCCGCGCAATCCGCAGCCCGGCATGTTCGGCCTGCCGATGGTGTGGGACGCCGATGACCTCGAACACACCCCGCCCGGCGGCATTCCGCCGCTGCGCCTGCGCCGTTTCCTCGACGACCTGCGCGACGCCGGCATCCGCAGCGGGGTCTTCCTGAACCTGCCGATGCCGGGCACCAGCGACATCGTCATCATCAGCTTCATGTCGGGCATCGAGAGCCGCCGCTGGATTGGCGACACGGTGCTGGGTCAGGCGCTGACGGTGGGGCTGGGCCTGCACGAGTTCCTGACCTGCCATGCCGAGATCCCCACGGCGGGCCGACCCAAGGAGGGCTTGTCGGACGTGCAGCGCGACATCCTCGCCTGCCTGGCGCAGGGCCTCTCCGACAAGGAGATCGCGCGCCGCATGGACATGTCGATCTTCAACGTGGACTACCACATGCGCCGCCTGCGCAGCCACTTCGGCGTGCGCAACCGCGTGCAATTGGCGGCTGCCGCCACGCTGCTGCGCCCCGCTGCGCCGCTGCCGGGCCACCCGGTTGCTGGTGACACGGCGCCGGCCATCATCACCGATCATCGCGCCGCCGCGCTGGCAGGCTGAGGGCGCCGGGGGACCTGCGCCTCCCGAGCCCCCCTACTCCTCGCCCGTGGCCCAGCGCATGAGGTCTGCCACGCGCGTATAAAGCGCGCGATCGATCGGGCGGTCCAGTGGCACGCTCATGTAGAGCCTTTGCGCGAGGTCGGAATCGAACGCCGAGGGAATCAGGTAATCGGCCGCCGCCTGCCGGATGCGCGCGGCCACGTGGCCACCGCCCTTGGCCAGCACGCGCGGCAGCGTGCCCGGGCCGTCGTAGCGCAGCGCCACCGCGTATTGCGTGGAATACACCACCGCCGTGGACACGCGCACGCGCTCGCCCACGCCGAAGAACGCCGCCTCGAAGAAGGCCGCGCGGCGCCGCCCGGCCATGATCGGGTCGCCCTGCGTGTCCTTGTGCTCGCGCCGGTACTCCTCCACGCTCATGCGCTGCTGCTTCATGAACTGGTAGCGCTCGTGCACGTAGTCCACCACGGCCATGATCAGGTAGATCAGCGCGGCCCAGCAGCACATGCGCAGCAGGATGTAGGCCACCAGCACCAGGATTTCGGCCGGTCGGGCGTGGCCCGAGCGCACGCCGTCCTCGATGGCGCCGAGCGCGAGGATATAGACCAGCCCGCCCAGCAAGGCGATCTTCAGCACGATCTTGGCGAGGTTGACCAGGTTCTTCACGGCGAACATCCGTTTCAAACCTTCAGCGGGATTCAGCCGCGCCATGTTCGGCTTGATCTGCTCGAATGCCACCAGCGGCCCCACCTGGACGAAGGCGCCGAGGATGCCGCACACCAGCGCCACGGCCGCCACCGGCAGCACGCCCATCAGCAGGAAGCGCGCGCTGGCCTCGCCAAGCACCAGCATTTGCTGATCCTGCAGATGCTGCGGTACGGCACCCATCGCGCTATGCCAGAGCGCCTGAAACAGCCGTACGAAGTAACGGCCGAGCACCCACAGCAGGGCCAGCACACCGAGGAACACCACGGAGGACGTCACGTCCGTGCTGCGCGGCACCTCGCCGCGCTTGCGCGCCTCGTCCAGCTTGCGGCGGGTCGCTTCGAGGTTCTTCTCGCCGTCCTGGCTCATGGGCCGCCTCCCCCTCCTGCGCTCATGCCCTTGCGCAGCAGGTCGATCAGGGTATTGTCGGGCCGCAGGAAGCCCTGCAGCGTGTCCACCATCACCGCCAGCATCAACACCAGCATCAGGAACGCCACGGTGATCTTCACCGGCTGGGCGAACTGGAACACATCGAACTGCGGCACGAAGCGCGCGATCAGCGCGAAGCCCAGCTCCACGATGACGAGCAACAGCAGGATCGGCGCGGCCAGCTTCACCACCCACGAGAACAGCGTGCCGGCATAGGCGCCGGCGAACCCGATTGACGACAGCGACAGCTCAGGGCCGAACGACATCACCGGCCAGAACGCGAACGACTCGATGATCACGCCCGTCATCGCGAAAAACCCGCCGAACGAGGCAAACAGCGCGATGCCGAGGTGGGACAGCAGGTTCTCCATCGGCCCGTCTTCCTGCTGGGTCACCGGGTCGAAGAAGGTGGCGTTGCCGGAGCCGGTCTGGAAGTCGATCAGCTCGCCCACCATCTGCAGCGCCACGAAGAACAGGCCGAAAGCCATGCCCAGCAGCAGGCCGATGAACGCCTCCTTGAAGATCAGCACCAGCCACAGGCCGTTGGCGATATGGTCCAGGTCCACCCGCGCGCCGGGCGAGACGAACAGCGCGATGGCCAGCACGATGCCGTTGCGCGCCACGCCGGGCACGGCCTGATGCGACAGGAACGGCAGCACGGTAAACGCCGTGAGCAGGCGCGGCATGACCAGCACGATGGGCATGACCACCTCGCGCCCCCAATGGAACAGCCATGCCGGATCGATGGTGGAGCCCGGCATGCGCTATGCCGCTCCGTCCACATGATCGGCACGATCGGCACGATGCCAGCCCCGTACGGCGGCCTCGTCCACGGCCTCGTCGTCGCGGCGTTCCAGCCCCGCGCGGGCGTCGGCCCGGGCCCGCGCCACCAGTTCACGCGCCCCGACCAGCCGCCCATGGGCGCGCAGCAGCGCCTGACGGCTCTCCTCGAACACGGTGCGGCGGCGTTGGACCTCGTCCAGCGCCTCGGCCAGCCGCGTGTTGGCGCGCCCGATGCGGGCGTCGAAGGCGGCCTGCCAGCCCTGCGCGTCCAGCAGGCCGGACACCGACACCCCGCCCTGCGTGGCGCCATCGCGCAAGCGGGTGATAAAGGCGGCGCGCTCGGCCAGTGCGCCCTGCACGGCCTGCTGGGCGGTTTCGGCATCCCGCAGGCCTTCCATCACCCAGGCGCGGTGCTGCTGCATCACGCGCGTGGCGTCCTCGTGGCGACGCTGGCGCACCGATTCAAGCTGGGCGAGTCGCGGATCGTGGCTCATGGTTTCGCTTCCTGCCGGATGGCCTGCGCCAGCTTGGCGAGCGCCCCGGCAAAGGTGTCGAGCCGGATCGCCGGCTGGGTCAGGTAGGCGCGGATCGCGCCGATGGCGCCCACCGCCGCGTCGGCCACGGCATCGGCGCCGGGCCGGTACTCGCCAATCTGCAGCAGCAGCTCCATGTCCTGGAACTTGGCCAGCAGCTGGCGCAGGCGCAGGGCGTCCTGCTGATGCGGGCCAGCCGCCACCTGCGGCATCACGCGGCTGACCGACTGCAGGATGTCGATGGGCGGATACTGGCCCGCGCTGGCGAGCTTGCGGGACAGCACGATATGGCCGTCGAGGATCGAACGGACTTCCTCGGCAATCGGGTCGCTGTCGTCCTCGCCTTCGGTCAGCACCGTATACGCGGCGGTAATCGACCCCTGTACGCCGGTGCCGGCGCGCTCCAGCAGTTGCGGCAGCATCGAGAACACCGAGGGCGGATAGCTGCGCCGCGTGGGCGGTTCGCCGCCGGCCAGCCCGATTTCGCGCTGTGCGCGGGCCAGCCGCGTCAGGGAGTCCACCAGCAGCAGCACGCGCTTGCCCTGGTCGCGGAAGTGCTCGGCGATGGCCGTGGCGGTGTAGGCGCAGCGCACGCGCTCCATCGGCGAGCGGTCGGACGTGGACACCACCAGCACCGTGCGCGCCATGCCCTCCGGGCCCAGGCTGTATTCGATAAACTCGCGCACTTCCCGGCCCCGCTCGCCCACCAGCGCCACCACGTTCACATCGGCCGCCGAACCCCGCGCCAGCATGCCGAGCAGCGTGCTCTTGCCTACGCCCGGCGGCGCGAAGATGCCCACGCGCTGGCCTTCGCCCAGCGTCAGCAGGCCGTCGATGGCGCGCACGCCAGTGGCCAGCGGCTCGCGGATCAGGCGGCGCGTGAGCGGATCGGGCGGCTCGTTGTCGATGGGCACGCGCGTCACGCCCACGAGCGAGCCCTTGGCATCGATCGGCTCGCCCAGCGCATCGAGCACGCGCCCGAGCAGCGCGGCGCCGGCCGGGCATTGCGGCCCGTGCATCGCCGGCACCACCTCGGTCAGCGCGGAAATGCCGGTGATGCGCCCCAGCGGCGTCAGCACGGCAGTCTGCTGCATGAAGCCGACCACCTCCGCCAGCAACGGCGCCTCGCCCGGCGTGACCAACTGGCAGATCTCGCCGACATGCGCCTGGATGCCGGTGGCATGGATCAGCATGCCGACGGCCTTGCTGACGCGGCCACGCATCGCCACCGGCGTGAAATGGTCGAAGGCGCGGCCCAGGTCGGCGGCGGCATGCTGGAGCGCAGCCTGGATGTCGGCGGCGGGCAGTTCGGTCGCCATGGTCGTCTCCGTCAGCTAGCCTGCAGGCGCCGCGCGAACGCCTCCAGCTGGGCCTGGAGGCCCACTTCCATCGTCCCGGACGGGGTCAGGATGCGGCAGGCATCGGCTTCCAGGCTCCCTTCCACCACCACGTTGGCACGGCGCGGCCAGTCGAGCGTCTCGGCCAACTGGTCGAGCAGGCCGCGCACGGTCTGTTCGCGACCGAGCGGAATCTGGATGGTGATGAACGGCTCGGCGCGCACCAGCGCCTCCACGCGTTGCAGCGCCACTTCGAGGATGATGTCCGGGTCCAGCTCGCCCGCGATCTGCTGCACGGCCTTCATGACGATCTCGGCCATGGTGCGGCGCATGCCGGTGAGCTGCCGCTCGGCCTCGGCCGCCGCGCTGACCTGGGCCGCCGCGTGATCGGCCTGCGCGCGGGCCCAGCCGTCGCGGTAGCCGTGCTGGCGCCGCTGCTCGGCCTCGCGCTGGGCCTCGGTGCTGATGTGCAGCGCCTCGCGCCGGGCGGACTCGATGACCTCCGCCGCATCCATCAGCGCCGCGTACTCTGCCTCCTTGAGCACCTTGCGCTCTGACAGCAGCTGCAGGTTCTCGCTCGTGATCAGAAAAGCCAGTGCCATGCCGGGAACCGTTCGGGAATCAGGTTAAGCAGCAGGAGTTCGCGCAACTGCGCGGCCTGCGCGCGGGTCAGCGCCACGGGCGGCAGGGCCGCCAGCCGGCGCGGGAACTTGCGCATCAGCGCCTGCCGCAACGGGGCGCCGTAGCCGGCCATCAGGCCGCACAGCAGCCGGTAGCCACGCTCGGCCATCACACGGCCCACGCCGGATGGGCGCGCACGCAGCGGGGCGAGGTTCATCGGCAGCTCGCTGAGGTCCGGCACGCGTTTGAGCAGGAAGGCCACCGCCTGCGCGTCGATCCGCCGCGCCACACGGCGCATGGCGCGCGGCAGCTGGCCGATCAGCGAGCCGGCGATCGATTCGATATTGGCGAGCGGCGCCGGCACGATGCGGCGCTCGCTGGCGAAGCCGGGCTTGTGCACGGCCAGCCCCACCCAAAGTGCCAGCAGGCGCAGCGCGGGACGGTCCATCAGGACGATGCGCGGGAGGACATCGGCGCGGGCATCGCCATCGCCGGTCAGCACGCGCACGAGGGTGTCCCGGGTCACCACGTCGGCGGCAAGACCCAGTGGCGCGGCCAGCAGGTCTGCCGCCGCCGCGCCGAAACGCGCAGGCCGGCGCCACGCGAGCGGCCAGTCGGCGGGCAGCCAGCTCGGATGCAACTGCGCCAGCGGCCGTTGCAGCAGCCCCGCCACGGCCCGGGCCAGCGCGGCATCCGGCAGGGCCGGCAATGCCGGCGCCAGCGCCGTGGGCAGCGCGGCGGCGGGCAGGCTCATGACAGGCCCCGCGACGGCGCACGCGGCGGCCAGCGCAGCCCGCCACGCTTCCAGGCCAGTGCCCCGGTGGCAATCAGCGCGGCGGCGAGCACCACCATCAGCGCGATCAACGCAAAGCGGCCCACCGGGAACGCCCCGGGCACCGCTGCTGCATGGGCGACGGGCGTGAACGGCCGCGCCTCCACCAGCGACAGGGACACGCTGTCATGCGTCACCCCCTCGATGCTGTGCGCCACCATGTCCTTGACGGTCGGCACCAGCAGCCGCAGGTCCACATCCGGCCGATGCTTGATAAAGACGGCCGCCGACGAGGGGCGGATCTTGTCGGAGAGCGGATCGGTGGCCGGAATCACCACGTGTACGCGCGCCGTGACCACGCCATCGATATTGCGCAGCGTCTCGGACAGCTCCTGGGAGAGCGCATAGATATAGCGCATGCGCTCCTCGGTAGGCGTGGCCACCAGCCCCTGCTTCTGGAACACCTGCCCCAGCGAGGCAAAGCGCTCGCCGGGCAGCCCCTCGCTACGCAAGATCTCCAGCGCGGCGGGTAGCTGCGACTCCTCCACGCGCACGCTCCAGTTGCCGTCCTGGTTACCGCCCCCCGATTCGCCGGCGCGCGCTTTCTCGGCGTTGAGCCCATCGGCGGTCAGCGCGGCCAGGATCTGGTTGGCCTCGTTCTCGTTCAGGGAGGCGTACAGGTCCACCTTGCAGCCGGCCAGCGCCAGCGCGGCGAGCAGCGGCAGGGCCAGCCGCGCGCGGCACATCCAACGGGGAAGGGGTGCGGTCATTGCTGGTTCTTCAGCAGGCTGTTGAACAGGTTGGTGCCGGCGCTGCCGATGCTCGACGTGACGTGGATCGACGAAAACAGCTCGAGCGACTGGGTCTGGAGCATCATGGCCTGATAGACCACGTCGGAGGTGCTGCCGGTGTGGATGGCGGCGAACATGCCTTCGCGCATTTCCTGCAGCCGTGTGGCCTGCCGCGCGGCTTCCTCGCCGGCCGACACGTAGCTGGAGCGGATGGCGTTGCCGAGTGTGGTGGACGACGGGTCGCTGGCGGCCTGCGCCGCATGGGCACCGCGCGAGCCATCGGCGGCCTGGCCGCCGCGCACCATATCGGAAAAGGTCTGGGCGTCGGCGGGGTTGGCCTGACTGGCGTGAGTCGGCGCGGCAGGCGGCGCCTGGTGCGCGGCCAGCGTGGCGGCGTCCGAGGTCGGGCCCGCGTTGCCCCCGGCGCCCGCTACGGCCCCGGTGGCGGCAATCGTGGTGGGATCCATGGTGGTTCTCCCTGTTTCGATTTGACGACGATTTGCTCCCCTCTCCCGCATGCGGGAGAGGGGCCGGGGGAGAGGGCCTGAGTCTCTCGAAGCGATATCGCCCCTGGAACCGCCTGCCCTCTCCCCCGCCCCTCTCCCAAGGGGAGAGGGGAGAACCCAATCGGCATTGCGAACGTCAGTTCGTGCGCGAGGTC
The DNA here is from genome assembly GCF_056395225.1 of Cupriavidus sp. 10L45. Lineage (NCBI taxonomy): Bacteria > Pseudomonadati > Pseudomonadota > Betaproteobacteria > Burkholderiales > Burkholderiaceae > Cupriavidus > Cupriavidus sp. 10L45. Next base: position 306,941 of record NZ_JBFTJC010000008.1, read on the forward strand.
TGCTTCACATCCTGCATGGCGCCCTGGATCAGGTTCGCCTTCTGCGTGTTGTGTGCCATCTCGCTGCTGACGACCGCGTTCTGGCGCGTCAGCGTGTCCTGCAGATTCAGGATGTTCACGGAGAACTCCTGCGCCTTCTGCTGGATCTCGTTCATCTTGGCGTTCAGGTCCACTTCATTTGCCATGGTTTGCTCCTTGGTGGGTTGACGACCTTCCGCCAGGCCCCCAAAGGCCGGCGGCATCTGCATCGCGTGATGCAAATTACTTGCGTTGCGGCGGCGCGGGCGCCGGGCTGTCGCGCAGCACCACGCCATCCGCGTCGATTCGTTCGATTTCGGCACCGTTCTTGAGCACCGCCCCTTCGAAATACCGGCTGCCGTTGGCCAGCTGCACCGAGCGCTTGCCCTCGCCGTCCTCGGTGATGCTGACCACGCGGGCTGGAAACACGCCCTGCCAGTTCTCCATCTGGCCATCCCGCACCTGCCGGCGGCGGTTGTCCATCGTTTCGCGGTAGTCGATGCGGTCCGTGACCAGCACGCCCGGGTGCAGGTCTTCGGTCAGCCGCTTGACCTTGTCGCGCCCGGCCGACGGATCCGCTGTGCCGCTGAGCAGCACGCGGCCCTGCCCCTGATAGGCGATGCCCACGCCGGGCTCGTCCAGATAGCGCTGGATGTGCTCGATCAGATCGTCGGCGGAACGGAGCTGCTGCTGCACCGCGCGGCCATAGGGCGCCAGCGCCTGCGTCACGCGCTGGCGGTCCACACGTGAATTCACGAAGCCGCGCACCGCGACCGTGCCGTTGGGCTGCGAGACCACCTCCAGTTCGGGAAACGCTGCCACGGTCTTGCGTACCGCCGCCGAGTCCACCTGCGCGCCGGGCACCGGGGCGCCGCGCTGCGAGAGCGTGGCTGCGGCCCAGCCGGCGCCGACCAGCAGCACCGTGGCCGCCACACCCATCGCCGCCATCAGGGCGCGCCCATGACGGCGGGCCGCTTCGCCCTCGCCCTGCCCGTCCGCCTGCCGCTCGGCGCGGCGGCCCGACTCGGCCCAGGCGAACAGGGTGTCGGTGGCTTCCGTCGCCGCCGGCTGCGCGCGCAGCAGCTCCACATCGAGCGAGCCGATAGTCAGGATGTCTCCGCCGGCCAGCGCGAACACGCGCTGCGTGGTGGGACGGCCGTTGATCTCCACGGCGGCATCGCCCACGCGCTCGGCCGAGACCGCCACGTCGCCCACGTTGAGCACCAGATGGCGCGGCTGCACGTCGGCGCCGGGCACGCTGATGTCCACCTCGCCGGCGGCACCCAGCACGTTCTCGCCGCGCCGCAGCGTGACGAGACGGCCGTAGACATCGCCCCCGAGGAACCGGAGCGACCAGCCCGAGTTGCCCTCATGCAGGATGTCGGCCATTTAGCTCATCCCCGGCAGCACGAGGCGCGGCGTGAGCAGGTAGAAGCGCTCCATATTGTTCTGGCGCTTCTCCTGATACTTGAACAGATTGCCGATGATCGGCACGTCCTGCAGCAGCGGCACACCGGACGAGGCGTTGATGCGCTCCTCGGTGGTATACCCCGCGATCAGCAGGCTCTTGCCCTCCTCCACCATCGCCTGCGTGGTGATCGAGCGGCGCCGCACCACCGGAATGCGATCCACGGTTTCGCCCGACAGGTTGCCGTCGGCAATGTCGATGGTCAGCATCACCGCGCGGCTCTGGCTTTCATCGACCACCAGCGGCGTCACCCGCACCGCCGTGCCGGCGGTCACGTTGAAGAGGCCGGCGTCCTGGAAGCCATCCACCCGCACATAGAACTCCTGGAGGTTCTCCAGCGCGGCTTCGGTGTTGTCCAGCGTCAGCACCTTGGGCCGGGCGACGAAGTTCGCCTGCCCCCGGTCCGCCAGCGCCTTGACCCGTGTGAGCAGGAAGCGCGTGACATCGTTGCCGATGGCGCCCGTGAACTGCAGGCCGGAAGCCGCCGACGCCGCCGTGGTGCCCGCCTCCGAGGTCAGGTTGCCGAAGGTCAGCGGCGCGTTGTTATTGCCCCCGCCGATCTGGAGGTCCACGTGCCGCGTGTGCAGGCGCCAGTCCACGCCGAGGCTGTCCAGGTCCTCCTGGCTGATGTCCATGATCGTCACCTCGATCTCGACCAGACGCGGCTTCACGTCCAGCGATTCGATCAGGCGACGGTACTGGGCCATGTGGTCGGGCGTGTCGCGCACGAGCACGGCGTTGAGCCGGGTGTCGGCCTGGAACTGCGGCAGTTGTCCGCTGCCCCAGGCGTTGCCCTGCACGTCGGCGGCGATCATGCCGTTCCCGCCCATGCTGTCGAGCACCTGGCCCGGATCGGCGGATGGAATGCTCATGCCGCCGCTGTCGCCGGTGCGCAGCTTGGCCATGCGCGTGGCGCCACGGCTGGTGCCCAGGCTCGGGTTCGAATTCGCCAGCGATCCGCGATTGCGGCCATAGAGATTGCGCAGCACGCTGACCACGCCGGGCACAGTCATCTCCTTGCCGGAGCGGTTGATGCGAAAGTCAGACGCCCACGAGTACTTGAGCGGGAAGAGCTGCACCTCCGCGCGGTCATCGGCGATGGAGCGATCGTCCACGGCGCGCACGGCGGCCCGCACCGTCTCCACATAGCGCTTGGGCCCGGAGACCATCAGCGTGCCTTCGGCGTCGTTGATCGTGATCGGATAGCGCGCATCGGGCACCTGCATCCGTACCAGCGACTCGCGCAGCCGCGTGCCGGCGCCGCGCGCAATCGGAATCACCTCGTTGCGCGCCTCGTTGGCCACGTCGATATAGAGCAGCGAGCCGTCGTAGTAGTACGTCAGCCCGAACATCGCGCAGACGCTGCGCAGCACGTGCTGGGCGGATTCGGTGAACTTGCCGCTGATGGTGCCCTCCACCTTCGGGTCGATCACGGCGGTGGTGCCCTGCGAGGCGGCCAGCTCGCGCAGGAAGTCCGGCAGCCGCTTGTCGCTGGCGGTGGCGGCGAACGGCTTGCCGGACCAGCGCAGGTCGGCCGCCTCCGCTGCCCCGGCCGTAGCCAGCAGGTACAGGCCCAGCAGCAGCGCCATGCAGGTGCGCTGGATCTTGTTTCGGTGCTCCCCAGGGTGCGGCGTCATGTCGGCTCGGTCTCTTTCGGTTCTTGTGGAAGGTTGCGGAGCACTTCAGAGAAACGTCAGCATCGTTTGCAGCGCGCGCTGCGCAAAGCGCATCACTTCGCCGCCCAGCCAGCCGCCCAGCAGCACCAGCGACACCAGCACGGCAATCAGCCGCGTGGACGTGCCGATGCTCTGGTCCTGGATCTGCGTGACGGCCTGCAGCACGGCCACCACCAGCGCCACGACGGTGCCAATCAGCACCACGGGCAGCGTGACCCACAGCACCACCAGCAGCGCCTGGCGGGTGATGTCGAGGATGGTGTCGGCGGTCATGGCGGTCTTACTCGCTCGCCGGGTTCTGGATCCAGCCCACCGGCACCAGCGTCACGTCCTCGTCGACTTCCTGGTACGACAGCACGGCGATACGCGGCGCCACGGGCTCGATCAGCCGTTTGATATAGCGCCGCACATCGGTGCTGACCACGACCACCACGCGCGCGGCGCCGGCTTTCTCCAGCAGCACGCGCAGTTGCTCGCGGATGTCGCGCGTCACGTCGTGGCTCAGCAGCAGAATGTTGCCGCGCGCCGCGCGCTCGATGGCGCTCTGCACGCGCGCTTCAAGCGCCGGTTCGAACAGCACGGCATCGATCGACCGTGCCGGTCCCACGTGACGGCTGGTGATCAGTCGGCCCAGGTCCACGCGCACCAGTTCGGTCAGCGCGATGGCGTCGGTCTCCTTCGGCGCCCAGGTCACCAGGCTTTCGAAAATCGTGCGCAGGTTGCGGATGGGCACGCCCTCCTGCAACAGGCGGCGCAGCACGTCGGTGATGCGCTGCAGCGGCACGACCCGGGCCAGTTCCATGACCAGGTCCGGTGCATCGGCCTGCACCACGTGGATCATCGCCTGCACGTCCTGAATGCCGAGCAGCGGCGCCGCGTGCTGCTTGATCATGGCGCCGACGTGCACGGCCAGCACTTCCTCGCAGGACAGCGTGCGTACGCCCTCAGGCGGCGGCGCGTCGCCGGCGGGCGCGGGAATCCACACCACCTCCGGAAACGGGCCAAACGGCACGCCGACTTCTGCCTCGCCCTGGTCGATACGGGCGCGCGCGCCGGGCTCCAGCAGCCGCTTGCCGGGACGCAGCACGCCGGCCGACGCCACCACGTCCTGCACGCGGATGGCGTAGGCGTCGCGCTCGGCCAGCGGGCGATGCGCGATCCGCAGCCGGGGGAAGACCATGCCGAGGTCCGCCTCCACCTCGCCCTTGGTGGTGGTCATGCGCTGTTCGAACTGGCGCAGGTCGATGCGACCACGCAGGGCGTCGTCCAGCTCCAGCGCCAGCGCCGGGGCCACGGCGGCGGCATTGGCGTCCGCCTCCGCATCGCCCATCTCGATCCACGTAACCGTGCCGGTGCTGCGCGCGGCGCGGCGCATCAGCAGGTAGCCGCCGCCGGCCACCACGATGGCCATGATCCCGAACGTCCACTTGGGGAAGCCCGGCACCACCAGGAACACGGCGATAGCCAGCCCCGACACCACCAGCGCCTTCGGCTGGCCCAGCAGTTGCCGGCCAATCACGTTGCCCAGGTTCAGCGAGCGGGTGCGGTCTTCATCGGACGAGACCCGCGTGATAACCACGCCGGCCGCGATGGACACCAGCAGCGACGGGATCTGCGACACCATGCCGTCGCCAATGGTCAGGATGGCGTAGCGCTGGAGCGCCTCGCCGATGCTCATGTCCCGCATCAGCGTACCGATGCAGATGCCGGCCAGGATGTTGACCAGCGCGATCACCACGCCGGCGATGGCGTCGCCCTTGACGAACTTCATCGCGCCATCCATCGCGCCATGGAGCTGGCACTCCTGTTCCAGCGCGCGGCGGCGGTCCTGCGCCTGGGCGGCCGAGATGGTGCCGGCGCGCACGTCGGCGTCGATGCTCATCTGCTTGCCCGGCATGGCATCCAGCGCGAAGCGCGCGCCGACTTCCGCCACGCGCTCCGAGCCCTTCGCGATGACGATGAACTGCACGATGGCGATGATCAGGAACACCACGCCGCCCACCACCACGTTGTTGCCGACGATCAGCTTGCCGAAGGTATCGATGATGTGGCCCGCGTTGGCGTGCAACAGGATCAGCTTGGTCGAGGCGATATTGAGCGACAGCCGGAACAGCGTGGTGAACAGCAGCAGCGACGGGAACGTGGACAGCGACAGCGCGGACGGGATATAGGTCGCCACGATCAGCAGCGTCAGGCTCATGCCGAGATTGATCGTGAGCAGGAAGTCGAGCAGGAACGTGGGCAGCGGCAGCACGAACAGCGCAATCACGGCGAACAGCAGCAGCGTCAGCGCGAGGTCTGACTGGCGCGACGCGACAGCGGCCATCTGCTGGAGCCCCGGTGAAGCGGGCCCCAGACCACCACGTGGGAATGCCGGAAGTTTTGCCGGGAATTTCGCCATGAATCAGCCCAGGTTGAGCGGAGTTTCGACAGTTGCCGCAGTGTATGGGCCACCTCCGGGCGCGACCAGTACCGAGGATTCGTAGCGCATGGCGCACACGCCGCGCCATGCGACGCCCAACCGCGCCACGGCGGGGGCTAGCGGATGCGGGCAGGTGGGGGCCTACAAGGGCTCGTAGTGGACGCGGCTGCACCCGGCTGCGTATCGTTGGCTCGAATCGAGTTGGCGCGAATTGACAGACACCCCTTCCATCCATCAACCGGGACCGACCGCACCGCGACATGCCATCGAACGTGGCCACGCTGGACACCGCGCCAGACCTGCCTCATGTGGAGGCCGACACCGCGCGCCTGATGAACTGGCTGACCTGCCGTGCCGCACCCGTGCCGCTGCGGCTGGCCGGTCATGACTGGCGCGCCCGCTTCGTGCCGCCGGACGGCGCCATCGCCGCCCGTACGGCGCAGGGCTATGCCTTCACGCTCGGCACGCGCCACGGCCGTATCTGCCTGGACGTGGCGAGCGAACGGACCCTGCTGGGCGTGCCGGGTGCCGCCGAGGCGCTACCTGTGCTGCTGCGCCACGCAATCATGGCCGATGCCTGCGCCGACGTGGCCGCTGCCGTTGGCGCCGTGCAGCCGGACGCGCTGACGTGGCATCCGGCGCCTGCCGCGTGGCCGTCGAATCTCGCCGCGCTCGGTGTGGAACTCACGCGCCCCGGCGCCGCGCCGCTGCGCGCGGTGCTGCAGTTCGAAGCGCCGGAACGGCTGGCGGCATTGCCCGCCGCGCCGCCCGCGCGGACCGCGCCGTGGCTGGCTGCCCTGCCGGCCCCGCTGGCCGTACGCATCGGCACCACCACGATCACGGTCGGCGAGATGCGAGAGATCGAGCCGGGCGACATCGTCAGCATCGAGCGTTGGCAGTCGCAGGCGGGCGCGCTGGTGGTGCGCTGCGCCACGGGCCAGCGCGGCATGACGTGGACCGCCGTGGCCGAAGGCCGCCGCGTGACGGCGCTGGACGACATCACCTTCCTCCATGGAGCCCATATGGCAGACACGCATCCCGAAGGACACCGCGCCGCCGAGCCCGGCGCGCCGGCCGACATTCCCCATCCCGATGCGGCGCAGGCGACGCTTTCGCACCTGGACGGCCTGGAGGTAGAACTGCGGTTTGAAGTTGGCGATGTGGCGGTGCCACTGGCCGAACTGCGCGCCGTGAAGCCCGGCTACGTGTTCGAGCTGCCCCAGCCGCTCAAGCAAAGCGAGGTGCGCATCGTGGTGAACGGCAACCGCATCGGCACCGGCACGCTGATCGCCGTGGGCAACCGGCTGGGCGTGCGCGTGGCGACCTTCGCGGAAGGCGACGCATGAACAACGGCCTCTACAATCCGGTACTGATCCTCACCGTCATCCTCGCCTTCGGCGTGGCGCCGTTCGTGGCGCTGATGGTGACCAGCTACACCAAGCTCGTGATCGTGTTCGGGTTGCTGCGCGCCGCACTGGGGCTCCAACAGGTGCCGCCCAACATGGTGCTGAACGGCATCGCCATCATCCTGACCGCCTACATCATGGCGCCGATCGGCTCCGACGCGTTCGACGCCATGAAGCGCCGCGCCGAGTCCAACGCCGCGTTCAACGTGGGGGACGTGGTGGTGGTCTACGACGCCGTGAGCGGGCCGCTCAAGGCGTTCCTGGTGAAGCACACCGAGGAACGTAACCGCACCTTCTTCGTCCAGTCGGCCAAGCGGATCTGGCCCGAGGGCCGCGCCGATGACCTCAAGGCGGACGACATGATGGTGCTGATCCCGAGCTTCACGCTCTCCGAACTGACGCGCGCGTTCCAGATCGGCTTCGTGGTCTATCTTGTGTTCGTCGTAGTGGACCTGATCGTCGCCGCCATCCTGCTGGCGCTGGGCATGTCGATGATCGCCCCGACCACCATCTCGGTGCCGTTCAAGCTGCTGCTGTTCGTGATGCTGGAAGGCTGGACGCAGCTGATACAGGGACTGGTGCTGTCGTATCGGTAGCGGCTGGCAGCGGCCTGGCACAGCCCATGCATGCGCTGACGTCATGGCCGCATGCGCAGATTTCGTTTCTCGCGTCATCGTGGCGCCCCTAACATCGGCCTCAACTGCCAGAAAGGGAGAGAGAGACATGCAAGCCAGCGCCCCCGCCTATGCGGCCGACCAACCCCGCGTCGCCGCCAGCCAGCGACGCCGCGCCATCATCGCCACGGTGATCGGCAACGGGCTCGAATGGTTCGATTTCACGGTGTACAGCTTCTTCGCCGTGATTATCGCCAAGCTGTTCTTCCCCACCGGCGACGAACTGACTTCGCTGCTGCTGGCCGTGGCCACCTTCGGCGTGGGCTTCTTCATGCGCCCCGTGGGCGGCATCATCCTCGGCATCTACGCCGACCGCGTGGGCCGCAAGGCCGCGCTCTCGCTGACCATCCTGCTGATGGCGCTGGGCACCACGCTGATCGGCATCGCCCCCACCTATGACCAGATCGGCCTGTTCGCGCCGCTGCTGATCGTGGTGGCCCGGCTCATGCAGGGCTTCTCCGCCGGCGGCGAGATGGGCGGCGCCACCGCCTTCCTGACCGAATACGCGCCGGAAAACCAGCGTGCCTATTACTCGAGCTGGATCCAGGCCAGTATCGGCGTGGCCGTGCTGCTCGGCGCCGCCGTAGGCACTTTCGTCACGGCCTCCCTGAGCACCGAGGCGCTCAATAGCTGGGGCTGGCGCCTGCCGTTCCTGCTGGGCATGGTGATCGGCCCCGTGGGCTACTACATCCGCCATCACCTGGAGGAAACGCCCACCTTCCGCGAGACCACCGACAAGACCGACTCGCCGCTGACCGAGGTGCTGCGCGACTACCCGCGCCAGACCGCCGCCAGCTTCTCGATGGTGATCCTGTGGACGGTCTGCACCTACGTGCTGCTGTTCTACATGCCGACCTACGCCGTGAAGGTGCTGAAGGTGCCGCAATCCACCGGCTTTGTCGCCGGCATGGCCGGGGGCATGGCGATCATGGTGTTCGCGCCCATCGTCGGCCTGCTGGCGGACCGCATCGGCCGCCGTGGGCTGCTCTCCGGCGCCGCCGCGCTGATCTTCGTGCTGGCCTGGCCGATGTTCGCCTACATCAACCACGCCCCGGGGCTGGCCTCGCTGCTGGTGTTCCAGGTGGTGTTCGGTGTGCTGATCGCCACCTATACCGGCCCGATCCTGGCCGCCTTCTCGGAGCTGTTCCCGGCCAAGGTGCTGTCCACGGGACTTTCCGTGGCCTACAACATGGCCGTGACGATCTTCGGCGGCTTCGCCTCGTTCTTCATCACGTGGCTGATCGCCACCACGGGCAGCACGATGGCACCGGCCTTCTACGTGATGATTGCCGCCGCCATCAGCTTCGTCGGCACGCGTCTGGTGCGCGAGCCCGCCTATCTTCGCAAGCATTGAACGGAAGTCTTTCCGCTACAGCCTCATGACTCAAATCCTGCTCCAGGGCGGCAACGTCCTCGACCCCGCACGCGGCACGGTGCTGCCGCGCCATGATGTCCTGATCGACGGCGAACGGATCGTCGAAGTCTCGGCCACGCCCATCCACGCGCCGCAGGCCACCGTGATCGACGTGACCGGCAAGACCGTGATGCCGGGCCTGATCGACTGCCACGTGCACGTGCTGGCCTCGCTGGCCAACCTCGGCGTGAACGCCGTGCAGCCCAACGTGCTGGTGGCCTTCCGCGCCATGCCGATCATGCAGGGCATGCTCGAGCGCGGCTTCACCACGGTGCGCGATGCGGGCGGTGCGGACTGGGGCCTCTCGCAGGCCGTGGCGACCGGGCTGATTCCGGGGCCGCGCATCTTCCCGTCCGGCAAGGCGCTCTCGCAGACTGGCGGTCATGGCGACTTCCGGCCGCGTTCGGACACGCTCGAGCCCTGCTCGTGCGCCTTCCGTGCCGGGGCCATCGCCCGCGTGGCGGATGGGGTCGATGCCGTGCGCCTCGCTGTGCGCGAGGAAATCCAGAAAGGCGCCACGCAGATCAAGATCATGGCCTCGGGCGGTGTGGCATCGCCGACCGACCCCATCGGCAACACGCAGTACAGCGAGGACGAGATCCGCGCCATCGTGGCCGAAGCCGAGGCGGCCCAGACCTACGTGATGGCCCATGCCTACACGGGCCGCGCCATCACCCGCGCCGTGCGCTGCGGCGTGCGGACCATCGAGCACGGCAATCTCGTCGATGCTGCCGCGGCCCGCGTGATGCGCGAGCACGGCGCCTTCGTCGTGCCCACCCTGATCACCTACGACGCGCTGGCGCGCGACGGCGCACGCCTCGGTCTGCCTGCCGACTCGGTCGCCAAGATCGAAACCGTGCGCCAGGCCGGACGCGATTCGCTGGCCATCTACGCCGAAGCCGGCGTGCAGATGGGCTTCGGCTCGGACCTGCTCGGGGAAATGCACCAGTACCAGTCCGAGGAATTCCRCATCCGCGCGGAACTGCTCGGCAACCTCGAGGCGATTCGCTCGGCTACCTCCATCGCCGCCGCCATCCTCCAGCGCGACGGGGAACTCGGCACGGTACGCGCCGGCGCGCTGGCCGACCTGATCGCCGTCGATGGCGACCCGCTCACCGATATCGGCGTGCTGGCCGGCCCCGATGCCCGCATCGGGCTCGTCATGCAGGCCGGCCGGGTGCATCAGGCACCTCGCTAGTGCAAGACTCGGGGGACGAACGGTAAAACGTGTCGCCGCCCGGCGTGGGACTTATCATGGCGGCTCCTGCCGCCATGTTTTCGTTCCCCCATGCGCATCACACCCCTGCCGCCCCTGCCCTGCCTGGTCGCCTTCGAATCGACCATGCGCCACGGCAGCTTCACGCGCGCGGCCACTGAACTCCATCTCACCCAAAGCGCCATCAGCCGGCAGGTGGCGCAACTCGAGCGCTTTCTCGGCAAGAAGCTGTTCGTGCGCGAACCGCGCGCGCTGCGGCTGACCGTGGCCGGCCAGCAGTACGCAGAGCAGGTGCAGCGCCTGCTGGTGGCCTGCGCCGAGGCCACGGAAGACGTGATGAAGCGCAAGGGGCACGTCGAGCTGTCGGTGGCCTGCTCGTCCGGCGTGGCGGTGCTGTGGCTGGCGCCCCGGCTCGCCGCGTTCCGCGCGCAGCATCCCGACTACCGCGTGCGACTCATCGTCAACGACAGCCTGGCCTCGCTGGCCGGCACGGACTTCGATATCGCCCTCTACTACCTGCGCGAAGGTGCCCCGAGCGGCCTGGCCGCGCGGCGGCTCTACGACGAGGAGGTCTTCCCCGTGTGCGCGCCCAGCTACCTGCACGGCCGCAAGCTGGCCGTGGCTGACCTGCCGAAGGAGACGCTTCTGGTGCTGGAGGACGCCCAGCGGCAGTGGATGTCATGGCCCACGTGGCTTACCCGCAATGGCCTGCGCGATCCGCGCATCGAACATGAACTGGTGGTCAACGCCTATCCGGTGCTCGTGCAGATGGCCATCGAGGGCCAGGGCATCGTGCTCGGCTGGCGGCACATGATCGACAACTGCCTGGATGCCGGCGTGCTGGTGCGGGCCTGCGATGCAAGCGCCTCGCTGGGCGGCGGCTACTACGCGGTCTGGCCGCGCGACCGCGTGGAGCCGGCGGCGGCGCGCTCGTTCCGGAATTGGCTGGTGGAACAGAGTGGTGCGCAGGCGTAGCTTGCCAATACGCCGCTAGGCCACGCCCACGCCCTTCCGCACCGCCTCCAGCACCTGCGCGACAACGCCGTCGCGCCAGTCATCGGCGTCCCCATAAAACGCCCGCCAGACCGCAAGCTTGATCAGCGCGCGCTGGTTCTCGTCAGCCTCGGGGTGGCGATGGAGCCAGTGGTCGCCGCGCAGCGCATCGAGAACCTCCGCCAGTGGCAGCGTGCCGAATTCGAGCGCGATACCCGCATAGTCGATGCTGCCCAGCGTCTGCGGCACCGCCTGCCACGCCAGCCCCGTGAGGTTTGCCGACGTCGACGAGCCGTCATAGATCGACGTCACACCCGCTCCCCAGATCTCGCGGGCCTTGGCGATTTGCGCGGGCTCGTCCGGCCCCATATAGATCGGCTCGCCATAGCCCCACGGGCCGAGGCCGGTGTGGATATCGATCCAGCGCAGCACCTGCCGGTCCGCGCCGAAGCGGGCCAGAATGCGCCGCAACGTGTAGTTGCTCCAGGCCGGCTCCTGCCCACCGAAAAAGAGCCCGCCCGGATCGTGATACTGCCCGGCGCTGACCGCCGCCTGATACCACCCCATCCCACGCTCGGCCGCAATCTTCATCAGCGCGGCCTGATCCGCGTCCGACGCCGGCCACTGCGCCGGCAGCAACAATGGGGCCACCTCCGCATACGGCGCGTTCGTCGGCAGCGGTTGATCGAAATCCATGAAATTGCGATTCAGGTCAACGTTGTCCTCATTGACCCGCCGCAGGTGCGAAAATCCGTACGGATTCACCGCATGCACGAACAACAACGCATAGCCGGCCTGGCGGCACTCGGCATGGAGCGCGGTATCGCCCAGCAAGGCCACTTGGGCACCGGATCCGCAAAACCCTTCGGCGCCGTGGGTGCCGGAAGTGATCATTAATACGCGCAGCGCATCAGCGGGGCCAATCCACGCCACGTCAATGGCGAGCACCTCGCCTTCGCTACCGGTCTCGGTGGGATGGGGGAATTCAGTCAGCGTGGCGCCGGCCTGGCGCGCTGCGGTGAGGAATTTCTGACGGGCTTCCGCGTAGCGCTGGGCAAAGCAGCGGGCGATGGGGCTGGCGCTGGCAGGCATGGCGGGGCCTGGAGGGAGTGGAGATTTGTTTATTTAACGCCATTTTTTGGGGGTGTGCCAAGGCTTACCGTGGAGGATGCCGAAGCCAGCATCCTCCCAACGACTTCTGTTACTTCGCGGCCGTCTTGACCTGATCGCCCGTATAGCTCAGCGACGAGAGATCCTCTTTTGCTTTTTCCGGCGTTTCCAGTTCCAGCACACGCGACCAACCATCAGGCCCATCGACGGCGAACTGCGTACGTATTTGGTTTCCCCGGAATCAAGCACGGAGCTGAGGGTCTTCTCCGTCTCGGTGGCAGCGGCGGCGGCGACGACGTACTTACCAGCCGGACGATCCACAAAGAAGAAGCCGCCGGGCTTCGATTCGCCCACCACTTCGTTATTCAGGCGGAGATCGGGCTGAACGGCAGCACCAAGCATCGACGCCGAGCGCAGGAAATAAACGCGACCTTCGCCCGACTTGAGCGACGGGATGGAAGACGCCATCTCCGAATGCCTCACCCCCGAAGCGCAACCGGCCATCAGGAACGACAACGCCATACCGGTCACCGCGAGGCGAACGACTCGTTTATTGAACTTCTCCAAATGTTATGGGTACTGCGGTGGAAAGCGGGGAATAGTGCTCCTCCCCGGGAAGATAAAACCCGACTAGCCGGCGATCTCTTACGACCAGATAGGCTTCGTGGACCTGACGACCTTCGATGGTGAAAATGGTGCCGAATGGGCGGTAGACGTCGCCTTGAGGGACTTGGCCGATGCGGGACCAGATGGATTTGTCGCGTAGGGTGCGGGTGTTGACGGTGCGCTTTTAATTGCCCTGCACACAAAAAAACTGACAGGCCCAAAATCTCCGGCGCATCTCGCCAGCACACAGCCAGCCGCTGGAAACTTATTGGAAGCGCCAAAAATATTTCGACCACCGATCAGCGTTGAACCCACCCATCCGGCTCACACTTACTTCGCCCGCGCGGAATATGAGGATTGCACCGTGTCCGTGTCTACCTCGGAGAACACATATACGTCCCATCGATAGATGGGAGGTAAATTCTTAACCGAGGTTAGTCGGAAGGCGCGTCAACTCTCCCGCAACCACGGAAATACGTTGCTCCTCACCCTCCAGCCCCATTACCTCAGTCTCGACCCACCGCAAATAATCACAAACCTCTTCCCTCGAACTTCCAGAAAGAAGCAATTCACAAATCGAGTCCACATAAGCATCATATTCATCTTGAGCCTCCATTATTGCTTTCACCCCAATAGGATCCCATTCGCAAAGCAGGATTCGTCGTACGGCGATCTTTAGGACTTTAGTTTCTTGACTCACTTTGACGGAGCTCCTGGAATAACGGTAACTATACGCCCGGTCATGGAATTTGTAATAACCCTAACATTGTTTATTGGATCATAATATCCTGTTGTCCCCGCCGCAGTCGAGAAGGATCGCCCGGTCTGAATTGTGTTTTGCACGACCGATGGAGGAATTCCCCGCCCTTGCATTTGGTCTATTGCATGCGCCGAGTAGTCGATCCCATTGATGGTGGTTGCAGCATTTGTCCCACGCGGCACTGTCATCGGACTCCCACTGACGCCAACCGGAGCGGTGGCGCCGCTACCTATGGCAGCACTCTTGCCCCCACTAAGGACCAGCGGACTTGGTGCCACCGCAGGCGCATCACCTGGACCGGCACCAATTACGCCGCGCGTCTGCCCAAACGCCGCACGTTCCTTATCAAGGAACTTCCGAATCTCATCCTGCGCACTAGTCTTCCGAGTCCCGCTCGTCGCATTGTTCAGCGCCTCATTCTGCGCTGCCATCCCGGCGGAGGTAACATCGGTGCCCAATAGCGCGCCAGTCGCTCCTCCAATCAGCGTCGCAAGCCCAACCGTCAGTGCCTGCCGAACCTTGTCATCGCTGTAGTTGACGACATTGCTGCCCGCGTAGACCTCGTCCCGAATCAATGGGGCCGCAATAGCACTCGCCGCGCCACCAATTGCGCCTCCTGCGCAGTCACCACCCGTCAGGCCCTGCGCAGCACACCCCACCAGCGCATGTCCCAATACATTGGTCAGGATCGTCGAGGAGTCCGAGCCCGGCATGCCAATACCCGGCGCGCTTACTCCCACGGCGTTGGCCCCAACTGCTGCCGCATCCCTTACCAGCCCACCCACGAACGCCTGCCCAAAGCTTCCGCCATAGGCCACGGTGTT